>CAZBJJ010000075.1:0-4617 GCA_964492245.1 uncultured Spirochaetales bacterium | reverse complement strand
AATGGACTATGACGCAATTGTAGTGGGAGGCGGACACGCCGGCATAGAGGCCAGCCTTGCGCTGGCCCGCCTGGGCTGGAAAACGCAAATTATCACCCAAAACCCCGACTGTATTGGCATTCTCTCCTGCAACCCCTCAATTGGGGGCCTTTCCAAGGGAAATATTGTCCGGGAAATCGATGCACTTGGCGGGGAAATGGCCAAACTGATAGATATAAGCCTTATCCAATACCGCGTACTCAACCGCTCCCGGGGACCCGCTGTTCAGGCCCCGCGGGCGCAGGCAGATAAAATGCGCTATCACCAAGCGGCCCGCAGTGCGCTGGAAGCTCAAGAGCGGCTGGATATTTTTATGGATACCGTGGTAGATCTTTTAATTTCTAAAGATGGCCGGCGAGTAGAAGGCGTCATAACGGCAAGGGGCCAAAAAATTGGCGCAAGGGCTGTAATCCTCTGTACCGGCACCTTTTTAGAGGGCAAAATTTTTATTGGGGAGTACTCAGCCGACGAGGGGCGCCTAGGCGAAAGCGCCGCAATGGGGCTGGGCGACAATTTACGCAAACACGGTTTTCCCATGGGCCGCCTAAAAACGGGGACACCCGCCCGCATCGACGCCTCCACCGTAAACTTCGATATCTTAGAACGCCAGGACGGCGAACGGCCCCGCCCTTTTAGCTTTGACACCGATGAGCCCTGGTTGGATTCCCGGCCCCGCCTGCCCTGTTATATTACCTGGACAAGCGATACGACCCACGCAATAATTAAAAATAATATCCACCGGGGGGCCCTATATGGCGGAAAAATCGTGGGCATTGGCCCGCGCTACTGCCCCTCGGTCGAGGACAAGGTGGTACGCTTTCCCGACAGGGAGCGCCACCATATTTTTGTAGAACCCGAAGGCGAATACACCAACGAGCTCTACCTGAATGGCTTTTCCTCTTCCCTGCCCGAGGATGTACAGGCCCAGGCACTGGCTACCCTGCCCGGTTTTGAAAAAGCCAAGATGGTCCGGCCCGCCTACGCAGTGGAATACGATTACCTGGACCCGCTGGACCTCTATCCGAGCCTGCAGAGCAAGCGCCTTGCTGGGCTATGGACTGCGGGCCAGACCAATGGCAGTTCGGGCTACGAAGAGGCCGCCGCCCAGGGCCTAATGGCGGGCATAAATGTGGACCGCTTTTTAAGGGGCATCGACGAACCCTTTATTCTAAAACGCAGCGAGGCCTATATTGGCGTTTTAATTGATGACCTTACCGCCAAGGGCGTGAGCGAACCCTACCGCATGTTTACCAGCCGCGCCGAACACCGCCTGCTCTTGCGCCACGACAGTGCCGATACCCGCCTTGCCCACTACACGCGCGAAATTGGTCTGGCCAGCGAACAAAGGCTACAACGCCTAGCGCAAAAGGAAGAGGCCCTGTCCAATATTCAGCAACTACTTTCTGCCCGCCGGGTTCCGCACAGCCTTAATCTGGCAGAAAACCCACTGGGCGCCCATGGGGGCGAAAGCCTGGAGGTGGCCCTTAAGGATCCTAAGGTGCTCTTGGACCATGTTTGGCCATTTGCCCCCGAATTAAAGGCCTTTAACGGCGAGTGGTTAGAGCGCGTGGCGCTGGATATAAAATATGCCGGCTACATCGAAAAAGAGGCCAGAATTGCCGCTCGCCAGTCCAAACTTTCGGCTATCCGCCTGGACAGCAATATCGACTATGCCAGTATAAAGGGCCTTTCCACCGAGGCGGTAGAGCTTTTAACTAAGGTCAAACCCAGCAATGTGGGGCAGGCCTCCCGAATTAGCGGTATTCGCCAGGGCGATATTGCGGTGCTTATGCTCAAAGCAAAGCAGGCTTCTAAAAAATCTGATACCCAATCTTGACCTTGCTCTCCCTATATATTATATTCTCTATATAGCATTTTGATGGAGGTAATTATGAGTGTCAACGTCTATTCAACGCAATCCTGTCCCTACTGCGTGATGGTAAAGGACTATTTAAAATCGAAAAAGGTTCAATTTTCCGATTTTGATGTGGCTAGAGACCAGGTCCGGGCCCAAGAGATGGTAAAGAAGTCGGGCCAGATGGGTGTGCCCGTTGTAGATATCAATGGCCGCATTATTATTGGTTTTAATAGACCAGAAATTGATAAGGCCTTGGGGCTCTAGTCTAAAAGCGATACGAAAGGCCCAGGGCAAAACGAAAGCGGTCCATGCCGCCAAAAGAGCCCGGGCTCCAAAGGCGCCACAGGGGGAACAGGGCCCGCAGGCCTATGGCCAGCTCATTGCCCTCTGTTAGCTTAAAGGCCGACTCTATACCCGCTAGTAATTGAAGATAGCGGGCATTGCCCCACTCGAAGGCGAGAATTTTTTCGGTCTGCGCCTTGGCATCGACCAAATCTTCGTCCTTTAAATCTTCTGCAACAAGGGGAATAGTTAGATCGAAACCAGGGCCCAAGGCAAATCTAATGCGCGGGCCCCGGCCAAAGTACAATTCATACACTGCGGGCAAAGAAATTAAACTGTGCACTACCATTGTCGTGCGGTTTTCCAGCTCGATAGGCACCGGCCGGTCTAGGTTGTCAGACCAGGCATAACTACTGCCCCAGATATCCAGACCTGGCTCCCAGGCAAAACCAGCACCAAGATCCCAATAATAGGCAAAACCCAGGCCCCCATTTATAGGCGAAGGGGCCCCCTCTAGGCCAGCAGACTCCAAGCTGTAAAACAAGCTGGCCCGCAGATTCCAAGGGCCCGGCGGGCTAGCCCATGTGGGAGACAGAGCAAAGACAATTAAAAAAAACGATACTATTGCCGATCTGAACATAGCTATAGTATAGCACAATACTGCCTATTTAAGGCGATGAATATACAGGCCTGCAGAACCAACCTGCCAGCTATTTCGCTCCTCCCAAGAGGCAATTAACAAAAGTTTTTCCCCGCCCTGAGCGCCAGTGGCTGGGCTTTCCGGCAGAGCCAATAGGGCAGCATCTGTGTAGACATAGTTTTCGGGCAGAAGGGGCAGGTGGCCAGAGCCTATGGTTTCGGATTCCGAAGACAATACATACCAAAAGGCACCATCTTCCTCGAGCAATATAGAGGAAGCACTATTTGTCCAGGCAGTGGCATCCTTTAATTGAATATCCCCAAAATTCAGGAGGCGGCGGTCGTAGGTGCTGGGAATGGCACTGATAACCCAATTAAAAAAACTTCCCCTGTCGGCGCGGTATCTTTTTATAACAAACAATTGTTGCGGGTTTAGAATCTTTCCCGCCTGTATAAGGAGCTCTTTAAAAGGGCCCTGGGCCTCGACTATTGTCTGGGGCTCCTGGGCGCCGAGCCAGGCAGCCTGCGAACTCGGTTCACCAGGCTCGGCCAAGTTATCAGTTTTAATATAGGCCAATTCGCCCGTTTCCTGTTTTGTTACGCGGGCAAGCCAAGGCCCCTTTGGCGAGTGCACAATTGAATTGAATTCCCAAGCATCCTTGCCCGGGTAGGCAGTAAAAAAAGCGGGTTCTGCATCCTGCTCCTTACTATTTAGGGCAATAAACCGGTGTATGGGTATACGCTGTTCACTATCGCGGTAAAAGAAATCCCGATAGAGCACAAGGGCGGGGGTATTATCAATTTTAAAAGAGTTCGCAACCGAGTAATGCCCCATCAATTGGCCCTTATTCCGTCCCATTAAATAGATATCGCCATTGGAATCGTTAATAATGCTTAAAAAGCCCCAGCCATTGACAATTCCGCAGGGAAATTCATCGATATCTACAAAATCTGCAAGCCGCAGGGCATTGGGCCAAGCCTCGAAGGGCGTGAGCGCTGCCTTTATAGGGCTGGCAATCTGGCTGGGGCCTTCGGGGGTAAACTCGAACCACAGGGGCCCCTTATCGAAAGATAATTTTGCCAGTGGAAGACCATAGCGAGTAGACAGGTTGCGCAGCTCCTCGCTCTGCTCGAGGGTTTCGGGGGCACAAGAACCTAGAAAAAGTGCTAGGCACAGGCAGACAGGCAGGTGGTAAAATTTCATATATTTCCTTGTCTGCCATACTAGAGCAAGAAGGCCAAATGGTCCAGTAAAAACTATCTTTCGCGCAGAATATGGCCCTTTGCACTGCCGGTTAAGCGCTGGCTAGGGGAGATCCAAAACCGCGTGCCTTCGCCATAGCCGATAAGGTCGCCAGGACAAGGATTGTACTCCTGCAGTTTGCGCAAAAAAGGGCTGTCCGAAAGCCAGGGGCCCGCATCGCCAGCCGCCCCAATATTCAGGCTCCACGTTTTCGCCTCTGCCTTAATTCTGCGCCGGTCAAAGCCGGAATCGAGGGTCTTTTGGGCAAAAAGCCCCCAATCTACTGCCCAAAGGTCCTCGGGAAGGCTGTTGTCGCCTATGCCCTCTTCTAAAAGACTGTGAAAGCGGGGCCAGTTAAAGTCCTTCGCCCGACGGCCGTCTTTATGTTCCCGGGCAGTCATTTCCACAAAGAGCTGGGCCAAAATTCCCCCAGGCCAGTCCAAGACGATTTTTCCGCCCTGCAGCGATGAGGGGTAGATTCCACCGGCTGGTAGGGAAAGGGACGGGCCCTGTACAGCCCCCGCACTGTGCGGTCTGGCAAAAAAGACCGTACTGG
>CAZBJJ010000074.1:0-4754 GCA_964492245.1 uncultured Spirochaetales bacterium | reverse complement strand
AACTGCATTTTTTTACACGAAGGCCCACGCCGCTGTCCGCTTATGAAAGTTACAGAGATTTACTAGCCCCACCGCTCACCGCTCTTGGCTGTGATGGAGGAGTGGCAGCTCTTGCATAGGCTCATCAGATTAGAGTAGTCATTAGAGCCACCTTGGCTTAGGGGTTTGATGTGGTGGACCTCCTCTACAGGGGTCAGCCTTCCGTGTTTCTTGCACTCCTCACAGAGAGGGTGCTTCTTGACATACCTATCCCTGATTCGCTTCCAAGCCCTACCATATCTTTTGTTAGACTTAGGATCCCTTTGATACTTGTTGTAGTTTTTATTGACTAGGCTTTTGTGTTCCTTACAGTACCTATCATAAGTAAGCTCGGGACAGCCAGGGTAGCCACAAGGACTCTTAGGTTTTCTTGGCATTAAAACACCTCCTTGTTTTTAGGCATAAAAAAACCTCCACAGAATTTCTGTGAAGGCTCTAAATAAATTTTGCTATCTTAATAGTATCATAGGAAAGTTTTGAAAAGTAGTGAATTAGTGTGCACACTTTTAAAAGCTTTAATCTAATAGCCTGCCTAAATCATTTAAGGCTTTACCATGTAGTATATGAATCCACCTAAGGCTGTAGTGCATATCAACAGCTATCTGTTCCCAGGTTTCAAAGCAGAGGTATCTTTTTTCAAGTAGGGTTTGATACTCTCTGTTTTCTACACTCTTAACAGCAGCTACGATTTCAGTCTTTAAATCAACCAACCTATCAATATCTTCATTGATTTCATGTTGAAGATCAATAATCTTACAAATAGTATTTTCCATAGTTGAAGTAGCCTTGTTAGGGTTCTTTGGCATATGGGAAAGAGTAGAGGTAGCTTTTGTGGCCAGTGCATTAAGTGAATCAAGCTGCTCTATCTTACTTTGTATTCTTTGGTCCAGCCTGTAGGCTTGGTTTAGAAATTCTTTAACTGTCATAGGTATTCCTCCTTCTGCTTAAGTTTGCTTTGACCGCATTTATAAGATCCTCTTGGGTTTTCTTTTTTCTTCTTAATGCTTTCATAACATCCTCGTCAATAGTTCCTTTAGTAATAATATGGTGGATTACAACCGTATCTTCTTGTCCTTGTCGCCATAACCTAGCATTGGTTTGTTGGTAAAGCTCTAGTGACCAAGTCAATCCAAACCAGATAATTGTTGATCCACCACTTTGTAAATTAAGTCCATGGCCAGCAGATGCTGGATGAATTACAGCAAGAGGAATTTTTCCTTTATTCCATTCTTCTATATCTTTTGAAGTTTTAATTTCCCTTACAGTAAACCTCTCTTTTATTCGCTTAAAATCATGGTTATACCAATAAGCTATTAATACTGGTTTTCCGTTTGCAGCTTCAATTAAATCCTCCAATGCATCAAGCTTTCGACTGTGTAAAATGTGAGTATTTTTGTCTTCATCATATACAGCACCATTAGCCATTTGAAGTAGCTTTCCAGACAAGACTGCTGCATTCACTGCATCTATTTCTTCCTGGGCTATATTTGCCACCATATCTTCTTTAAATTTTTCATATATGCTCTTTTCTTTTTCATTCATATGCACTGGGACCTCATTTATAAGGCACTTAGGCATTTGTAAGAAATCTATGGACTTCATGGATATGGTGATATCAGATATTAGGTCATATATTCTTTCTTCAGCACCTTCTAAGGGTTTGTAGGAAAATATCATATGTTGATTTCTTTTATCTGGTTTGAAGAAATTATTACGGTAGTGGGTTATATATCTTCCCAGTCTTTTGCCCATATCTAAGATTCTAAACTCTGCCCATAAATCCATTAGACCATTGCTAGAAGGAGTACCTGTCAGCCCAACTATTCTTTGTACTTTTGGCCTAACTTTTAATAAGCTTTTGAATCTCTTTGCTGTGTGAGATTTAAAAGAAGATAATTCATCAATAACAACCATGTCATAATTAAAAGCCAACCCACTTTTATTTATTAGCCAGTCAACATTCTCTCTGTTTATTAAATAAATACTAGCTGGAGTATTCAGGGCCTCTAATCTCTCTTTTTCACTTCCAATTGCAACTGCATAGTCTAGCTCTCTTAAATGATCCCACTTTTTTATTTCTGCTGGCCAAGTGTCCCTAGCAACTCTTAGAGGTGCAATAACTAGAACTTTTCCAACTACAAAGCTATCAAGGCATAGATCAAATATTGCTGTTAGTGTAATAACACTTTTACCAAGTCCCATTTCTAGAAATATTGCAGATATAGAGTTCTCTAAAATAAACTTTGTAGCATAGTCTTGATAATCATGAGGCTGATATCTCATCTAAAACACCTCCTATTAAATTCGTATCATCTATTACATAGCAGGAAAATCCTAAAGCTTGAAATTGCTTTATTCTTCTTTTTTGAAGAGGTCTAAGTTTTTTCCCTTTTGCTTTTAATTCAATAAAGGCCATTTTTCCTTTAGGTAGCAAAACCAACCTATCAGGCACTCCATCAAATCCTGGACTAACAAACTTGGCAGCTATTCCTCCCATATTTTTTACTTCTTTTACAAGCTTTTTTTCTATTTCTTTTTCTAACATAAAATCCTCCTTGAAAGGACGAGGACAAGAAAACAACTTTTAACAGTTTTCTCTATACGTGCGTGTGCGTACATAGACACAGCCTACTACTAGCTATTTATATAACTTACTATTCTATAGATTATTCTTGTTACACTTGTTCCCTATGGCCTCTAGTCCTTATTTCATCAGTGTTTAAGAGTGAACATCTTTTGTAACAGGCTCTGCTACAACTTTTCTTGTTCACTTTTTCTTTCATAGGCTCTTTGCCTTCCATAGATAGAAAATGTAACAACTCCGTTCTTGTTCCCTGAATACTTGTCCCATCCAGGAATCTTCCTCATAATAGCTCCTATTGCATAGGAATCAGCTATTTTCATTGAAGAAGCATCTTTTCCAAAACACTCACACCAAATTTCCATATTACAAACAAGGCTACGCTTAGCAGTGCCTATTCGATTTCCTTCGCCAAACTCGCTACCGCCAAGGAAATTTCTTCTCTCGTATAAAGACATGTCATCCCATTCCTCAGGTAAAAGTGTATCAAGATAGGTTCTAACAAGACCTTCTCTTTCATCAGTCTCCATAGCATCAGCTTGTTCCGTTGATGCCCAAGCCACATCATCGCCTTCAAGATACAGCTTTTCTCCTTTTTTATATAAGACCAGGGTTTCTGCCCAAATCTGCTGGACTTCTTCTTTTGTCATTTGCCAGGCTTTTTTACTGCTCTGGCCACTAATTCTTACAGGCCAGAATCTTCTGTTTCCTGTTATATCCCTTAAAAAACCACTTTCAGCATTAGTAGAACCTACAATTACACATTGTCTTGGATGACTTTCTACATTAATTCCATAGCTTGCACGATACTTATCATCAGATCTGGAAATAAAAGATTTGACAACTTCCACATCTGTCTTTCTCATACCAGCAAGCTCTCCAAGTTCCAACATCCAGTAACCTTGTAATTTTTCAGGTCCTGCCTTATCTTTCATGTCTGTAAGGGTTAAACTATCTGAAAACCATTCTCCAGCAAGTTTTGCAAAGAAGGTGGATTTCCCAATTCCCTGTGGTCCATTTAAAATAAGAACGCTATCAAACTTTGTTCCAGGTCTATAGATTCTTGCTACTGCAGCCACCATTGTTTTTCTTATAATTGCTCTTGTATAAGAATTATCTGCTGCCCCAAAGTATTCGACTAATAGATTTTCAACTCTATTAATGCCATCCCATTTAGGCAGCGATTCTAAGAATTCTTTTATAGGATGGTAGGCTCTTTCAGTTGCTACTGCTAAAATTGCATCCTTAGTTTTTGTCGGTGAATAAACTCCATAGTTACTACTTAGATACACTTTTAAGAGGGCATTATCAGAATCATTCCATCCGCCTTTTATTTGATCCCATGGCAATCCACCATTTGCATCGATTCCGTCTCTGTGACAATTAAAAGCTATATTTTGTAAACCTTCATCATGTCTAATAATTAAAACGAAATTATCTAGTGTATCTCTTATCCTTCCTTGCCTATCTAGATCCAAAGAGGTCTGCCAATCTTCATCAGAAAATTCTTCCTTAGCTTGTGATTGTCTCTCTTTTGCAAATTCTGCTTTTACTAGATCATCCTTTATTGCAAACTCTGACATGGCTATAAAAGACGGCATTCTTCCTGGGCTTGTAGTAGTGGAAGCTCTATCGTCTAAGGATCCAAACTTATGGATTCTAACCAAATCAAAGGCATTAAGAAGAAGACCACTAGCTGGGTCTGTAGCATGATGGCTGTAGGCGAACTTATCATCATAAATAATCACACCTGCACTAGAATCTGCAGGAATATAGTCATACCTTCCTTCCAAGGCTGAAGGTTCATAAACTGCAGTTAAAAATTTACCTATAGCTTCTCTAATCCCATAAGCCCTGCAAAAAGTACCAACGACACCCTCTTTTAACAAAGGGTCTGCCTGTTCTTTAACTGTCCTTCTTACAACCTCAGATTGCCTACTAGATACAGGCCAGGTTGATGTGTCTTTCCAATCTATATATTTAGCCAGATAATCATCTGGGTTTAACAATGCTCCATCTTGCTCTTTAAAAAGATAGGCTCCATTTGATGAGGTCGATGGCCAATACATGAGTCTATGGGCTTCATAGGTTGTATCATCAAATAAATCTATTCCTATTTCTTTTGCAAGCATTC
>CAZBJJ010000073.1:0-4800 GCA_964492245.1 uncultured Spirochaetales bacterium | reverse complement strand
TTTCTCATACAGACTCCTTGTATTTTTTATTTCTTCAAAGCCTTGACCCTGTCAGGGTATCAAATGATTTATGTGGTGTCAATTAAATATATCTCATTTAAATTGAGCAACATTGTTCTTACTATGAGGAAAATTAAGGAAAATTTTGGTTTTTAATTGAACTTTTATTTTTCCTGATGTTTCAACGATTATTCTAAGCAAGCGGAGCCATAAAACCTTCAAAAATTTTGACATTATATGGATAACCGACTAATATAGTAATATAAGTGGAGGAGTATATGTCATTGACCAAAAAAGCACTCGTTGTAGCAATACTGTTTGCCAATTTTGCAAAGGTGGACCTTGGCGCACAGCAGACCATCAATACGAAAGATTATTCTCTTAGATTGGTAAACATTATAGACAATCTGGCAAACCCCTGGGCGCTTGCCTTTTTGCCCGATGGGCGGATGCTTATAACCGAGCGAGCCGGACGCCTGAACCTCGTGCAGGGGAAGGAGCGGAAACTGGTGGCGGGGCTGCCATCAATATATGTAGCCGGCCAATCCGGGCTAATGGATATCCAGCTGGACCCACAATTTAAGGAGAACTCACTTATTTATTTTTCTTGGTCGAAGGCAGGTAAGGGGGGATCGGGTACGGCTGTATCGCAGGCCAGGCTGGATGAATCCCCGCGCGAAGGCCCCCGCCTTGTGGAGCACAAAATAATTTTCGAAATGGCGCAAAAGACAGGCTCGAATATACAATATGGCTCGCGCTTAAGATTTTTAAAGGACGGCAGCCTGCTCATAGCCATTGGCGATCGGGGACAGCGAATGCGGGCCCAAGACGGGCTGGATGCTGCAGGAAAGGTGCATAGAATTTATACTGATGGCAGTATACCCCGCGACAACCCCTTTGTGGGAAATAAGAATTTTTTGCCCAGTATTTACAGCTGGGGCCATAGAAACCCACAGGGCCTGGTCGTGGACGAGGGCGGAACAATTTGGCTGACCGAACACGGCCCCCAAGGCGGAGACGAATTAAATATAATCGAGCCAGGGAAAAATTATGGCTGGCCCATTATTACCTATGGCAGCGAATATGTAACCGGCGCGAAAATAGGCGAGGGCAGTCACAAAGAGGGAATGGAACAGCCCTTAGTTTACTGGATCCCCTCGATTGCCCCTTCGGGCCTTATTAAATATTCCGGCAAGGCCTTTCCAGCTTGGCGGGGACAGTTTTTTACCGGCGGCCTTATTGGACAGCGCTTAGAACGAATACGCGTCGACGGCAGACAGGTAGTGGAGCAAGAAATAATATTAAAGGGCAATATTGGGCGCATTCGCGAACTGGGCGAAGGCCCCGATGGCCTTATTTATATATTGACCGACCATAGCAAGGCCGGACTTTGGCGACTAGAGTCCGTGCAATAGGGTCATACCTGCTAGTCGGTTGATAAAAGCCTGTAAAAATGGGAATATCCTTAAAAGCTTAAAAAGTCTAACTTTTTACCGAAACTTAATAGTAGGCTACATTTATTCAAACAAAAGGAGATTGTTTTGAAACTTCATCAAAAATTGGGACTGGCCTTTGTGCTTATGGCCGTCTTGCCCTTTGCTTCGGGCATGGCATTAATTTCCCTAAAAACAAGCAAAACCATGGAAAAAGATGCCGCAGGTTTTTTAACCGAGTTTACCTCTTCTTCTGCAGACAAGCTGAGCCTGTTTTTTACCGAGCATTTTAGCTATATAAAAACCTATATGTTTTTTCCCGAGGTTCACAACTTCGATTGGCCCTTTATTGGCCCCATTTTCGATGCTGCAGCAAGTTCTAGCGATTTATACGATTCAATTATTTTAACAAAAATTGATGGCTCGTATTTTCGTTCCGACAATCCCGGAAACCCCTATTTTGGCGGCATCGTTACCAGTGATAATGCAAGCCCCGAGGGCAAGCCAAATCTTTTAACTGTTCGCGACTATTTTAAACGAGTAATAACAAACAACCCCTCGGCGAAACAAATGAATGTCATTTCGGACCCAAGTTTTTCGATGTCTACAGGATTAAAACAAATTTTATTGGTGTCCAATATTGTAACGAATGCTAAAAACAATGGGCTTTTGGCAATTAGTATGAACTCCAATACTTTAAACAATCTAATTCAAGAACTTATGCCCAATTTAGAAAGCTATTTTGGAGAATATGGCGAAATTTTACTGATGACAGATACCGGGGCCGTTGTCTCTATAAACAGCTGGGATCGGGAAAAAAAACGATATGTGGAGACAATTCTTACCACCGAGAAACTGCCCACACTAAAAGACATTCCGGCCGATTTTGCAAAGGCCATCGAGATGGCCAGTGTGAACGGCCAGCCCACGGTTAAATATAAAAGCGAGGAGGGCAAAGAAAAATATTACGTCTCTACCAAACGCATTCCCAATACCAATTATTCGGTAGCGGTACGTGTTGCCGAATCTAAATTGTTGGAAGCAGTCAATAGTCTGTGGCTTGCCATTATTATTATTGCCATTGTTACCTTCATTATTGTTTTAATTTTGGCTATTGGCATTGGACGTGGTATTGCCCGCCCCTTAAAAAAGACCTCTCAGACCTTGCGCGACATTTCCGAGGGCAGTGGCGATTTAACCTATCGCTTAAAGGTGATTGGCCGGGACGAAACCTCCGATGTAAGCCATTATTTTAATAATTTTATCGAAAATTTGCATGGCATGGTGAGCGAGATAAAAAAACAGGGCCAAACCATGGATGCTTTTTCCCAGGACATGGCCAGTAAGGCGACAAGTATTAAGGATGATATTTTTGGCATTGGCGAAAACTTAAATTCTCTCAATGCCCAGACCGAGGAGCAGTCGGCTAGTGTTATAGAGACCTCTTCTACGGTTCAGCAGATTGCCAAAAACATAGAAAGCTTGACCAACCAAATAGAGAGCCAGACGGCGGGAGTTACCGAATCCTCTGCGGCTGTTCAGGAAATGGTGGCAAATATCAATGCCATTTCGATGAATTTAGAGAAGGCGGCGAAAAATTTTGATCATCTCCTATCCTCTTCTAATACGGGCAAGGACAATATGCAGAACGTTATTGACCATGTTAAAAATATTTCCGCCCAGTCCGAGCATCTTTTAGAGACAAACGAAATGATAAACGCCATAGCCAGCCAGACGAACCTCTTGGCTATGAATGCAGCCATCGAGGCAGCGCATGCGGGCGAGGCGGGTAAGGGTTTTGCGGTTGTTTCCGACGAGATTCGCAAATTGGCCGAAACCACCAGCGAGCAGTCGCGCGTAATCGAGGGAGAGCTAAAAAATATTGTGCAGACAATTGCTTCAATTGTAGATGCCTCTGCACAGGCAGACGAGGCCTTTGGTACGGTGGGCGAGCAAATTGCGGCAATTAACGCTTTAATTCAGGAAATTCGTCACGCTATGCAGGAACAAAACGAGGGTAGCACCCAAGTCTTAGAAGCGCTCGGTCAAATACAGTCTATTACGGTGGAAATTCAGGGTGGCTCGGTAGAGATGAACCAGGGGGCGGCAATGATTTTAACCGAAATGAGCCGGCTCGAAGAGGTTTCGCTTAAGGTTCAGCAGAATTCAAAAAATATTGAATCCTCCAGCGAGGCCATGGCGGGTGCCATCGAGAACATTCTACATATTGCCCAGGGCAATGCCGATGCCTCTCAAGTGCTAAATGAAATTACAGGGCGCTTTAAGCTATAACTAGTTTACCGAACCTTTCACTTTTTAAACGGCCCCCAGCGGGGCCCCAGCGGGGCCCCGAAAGGGGCCGTTTTTTTGTCTTAATCCTGTTTTTCGCTTTCTAATGCCTGTAGACGGTCTTGAACTAGTTTAAGCTCGGTCTCTAAGCGAAGCGATTGGGCTTTAAGCACCTCTTTTTCATCAAAGTTTTGAGGCGTCCCAAAGGTCTCGGGGCCATAATAGCCTGGTCCCATGCCTCGTCCAAGGCCGCCACCAAGGCCTCTTCCCATGCCGCGTCCAGGGCCGTGTCCAAGGCCGGGGCCATAGCCACCGCCGGCGTTTGCAAACCCTGGTTGGGCAAAACCAGCACAATAGCCCATCCCTCTTCCCGTCATTGGGCCCTGTCCAAAGGGGCCCATTCCATTTCCTCTTGGCATATCAACCTCCTAAATAAGTGTATTGCCTAAGGCGATAAATGCTGCTGACAGTTTTTGCAGACTCCAAATATCTGCAACCTAAATTCAGCAGCCTTAAAATTATTTGGCGCAACAAGTTTGCTATCTACGTCTTCGAGAATCGAAGTTTCCTTAGATATTTCTTCGCTTATATCAACTATGCTGCGACAATGCGTACAAATTAAATGCCCTTGCCGGTTGGATCGGCTTTTTGCCAATTCATATCGGGCTTTTTTATCGTCCAATACTATTTTCCGCAGGGCACCCATAACAGTGAGATTTTCCAGATTGCGGTAGACACTGGCTATGCCGATATCGGGGTGCACGCTTTGCGCCCTAACATAAATTTCCTCTGCGCTTAAATAGCCGGAGGCCTGGCTAAGAACGGCAAGTATTGCATTTCTGCTGGCGGTCATGCGCTGGCCTCTCCCGCCAAAATGGCCTCTGCCATGTCTAGGTCCCATAGATATCCCCTTATATTGATAATGGTTATCACTATCAATATAGAGCCTCTCATCAACATTGTCAAGTAAAAAAAGGCTGGCTATTGACATAGCGGGGCATTTTTCGATAATGTAAATAACGATTTTGGAGCGGTGTCCGAGCGGTTTAAGGAGGCGGTCTTGAAAACCGTTGTGCCG
>CAZBJJ010000072.1:0-4918 GCA_964492245.1 uncultured Spirochaetales bacterium | reverse complement strand
AATTTTTTTTAGCTATTGTTGACAGGTTGAAAAATCCACTGGAAAATAAGGGCAATGAAACCAGTCCTAACAGTCCCCCAAATGCGCGAAATAGATAAGGTATCAATTGATGGCAATATCGAAAAAGGCTATCAGTATATGCTCAAAGCCGGCAAAGGCCTCTGCGAAAAAGCAAAGCAAATGCTCGAAGCACTAGGGGAAATCGCCCTATTTTGCGGCAAAGGCAATAACGGGGGCGACGGCTACATAGCAGCACATTTTTTACAGAAGGCAGGCTATAATGTAAACTGTTACTCCCTAGCCAAAGCCCAAGACCTCGCCGGCGAATGTCGCCTAGCCCACGAATTTTTTATTGAACAGGGCGGAGAACCTATAGAAATTGATGATGACGATGATATAGCTAGCTTTTGCAAAGTCGACCTAATAATTGATGCGCTCCTAGGCACCGGCTCGGTAGCAGGCCCCCGGGGCCTTTACGCCAGGGTCATAGAGGAAATAAATAAAAGCCCAGCCTCCGTCCTAGCAGCCGACGCACCCTCTGGCCTAGACGCCAACAGCGGCGAAGTATATAGCCCCTGTGTTCAGGCGACAGAGAGCCTAGCCCTGGGCTTTGCCAAAATGGGGATGTTTTTTTATCCCGCACGGGCACAGGTGGGAAGACTTGCCATTGAAGATTTAGACTACCCCAAAGAAAAACTGGAAAAGATTGGACACTATGCCCTACTGGCAGAAAAACAAGATTTAAAAAAGATATTGCCCCAGCGCAAGGCCGATGGCTCAAAGTTTGAACATGGCCAGGTATTGCTCGTCGGTGGCAGCCCCGGCATGAGCGGCTCCATAAGCCTGGCCGCCCAAGCAGCCTTACGCAGCGGCTGTGGCATGGTGCATGTGGGCGCACCAAGATCAATTGCCGAAATCCTCGCCGTAAAGCTTTATGAACCAATTCTGCACGCCCTGCCAAACAGTACTACGGGGAGCCTTTCCCCCAAGGCCCTGCCCGAACTCTTAAAACTTTCACATCGCATGCAGGCTCTCTGCATTGGCCCGGGCCTCGGGCACGAAGAAGGTACCGCCGAATGTGTACGGGCCTTAGTAAAAACCTGCAGCTGCCCCCTCATCCTCGATGCCGATGGCCTGAATGCCTTTAAGGACTGCTCGGACGAACTAGCCGAGCACGCAGGCCCGCTTATAATGACACCCCATCGGGGGGAATGGAAGCGCCTATTTGGCCCCCTGCCTTTAACTCCGCTCCAACAGCTGCAGGAACTTAGAACAAAGGCCCTTAAACTTAAGGCGGTTATTTTACTTAAAGGCAGTCCCAGCATGATAGCCCTACCCGACGGCAGATTTTTTTTGGCCCCCTACGGCAACTCGGCCCTTGCCAAGGCCGGCAGTGGCGATGTGCTGGCCGGCTGTATTGCCGCCCTTGTTGCTCTAGATAGCGCACAGGGGGGCAGCCTCCAGGAGACAGCCCTTTTAGCCGCTTGGTTACAGGGGCGGGCTGGCGAGCTAGCAGCCGAGGAGCTTAGCGAATATTCGGTAACCGCCAGCGAAGTGATACATTTTATTCCCAAGGCCATAAAGGAATTACTTTTGCCCTAGAGCCTCAATTTGCGAACTTTTCGCTGCTTCTGAACAGGCAAACCAGAGGTTATCCATGCGTGGCGGTTCTGCAAGAACGCGAAGAAGCTGTTCGCCGTCTGTGGGCTGGGGAAAGGAAAGGAAATGCGAATGCAGTCGAATGCCACCCTCCCGCTCGCTGCGTCGCGCGCCATATTTAAGATCGCCCTTTATGGCCAGCCCCAGTGCGGCCAATTGGGCGCGAATTTGGTGATGGCGACCAGTTAGTAAATCAATTTCTATAAAGGCGTAGCGCTCGCCCATCCCCATAAAACGCCAGCGCAGGCGGCTTTCAAAGCGATTCGGCCCCGGCTCGCTATGGGCATAGCTCTTGTTATGTCTTCCATCTACCGAAAGCCAGTGGCAGAGCTCGGCGGAAGTTTGGACCCCAAGCAAATTCTCTAAAGCCCGATTTTTTTCCACTATGGCCCAATACAATTTTTGTGGCCTGCCCTCGCCTTTGCCGCCGGCAAAGACTCGATTAAAAAAAGCAAGGCTCTTGCTATCCGTGGCAAGCAAGACTGCCCCCGAAACGGGAACATCCAGACGGTGGCTTACATAGACCTTATTAAGACCTAGATTTTCGCACAAAAGATCGGGCAAAAAAACATAGTTGGTCCCCTTTTTATCGCTCCTCGTTTCAAGGGCCTCGCCGGGTAATTTATTTACCACAATACAGGCATCATCCCGATAGAGAATGCGTTCGGTTTCGAAGGTTTTTTCTGTCATATACATAAGGGTATCAAAATAATCAGCTTTTTACCAAGCCATCAACCCAGGTCCGCCGCCCAAAACCCCTCTTTTATTCGCTTAAAACCATGCCCGCTCAGATCTAATTGAAGGTATTCCGCTGCCGGATTTTTTAAATCCTCAAGCAGTTCCGCCCAACTGCCCAGGCCACTTATAGCATCCACTGCCCGCAAATTTTGATATCCCGCTACAGCTGCCGCCAGTAAACAGTCTTCCGGCGAAAAGGAGCGACAGAGTGCGGCCAGAAAACCTGCTACGGCGCAGTCGCCAGCACCGGTCGACGAGACAAAGTCCTGGCTTTTATACGCCTGGGCCCAATATTCCCTGTTCGAAGTAGTTTGCGAAAGGTTAAGGCCCTTAATAGATTTTAGGCGCTTGCTGTCGGGATTTCTTAAATACAGCCCATTTTTTCCGGCCTTAACTACCACAAAGCCCATACCATATTCTTGCAGGCGCTGCGCAAAATCTCGGATTAGCTGGATATCCAGCTCTTCATCAAAATCGCCAGCTAGTGGCGTTTTTCGGCGGGCCAAATATTCATCGCGCTCGAGCATTAAAAAAAGCTCTTCGTAACTGGGCAAAAAAACATCGACATATGGTCCAATGCGACGCAAAATTGTATGCCAATCCACCTGGCCAGATGGGGCATTTGCATCGGGCATGGCCATGTCCAGCGAGGTTATTGCCCCCATCTCTTTGGCCTTGGAGAAAATTTTAAGCAGCTCCTGTCCATCATTCTGATACAGCGAGGCCATTAATGGCGGATAGCCAAAATGGAAAATGCGCGCATTGCGTACAAGCTCGTAGTCGAGATCGGTGGCGTAGAAAAAATTATTTGCCCCAGGATGGTGCAAGAAGACCCTGTCCTCGCCGGGCAAATTCAGGGCCAGAGTATACGAGGTGGACAGCCCGGCCTCTTGGCAAAGGGCAATATTTCGATGTTCTTTGTTTAAAAGGCCTTTAATTACAGCGCCAAAATAATCATCCCCCACCTTGGCCATTAAGGCAGTTTTTAAGCCAAAGCGTTCGCCAGCTAAGCCAGTATTGGCAACTACACCCCCGGTAGAGAAATGCGCAATTCCAATTTCGCTCAATTTACCCGGTACAAAGACCTCGTCGAAGCTGTGCTCCGGTGCAAACTTTGGGGCCAGATCCAGGCAGATATGGCCGGCAACCACTAGGTCCAATTCTTTAACGACAGTCATATTCCTTTTTTAAAGGCCCTTTCTAATGTCTTCAGGGGCTTTTTCCACAAGGCTGATATCTTTAAAATGGCGCCAGCCACCTTGGCCGCGAGGCGATTGGGCTTCTAGGCCTACTTTAATACGCGAAGCCATGGGCAGATGGGCAAGGCGGGCCATGGTAAAGGTTTTGCCGTCTTCGCTATAGTGAATGGCAAAGACATCTTCTTTGCGGCTGAGCTGCATCCATATTTCTTTGCTGGCGATATTTACTCCATTGGCATCGTCGCTGCGCCCGTCTGTCATAACCGTAACCACCGCATTGGTGTTAAAATCGCTATATTCAAAACAGGCCTTTGCCCACCTTGTATCATTTTCGAGGGCTAAAAGAACGCAGGCATCGTAGGTAGAGGTAAAGTCATGACTCAGCCTGGCCCTCAGTGTAAAATCGCCTTCGACCTCGCGATAAAAAAAGGGAGCGTCGGCTATCACCTTCCCATCTACCGGATTTACAAAATAATCGGTATTGGCCGGCGCGAAAATATCAATAGCATTATCTAAAAAACGGTGCTCTGTATCGACCGTCCAGCTCCAATTGCTAAAATTCATACGTCCTCCTTAGACAATCGCCGATTGCCATGTTTATAAGCACAATTAGCCAAGACGGTCCCGCCTCGTTCGCGCCCCATTGCTCGACTCCAAAAACACCCGCAGGCCAAACTCATCATACCCCACCTTTTGGACATAGGTAAAGCTTATTTATTTTTGAAGGGGGCCTCATGAACTTTGTCGCAAATTCGCGACAAAGTTCATGCCGGGCTTTCCGCTTAAGACCTTTTTGCCTTGGCACCCTCGCGCAAAAAGGGTCCCGCTTCAATCCCTGGCCCTTAGGCGGGTGGCCCGTTCATAACCTGCCACCCTGTAAGCTAAAAACAGGGCCCTGTCAGGTGGCAGTTAACTCCGGAATAGGTGGCAGATAACTCCGGAATAATCAATGTGTCCACATGCTGTTGAAATAGAGAGTTTCTGAGAAGTAAGTGTATTTATTGCTTCGCTGCCCGTCTTGCCCGTAGACATAAGCTGCGTTGTAAAGGGAATCGGCAGAGGAGATGAGCTGATTCCTCTCGTTCCAGGTATACACCCTACGGTAACCTGCCTCCCCTGTCGGCGATCCCTTAGAGCTCTCTTTAAATAAACCCCAACCATAATCACTTGAGTAGACATCTTCCCCTTCTGTTTTTACCACAGGGATATAGGGGTCAGAATTTTCGTCAAAGGAGCCCTCTTGCTCACAGATAATATTTCCATTACTGTCATACTGATAATAACGGTTTCCAACATTACGTAAACGATGTGCGTAAGACTCA
>CAZBJJ010000071.1:0-4956 GCA_964492245.1 uncultured Spirochaetales bacterium | reverse complement strand
TAGGTGAATGGTTCGATATACTACCTTCACACAACCCATTAAAAACGGTATAGTGTATTTAAGGTCTTTTTTCCTTTTAAACTAAAAACGACCTATGACGACCCCGTATGGGGCATTCATGCGAAGCACTACGGCTAGACCTGACGCTTCCTAAGGACGCATCTAAAGAGACGCAATGAAATTTACAGAATTCACCCTCCACGAAGACTTGCAGAGGGGCATAGCCGATGCAGGCTACATTCATTGCACCGAGGTTCAGGAACAAGTTCTAAAACACGCCTTTAACGGCCACGACCTCTATGTGCAATCTCAGACGGGAACCGGAAAGACCGCTGCCTACCTTTCGGTCATCTTACAGCGCTTAGCTTCAGAAAAAGAACTTGCGGGGCGCAAGGCCTTAATAATGGTACCTACACGGGAACTTGCCGTTCAAGTAGAAGAAGAAGTAATCAAACTGACAAAACACCTGGACATAAAGGCCGGCAGTTTTTATGGCGGCGTAGGATATGCGCGACAACAGGCACTGCTTAAGGACAAGGTCCAAATTATGGTTGGCACGCCAGGGCGAGTTTTAGATTTGAATGCCAGTGGTCAAATGCGCCTGTTGGATATTGCTTTTTTAATTTTGGACGAGGCCGATCGCATGTTCGATATGGGCTTTTATCCCGACCTGCGCAAACTTATTCGGCTGGTGCCCCCGGTCGAAAAACGCCAGACAATGCTTTTTTCTGCCACCCTCAATGCCTATGTTAAAAACCTCGCTTGGGAGTACACTAAAAATCCGCTGGAAATTGAGATTGCCCCTGAACATATTGAGGTTACCGAAATTGATCAGCTTCTTTATCATGTCTCCAGCGAAGACAAAATGAAATTGCTTTTAGGCATCCTTGCAAGAGAAAAGCCAGAGAGCGCCCTTATCTTCTGCAATACTAAACGCTACACCGAAATTATTGCAAAGC
This sequence comes from uncultured Spirochaetales bacterium, assembly GCA_964492245.1. Taxonomy (GTDB): domain Bacteria; phylum Spirochaetota; class Spirochaetia; order Treponematales; family Breznakiellaceae; genus CAZBJJ01. Next base: position 3,997 of record CAZBJJ010000071.1, on the reverse strand, counting down.
GATTGCGCTACAATGGCTATACCTGTGAATTTATTATGGGTGATCTACCCCAGTTTAAGCGTTTACAAATTATAGAAAATATCAAGGCGGGCAAGACCCCTATTTTAGTGGCCACCGACGTGGCAGCCCGGGGCTTGGACATCGAGGGCCTGGAGCTCGTTATAAACTATGACCTGCCAAACGAGAGCGAAAACTATGTGCACCGCATTGGCCGTACCGGTCGCGCCGGCAAGACGGGGCGGGCAATAAGTTTTGCCAGCGAGCAGGATGTCTATGAGCTGGCCGACATTGAAAAATACATCGAAAAGAAAATTAATAGCGAAGTGGCTATGGAAGACTTGTTTGCTCCCGACAAAAGTGAGGGCCAACGCATACGTAGCACCGAAACCCTCCGTGGTGATGGGGCGCCCGCTGGGCGGCCTGTTGGGCGGCCTGTTGGGCGGCCTGTTGGGCGGCCCGGTGGGCGGCCTGGTGGACGGCGCAGTCGAGATGGGCAGGCAGGCACTGGGCGTTCAGGTCCACCGCGCAGCCGTGCAGGTGCGCCGCGAAGCGGTCAAGACCGTACAGGTGCGCCGCGAAGCGGGCAAGATAGCACTAGTGTACCACGCCAAGGTGGCCGGCGCAGTGGACCTCCCCGTTCTAGCTCTGCAGAACCAAGAAGGACTCAGCGCGAAAGCCAGGCTCGACGTGGTGCCCCGATTAAAAAAGAGGCCTCCCCCAATTTGGCACAGGCCTCCTTCGAGGAGCGAATGGCCTATTATCGCAAAAAATATGGTAACCCAGATGTAGCTGCCGAATCTAAAAAACAGAAGAAAGGAGAAGGCAGGGCAAAAGCGGGAGGCCAAAAAGTTAGCGCCCCAAAGAAACGGGCAGCAAAAATTACTAAAGCAACTCCTATTACAACACCGCAAAAAAAACCAACACTTGCACAGCGCATCAAAGAGGTTTTCAAAAGGAAGGACAAGTGATTACAGTAAGCGATCTCTCTCTCGCCTATGGCGAGAGGACTCTCTTTAAAGAGGTGAACTTAAAATTTTTACCTGGCAATTGCTACGGTATTATTGGCGCAAATGGCGCAGGGAAATCTACATTTTTAAAAATTCTCTCTGGCGAAATTGACCACGACAAAGGCGAGGTTTCAATTGGCCCGGGTATGCGCATTGCCACGCTTAAGCAAGACCATTTTGCCTTCGACGAATTTCCTGTCCTTGAGACAGTAATAATGGGATACCCCGCACTTTATAAAATAATGAAAGAGCGCCAGGCCATTTACGAAAAAGCCGATTTTACCGAAGAAGATGGTCTGCGCGCGGCAGAGCTCGAAGGCGAGTTTGCCGAGATGGGGGGCTGGGAGGCCGAGGCCGAGGCCAGCCAGCTTCTCTCTGGGCTTGGCCTTGTAGAAGAGGATCATGAAAAAATGATGAGCGAGCTGGACGATGCCCGTAAATTGCGCATTCTACTGGCCCAGGCCCTCTTTGGCAATCCCGATATCCTGCTATTGGACGAACCCACTAACGGTCTGGATCTTGAATCGATAAATTGGCTGGAAGAATTTCTAATCGACTTTCCCAATACCTTAATTGTCGTTTCCCACGATCGACATTTTTTAAACTCTGTCTGCACCCATGTCTGCGATATCGATTTTGGCAAAATCCGTCTGTTTACCGGCAACTACGATTTCTGGTATCAGATGAGCCAAATGTTACAGCGTCAGGCGCGGGATATGCAAAAAAAGAGCGAGGACAAGGCACGCGATTTGCGGGCATTTATCCAGCGCTTTTCCTCGAACGCTTCCAAAAGCCGTCAGGCCACTAGTCGCAAAAAGGTTTTAGAAAAACTCGATCTCGACAACATCCCGGTTACCAGCCGCAAATTTCCCTATGTAGCTTTTAAAAGCGACCGCGAAATTGGCAACAATGTCCTGCGCATAGAAAAACTTTCTGCTAGCTTCGAGGGGCAGAGCGTTTTTAAAGATATAAGTCTTATGATTAACCGTGGCGATAAAATTGCCTTCGTTGGTTTAGAACATCAGGCTAAGAGCAGTTTTTTTGAAATTATCTCTGGCAATCAAAAAGCCGATTCTGGCGATTATTACTGGGGGCAGACTACGAGCTTTTCCTACTTCCCCAAGGACAACACCGCCTTTTTTACGGGCAAGGAGTCTATTACCGACTGGCTGCGTCAATTCTCTAGCGACCAGGACGAGGGCTATGTTCGCGGCTTTCTTGGGCGCATGTTGTTCTCTGGCGACGAGGCGCTTAAGCCGGTAAACGTGCTCTCTGGGGGCGAGAAGGTTCGCTGTATGCTTTCGCGCATGATGCTCTCTGGGGCCAATGTTCTTATTTTGGACGAGCCCACTAACCACCTCGATCTCGAGGCAATTTCTGCCCTCAACGATGGTCTAAAAGAATTTACTGGTGTTGTGCTTTTTAACTCGCACGATCATCAATTTGTCTCTTCCATTGCCAACCGCATTATCGAATTTACGCCCAATGGGCTTATCGACCGGATGATGAACTACGAAGATTATATGCGCGATGATTCAATTAAAGCCCTGCGCTCCGAGGTATAATAATAGGCAATTATTTAAATTGATGGCAAAATGTATGAATAAAAAAGCTGGCGAATTATTCCCTCTTATGCTATGATTGGACTATGAAAAAACCAACAATACTAGGTGTTATAATTATCCTGTTCTCAGTGCTCCTCATAAGTAGCGGAGTCTATTTTGCGGTACAATTTTCCAAGCCAGCCATACGTATAAGCTATATAAACCTGCCTCAAAATCTAACAGTGGCTTTTACAAAAATCGCTGAAAATAGCAAAGAAGGTAAAAAAGAACATATAGAAATATTGTTTTTTGACACATATCCAACTAAGCCAAAAGAAGTGAAAAGGCTCTTAAAGAGCGATCTAATTCTAAGCAAATCTGGTTCTATCCCCGAAGCTCTAGAAGCGTATTTAGAAGAATTTAATCTCGATTTCACAAGCACCCTTCCCTCAACAATTCGCGCTATGGGACAAATAAATAAAAAACAAAAAGCCCTTCCCCTAGTTCTCGATCATTTTGAATTGGCATGGAATAAAAAACTAATGTCGCCCTTTGCAAATCCCTATGAAGCCCCTAAAAGCATCGAAGAAATACTTAGAATTGGATACTTAGCTAAAGAAAATACCACAACACCACTATTCCCCTTGGTATGCGCAGGAGGCGATGACGAAACCCTCATAAATCTAATAGGTGTTCTTATAGAAGCATTTTTTGGAGAAAAGGCGTGGACAGAAACTACGGAAATCGCAAAAAAAACAGAAGCAGAAAAACAACTATTCATGCCAGAAAACAAAGCTTTCTTAGCTACCTTAAATATCCTTAAAGAATGGCAACAAAAAGGATTTTTACATCCTGAATGGTTTCATATGACTAAAGCCGATGTAGAAAATTTCATGGAAAGTAACCTTGCACTCTTTGTAAGCATGAGTTTTTCAGACCACCGAAAAATATCTCAGAAGGCTATAGAACGATACGAAACTTCCTACATGCCTGCAAGCATCGCCATGAAAGAATCTCGCTCACTAACAATTCCAAGCTATCTTATAATGCAAATAAAAACGAAAAAAACAAACCAACTCGCAAACACAATTTTAAAAGAAATATATACCCATGAAGGGCAAAATATTTTGACAAACGCTACAAGCCTTGCACCCACTACCAGCCAAGCTGAGACAAGCGACAAACAAGCAAGTGATGTACGCCTCTGGGCAGCTGCTTCAAATAAGGCCCTCCCATCCCTTGCAAGCGCCTTGTATAAGAACCCTGAAGATATCAGCAGCCTTGCAAAAATGATACGAGACTATCTAGAACAATAAAAAACATATCGATATAAGCAAAACGAGCCAAGCCAATCCCTGCGGCGTCCATGTATAGACTGTTCGAGTCAACAGGATTTATACGTTCCTTTTTTCGTCCATGAAAAAAGGAACTATCTCGTTTTGGTGA
>CAZBJJ010000070.1:0-5327 GCA_964492245.1 uncultured Spirochaetales bacterium | reverse complement strand
GGGATCGTTGGTCTTTCCCGCATCCACATATATGTGCAAATGGGTAAATCCCTTCTTTTTTGCAAATTTTTTTACATTGCTAAATTTTGTTAGTGTACAATTCTTTCTGTAAATTTGCCATGCTCTTTAAAATCGGCTTCAATCTCTTTAAGAGTTGCGTCGCTAACGAGGGGAAAGACCATTATCAATGGCTCAATTTCGCCACTGGCTATTAGCTCATCGGCGGTCAGAGCAAGTCCACGGTCTATCCACATTCTTTCATTTGCACCGTGGCTATGAAGGCCATACCATACCGGGTATTCAGTTCCATCGCCATAGCCCTTGGGCAAATAAATTATAAATGGCACATTTTTACCCAGCTGCTTGCTTTCTATGGTTTCCCTAATAATTTTCGATGCTTCCAATGCTCTAGTTCTGGCTATATTGCGCGGACTTGCATTTTTGCATCCGACAGCGAGTAGATAGCAAAATAAAATAAACACAGAAAAAACAATCTTTTTCATTGCACCACATCTCATACAATTACGCCCCTCTAATGGCGCAATCATCCGATACGCTCGCGCAGGGCTTCTTGGAGTACCTGTGAAAAGTTAACGCGCTGCGCCTCGGCGGCTTCGTTGAGCCAATAGGGGATGGTGAGAGTCTTTTTGACCGAGCGGTTGCGAATCTCGTCCCCGACTATTTCTGGGCGTCCCTCCACAGGGGCAACGAAGGTGCCCTGCTCAGCGGGAATCGTGGTGGGGTCTGAACTAGCGGGGATTGCCTGTCCATCTTCGGCCATTCCGTAGAGGTGGAGGGAGAGCGCTTCGCGGGCCATGGCAAGGGCTTCTTCCAGGTTATCTCCGGCGGACACGCAACCGGGAAGGTCGGGAAAATCCACGGAATAGCCCCCGGATTCGACACGACGGAAATATGCGGGATACAGATAGGTTTTCATCTCAAGCCTCCAAATCGAGCCCAGCTTGCCGGGAGATACTTCGTAATGTACCCGGCGCAAGGTCCTTCCGTGGATGCGGTACCGTAACCTTGCCGGGTTTGGTCGGGTGGACGAGTTGGATATGCGACCCTACTTGATGTTTTATTTTCCAACCATCTGCGGCTAAGGCCTTTAGTACATCACGCGATGTCCAACTCTTCATGAGTTGAATATACTACGTGTTATAACACGTGTCAAGACAACAGATCTTTTTAGCGATGAAATTAGGATGTTTCAATGTTTCAATCCCATACAAATATTTGAGCGAAGTCAGGGCTGCGGGAACCTCTTGCGCATTATCAAATTAAATAGGCTCGACCTTTTGGGATACTCTGACCGATAATTACACTAAAAGGCAATCCTTAAGATAAACGACAGATATTTCTTGACTTCAAACCTGGCACCCTGTAGGCTAAAAACAAGTCCTGTTCGGTGGCAAATAATTTCGGAATAATCACCGGAAGTAAAGAGGTTTATCAAATGAAGAAGTTGTATATCATTCTTTGTCTTGCCCTGAGTCCCGCTATTCTTTTTTCCATGGAGTATGTGTACCGTGTGCAAGAGGGAGATCGGACAGGGGTAGAATCCTGGAAGATTGAAAACACCGATCAAGGCTACACCATAGAATACTTCGGCGAAAAAGAGTATTGGAAATCCGAAAACAACAAAGACTATATCACGTCCTCGTGCTTCATTCGGCGTGGCGCACCATATGGCGATATCGAGCAGTCATTCTTACCCGCAAATATTAAAAATTTTGATTCGCAGAAGCAGATATGGATGCAGAATGGCATCAACTGCAGCTATGTCTTAAGCTTGCCCGATAAGAAGTTTAAATTTTTCTCTCTCGCTACTAAAGTCGACAAAGATGGAAGGGTCAAAGAAGGCGAGATAGTCAAAACAGATCTCGTTTGGATTAAGGGAGCAACAGAAACGCTCACACTGGGCGAAACACAGTTTAGCGCCATCAAAGTAACGCTTACTTTGGATGGCCTTTTGAGCATTTTCTGGAAGGCCACTTACTGGTTCGATACCGAGACAGGCCTGCTTTTAAAGTCAGAAACCCCCGCAGGGCCGGGAAGCCCTGTTAAGATCTGCACTCTCCTGAGCATCGCCGAATAGGACAGTCTTGGATGCATTATGTTTCCCGCCAGCAAGTCTTTCAATATTTAGTGTCAATTTCTGGGAGGAATTATATATGAGGGTTCGAAACATGTTTTGCAAATCTATAAATTCTAATACAAACGATATAGTCAAAGTAGTAATCGAAGGAAAACTAGTCGCTGGAAAGCAAACGGAGATTAAAGAAGTAAAAAACGCCTTCGAAGCCTATGACAAATGGGCAAAAAAGCAAGATAGCACCAACTTGGACGGTACGACCAACCAAGTTACCAACCAAGTCGCAAGAGTAAAATCGATTTTTGCTTTTTGTGCTGAACCTCGTTCTCGCGATGAAATTCAACAACACATAGGTATATCCAATAGAGGCTACTTTCGTACAAATATTTTAAAACCATTACTTGAAGCCGGTAAACTAAAAATGACAATACCCGACAAGCCAAACAGTAAAAATCAAAAATGGGTCTGAAAATCCAATAATAAAAAGATTACAAAAGCATAATACTTTACAGTACGTATTAAACGTGCTATATTTATACGTATGGAGGCTGTGTTATGAAAACGAAACTTACCTTAAAACTGGATCAATCTGTAATTCAATCAGCCAAAAAATATGCAGAAACAAATAATTGCAGTTTATCAAAGCTGGTGGAAGACTATTTTAAGAATCTTATATCAGATAACAAAGCCCAAAAACAGTACAGTTCCTTAGTTGAAGAATTAAGCGGTGTTATTTCTGAGACAGATTTAAAAAACCTCGATTATGTAAGCTATTTGGAAAAAAAATATGAATAAGAAAGTATTTGTTGATTCAGATATCATTCTTGATCTTCTCTGTAAGCGTGAACCATTTTATCCTTATGCGGCTGAAGTTTTTACACTAGCTGATACAAAAAAAATTGAATTGGTCACAACTTCAATTGTATTCGCAAATGTATTCTATATCTTGCGAAAAATACTGGGAATAGAAAAGGCAAAAGAGTTATTGCGAAAATTAAGAATACTAATCTCTGTTGTGCCTGTTGACGAAAAAATTGTGGACCTAGCACTTAATTCAAAGTTTTCTGACTTTGAAGATGGCTTACAGTATTTTACTGCGAGAGAAAACGGTATAAGAATAATTCTTACAAGAAATACAAAGGACTATAAAGAAAAAGATTTATTAGTTCAAAGACCAGAAGAATATCTCAAAGCAATAATCACCATGCTTCTATAATAGCACAAAGGCAGCCATTTACGTATAGCATTGTAGTGAAAATATCGTTTACTACAAGCTGTTATCAATTCTCAATTACTAACTTTATATCTACAGGACTAATTACACTCTATTAAAAAAAAACACTTCTGAAGCTTCCTTTTTTCCAAAAAGCCCTTGACAAATTGAACACTGTCCAATACGCTGAACAATGTTCAAGGAGTTTAATGTGGAAGCAAAAAACCCTGTTAAAGAAAGCATAATATCAATTACCATTGACCTCATTAATGAATATGAAGGCGAGCTAGAAAAAATCAATTCTCGCCTCATCGCTCAAAGAGCAGGAGTTTCCTTAGGTCTAATAAACTATCATTTTGGAAGCAAAAAAAAGCTAATTAATTTAAGCGTAGAGCGAATAATTAACAATATTGTATTACATTTTAAGCCACGCAAAAATAAAAAACCCACTTTATCTGAAGTAGCTATTGAAGTCTTTGAGTTTTTATTCTCAAACAAAGCTATCGCAAGAATTTCTATACTAAGTGATATGGAAATCTATCAAGAAAAAAGTAACTCGGTTTTCAGCCAAAAAGGTTTTTCTCTTTTTATGCCCAAAAATTTAAACAAAAAAGAAAAAGCATTGCTTTCCTTTATACTCTGTTCTGCAATGCAAGTTGCATTTTTGGGTGAAAAAACAATAAGCGCTGTTTTAGGCTATGACTTAAGTCAAAAAAAAGAAAGAAAAATATTTATTTGCGATCTTATTATGCAATTAACAAAGAAGCCTGAAAGCAGGCAGTTTTAGGAGGAGATCTATGAAAAATCTCAAAATTAAACAAAAAAATCTTATTATGGCATTATTTCTAATACTTTTTTCAAGCATTTTTTTTATCTCTTGTGAAAACAAAGAAGAGAAAGAAGAAAGAAAAACCTTTGCCAAAGAAATGTCGCTTAACTATTATGAAGAGAGACTTGATAAATGGCCAGTGCCATTTGAAGAGCTAATGGTTAATACTCGCTATGGCAAAACACATGTTATTGCTTCTGGCCCAAAAGAAGGAGAGCCGATAGTTTTAATTCATGCGATGGGAGTAGGGTCTACCCTCTGGCTTCCCAATATAGAAGCTTTAAGCGAAAAGCATCGAGTCTATGCTGTTGATACAATTGGCGATTTAAACAAAAGCGTTTTGGACGATTTATCACATTATCCAAAAAAAGGAGCTGAATACAGTCAATGGCTTACAGATGTCTTTGATGAACTAGCCATTGATAAAGCCTATGTAATTGGAGCATCAATGGGCGGCTGGCTAACACTAAACCATGCTGTATATGCAAAAGAAAGAGTAAGTAAAATTGCACTCCTTGGTCCAATGGGGATAAAAAGCAATGTTGCAAAAGTTGCTGGAAAAATCACTGAGATTCTTTTAAACCCAAGCGAAAATAACAAAAGACAAATGATTGCTTGGGCCTTGGGCGAAAACCCTAAAAGCCTTGATGCATTTGCAAACTATATGTATTTGGCAGTAGAAGCACCCGGAAAAATGGGCTTCCCGGGAAACCTAAAAAAAGAAGAACTGAAAAAAATAAACGTACCTGTTCTTCTTTTACTTGGAGAAAAAGATAGACCAATAGGCAATCCAAAACCAATTCAAAAACGAGCAGAAAAATACATTAAAAACATTACGGTAATTGTCATCCCTAACTCTGGGCACTTAATGAATATCGATGAAAGCGAGATAGTTAACAATCTGCTTTTCTAGTGCTCTAAATGCAATTTAATTCCTTTAAATATGACAAGCTTTTGTCATGTTTTTGTGTTATAATTAAAGTTCAGAACTACTTTGACAGTTAGTGAGCAATTCTTTTTGCAAATTGGTTGAAAAAGCAGGCCGATCGCCCTGTAAGCGTCAATTAAACCCCACCTTCAGAGGCGAATAAAAGTATTGTAGTCTTTGTTCCAATAAATGAGAAAAGGAGCAAAGTGATTATTCCGGTCATAAACTGCCACCCATTCCGCTCATAAACTGCCACCCCAAA
>CAZBJJ010000069.1:0-5375 GCA_964492245.1 uncultured Spirochaetales bacterium | reverse complement strand
CTACCAGTCGAACGAGAACAAAGTTTTTTCGCTATAGGGTCTATCTGGACCAAATATTGCGCTCGGGAAATTGGGCTGGTTTGGGCTATCGGGATAGTGCTGGGTCTCCAGGCAAAAGCCAGAATGCCGGCCATAAAAACTGCCGTCCTTTCCGGCGTTCTCTAAAAAATTCCCCGTATACAGCTGGACACCTGGGTGGCTGGTTAAGACTATCATACTGCGCCCGCTCTCGCGTTCAAACACGGCCGCACAGTTGCGCAATTCGCCTTCTTGCCCATCTACTACAAAGCAGTGGTCGTAGCCAGCTCCCGTTTGCTCAATATCCTGGCCAATCGCCTTGCCCTTTCTAAAATCGAAGGCTGTCCCCTGTACTGGCTGTAATTCGCCGGTGGGAATGGCGGTATTATCGACTGGCAAATAATGGGAAGAATTAAGGGTGAGCTCGTGGTCCAAAATATTGCCGCGCCCCTGACCCTTTAAATTAAAATAGGCATGATTTGTCAAATTTACCGGGCATGCAGCATCTACATTGGCAGCATACTCAATGGAAAGCTCGGCATTTTGCGAAAGCCCATAGGTAATAGTACAATCCATATTTCCGGGAAAGCCCTCTTCGCCATCGGCACTCAAGTAAGAAAAGCTCACATACAGCCAGCCCTTTTTTTTATATGCCCTTGTCTGCCACATTCTCCGATCAAAACCCGCATAGCCCCCATGTAGGCAGTTTGGGCCATCATTTTGAGGCAATTGATAGCTTTTTCCTTCAATTGCAAAGCGTCCCCCGGCAATACGGTTGCCAAAACGCCCTATACCGGCTCCAAAATAAGGATGTTTTTGCGTAAGGGGCCCAAAGCTCGCGCAGCCAAGAAGGATATCATCACTATTCCCCTTGCTGTCGGGCATTAAAAAACTGAGCCAGCTGGCACCATAGTCGGTAAAGGTGGCGGTAACCTCGCCTGCCTGTAAAACCCAAAGATAGCATTGCCGGCCATTGGCATGTTGGCCAAATTTTTTTCGTGTAATTTTCATAGTAATGCTAAGATTACCTGCTTAGCCCAAAGGAATCAAGCACAAAAATTGGCGAATATGGGCTATACTCTAGCAATAAGGGGGCAACTATGGGGGAAAGCTACGACAATGAAATCTTCGACCTTGCAATTGTGGGTGCAGGTGTCTGCGGGGCCAGTATTGCCCGTTGCCTCAGTGCCTATACCGCTCGAATCGTTGTTTTAGAAAAAGAGGAAGACATTTCCTTTGGCGTATCCAAGGCAAACTCTGGCATTGTCCATGGCGGCTTTCATCACGCAGCAAATAGCCTAAAAGCCCAATTAGAGCTGCAAGGCGGGCTCATGTTCGACCGCCTGCACCGCGAACTGGGCTTTCCCTTTACCCGCTGTGGCATTATTGTGGCAGCCCGCAGCGAAGAGGAAATGCAGAGCATCCAGGCCCTCTGGCAGCGTGGGCGCGAAAATGGGGTTATTGGCATTGAGATCTGCTCGCAAGAGCGCCTTAAAATGCTGGAAGGCCAGCTCTCGCCCGATATTATCGGTGGCCTATATGCCCCTGGCGGAGGCATTGTCGAGCCCTACCGCTTTGTCTTTGCACTTATGGAAAACGCCCTCCAAAACGGCGTCCGCCTCTTACATTCTTTCAAATTGATAGCGGGAGAGCGAGCAAAAGGAATATGGACGCTCAAAGGCGAAGATGGCCGAAGCATCCAGGCCAGATGGCTGGTGAACGCTGCCGGTCTGTATGCGGACGAGGTCTCTGCCGCCGTTGGTGGCGAAGTTTTTACCATTAAACCGCGCAAAGGCGAATATCTTTTACTGGATAGACTGGCCAATTCAAAGCCTTCCAAGGTAGTCTTTCCCGTGCCCGGATCAATTTCCAAGGGCATGCTCGTAATACCCACCGTCGAAGGCACCGTCCTTGTAGGCCCCACCGCCGAGGAGGTCGACGACAAAGAGGACCGAGCCACCGGCGAGGAACATCTTTCGCGCATTATGGATTCTGGGCGCGCCCTTATCGAGGGGCTGCGCGAAAGGGACATTATTGCCAACTTCGCTGGCCTGCGCCCCAGCCTGGGGGAGGATTTTTATATTGATGTATCGAAAAAGGCAGAGGGCCTTATTCAGGTAGCAGGTATCCAGTCGCCAGGGCTTACTGCTGCCCCGGCCATCGCCGAATATGTGCGCGACCTATTGTTGCGCAACGGGCTCAGTCTAACTGCCTCGCCTGAGTATTGTGCAAGACTTCCCCCACTAAAGCAGCTGCGCAACATGGACGACCTAGAAATTAGCCAGATGGTAAAGGAAGACCCCGCTTGGGGCAATATTGTCTGTCGCTGCGAAAATGTGAGCGAGGCCGAAATAGTCCAGGCAATACGCCGGGGCCACCACACTCTTGATGGCATCAAATTTTATACCCGTGCCCAAATGGGGCGCTGCCAGGGTGCCTTTTGCATCTATAAAATTTTAAAAATAATTATGCGCGAAACCGGAAAGTCCTGGCAAGAAGTGAGCAAGCACGGGCCTTCTAGCGAAATACTTGGGGGAGAGCTATGAATATTCTACAGACTGATGTTGCCATTATTGGGGGCGGAGCGGCCGGTCTTGCTGCCGCAATTGAGCTGGCGGGCGCTGGCATAAAGGTCTGCCTTATTGAACGGGAATGGGAACTTGGCGGTATTTTAAACCAATGCATCCACAACGGCTTTGGCCTGGATATTTATCGGGAAGAACTTACCGGCCCAGAGTTTGCCGCCCGCCTTTTGAGCGAACTCAGTCCCCACATTGCCGATGGGAACTGCAACATCTTCCCTGGCACTACAGTCCGCAGTTTTTCTGATACTGAAGGCGGCTGGCAGTTAAATTGCCTTTCCCCCGAGCAGGGGCTTATCTACCTTAATGCCCGGGCGGTTATTTTGGCCATGGGAAGTCGCGAGCGCAACCGTGGCAATGTGCGTATCCCCGGTGGCCGCCCAGCGGGGGTGTTTACCGCAGGGCTCGCCCAGCGCCTTGTCAATATCGAGGGCTTTCTCCCTGGCAAAGAGGCGGTAATAATTGGATCTGGCGATATAGGCCTTATTATGGCGCGCCGACTTATTTGGAGTGGTTGCAAGGTTAAGGCGGTGGTGGAAATTCTCAGCGAACCTTCGGGCCTGCCCCGCAATATAAGCCAATGTCTGGAGGACTTCAACATTCCCCTGTACCTTTCTACCCAAACCACAGCCATCCATGGCAACGATCGAGTGCGGGCCGTAGAGTTGACCCCGCACGAGGGGGGCCGCCTTCTAACAGAAAAGGCCTTTACCATCACCTGCGACACCCTTCTTTTTTCCGTGGGCCTTGTACCAGAAAACGAGCTTTCCCGCATGGCCGGTGTAGAGCTTTCGCCGATAACTGGTGGCGCAAAAGTGGATGCCTGGCATATGACCAATTTGCCCGGTGTCTTTTCCTGCGGTAACGTACTGCATATTCACGACCTTGCCGACAATGTTGTCGAAGAGGCGCGCATCACTGCCCGCCACTGCTCAAACTTTCTCTCTGGTCTAAAAAGGCAGGAGGAAATCCCCCTCGTAGCGGGAAAAAATGTCCGCTATATCTGTCCCTCGGGCCTGGAAAAAACCCAGGGGGGCAGTATTTACCTGCGCTCTTTAATTCGCAGCGACAGCGGCGAACTTCGCATTCATTCTCCCTCTAAGCTCCTGTTTCGCCGCCGTCTAAGCCCAATTCTGCCTGCCCAGATGATCCAGCTGGATATTAAGGCCAGCCTTCTTAGCGAGGTCTCTGGCGATATGCCCCTTGAGTGCAGCATAGAACACGAGGTATCCCATGCTTGAGCGAACCTGTATTGTCTGTCCACGCGGTTGCCGGTTGCGCATCGAATTGCTAGATGATGGCAGCTACGATATAAGCGGCAACGCCTGTTCGCGCGGTCCTGAGTGGGCCAGGGCCGAAATGCTGGACAGTCGGCGAATAGTTACCACTACCCTTCCCGTGCTCGCCGACCCCGCCTGCCCGGAGACAGTCAAACGTCTTCCCGTTAAAACAAGCGCAGCCTGTCCCCGCCACCTTATCGACGAGCTTTTAAGCGATATCTACTCCCTGCAAATTGATGCCAGCACCGCCCTTGGCGACATTCTTATAAAAAACTGGCGCAATCTAGGCTTCGATGTAATTGCCAGCCGGGACGCTAGAGTATCTGTTTTTCGCCCATCCACTGGCGATCGCTCACCGTAAAGCCCATTTTAGAATACCACTGGACAAGGGCCACATATCGCAGTTCTACTGCGGTACAGCCCTGCTCTTTGAGCCAAGTAGCACCCTGCATAACCATTTCGCGCCCAATGCCTCTGTTGCGGTAATCTGACAAGACGCCCACACAGCCAATTGAGCCAATGTTTTGTTTTGGGGAATTAAATAGTCCCCCTTGCGGAGAGAGTATCTCAAAACCGACTATTTTTTCCTTTTCCATTGCCAGCAGAACTGGATCTCGATTAGCTTTAAATATTTCCAGCCAATCCAAATCCACCTGTTTAACCGCCACACATAGGTCTGCAATATCTTTAGGTTTTGCAAAGCGAAAGTTAAAGGTATCATATATTGATGTAGTGGCTCTGTTGTAAGTATCAAGAATTAAATGCATATTCGCACTTGTCCAGTTTGCCTGGTATCCCCTACTTTTAAAAAAAGAAAGCGCCTCCGACAAAGCGCAGGGCACACCCTGAAATAAATAATTGGGGCCCCGCCCAAGAATAATTTCCCTTGCACCCGACTGAGCAATATATTCTTCCGAGGCATTGAGTAAAAAACTGCCAAAGCCAAGATTGCGCTGTTCAGGGCTTACACAGAGTAAAGAAATGGAATTGCCATGGATTATTGAATATCCAATTATTTTATTTTGAATCTGTGCATAGATGACATGGGCATCTTGAGGCTGTAAAATATCTTCAAATGTCTGTTTAGATACCGAATAATCGGGTAGACATTTCCTAAATATTGAATACAAATTTTCTGGCATTTTTCCCCTCTACCTTTATTTTACACCAACTCTTGTATGACCTACAAGCGAATCCACTTACTTAAAACGAACTTGGAGAACGACGAGAATTTTCTAAAGCTTCAAGTTCTTGTGGTTCGGCTCTTACGTTTTTCCTATTCTTCGCTCGGATTCAGTAGCTTCGTATATCCCTCGTAGGAGTATATCTGCCTCCATTTCTTTTCACTTATATTCTTGATGATACCTAAGTCTATTAAGCGGTTGACCGAACTTATTGCCGTCGGTCTTGTTAGCTCCGTCCGATTCGTTATTTCGGCAATCGAAAGGAGAGGCTTTTGCTTGAACTCGGCAAGCACTCTACTTGCGGATTCTCG
>CAZBJJ010000068.1:0-5892 GCA_964492245.1 uncultured Spirochaetales bacterium | reverse complement strand
ATTCAAGATGAATACATTAAAAGTATAGCGAGGCTTGTTAAGGACAATGAAAAATATTAAGGAATACAGTAGCCAAACCAGCGCAGAGGAATTGTATCATTTTTTATCTCACCAAATAATTCAAGATAACATCACCTCTTTTTCGGATTTGCTGGAATATGTAAAAGAGCTGCCACGCGACCGCCTGGTTGTGCAGACCTGTGTAGACCTCTTCCCCCTTATCCGCCGCCTGAACTGGGGCTTTTTTAGCGAGGTAAGCAAGGAGGCCTACCCTAAAATATGGGACGAAATTGTCATTCCCCACCCCCAGCTTAAAAACTGCGGCAATCTTAAACGCAACCTTACTATTTCCGATGTCTATGTGGGCATTTTAGACCTCCACGGCTACACGAATTTCTGCGAAAAAAACAAAAACAATCTGTCCATGCTTCAATTGCTCGACGATATCATCCAGACCGACATGGTAAAAATAGCCCGGGAACACAATGTGGTTCTCCAGCGCCATGCCGGCGACGAAATGGTCCTTGTCGCCGCCAGTGTGGTGGATATTATTACCACAACTCTTTTGATAATTGGCTATTTTGCCAAAGAGCGCCATATTAAAAGTGATAATTCGGGGCTCAATAAAAACGCAATTGCCCTAGAAGACATGCATATATCTGCGGGAATTGCCGGCGGAAAAAAATTTACCCCCTTTATAATTACCAAAGATGGCGACCTTTCTGGTGGCGTTGTCAACACCGCTGCCCGCCTGCAGTCGCGTGCGAACGAGCTTTCGGGTAAGACTTCCCGTATTTTAGTTTCGCGCTCGGTGTACACGAGTTTTTTAAACGAGGTAAAAAATGGCCTGCCCCCACAGTTTAAAGACAACCCCATTAGCTTTTTCGACTGTGGCTGGGTAAATTTTAAAGGTATAAGCGTCGCCATCAATGAAATTATCTTTAAACCCGAGGACCAATATCGCCTGAAATACGAACAAACCATGGCAGAACTTTTTAAGTCCTTAGAAAATAACGCCTGGAAAGACCATGTTTTTATCAATTTAATGCTTCTTTTTATCCGCATTTACAAGACAATGCCTCATTTTAAATTTACGCTGCGCTCAATGGGCAAGCCAGTTGAATATGCCAATGAATCCTTTATTTATATTGCCACCAGGGCTCTAGACCAATTTAAAAGAAAAACCGAATACCATTTGGCCATAAACTCCTTAGAAGAACTTTTAACTTTAAGCGAAAACATCCCTAATTTCGACAGTCTAAGCCTAGATTATGCCAAGCGCATTCACGAGCACTATAAATTACTGAGCGCCGACTTTAAAGAAAGACTGGATAGCAAGGTAAAAGAAAAAGCTCCCTCTGTTTTACCCCCTGCACATCGCAATTTTTACGAAAGTGCTTCCAAAAACGAGGCAGTAAAGGCAAAACTGGATGAAAGCATACGTGCCTCCTTTACCCCTCAGGAGCATGCTAATTTATGGGCATCCCTAATCGATGAAAAATCTGATATGCTTAACTTCTCTGTTTGGTCTGGAAAACGCTAATTAGAGAAAAGAACCAGGTTTTAGGCCTATAAAACAAAAAATTAAGTAAAACACCTTATATGGGTAGGCCCATTTTGAACGTATCCTATTTTAACCAATGCCGTAGGGCATAAACTAAAGGAGGAAGAATTATGAAGAAAGCAATTTTAGTTTTATTTTGCTCAATCTTCACTGCCAGCATTGTTTTTGCAGCCGGAGAACAGGATGCAGCTCGCAGCAAGGACCCAAATTACCCCATCAAAATTTCGGTTTTCACCTCTGAACCCCAACAGCAGCCACCTGCTAGCAACAAAACCTACAAGTGGATGAAAGAGCGGTTCAATGTGGAATTCGAATGGGACATTTTGGTCGGCGACTTGGATCAGAAAATTGGTGTTATGATCGCCTCTGGCGACTACCCCGATCTTTTGCATATTTCCAGCCCTAAATTTATAGAGGCAGGCGCCGTTATTCCCTTGGAAGATCTAATCGAAGCCCATGGGCCCAACCTAAAAAAAGCCTATGGCCATGTCTGGGACCATCTTAAAGAAGAAGATGGACACATCTACTGTCTGCCGAACTGGGGTGTTATCAATGGGCGCTATCAGTCCCAGTGGTATGGCGATTCCGCCCTTTGGATTCAAAAAGCTGTTCTTAAAGAATTTAACTACCCAAAAATTACCACTGTCGATGAGTATTTTGATATTTTAGAAAAATATAAGAAAAAATACCCCACAATTGATGGCATGCCCACCATTGCATACACCATTCTTACCTACGACTGGCGCGCCTTCTGCCTTATTAACCCGCCCAACTTCTTGGCAGGCTTCCCGAACGACGGCAATGGCACCATTAGCAAAAACCCGGCGATGCCCCACGGCTATGAGTACAAGGTATTCCTAGGCCAGGACATTTCCAAACAGTGGTTTAAAAAGCTCAACGAAGTAAATCAGCGGGGCCTTATCGACCGCAGTTGCTTTACCGAAAACTTCGACCAATACCTGGCCAAACTCGCAACAGGGCGTGTTTTAGGCCTTCATGACCAGTACTGGCAGTTCCAGTCTGCAATGCAGACCCTTGGCGCAGATGGCAAATACTGGCGCCAAATGGCCCCACTGCCCATCGTGTTCGACAAATCGATTAAGCCTTGGTATCGCAACCGACCACTGCCCAATTTGCAGCGCGGTTTTGGTATTTCGGTTAAGGCAAAGGACCCTGTTCGCATTATTCGCTTTATGAACGCTCAAATGGAAGAAGATGCCCAGCGCATTTTACAGTGGGGCTTCGAAGGCGAAGACTGGTTCTGGGATGAGGACGGCGCACCAAGTCGCACCGAGGAAATGCGCGACGACCAGGCCGACCCAATCTGGAAGCTTGAAAACAAGGCACAGCTCTGGTTCGAAACCGCCCCAAAACTTATTGGCTCCTTCTCCGATGGCTGGGCAACAGACATTGGCGAAACCCCCAAAGAATATGCCCTTAACGCAAAAGAAGAGGACAAGGAAGTTTGGAAGGCCTATAACGTTGCCAGTTATGCCGAGCTTATGGATATGGATCCGCCAGACAATCCGGTCTGGTTCCCCATGTGGCAAATTGAGCCTCCCGCAGGTTCTCCGGCACAAATTGGCTGGCAGAAGGCAAATGATGAATTTAGAAAGCATCTGCCTCGCATTATTCTAGCCGAGCCCAAGGATTTTGAACGCCTCTGGAACGACTATCTTAAAGCCCTCGATGCAGCTGGGGTAAAAGATTACGAGAAATTCATGCAGGAAAATCTGGATAAGAGACTGGCGAAGGCCGGCAAATAAGTAATTAACGTTTCGAAAAGCTCCGCATCTTATGCGGAGCTTTTCAATTATGGGAGCTGACCGTGTTTAGCAATAACAATAATCAACTTGCTTTAAAGAAAAAATCTTTTTTTTCTGTTCTATTATCTCAAAGACAACTTTTAATTATGTCTTTTCCCCTGGTTCTTTACATAATATTTTTTAATTATGTCCCACTTTGGGGCTGGACCATGTCGTTCCAGAATTACAAACCTGCCAAGAGCTTTTTTCAGCAAGAATGGGTGGGTTTAAAGTGGTTTTTCTATCTTTTTAAAGAGCGAACTTTTTTATTATCACTGCGAAATACGCTTGCAATGAGCTTTATCAATATGAGCCTTGGGTATATTTCTGCAATTACCCTGGCGCTGATGCTTAACGAGGTGCGCAACGTAGGTTTTAAGAGAATTGTCCAAACCCTTTCGTATTTGCCGCACTTTTTATCGACCGTAATTGTCTGCGCCCTGGTTTCTTCCATGTTGGCAATTGAAAATGGGGCTGTTAACGATTTATTGATGTTTATTAGAGTAATTAAAGAGCCTGTTTTATGGCTCAGCGAACCCAAATATTTCTGGGGCATTATTGGGGCAACCTATGTGTGGAAGGAGGTGGGCTGGAATACGATTATTTATTTATCGGCAATGCTCGCCATAGATCCCTGCCTGTACGAGGCGGCAGAAATTGATGGCTGTAACCGCTATAAAAAAATGTGGTATATAACCCTGCCCAGTATTTTTCCCACCATCACCATTATGATGATTATGAGTATTGGAAACCTCTTAAACGCAGGCTTTGAAATGCAATATCTTTTAAAGAATGGCCTTGTTCAAGAAGTTGCCGAAACAATAGACCTGTATGTCCTGCGCTATGGTGTGCAGAGTTTTAATTATTCTCTGGCAACGGCAGCGGGAATGTTTAAAAATGTGGTAAACGTGGCCCTTCTATTTACGGCCAACTGGATAGTAAAAGTCTTCGATGGAGAGAGATTAGTATGAGTAAGCACGTAAAGCGCATTACAGAAGATGCGGCATTTAGAAGATCTATTAAACTAGCAAAGGCAGAGCGAGTTATTTTTACCAGCATTAACACGAGTCTCTTGCTCATTCTCGTATTTGTAACTCTCTATCCCTTTTGGAATACCATCGTTCTATCGTTTAACGAGGGCTTAGATTCAATTAAGGGCGGCATAACCTTTTGGCCAAGGAAATTCAGCCTGCAAAATTACAAGGCTGTTTTTATAACCGGCACCGTCTTTAATGCCTTTAAGGTATCGGTTTTACGGACCCTTATTCAAACGGTTATCTCTTTATATTTAACAACCATGCTTGCCTATGCCCTTAGCCGCAAAGAATTTATTTTAAGAAAACAATTTACTACCTTAATTGTTATCTCGATGTATGTGAGTGCGGGCCTCATTCCCCAGTATTTTTTAATTCGCAGTATTGGCCTGAT
Organism: uncultured Spirochaetales bacterium; assembly: GCA_964492245.1. Taxonomy (GTDB): domain Bacteria; phylum Spirochaetota; class Spirochaetia; order Treponematales; family Breznakiellaceae; genus CAZBJJ01. The sequence goes on along the minus strand of CAZBJJ010000068.1, from coordinate 1,095 downwards.
TAATAAATTTGCCGTCTATATTGTGCCCAGCCTTTTGTATGCATTTAACTTTATTGTTATTAGGACCTATATTCGTGGCCTTCCCGACAGCTTTATTGAATCGGCAAAAATTGATGGCGCCGGCGAATTTAAAATTTTTATGAGCATTATCTTCCCCCTCTGCAAGCCTGTTTTGGCGACTATTGGCCTGTTTATTGCTGTTGGAGCTTGGAACGATTGGTTTTCCACCTTCCTGTACACTTCGAGTAAACAGCATTTACACACCCTCCAGTACAAACTTATGGAATTCCTACAATCCAGCCAAAACCAGGCCAAAAGCGCCGCAGATGTGGGCTCTATGGCCATGTCGAAGGTAAGCAGCACCATGGTTACTCCGGTAAGCATTAGGGCGGCAATTACCGTGGTTGCCGCAGTGCCCATCCTGCTGGTTTACCCCTTCTTGCAAAAACACTTTGTTGCTGGCATTGCCGTTGGGGGCGTAAAAGAATAACTAGTTTACCGAATCTTTCACCTGGGTCGCCCTGAATTTCACGGCGCTCAGGTAAAAGCCCCGGCATAACTTTGAGCTATTTTTTATTTTTCCCAAGAGGCGATTATGCTTTCTGTCGCCTTCCTTGCTGATGAAAAGGCAAATTGTAAATTATAGCCGCCAGAATCTCCATCAATATCGATAATTTCACCAGCAAAAAAGAGGGATGGATATTTTTTGCTAGAAAGGCTTTTTAAGTCCAATTCTTCCAGGCTCACCCCTCCTGCGGTAAGCATTGCGAGCTGCCAACCCTTGGTTCCACTTACTCTAAATACATCAGATTTGAATAGTTTTACGAGAGCCTTTAATTTTTTTACAGAAACGGCGGATGTTTTTGTTGTTGGATCGACACTAGATCTTTGGCATATAACTTCCACAAAGCGCTTCGGAAGACCCGCCTCTTTTAAAACGGGCAACTGCGAAAAAAAACTTGCAACTTGCTTGCTATTCCCCAAAGCCTTGGTTTGCACTTCTGCAACGAGCTCTTCTTCCTTACAACCCGGCAAATAATCGAGGGAAATTTCATCACCTCGGTCCAAGTAACGAGAAAAATGCAAGGCAGCTGG
>CAZBJJ010000067.1:0-6260 GCA_964492245.1 uncultured Spirochaetales bacterium | reverse complement strand
GGCGCCGGAAAATTTCTGGGCGACCCAGGTGAAAGATTCGGTAAACTAGTTTAATATCAAACCATTATGACCAGAAAAACGGAGGATTTAGCACGAAAAGATTAAACAAGGCCCTGTGGGCCACCGGCATTGTAGCTGTCCTGCTTGCAGCTGGCAGTTGCGATTTAGAGATAACAGTATGGCTTTCGGACGATATTTACGATGACGATAACATCAATATCACCCTTACCACGAATGGAACCGGTAATGTTGACGCTTATTTTACCTACCCCAAAGGTCTGGAACGTTATTCACCAGCAAAAACCTGGGAGGCTTATAAGAATTTTCCGGCAACACCCAGAACTAAGGTCTCTAAAGGCTATAATTCAACAATGGAAAATTTTGCCTATTTTAGCTCTAAAAATAATCCGCAAACCATTAGCCTTATTGGCGAAAATACCGGATGGATAGCCTCCGGCCCCCTTATTTCTGTAACTAAAGACACCTACATTCTAGGTTCAGTTTTATCCCCTGAGGATTATTACTATATGGGGACGGGCATGTACTATTTAAGTGGGAGTTCTGATATAAGTAATCAAGATGTACAGGTGGTTATAAGCGAGGGCAACATTACAAGAAGTGTTTTTACATTAGCTGCTGGAATGCCACAGCAGACTCTTAGCCTGTTCCGTGTTGAAATTTTCTATTCAAATGACCTAGAGCATTATTTCTTGGTGTTTATGCCCGACTATCGCCTTGTCGATAGTCGGGCATCCAATATCCGTGCGGCCAGTGGGGAGCCGGCAAACAGTGGTGTATTTGTAGTTTCTGGATCAAAGAGGAAGTAATTACATGTTTAAGACAAGACAATTTTTAAGCCTTTTTTTATTAATCGCCCTGGCCCCGGTCTTCGGGCAGTCGGTAGGCAGTGGTGGCAAAAAGAAGGTGCTGCGAAATGTTAGCCTCACCATCAATGTTGTCCCCTCACATGCAACAATCATTGTGGACAATGCGCAGATACGGGGCAATTCGGTAAGTTTCCCGGCTGGTACCCACACGATTTTGGTTAAGGCCGATGGCTATTACGACTACAGCGCCACCGTGCAGGTCAATCAGGATATGGTTTTGCCAATAAACCTGCAACCGCTAATGGCCAGCCTTAGCATTGAGCTGCCCTATAGCCCTGCTGGCAGACATAAAAGAGGCAGTAACCGCATACAAATTTATATTGATGGCAACCTGCAAGCTGGGCAAAGCTTTCAAGTTAGCCCTGGCAGGCACACAATAAGAATTGTCACAGACAACTTTCAAAGCGAATCGAGCTTTGATGCGGTGGCCGGCCAAAATTATACTGTAGAGCCCTATTTAGGCATTGACATTAGGTAGTTTCCCGAAGCCTGCGCTTATTTTTAGGCGCAGGTTCACCTTTTTTAAAAGACTCATTTATTTCGCAAAAGTCTCTGATATTTGAATTCTTTTCATTCATCCCTAAAAACAGCTATTTGTGTAAGTGAAAGATTCGGGGTACTATTATAGTATAATAGGGCAAAGTCCGTTGGACCGAGCACCTTATTTTCCCATCCCTAAGGATGTGTTTTTGCTAAAAACTTGCCCGCTTAAAACTTGGTTTTTAGCGGCCCTTAATTGATAAGAGGCTTACGATATGCAATTAGGTATTTTACATAGACTGTTCGCCAAGGCCTACAGACGCCCCTACTTTGGCCGACGCAATGCAAACTTGTTTTTGGCAATACTGATGACCTTTGTAGGAAAGACCCTGCTTGTTGCCGACAATTGGTACGACCCCGCCTGGCCATACAGACAAGAAATAGAAATAACAGCCTCGGACTATGGTTCAGTGGCCCTTAACGATTTTCCCTTTCTTATTAAAATTGATGGGGCCAACCCAGTCTTTTCCAAAGCCAAATTAAATGGACAAGATATATTTTTTACCGATGTGGCAGGGCAAAAAATCGATTACGAAATAGAGGCTTGGCAGCCTGCAAGCTCCCTCTTGCGGGCATGGTTGCGCATACCAAACCTGCCGGCCAGTGGCGACAGCATTATCTATATGTATTACGGCAACCCCGCAGCACCAGCCCAGGAAAATGCCCATGCCGTCTGGGACAGCAATTACAAAATGGTTCACCATCTGGACGAAACCGGATCCATCTACTACGACTCCACCGACAATGCCATAGATGGCCTAAAACACAACAACACGGTCAACAGTGGCAGTGCTCCGCCACATACTGGCAAGGGGCAAGAGTTTAAAACTAATCCTAGCTATATCGATTTAGACAATATTAACACCGATACCTGGAGCGAGTTTACGATAGAGGCCTGGATTCGCCCAGATTCCACTGATAATACCTATCCCAGATTTTTTAGCAAGGCAAATACGGGCGCAGATGCAGACAATATTATCAGTTTTATGACAAGGGGAAGTGGAGGAAACCGGCATTTACGTCTGGTATTTAATACCACAGCTGGATCCACGGGCTATAACACCCCGACCAACTCAATTACTCCTGGCTCTTGGTACCATGTTGCCGCAAGCATTAACACCGCAAATAATAGCTTAAACAAACTTTTTATCAATGGTGTATCTCAGACATTAACTACTACGATTGGGCCAAATGACGGGCCGACCCTTAAAGCGGGCATTGCTAATCAATATTTTGTGATTGGCAACGCCACCACAGACCCAACTTATTATCGCCATTTTGATGGAGCTGTCGATGAACTACGTTTTTCGAATGTGGCGCGCTCGGCAGATTGGATTGCGGCCAGTTACACAAACCAAAATAACCCAAAGGGCGGTGGAAACGAACAGGTCTTTATTGGTGGCAGGGTCTATGCCGATGAGGGGCATAGCCCCCTTGCCGGTGCAAGCATCGCCCTTATTGTGGAGGGCACTCTGGTAGATACCGCTATCAGCGACGCCAATGGCTACTGGGGCAAGGCCATAGATGTTGGCAGTATAAATCTAGGCGATGCCTTCTTGGCATATATTTCTACTGGATCTGTAGGTGGGGGCACGCTCAGCCGCTTTGGCGGGGAAAATCTTTATAATATTGATATATACGCTGGATCGGTTATTGTGCGCAACGACAATGGGAGCCATCCAAAACTATCAGACATACACGCAGCCGGCGGCGGGATCTATACCGCAAATTGGCCAATAATTAGCAGTAGCACCAGCGATACAGAACTTAGATATAAATTATTTATACCCGAAGGTGAAAGCTTTGATGCAGAGACTGGCAGCCTCTTCCTACCCGCGGTTGTCGGCCCAGGAAACCTTAATGGCAATGCGGCAAATATTTCCGTGGATGGCAATTTTACACCAGGTAGCTTTACAGCAGGCACAAGCAAGGTAATTTTTACTGACACCGGTAATACCGCATCCTATTCCTTTTATGACCTAAGCTTAGATTTGGGCACACGCACTGCCACCGGCAATTGGACTATTGTCAATAGCCTTAGCATGAATGGTGGCAGCTTTAACCCGGGGAGCTTTACCCACAGCCTTGCTGGCAATTGGGATAGCTCGGAGATTGCCTTTGCGCCTACAGCGGGTACCATTCAGCTTACTGGAACAGGTACTATCAGCGGAAATAAAGACTTTTGGAATTTAGAAATTAAAGGAAAATATACATTAAGCAACACCATAACGGTAAAAGGGGACATTGTAATTCAAAGCGAAGGCGAACTGACTATTTCTTCCTGGCTTGAATTACACATACAGGGCAACTGGACAAATTATGCTGGAACAGGGGGCTTTAAAGACAATGCGGGCCAGGTTTCCTTTGAAAACCCAGATAAAACCACTTACTTTACTGGCGATACCATCTTTAGAGATTTTTTCAGCAATAAAAATGGGAAAATTTTAGCCTTCGAGGTTGGCAGCACGCAGGAAGTTACCAGCGCCCTGACCATCGGAGAAAATGTAAGCCTTATAAGCTGGGGGGGCTCAGGCAACGATCAGTGGTATTTCGAGGTAAGCGCGTCTTCTGTATCACTTCAGAACATAAAAGTGGGCGATTCACATGCCATTATCCACCTAACAGCAACGGGGACAAACACCGATTTAGGCAACAACACGGGCTGGTCTGGTTTTACACAGTCTGCCTTTATTTGGAATGGGAATGCCAGCAATGGAGACTGGAGCGACACGGGCAACTGGGATGGCGGTGCATTTCCAACCAATAACCCCACTGTAATTATCCCCTCCGGTCTTTTTAGTTATCCAGAGGTCGGTACAGTCGCATTACAAAACTTAAGCATAGCTCCTAAAGCCTGGCTGCGTCAAACCAGCGGAACAATTAATATATACGACCAATACGATTTACAGGGCACCCTGTTTCGCCAGGCTGGTGCATCTTTTAGCAAGGCCGACACGAATTCTGGCACCGTAGTCTACGAAGGTAGTGGCGGGGCAATTCAAGACTATGGGACGGGCCCAGATTATTTTAACTTGGAGATTGATTCCTGGAACGAAACATTCACCCATCCTTCGGGGCAGAACCTCCATGTCGCCGGCGACCTCATTATTCGCGCAGGCAGCCTCGATCTTAGTACAAACAATAATGCACTCCAGGTTGATGGCAAACTTATAGTTGAAGGCAGTGGCAAGCTTATTCTGGGTTCGGGAAATGTTGATGTGGCTGGTTCGGTTTCTGGTATGGGAAACATCGTGGCAGGTAGCGCCACTATTTCTCTGGGGGGCGATTGGCTGGCGGGCAATGTTACACCGGCAACGAGCAGGGTAATCCTGACCGGCAGTTCTGCCAAATTGGCTGCAGGCAGTTTTTTTAATATAAGTATAGAGAGCGGCGCCGTCGTTACCCAACTTGGAGACATCAATATAAATGGAAGCCTTGAGCTTAAAGGGAAACTTGTAACAGACGATTATCAATTAAATATTGATGCCGACCTGACCAGCGCAGCGGGCGGAAGCCTAGAGGCGGGAAATAGCACTATTTTTGTGGGAGGAAATTTTTCGCCGAACAGCCTTGTGTCCCATGCGAGCACGATACATATAGGGGGGAATTTTTCGCCCGGTAGCTTTAGCCCCGGAAGTGGAAGTATACATATTACCGGTAGCACCACATTGAGTAAGTCGCTGGCTTTTAACAATCTTTCAATTGACGAAGGCGCAGAGCTGTCGACCGATGGCAATACAATAACCATCAATGGTGTTTTTACCAATTTAGGGACCCTGCGTCGCAGTGGAAGCGATTTTGTAAGCAAGACCGATGCCAGCTCAGGGCTCGTAGTCTATGCAGATAGTGCCGGAGGTATTCAAACCTATGCCGGCGATGATTATTTTAATTTAAAAATCGAAGGCACTTATAGCCTTGCCCAGGATATAAGTGTTCGGGGAAACATTCTAATTGATACCAGTGTCCAGCTCAATTTACAGGGCAATACTATCTTGCTCTATGGAAACTGGGAAAACAATGGCACCCAAAACGTTAACGGTAGACTCGAATTGATGGGCAGCGGAGAAAGCCAGATCTCTGGCAGCTCGATCTTTACCCATGTAAGCAGCAGTGCCGCCGGAAAGCAGATTATACTAAATAGTATCCAGTACATTGCCACTGGCGGGAGCTTTGAAATTTCCGGCCTGGCAGGTTCGCCCATCGAGCTTTCCGGTGCTAGCATAAACTTGCGTGCATCTGCTCGCGCCACAGCCTTTTATGCCAACATCACCAACAACAACATTATTGGCTCCGGTGGAAATGGCTTGGCCTATTTTTCCACACTTTCCTCTACAAATGGATGGGATCCTGGTGGGCATGTCTGGACGGGCGTCGACTCTACAGACTGGCAGACAGCAAATAACTGGAACCCAGCAACAGTTCCCGGCCCTACCTCGATAGTGAGTATTCCCGCCGGAGTGGGCCATGCACCCCAACTTACCGCCAATACAAACGTGCAAAGCCTGAGTATCGAAAACGGGGCCAGCCTGGATATTGCCGATTTTACATTACATATTAGCGGCACATTTAATAACCTTGGAACGCTCTACCGAATGCCGACGACAACAGCGGTAGAAAACAAGCTCAATAAAACAGATACGACTTCCGGGACCACCGTCTACTACGGAACAGGCGGTTTTATTCAGGATTACGGTAGCCTAGATTATTACAACCTCGTTATTGGCGATGCCAGCAAAGCGGCAAACACTTCTTTATCAATGAATTTTAACCTGGGCCTTGCGGGTAATCTGCATATTACTGCTGACTCTACTTTTAATGCAGGCAGCAATAGAA
>CAZBJJ010000066.1:0-6741 GCA_964492245.1 uncultured Spirochaetales bacterium | reverse complement strand
ATAAACTAGTTTATCGAATCTTTCACCTGGGCTAGCCCAGGTGCAGGCTTTGGGGAACTAGCTAAAAGTAATAGCTTAGCCCCACATGGACATTAAATTGCGAGAAAATCAATGCAAGTAATGGTGATGGGGTATTATCATCAATTTCGCTAAAATTAGCACTAAAGGGAACATATATTTTTCCGCCAAAGTCGATTGCTAGATTTTTCCATACAGGAATATTCCAGCCAGATCCGGCCTTTATTAGGAAAACAGTGCCAATATCAAAATTTTCAATACTATCCTCAAAACTTTTTATTTCTGCTTCGACTTCTGGGCTAAAGGTACGATAAGAAATTTTTGGCCACGCTTTTAGCCAGCCCACCCCAATGCCTAAATTGGTATAATAATTCTTTGAGTTAAAAACTACGTCGACAGTTAGCGGAACTAGGGCATGTATAGTTTTTACTTTTAGCCAATCGCCTGGGTCGTAGTATTCAGTCATTGCCAGGGAAAAAACGGGAAGATATGCAAAGCCTAGGCCGAGCTGAAAACCTTTAGGATTGAGCAACAAGAGGTCCGCACCAAAAGAAAAGCCAGTGGTTTCTAATTTCATGTCTTCGCCAATGCCCCTCATTATCTCATCAGCCATTACGATACCTACGGGCCAAGAATTTGCCCCTCCCCAGGCCTTAACCTCAATGGGAAAAATACTTTCCGCTGCCAGAACACCCTGTGTAATAAAAACAGCTAGCAACAAAATGCTTAGAATTATTATTTTTTTTTTTCATGTTTTTCTCCTTTTTAGAAAACCAAGCATCTTACAATATAAAACTAGTTTATCGAATCTTTCACCTGGGCTGCCCAGGTGCAGGCTTTGGGGAACTAGTATTAAGTTACCGGGAATTTTGACCAAGCATCCACCATGCTCAAAAGACGCTCCTTTTCTGGAGAAAAGGCAAAGGTAAAGGCCTTGCGGTTAATGGCCAGCAGATCTTCTTCACTAAGGGAGGTCTTTGAATGGACAAGGCTAAACTCCCTGTTTAAAGTGGTATTAAAAAGTACCGGATCGTCGGTGTTTATGCAGATGGCTAGGCCTTCGCGATGATATGTGGCAAGCGGATGGTCCTCGTAGCGGGCGACGATTTTTCCCGTAATGATATTGCTGGTTGGACAAATTTCTAGGGGAATTTGACGGGAGCGCAACTCTGCAATGAGCTTGGGATCTTTAAAGGCACTGGTGCCATGGCCAATGCGCTGAGCCTTGCACTCTAGGGCCTCCCAGATATATTCCGGCCCCACCTCCTCACCAGCATGGATAACCACATTCAGGCCATTGGCGCGTGCTTTTTCGAAGAGCTTGAAATAGGGAAGACAGGAATTACCCTGCTCCTGACCGCCAAAGCCAATGCCAATAATCTTGTGGGCAATTTTTCTATTGTGGTTTAAAACGAAGTCGAGGTTTTCCATTGCGTTATCCACGCCGAAGGAGCGCGAAATATCTACAATTATTTCCACACTGGGCCCCCCCTCTTTGCGCAGATTGGCAAGGCCTTCCAGAACAATTTCCAAAACGCGATCAAAGGGAATATAGCCGTTTTTGCGGATCATTGTGGGCGAAAAATGCATTTCCATATATATGATATTATTGGCCTCGCAGTAGTCCGCCACATCTTTTATAAGATAGACATAGTCCTCTTCGGCTCGAAAAAGAGATTGAAGCAAATAAAAATTGTCTATCATATCTTTGAGCGATTTAATATCGAAGAGGTTTTTAAAATCTTCGACTGTGGCAATGTCGGTAATAGCTTTATATTTTTGATTTAATAAAAAATAGGTTTCGGCACTTACAATTGCTTCGGCATGTACATGCAATTCGCATTTTGGCATATCAATCAATTTACTTTTTGTTGAATTCATGTATAGGAATCTCCTTTAATGGATAATAATAAGACAGCGGATAGGCTTTGTCAACAATTAAAGAGGATGTAAATAATTGAGCAATATAAAATTGATAAAAAGGCGCCGAACGGATTCGAACCGTTGCATAAAGGTTTTGCAGACCTCTCCCTTACCGCTTGGGTACGGCGCCAAAAATTATTCCCTGCCAACTCAGGGGCACAGTCAGAAATATAGCAAAAAGCTCCATTTTAGTCCAGCACTATATGGGCAAATTTAAAGCACAGGCCCTATCCGAGGGGATAATGGCATATTTTTCCCTCTGCGCTCATCAGTTTATAGGCGGGAAAGGGGGCTTCTTCGTCCAATATTAAGGCATCGGCCTCGGGGACGGGCATTTTTCCAAGCCCACCCGGCAGGTCTAGGGTGTATTGGGGACAGGCCAGGGGGGATATTGCTTTTTTAACTTCCCGGTATAATTTGGCCCCCTCTTTTAAGTCGACCCGCAGATGGGCCGTTCCCCGAGCAAGATCGCCTTGGAATAGGTAATAAGGGCTGATGCCGTGAACGACTAGGGAGCGAAAGAGCTGGCTAAGGTCTGTAAGCGTATCGTTAACGCCCTTTAAAAGCACTGTCTGGCTATGAATGGGGATACCGGCATCGATAAGACGGGCAATGGCCTTTAAAACCTCGGGGGCAAGTTCGCGCTTATGATTTACATGGAGCATAATGCGCAAGGGTCTGGCCGTGGCCAATATGCGAACAAGGCCTTTATTTATTCGCTGTGGCCAGGTAAGTGGCAGGCGGCTGCCTATGCGAATTATCAGCTTTGGCCCAGGGCCCTCTGCCCGTCGAATGCGCTTAAACAAATCCTTTAAGGCTCGGTTGCTGGCCACCAAGGGGTCGCCGCCGGATATAAGGACCTCGTCCAGCTCGGGGTGCTCGCCGATATAGTCTTCTAATTCATCCAGCTGGGCCGGCGAAAGCCAGGGGGCTTGGAATTCCTCCCAGTCTCGGCGAAAACAATGGCGACAATAGCCGGCGCAATGCCCCACAGAGAGCACCAGTAGACGGTTTTTATATTGATGTATCAAGCGGCCCCCCACTAAGTGGTGGCGCGCCCCGAGGGGGTCCTCTGTTTCCCCGGCAGAGGTAAGGGCCTCCAATGGGCTGGGAATGCACTGCCGGCGGATAGGATCGCTGGGATCGCTTCCCGCTAAGGAGGCATAAAAGGGGGTAATGCCAAAGGGTGGCAGGGCCCGAGCTATGGCATTTTTTTCCTCTTCGCTAAGGCTGTCGCGCAGAGGTGGCGGCAAATCTTGAATGCGGGTAATAAGCGGGATTTTCAGCTATGCCCCCAGCATTAGGCGGGCCATGACCTTGGCATCGCCCAAAATATTTTCGATTATGGCATATTCATCAATTTGATGGGCCATCTCATCCAAGCGGCCCCAGACTGCACAGTGAATGCCACGATTGCGCAAATAGGAGGCCACAGTACCGCCCCCAATGCCCATAGTGCGCGGGCTGTTGGCATAGACGGCCCGAATTGCCCGGCTTAAATTTTTAACTAAGGGGGAATCGGCGGGGGTGGCCGGCGACTGAACCGCCTGCTCGCTTTTGTACGAAATCTGCACGCTAAATTCTTCTTCCAGCTTATCGCAGATTTTGCGCACTTCGGCAAGCACCTCCTGTAGGCTGTACTGTGGAAGAATGCGCATATCCATATAAAAAACAGATTCGCCGGGAATGGTGTTTACATTGGGCACATTGTTTTCGACCTTGGTGGGCTCGAAGGTGCTTCTGTCGGGCTCAAAGAGGGCATCGCGTGCAGAAAAGCGTACAGGTAGGCCCCGGTAAAGGCGCAACGAAAGCTCGGCTGCGGCCACCTGGGCGTTGACGCCCTGATCGGGGCGGGAACCATGGGCCTGCTGTCCCAGCACTTTGAAGCGCAGCCAAAGCAAATTTTTTTCGGCAATCTCAATGCCCTCGCCCTTGGCGTCTCCGCCATCGGGTATGAGCACCTGGTCGTCTTGGCCGAAGAGGTCGGTGTTTTCTAAGAGCCACTGAATGCCGTATTTAGAGCCCATTTCTTCGTCGGCTACAAAGAGCAACTTAACATGGCTTGGGGCGCCAGCAAAGCTGTCGGCACCAGCAGAGCTGTCGGCACCAGCGAAACTGTCGGCACCAGCTCCGCTGGCGGTGTTTTTTACGGCTAGGGCGGCCAGAAGGCTGGCGCAGAGCCCCTGCTGATTGTCCTCCACACCGCGCCCATACAGGCGGCCATCTTCCACATGTAGCTTCCAGGGGTCCCGCGACCAAAGCGCAATTTCCCCCGGGGGCACCACATCTAAATGGCTCATAATCCACAGGGTCGGGCCCTGGGCCCCGGGTAAGGGCCCTGGCAGACTGAGCACAAGGCTGGGGCGAATGCCCCCCTTTGCCCGAGGGTCGGGGGCATCGAAACGTTCAACATTGTTGAGCCCCTGTTCTTTAAGCCAGGCCTCTAGGGCCAGGCATTTGTCCAGCTCCCCATCTCCGCCGGAGTCGGGGGAAATTGCGGGGATACTGGTTAAAAGCTCCTGCAGCTGTATGAGCAGGGCGGTAGAGGCATCAATATATGAATCTATTGGGGCAAAATGTATCTCTGGCATTTTATGCATCCTCTTTAAGCCCCCGAGAATAGGCCTGCCAGCTACTGCCTACGAGGCTGTCGACATCGGAAACCTGGGCCTGCCAACCCAATAGTTCGCGCGCCTTTGCCGAGCTTGCATAGAGCTTTGCCGGATCGCCGGGCCGGCGCGCAACAATGTCCGCAGGAATGGGTTTGCCGGTTATGGCTCGAGCCGATTCAATGAGCTCTAAAACAGAAATACCCTTTTCGCTGCCCAAATTTACCGTTAAGCTGGCATTGTTTTTGGCAAGCCAATTCAAGGCCATAAGATGGCCACGGGCTAAATCGCTGACATGTACATAGTCGCGCACACCTGTTCCATCGGGGCTGTCGTAATCATCCCCAAAAATTTGCATCCTTTCTCGCATACCACTGGCCACCTCCATGACCACCGGCAACAGATTTGCGGGGTTTTTTTCGAGGCCAGAAATACGGCCCGCACTGTCGTAACCGGCGGCATTAAAATAGCGCAAAGCGGCAAAGCGCAGGCCCTTTAATTTGTCGTACCAGTGCAATAGGCGCTCAATTTCGAGCTTGGTAAAGCCATAGTAGTTTTCCGGATTTGTGGGGTGCTCCTCGTCGATGGGCAAATAGGCAGGCTCGCCGTAAACGGCTGCCGAGGATGAAAAGACGAGGTATTTTATTTCCGCTGCCACCGCCGCATTCAGTATATTGATGGTCCCAACGATATTGTTAATCGAATATTTTTCCGGTTTGAGCATCGATTCGCCGGCTGCTTTAAAGGCGGCCAGATGCACAATGGCATCAAAATTTTTTTTCATTGCAGCGGCGAGGTCGCTGGGGTTTAAAATATCACCCTTAATAAAAGTAGCTTGGGCAAAGAGATTTTCTTCCAAGCCCGTAGAAAGATTGTCGAAGACGCTTATCTGATGCCCTGCATCTAAAAATTCCCGCACAACGTGGCTGCCAATATAGCCGGCACCGCCAATTATTAAAATATTCATATATACCTCCTACACAAGTTGGGACAGCTTGCTCTGTGCTTCCTGCAATTGTCGGCCGAGCTCCTCCCAGAGTTGGGTCTGTTTAAATATAGCATCTTCTAGGTTTTTAATCTGGCTGGCACATTGACTTGCTTTAAGGCCATCGCTGTAGACCTCGCTGCTGGCCATTCGCTCTTGCTCCCCGGCCAGCGCCTGTTCAAGGCCATCGATTTCTTCGAGCAATTCGCCCTCCTGCCGCCTTAGTCGGCGCACAAGGGCCTGTAGCCGTTTTTGTTCTTCGCGGAAATCTGCGGCATCACTAACCACAATCTCTGATTGTGCCGCAATCTCCGATTGCGAAGCGACCGAAGGCTGCGAAGACTCTCTGGCAAGGCGCTCCAGGTAATAGGCATAATTCCCCAAGAACATGCGGTGCCTGCCATTGCGGGTAAGCTCCAGCGTCCGGGTAGACAGGGCCTGCATAAAGCCCTGGTCGTGCGAGACAAAGATAACCGTCCCCGGATAATCCTGTAGGGCCTGCAAGAGCACATCCTTAGAGTGAATATCGAGGTGGTTTGTTGGCTCGTCTAAAATAAGCAGGTTGACCGGGCGCAAAAGCAGGGACAAAAGCGCAAGCCGGCTTTTTTCGCCACCGGACAGCACCTGTAAACTCTTATAAATATCGTCGCCCCGGAATAAAAAAGCACCAAGCAGATCGCGCAGGCGGGGAATTAAGGCGGTGGGAGCCCGCCCCTCCAACCAGGACAGAATATCGGTATCGCCCACCAAGTCTGCCGCCACATCCTGCGAAAAATAGCCAATGGACACATCGGTGCCCAGCTCGAAAGAGCCCTCGTAATCGCTGTCGATACCCGCTAAAATGCGCAAAAGCGTGGACTTCCCCGCCCCATTTTTGCCCACCACCAAGAGTTTTTCGCCAGCCTCAATGCTTACATCGAGCTTTCCAATGACCCGATGCTGGCCATAGACACGGCCGAGACCGTAACCGCGCAGCACCAGCCGCCCTGAATGCGGGGGCTCGGGAAAGCGCAGACGGATTTTTTTTAAGTTTTCGGGAATTTCAATGCGCTCAAGCTTTTCCAAACGCTTAACTCTCTCCTGCACCATAACCGCCCGCGTAGCCTGATACCTAAAGCGCCGGATAAAATCTTCGGTCTTTGCAATTTCTTCCTGCTGGGCCTGATAGCGACGCACAAGGCCTTCCAGCTCCACTTGGCGCTGTTT
>CAZBJJ010000065.1:0-7365 GCA_964492245.1 uncultured Spirochaetales bacterium | reverse complement strand
TTGTGATTGCTTGTTTTACTGCTCGCTGCAAAAGAGACTCGTCTATGTGCCATCTCTTGCGATTGATGGGATACTCTATATTTCACCAATGCTTGACTGCTATAGAGGTGAGATTGTAAGTCTTGCAATGGATACGAATAAGAAAAAAGAGCTTTGCATTAAGACAGTATGTGATGCTTATAAGCTGAGAAAACCGGAAGCTGGAATCATCATCCATAGCGATGGAGGGAGCCAGTATACAAGTAGAAAATACAAGAAAACACTCGGAAGTTTTCATGCAATTCAAAGCACACCCTCTACTGATAAGTGCTACGATAACGCTCGTATGGAAAGCTGGTTTGCAACGCTCAAGAAGGAAAAACTCTACAAGCTCGATACCGCGCATATGACGGTTGAAGAAGTGAAAAAGGAGGTTTGGCGATATACTTTTGCATATTACAATACGGTCAGAATAACTACCGTAACTGAAGACGGATTTCCTCCGTCTGTTTATCAAGGAAAAGCATCAGATCCAAAGGCTGTTGCTTAAATATTTGGGGTATTTGGGGACTGCACTTATATTGACTATTCCACTCCTTTGTACAGATTATACCCTACAAGGCATATTGCATCAATATACCTTGTAGGGTGTTTATTCGCACTATCCTGTTGATAAGCCACAGGTAAGGATTTAGTACCTGACCCTAAGGTTGTTCGACATAGTCGGTGAGCTCGCGTAAAAGCCGCAACTTTCCAATGGTTTTTTCCTGTATCTGGCGGACCCGCTCCCGGGTAATGCCCAAGACCTTGCCCGTCTCCTCCAATGTCATGGGGGCCCCGCCCCCAATACCATAGCGCATCTCAATTATCCTGCGCTCACGTTCCGGTAAATCATCCAGTATTTCGCCAATAGTCTGAGACAGGGCCATAGAAAAAACAAGATCGGAAGGCTCTTTTAGGCGATCATCCTTAATAAGATCCGTTAAACGCGTTACATTGTCGTCGTCCACCGTAGAATCCAGGCTCGTAGTCTCTTGGGAAAGCTTCATGACCTCCTCTACCTTAGCCGCACTCAGGCCAAGATAGTCGGAAAGCTCAGTAGCCGTCGGCTCGCGCCCAAGATCCTGGGTAAGCTCCTTAGAGACAAAATAACATTTTTTAATAGTATTGAGCATGTGAATAGGAATGCGAATTATCCGCCCCTTGTCGGCCAAGCTTTTAATAATTGCCTGGCGAATCCACCAGGTGCCATAGGTGGAAAAACGGCAGCCCCGAGAGTAATCAAACCTCTCCACTGCCTCTATCAGGCCAATATTGCCCTCGTCGATTAAATCCAATAGAGACAGACCTCGGTGCTGGTAGCCCTTTGCAATGGAGACAACTAAACGCAAGTTTGCGTTAATCATTTGGTTCTTTAAAACAGTGAGCTTTTCTGCCAGCTTAACACGCAAATCGCGGGCCGTTCCCTCTAGCCCCTCGTTCCCCTTAGACTCGTCGAGAGCCTGCAGTTCATTGCGAGCAATAACAATTTTCTCGCCCAAAACCTGCTCCTCTTGGGCGGAGAGCAGGGCAAAACGAGAAATTTGTTTTAAATATAGGGCTAGAGGATCTAGTTCCCGGTCCTGTTTTGAGGCCTTAGATTTTATTTTCGATTTGGCCCGAGAGCTGCCCGATTTTTTTACCAATGTATCTTCCTTTGCTTTATCTTGTCCATAAAATATATCATAAAATTCCCGGTGCCTTTGCCGGGTCAATTGCCTTATCGCCCTTGTAAACTAAAAAATGCATCTGTGCGCTGTTAGAAAGGGAATCGATACCCAAATTGCCCAACACACTGCCCCTTGCCACCTGCCTGCCCTCTTGCACCAGTAGTGTATCACAACCGCCGTAGACGTACAAATAGCCATTGTCGCCCCGCACAATCACCACCAGCCCAAAGCCGCGATAGGGCCCAGCCGATACCACCGTTCCCGGGCTGACACAGGTAATCTGCTCCCCCTGCCTGCCGGTAATTAAAACTCCCGAGAGCTTTCCCTGCAAATATTTTAATTCAAGAGCCTTAATAGGCCAGTTCAGATTGACAGAGCTCGGCTTGCTACTTGTCTTGCGCGGATCCACCAAGGGTGCCGGCGAGGATTCAGCCAGGGAATAGGGCACTATTGGCTGGGTCTGTGGCACCTTAATTTTTGCCCCAAGTTTTAGCGGGCTGCCCTCCTTTAGGCCGTTTTTTACAATCAATTCCTTAATACTGGTGTCATACTTACGGGCTAAACCATACAGGGTATCGCCCTTACTCACCTGGTATTCCACCCAGATAATTGATGCATCTTCTGGAACAGCCACCGCCGTGCTAAGGGGCACAACAGAGGTTTTGGGAATTTTTAACCTCTGCCCGGCCTGCAGTTTTGTGGCATCTTTAATATTGTTTAGGTCTAAAATATCGCTGGGGCGCACGCCATACTCCCTCGCGAGGGAATAGACGGTCTCGCCTTTTTTAAGACTATGCACTAATTCCTGGGCACCTATGGGTACCAAGAGAAAGAGAAGTACAGAGCAGGATAAAATTGATAGCTTCCTCATTCTTCTAAAAATATCGGAAGCTTTACCGCAGTGCTCAAGGCTTTTATACCCGCTTAAAGCCTGTCTACTCTTGTATGAAAAAAGCCTACTGGATACTATAATATTATAAGGAGGCGATATGCCCAAGTTACGTTCCGAAACTAGTACAGGCGGCCGTATTATGGCCGGCGCCCGATCCCTTTGGCGGGCAAATGGTATGCAAGAGTCTCAATTTGGCAAACCCATTATTGCCATTGCCAATAGCTTTACCCAGTTTGTGCCCGGCCATGTCCATTTACACGATATTGGCCAAAAAGTTAAGGCAATAATAGAAAAGCAGGGCCTTTTTGCTGCAGAATTTAATACCATAGCTATTGACGATGGCATAGCCATGGGCCACGAAGGCATGCTGTACAGCCTTCCCTCGCGCGATCTCATTGCCGACAGTGTCGAATATATGGTAAATGCCCACCGTGCCGATGCCCTTATCTGTATTTCCAACTGCGATAAAATAACCCCCGGCATGCTGATGGCGGCAATGCGCTTAAACATACCCACCATTTTCGTCTCTGGTGGCCCCATGGAGGCCGGTAAGGCAAGGTCGGTGGACCACAATATCGACTTAATCGACGCCATGGTCATGGCTGCCGATGAATCGGTGAGCGAGGAGAGCCTGTACGAGGTTGAACGCTCGGCCTGCCCCACCTGTGGCAGCTGTTCGGGTATGTTCACGGCAAACTCGATGAACTGCCTTAACGAGGCATTGGGGCTGGCCCTTCCAGGCAACGGCACCTTAGTGGCAACACACGAATATCGCAACAGGCTCTTCGAGCGGGCGGCACTTAGAATTTGCGAACTGGCAGAGGAATACTACGCAACGGGCAACGAACGCCTCTTACCGCGGGGCATTGCCACAAAGGCGGCCTTTACCAATGCAATGCGCTTGGATATTGCGATGGGGGGCAGCACCAATACCGTCCTACACCTTTTGGCAATTGCCAACGAAGCCGGTGTCGATTTTACCATGAAGGACATCGATGCCCTATCGCGTACGACCCCCAATATCTGCAAGGTGGCCCCCAATACCACTGCCTACCACATAGAAGATGTCCACCGCGCCGGTGGTATAATGGGCATTTTAGCCGAACTACAGCGAGGCGGTCTTTTAGATGTTTCGGTCTCCAGGGTCGACTACCCCAGCCTCGAAGAGGCCCTGCGCCGCTTTGACATTCTTGGCGAAGGCATGGGCGATAAGCACTTGGCCCCGGCAAAAGCCTGGTACCTTGCTGCCCCGGGGGGCAAGCGGAATCTCGTTCTCGGCAGCCAGAATGCCAGCTACCAAAGCCTGGACCTCGACCGCAACAAGGGATGTATTCGCAGCATTGAGCAGGCCTACTATAACGATGGGGGCCTGGCCGTCCTGTATGGCAACATTGCCCGAAACGGATCCATTGTAAAAACCGCCGGTGTCGAGGAGGAGCTCTTCCACTTCGAGGGCCAGGCCATAGTATTTGAAAGCCAAGAGGATGCCGTTGCCGGTATTCTTGCCGGAGAAGTAAAGGCAGGTATGGTCGTGGTTATTCGCTACGAGGGCCCCAAAGGTGGCCCGGGCATGCAGGAAATGCTCTATCCCACCAGCTATTTAAAGAGCAAAAAACTGGGCAAGGCCTGCGCACTTATAACCGACGGGCGTTTTTCCGGAGGCACCAGCGGGCTCTCTATTGGGCATGTAAGCCCCGAAGCGGCCAGTGGTGGTGAAATAGCTTTAATTGAAACGGGAGATACTATTATAATTGATATACCCCAACGCAAGCTCGAACTGAACATTGCGCCGGAGGTTCTGGCAGCCAGAGCAAAACAACAGGAAGCCCGCGGCATAGCTGCCTGGAAGCCCCTGAGCCGGGACAGAAAAATAAGCAGGGCCCTGCGTGCCTATGCCCTCTTTGCCGAAAGCGCCGACAGGGGAGCAGTTCGAAGGCTCCCCGACGAATAGGCCTTATATCAATTAGTGATATCTGGCATCTCTTCGATGCTAATAAGGTTTACTTTAAAAATAAGGGTGGCATTCGGGCCAATCATGGCTCCCGCCCCCTGCTCCCCATAGGCCAAAGAAGAGGGGATATAGAGATTATAGGTGCTGCCAACCGTCATAAGCTGTAGCCCCTCGGTCCAACCCGGAATAACCCGATCGAGGGGGAAGACAGCTGGTTCGCCCCTTTCGTAGGAGGAATCGAAGACTGTCCCGTCTAACAGACGCCCCTCGTAATCGACCTTTACCACATCGGTTTTAGCCGGTGTAAATCCAGTCCCCTCGCTTACAATTTCGTACTGCAGACCAGATTCAGTTGTCTTAATACCGGCCTTTTTGGCATTTTTTTCGAGAAATTCGTTGCCCTCGATAAGATTCTTCGAGCCCTTTTTATTCATCTCTGAATAAATTGCCATTTGTATTATCAAGTCGGCCTCTTCTGGATCGATAGAGGGTTTTTTCCCCTCCATAGCCTGTTCAAAGCCCTTTCGAAACGATTCATAATCTAAATTTAAATTGGTCTCTTTTAGAGAGGTACCCATTGCCACTCCCAGGGCATAGGCAACTTCTTTTTTATCGTAGTCGGCAGCGACATTTCCTTCGCCACTTTTTTCTTTACAAGATCCCAAAACAAGAATGCCCCCCAAAAGGACAATAAAAAACTTCTTCATCTTTGCTTCCAAATTATATGTATTGCAGCATCCACCGCACCCTTGAACCAAGGTCTACTTGTTAAGTAGTTCGGTTAGCATAGAGGAAGAATCTTAAAAACTCAAGGGAGAAAACAGAGGGACTGCCAACGCTCTTTGCCTTCGAAGGGACCAGCCGGTGCAAATAAATGCTGGACCTCCTTGGAAAGAAGGGGACTGGCATCGGAGGAAATAGTAATTCTATTTTTCTCTGCCCCCTTTTCGCCAAAGTGATAGATATAATTCACGTCCTCGCTAATTAGGGTTCCCGTTTGACCGGTTGGGGCAAAGGGTAGACTTCCCCGGTGGATGGCACAGACAAGGGGGAGGGCAAAAGAGAGGGCCAATTGCTCAAACGAGTCAATATTCATATCTAGGCAAAGATGCAGCAAAATTTCTATAAAATCTTCAATGCGAGAGTGCCCACTTTGAACTAAAAATAAAAGGTTGCCCTCCCCTTTCATCCACAGAAGGGCGTCGAGGGGGAGGAGCTTTTTTTGTATAAGCCTGGCCATGCGTTCAATTAAGTTATTATAATGGCTGTCGCCCATTTGCCTTTTCAATTCTCGCCCTTCAAAAATAGAAAAATAGACCAAATATACTTCGACAATCTGTCCTTTTTTAATTTTGTCCCAGGCCAGCTCCCTGCTTGCTTTTTTACTATGGCCGGCCGCCTTGGCCAAAGCCTGGTCTGCAGAAGTTGGCTGGAAATTCCGCCATTTGGCAATTTGGGCAATTCGTTTAGGGCCTATGGCCTTAAGGCCGAGCTTGGCACAGACATAGTCGGATGCCCCGTTAAAAAAAATATCAGCCACATCATCCAAAACATTAAAAGCATCCCATATTCCCCAAAGACAGGACCGTGTTTTACAGCGCTTAGCAAGGCTCTTTAATACTTCTGCCCGGTGTTCTATAAGCACATCGTCTAAATCCAGATAGACGATGTCCCCCGGCTCTAATATAGAAAACCAATTTTTAATCGGCTCTATGGGCTGCAAAAATGAATGTTCAAAATCCTTGCTTGTCAGTAAATAAGCCTTCATGCCTGTATCAATCCCGGTGTATAGCAACAAAACTTAAAAGATTTTTTTTGGATATCGGGCCCAAAGAGCTCCCTGAGCCCAGAGCTAAAGGTAACGGCTATATTCGAAGAAATACTTAAATTATTAAGAGGGGTACAGGCATTTTCCAAAATTTCAATTTCGCGCACCGTTTCGTTTTCTTTAATTTTGGCAGGGCTAGAGGAATAGCGAACCGGTCCTGCATGAATGGCCATGCGCAGGCGAATTGGCGCGCTGAGCTTATTGTTAAAGGTGTTATAAAAAAACATCTCGTGGAGTATGGACATTCCCGCAAAAACCGCAGCGCGCTCTTTCTGCGAAAATAAAAAAGCGGCAAGGCCCCCATCGCCCTCCCAGAGCCAGAGCCTGCCCAGGCGGTTTTGAACCGCTCGGCGGACAATATCGCGCAAATGTCCATAGGCATTATCAATTTCGGTCTTGGAATTCGCCCGCACCAAGCCGGAATTATCTGCAATATCTAAGCGCAAAAAAACACATTGCTGCTCTTCGTCTTCCTGCAAGCGCCCCCAGTTAGAACTAGTTCGGGCTCCTGCATGCTCCATAAAAAGGCCACTTACCTCGTCGTAGCGAAAGCCCTCCGCTATAACCGCCTTTACAAGGGCCACTAGTCGCGGTATGGGGTAGTCCCGACCCATATAGCCGTTTTTATCAATGTACATCATGCGTTCAACGAGGGCCAAAAACAGCCCGGAATCGACGACATCGCGCATAAGCATATCTGCGGCCATTTCTCGGGTTATGGGAATATTTTCCTGAATACCCATCCGGTGATGAATGCGATATTCACCAAAAATAAGCCGGGCAATATGCTCTATCATTTCAAAGCCCAGGGCCTCCGACAGAGCTTTTACACATAAATTATATACGGCCGCGCGCACCTTCATTTTTTCATTTTATAATATTTATAAAAAAAAGCCATCCCTTGCGGAATGGCTTTACATTTCAGACGAAATGTCTTTGGGCAATACTGGAATCGAACCAGTGACCCCAAGCGTGTCATGCTTGTACTCTAACCAACTGAGCTAAT
>CAZBJJ010000064.1:0-7376 GCA_964492245.1 uncultured Spirochaetales bacterium | reverse complement strand
GATATGAGATCTCTTAAATCGCCCGAAAAAGGGGAAGGGCGTAAAAAATTTTGGGGCCCCCTGAGGGTAAGCTTCTTTTTTCTTTTGGCCTTTGTTATAACCGTTTTGTTAATTAAGTACCCATTTTGCACTCCCCATTAAATTTCACTTTTACCTTTGCCTGTCTTGTGCTATTATGTGGGCTAAAGTACGGTGGGGAGAACACTTAATTGATTACCACAAAGGATGTTGCTGCACGCGCCGGGGTTTCGTTTACCACGGTTTCTCATGTCATTAACAATACACGCCCGGTTTCTCCAGAGACAAGGGCCCGGGTACAGGCGGCAATAAAAGAGTTGGGCTATAGGCCCAATATTTTAGCGCGATCTCTGCGTATGGGCGAGACAAGGACGATTGGGGTTATAAGCATATCCAATTCGGACCCCTATTTTGCCGGCGTTCTCCATGCTATTCAGCAGCTGGCCTGGGAGGGGGGCTTTGGCGTGTATACCTCCTGTACCGAACCCTGTATCGACATCCTTTCCGGCGAGGGGGAAACTGAATACGACGATGGCGCTCTGGGCAATAGGGAGCGCAGGGCCATAGAGAGTATGGTTGGGCGGGATATTCAGGGGCTTATTTTAAATAGCCTTCAGGGCGATGCGGCCCTGGCATCAATTTTAAAAAAACTTAAAACCCCCTGTATAATTTTTCAGCGTTTAATTAAGGGGCCAAATTCGGACAATTTTATCAGCGACGACCGCCAGGGCAGCCTCGATGCAATGAGGCATTTAATAGATTTAGGGCACAGGAGAATTGCCCTTGTCAAAGGTTTTAGCTTCGAGTCGAACTCTGCGCGCCAGCGGGAGGGGGCCTGGATGTTCGCTTTAGAGGAGGCGGGGCTGCCCATCGATATCGAGCTGATACGCGATGGTGGCTACGACATGGGGCAGGCCTGGCAGATTACCAAGGATTTGCTTCAAATGAAAAACAGGCCGACGGCAATTCTGTATTACTCCGATTTAATGGCGATGGCGGGCATACGGGCCGCTGCCGATTTAGGGCTTGCGGTGCCCGAGGACCTTTCGATTATTGGCTATGACAGCATCGATACCGATATGTTTACGGTGCCCCGCCTGAGCTCGGTAAGCCAAATTAGTGGGCTTATGGGGCGGGATATGACAGAGCGCCTTTTAGAGCGAATAAAAACTCCCGACCTGCCGGCCGGGGTTTTTAAATATCCTCAGGAGCTGGTGCTGCGAGAGAGCACGGGGCGCCCGAGAGGCCGCGCCTACTAGGCCACGCTCAATAGGGCGCGCTTAATAGGCCACGCCCACTAGGCCGCGCTCAATAGGGCGCCCTTAATAGGCCGCGCTCAATAGGCCGGTAGTACCCTCGTTTTGGGATATTACGAAATGCCCCTATGGTATTCCTGTAAGGATTTTACGCCACCCCGCCCATTTGTCGCCGCCTCGATACCCTTTGCGGCGGCAAGAGCTGCTGCAATAGTGGTAAAATAGGGCAGCTTATATTTTATTACCGCCTTGCGAATTACCTCTTCGTCGGCTATAGACGATTTACGAGCCCAAGGGGTATTTATAACAATCGATACTTCCCGGTTTAAAATGATGTCCACTACATTGGGCCGCCCCTCGTTTATCTTGGCTACAATATCGCAAGGAATCCCCTGTTCTTTAAAGAATTCAGCGGTGCCTTCGGTGCCAATCAGGCTAAAGCCCAGGGCAATAAAAGAGCGTCCAATAAGCAGGGCCTCTTCTCTTTGGGACTTCCGATCCGAAAGACTGATAAGCACCTTGGTGGCCCGGCCATCTTTGTGGTGCGCGGTGGGCAAAAGGCTACCGGCGGCCTCCTGCGATTTATAAAAGGCCAGGGCCGAGTTATCGGCCATGCCCAGCACCTCGCCGGTGGAGCGCATTTCGGGGCCTAAGACCGGATCTACCTCGGGGAATTTATCGAAGGGAAAGACAGCCTCCTTGGCTCCAAAGTGGGGAATATGCTTTTCGCTCAGGCCCAGGCTGGCAAGTTTTTCGTCCAGCATAAGGCGGGTGGCCAGTTGGGCCATCTGGGTGTTGCAGACCTTGGATACCAGGGGCACTGTTCTACTGGCCCGAGGGTTTGCCTCTAAGACATAGACCTTCCCGTCTTCGATGGCGTACTGCATATTCATAAGGCCTTTTACATGCAGGGCCTTTGCAATGCGCTGGGTGTAGTCTTTAATAGTATGAAGCGAATTTTCGGGAATATTGATAGGGGGGATAAGACAGGCCGAATCGCCAGAGTGCACACCGGCAAGTTCGATATGCTCCATAACGGCGGGGATATAGACATCTTCGCCATCGCAGAGCGCATCGGCCTCGCACTCCAGGGCATTGCGCAAAAAGCGGTCCAAAAGTAGGGGGCGGTCGGGGGTTACCCCTACGGCCCGGGCCACATATTCGCGCAGGCTGGCCTCGTCGTAGACCACTTCCATGCCGCGCCCACCGAGCACAAAGGAGGGCCGTATCATTATGGGGTAGCCTACCCGATTGGCAACAACAATGGCTTCATCAATATCGGTGGCCATGCCTGCCTCGGGCATGGGTATATCAAGTTGCTCCATCATTTTGCGAAAGAGATCGCGGTCCTCGGCCATATCTATCGAGTCGATGCTGGTACCTAGGATGCGCACTCCCTCGTCTGCCAGCTCGCGGGCAATGTTTAAAGGAGTTTGGCCGCCAAATTGGACAATGGCGCCATAGGGCCTTTCTTTATTCCAAATTTGCAGAACGTCTTCCAAGGTAACTGGCTCGAAGTAGAGCTTGTCGCTGGTGTCGTAGTCGGTGGAGACGGTTTCGGGATTACAGTTGACCATAATGGTCTCCCAACCGGCTTTTTTTAGCGCTAAGGCGGTGTGCACACAGCAGTAATCGAATTCGATGCCCTGCCCAATGCGATTGGGCCCTCCACCGAGGATGAGAATTTTCTTTTCATTTTCGCTGGCCACCGAGGAATCGGGGGCATTGTAGCTGGAATAATAATAATTTTTGTCTTCTACGCCACTCACTGGAACAGCGTGCCAGCCCTCCACCGCCCCTAGGGCAATACGATGACGACGCACATCTTTTTCGCGCAGCCCCAAGATTTTTGCCAAATATTTGTCGCTAAAGCCATCTTTTTTAGCCTGCAACAGGAGCTCGTCGGCGGGTAGACGTCCGGGGGTTTTGAGCATTTCCTCTTCGAGGCTCACGAGTTCGCGCATTTGCTCGATGTACCAGGATTTAATATGGGTGATAGCACTAAGTTCTTCGGTGCAAGCCCCCTTACGCAGGGCCTCGTAGAGTAAAAAATAGCGCTCACTATTGGCTATACGCAGGGCATCGAGGAGTTCGTCGAGGCTTTTTTTATTAAAATCTTTTGCAAAGCCCAGGCCGTGGCGGCCGTTTTCAAGGCCCCGAATCGCCTTTTGGAAGGTCTCTTTAAAGGTCTTGCCAATGGCCATTACCTCGCCCACTGCCTTCATTTGGGTGCCGAGGCTGTCCTTTATATTGTTAAATTTTTCAAAGCCCCAGCGGGCAAATTTTAAAACGATGTACTGGCCAGAGGGGGCGCCCCCAGGGCTGTATTTTTCCAGGCTTCCGTCGCGCCAATAGGGCAGCTCGTCCAGGCTCATGCCGGCGGCCAATTTTGCGCTTATAAGAGCTATGGGAAAGCCGGTGGCCTTGGAGGCCAGGGCGCTTGAACGGGAGGTGCGGGGGTTTATTTCTATAATTACGATGCGGTCCTCTTTGCGGTTATAGGCCAGCTGGACGTTTGTGCCCCCTATAACACCTACCGACTCCACAATTTTAAAGGCGATGCTTTTAAGGCGTTCTTCCAATTCCCTTTCTATTGTTAAAAAGGGGGCTGCGCAGAAAGAATCGCCGGTGTGTACGCCAACGGCATCAATATTTTCAATAAAACAGATGGCAATCATCTGATTTTTATGATCGCGCACGACCTCGACTTCCAGTTCTTCCCAGCCTAAAATAGACTCCTCTATAAGGCATTGATGGGTCATGGAAAGTTCAAGGCCCTGTCCGGCTATGCTGCGAAGTTCTTCTATATTATAGACGAGGCCGCCGCCAGAGCCCCCCATGGTATAGGCTGGGCGCACTACAAGGGGAAAGCCAAGTTTGTCGGCGATGGCCTCGGCCTCGCTCACAGTGTAGGCAATGTCCGAGCGCGGGGTTTCGATGCCCAGCTCTTCCATCATCGCTTTAAATATTTGGCGGTCTTCGCCCCGCTCAATGGCATCGAGGTTTACGCCAATTACTTCGACCTGGTACTTTTCTAAAATGCCGGCCTTGTTCAGCTCTATGGCCAGGTTCAGGCCGGTTTGACCCCCTAGGTTGGGCAAAAGAAAATCGGGGCGCTCCTTGGCAATAATTTGTTCCAGCCTGTCCTTGTTCAGGGGCTCAATATAGGTGGCCTCTGCCATAACCGGGTCGGTCATTATTGTAGCTGGATTAGAATTGACCAAAACAATGCGGTAACCCATGTCGCGCAGGGCCTTGCAGGCCTGGGTTCCAGAATAGTCGAATTCGCAGGCCTGCCCAATGACAATGGGCCCGGAACCTATAATTAAAATGCTCTTTTTAGCCTTGGTTTGCATTAAAATACTCCCCGCTTAAATTAGCATAAAACTAAAGTGCGGGCAAAGGGGGGCACCGGGTGCCACCTTCCGGCGCGCCACGTGCTGTCTGTCGGCGCGCCGGTTGTTGCTTGTCGGCGCACTGGTTGTTGCCTGTCGGCGCACCAGGTGCTGTCTGTCGGCGCGCCGGTTGTTGCTTGTCGGCGCGCCGAGTGCCACCTGCCGGCGCGCCACGTGCTATCGGTACAGGTACAGGGGTTCCAAGAGAAGGGGGCCACTGCCCATCGCTTCTAAATCGGCACCAAGCTCCCAGGCGCGGTTGAGCGTTTTAGGTATTTTTGTCGAGACAGTAAAAGAACTCAGCATTGAGCGCCAAGGATTTGTTTTGCCCGGAACGACGGTAACATAATTGAGTTTCTTTTTTAAAAGCTCTTCCATTGCTGCCCTCGCCCTGTCTAGGCCCCCAAGTTCATCTACAAGGCCATACTCTAGGGCCTGTTTGCCGGTCCAAACCCGGCCCTGCCCCAGCTCATCGACCCTTTCTTTATCCATATCTCGGCCTTCGGCCACCACATCCACAAAGCGGGAATAGATATAATTAATCATCTCCATGCTGGCTTTATCGTCTTCTTCGCGGTGGGGCAGGAGGGGGTGCCCAAAAAGGGCCTGCTCATTTAAGGCCACGGCATCCACACCAATTTCCTGCTTTTCTAAGAGGCGGGATATATTGATGTTCATACCGGTTACCCCAATGGAGCCGGTAAGTGTGCTTTCTTCGGCAACAATATGGTCTGCCAGGGCCGACAGATAATAGCCCCCGCTGGCCGCATAGCCCGCCATGGAAACAACAACTTTTTTCCCTGCCTCTTTTAATTCGCGCACCGCTTGGGCAAGGTGATCGCTGACCAAGGCGGAGCCGCCACCGGAATCGACCCGTATAATAACTCCGGGTACCATTTTATTATCCGCCAATGCCCGAAGCGTGGAAACAGCAGAAGTGCCAATGCTTTTGCCAGCCTCGCCTACATCATCAATTATTGAACCATTCAAATAGACAATGGGAACAGAGTTTATGGTCATCCCTCCCCAGGACCCCCTGTTGATGTTGGCGTAGGCTTCTAGAGATATAGGAATGGCATTCCTGAGCTTTTCTTTTAATTTTTTGTCGTATTCGCTGGGGTACATGACAAAATCTATAAGGCCTTCTTCTAAGGCTTTTTGAGGATCGAAGCGCGGCCCTTTAGCTAAAATTGTTTCGGCTTCTTCTTTAAGCTTATCCCCTCGCAGGTTTTTAAATTGTTCGTTGGCGGAAGATGAAAGTGCAGTAAGTAGATTTTTGTACATCTCTTTTTCATCTGTGGTCATTTTATTTTCGGTAAACATATTGTTTGCTGTTTTGGTGGGATGCGAGCGCAGAGTATAGGTATCAATGCCAAAGCGATTTAAAAAATCTTTTAGATAGATATTGACAAAAGAAGCATCTACAAGCGGTAGGCTGCCATTGGGATCGAGGGCAATGATATCGGCCGGTGCTGCCACGTAAATATAGTTTCTTCTGTTCAACTCTTTTGCGTATACATAAATTGATTTACCCGCTTTCTTAAAACGCAAAAGTGCCCGTGAAAATTCCTGGGCATGGGCCTCGCTGGCGAATTGCGGAATTTCTGTTATATTGATGGCGACAATTTTTGAATCCTTGGCGGCTTTATCAATTATGGCAAGGGCCTTATCGAAATACATTGTCCCTTCGTTTTTAAAAAGTGGCGGGGTAGAGCGCCAGGCATTCTGCGAGTTTATGTGCAAGACCAAGGCAGAGCCCAACACAACGGGCGAACTGTAAAAATCTCGTAAGCGAATGGCGGTTTCGGATGAAAAAAAAGCTGAGGTTTTTCCTTGCAACAGTTTCGGTGGAAATTCACTAGTAGCAGCTATTTTCATTTCGCTCATATGATACGTATACAGTGCCGAGAGGGTAAATGCCTCTGTGGTAAAATCGTAGGATGCGGCAATGGACATATCCCGATACGGTTTTATGTTGGCCCCAAGATTAAAATGATAGGCATCGTCGTCGTATAATTTTTTAAGCCCGCCAAATAGCGTAAACCTTGCTTCCAAGTCTTCGTTAAAGGCCAGTGGGCGAATGGCCAGGCCCCCATAGTAGTCGGGCTTAAAACCTTTGTCGCTGTGGTGTATATTTTCTATTGCCAAGGACAGCGACAGAAAATCAAATGGCCGAAACAAGAGGCCCAAATCTTGGCTAGTGTTTTTATCTTCACTCTCCAGCCAATTATAATTCATACCAATTGATAACTGGCGAATTTTTGCAGCCGCTATAAGGCTGAGGTCAGTAGATTCTCCATGTGTTCTTGACCTAAAACCCATGCCGGGCAGGCCCATGCTCACCTCGAAATCCTGAAGGTTGTAAAAATCATCCTGTGTACTATCTAAATCAATTCCAGCTTTAATCCCAATACCAAGTTTGTCGGGAAATACAGCCATGGCTGCAGGATTCTCGAAATGACTAAAAAGTGAATCGTAGTCTGCTGCGCTACTAATTTGCGCAGACAAATTAACCGCAAGCAGTGCAAGGGCTAAAATAAAAAACTTTTTCATTCAATACTCCTTTAATTTAGGATAGTGAACAATTCTAGGAAAGTAAATGTAGTATATCGAACCATTCACCTAAAATAGTCAAATTTTCCAGCACTTTCCACTCATACTATATAGTAGGAGGAAAGAATGAAAAAACATCGTTTTTGCCCGAACC
>CAZBJJ010000063.1:1913-7651 GCA_964492245.1 uncultured Spirochaetales bacterium | reverse complement strand
CGACTGCAATTTTCATGACAAAAGGAATTATCAGGTTGAAGCAGTTGTTAGGTTTCCATTTATTCTGTATTCCCTATCAAATTTCATAATTCTTTTAATTTTCTGAACTTTTCCATCTTTGAATATTATATCAAATTCAAATTCAATATTTATTGAACTATCTTTCACAGGATCAATATTAATATTTTCAAAACCAACGTTATATAGATTAGCATATTTCGAATTATCAATACTAATAATGATGCTTTTAGTTTTTATAAAAACTTCCTTTTCTCCTGTGTCACTGGTCGTTGAATAAGATGTCCCGGTATCTCTGTCAAAAATAGAAGGTGAAATAAACAATTCTTTTGATTGAAGTAGGTCGATAGTTTGATCAGCCTTAGCAAGTATACATTTCTTAAAAACTATTTTACTAATAGAATTATCATTGAATTTGTAAAATATTTGAAAATAGTAGGGTTTTGAATAATATGAATCAATTTTAATTGGAATACCTGGCGTTTCTTTTGATTCCCAGTTTGAAGACGTAAATATTTTTACATTAATTGAGCATGATTCATTTAATAAAAAATCATTTTGTTCAGTTACATAGTTTATTTTATGTTCACTTATTTTTGTAAATGGTGCAAATATAAAGGATACTGTTTGCGCGCCGCAACTACATAATAAAATGGAAATTGTAATTACAACAAGAATCCTAATTATCTTCATTTTCCCCCCCCGCGCGGAGCGTCAACCTAACATAAATTCATCAGTTCCTGATTATTTTATTTAATTCTGTATTTTGTGTCAATATAAGATGACATCTAAAATTACTAACTTACAGTAATATATATCATAAATAAAAATACTTAGTGTCTTATACAGACCTTTATAAGCTTTTATTTAATACAAGTTCGCTATTTCCACAACAAAATTATTTCACAACATATCTAATGGACTGTTTACACCACATGGTCCTTTATTTAATACGTGTGTATAAATCATTGTTGTTTTTACATCTGAGTGTCCTAATAATTCTTGAACTGTGCGTATATCATAGCCGTCTTCTAGCAGATGTGTCGCAAAGGAATGCCTAAAAGTATGACAGGAGGCTTTTTTTGTAATACCTGCCTTAATGACGGCCTCATGAACAGCATTTTGCAGTATAGACACATCCATATGATGCCGCCCTTCTTCTCCGGTTTCACGATTTTTCCATCTTCTTTCTTGAGGAAAAACCCACTGCCATGCCCAGGATATATCAGCTTTTGGATATTTTGCCATAATATTATACATCATCCATTTTCCCTTTCGCTTGACACATATATCATTAGCAAAGTCATAGACCTTGATTATTTTACGTATAATATGCAACATAGATTAAAGCAACTAAAAACAGCCTTTCAATAAATATATCAAGTAAAATATCAAGTCATAAAAATTCAAGTAGATTTTCAAGCCTATAATTTACACTATATAGTGGTAATTAACGTAAAATATGCTATAATACACACTAGATAACGACTAATATTCACTAGTAATAAAGCCTGTTTGGTTCAAGTCCTGGTGGGCCCAATTTTTAAAGGCGGGTTTTGTTGAACCCGCTTTTTTTATTTCCCATTCGGCGCGGGCGAGACCGCACGGATATCATCAAATAAAATAAATGAATGCTCATCATAGTTTCTGGCGAGTTTGGCCAAATTTCCCGCACTCCGCCTGCGCACCTGCACAAAGAGCAATTGTACCGGGCCATCGCGGCCCCGCCCGTCCATAAGGGTAACGCGGTAGCCGGCCTCCCGCAGAATTTCTGCCATTGCATCGCCTTTGCGGGTAAAAATGCGCACGACCTGCTCGCCAATTTTAAAGAAGCTTTCAAGGCTCATTCCCACAAAGGTACCCGTGGCAAAGCCCAGTGCAAAGGAAAGGGCGGTAAAGGCATCATTTACCTGGCTCAGGACCCGAGAGACCGCAAAAATCCATATAAGTGATTCAAAAAAAGCAATGCCAATGGCCAGAGGCTTTTTGCCCTTTATCACCATTACATTGCGCAATGTCCCAAGGCTTACATCGCAGACGCGGGCGACAAATATAATAAGCGCAGAAAGTAAACTTGCATTAGAAAACAAGGCATCCTCCAAATGGATTTTACAGAGCCACAAAAAAACTGAGGTTTTCAAGGCCCTTTCATAAGGCAAAAATAGCTGTTTGCCTAAAAATGCTCAAGGGGCTAAAAAATTCTTTGCTTTTAGGACATAAATGCGTATACTACAAATACCTTACAAATGCGATAATGAATAGTGGAGGGAGCTATATGAGCGAGTTTTTAGGAAACAAGGACCTGCAGGGGAAAAAAATGGACGAGGTGGACAGCGCAAAGGCCGCCCGCCTTGCCGTGGTAATTGAGCGCCTGGGCCAGGGAGTGCCGGTGGAAGAGGTGCGAAAAGAGTTTCACGATATTATTAAAGGTGCCGACGCAGCCGAGGTGGCCGCTCTTGAGCAGTCGCTTATAAATGCTGGCACACCCGTAGAGGAGGTTATGCGCCTGTGCGAGGTGCATGCCGAGGTCTTCCGTTCCGGGCTGGAAAAGGGGGAGCGGCAGGAGAGCATGAGCGGGCACCCCATTCACACCTTTCAGGGCGAAAACCGCGAGGCCAATAAACGTCTACGGGGCCTTTTATTTGCCGGTATGAAGGGCATTCCCGCCCTAGAAAAGGCGGTAAACGAGTTGCGGCCCATCATTATTCACTACGAACGCAAGGAAAATCAGCTTTTCCCCTTTCTGGAAAACTATGGTTTTACCGGACCCTCGAAGGTGATGTGGGGCAAACACGACGAAATTCGCGGTATTTTTAAGGCCTTCGACCGAGCTGTTGCCGACAACAATGTGCTAGAGTGCCGCCGACAGGCCAAAAGCCTCGCTGCCCGCATGCGCATGATGATTTTTATGGAGGAGCGCATTCTCTTTCCCAACGCCTTAAAGCGCCTGACCCCCAGCGACTGGGTAAGTGTGCGTGCCGGCGAACAGGCCATTGGCTATGCCTGGGTGCGCCCGGGGGCTGAGTGGGATCCTATTTTGATAGATAAAAAGGAGGGCGAAAGCTCAGCTACTGGCCTGTACCCCCAGTTCGAGGCAGCATTGGCCGCCAAAGGCAAGACAGCCCCAGCCGATATCTCGTTTGGGCCGGCGACCGAGGTGCCTTTATCGGTGGGCAGTCTGCCCTTGGATTGGCTAAATCGTATTTTAACAAGCCTGCCAGTCGATTTTTCCTTTGTAGATGCCCAAGACAAGGTGCGCTATTATTCAGACAGCCCCCACCGGGTCTTTCCGCGCAGCCCCGCAATTATTGGCCGGGATGTCCAAAACTGCCACCCGCCCAAAAGTGTCCACATTGTCGAGGAAATATTGGCCGCTTTTAAGGAAGGCACAAAGGACAGCGCCGAGTTTTGGATACAGATGGGCGAGAAATTCGTTCATATTTCCTATCTGGCAATCCGCGACGACGCGGGCCAGTATTTGGGCACCCTGGAAGTGAGCCAGGATGCCACTCATGTGCGCAGCCTAAGCGGCCAGCGACGACTGCCAGATTGGAAATAACATGGGTAGCTCGAAAAACCTCAGTCTTTCGAGCTACTTATTGATCAATTAAAGGTAACCGGAGAAATCTTCCAGATTTCATCCGCATACTGTTGAATTGTCCGGTCGCTGGAGAAAACTCCCGACCGGGCAACATTGAGAATTGCCTTTTTAACCCAGGTTTCCTGATCGCGGTAACAGGCATCGGCTGCTTCGTGGGCCTTGCAGTAGGCATCGAAATCGGCAAGCACATAGTAGGGGTCCGGACGCATACCCTCGACGCCATTTAATAGCGAATCGAAGAGCTCCTTAAAGGCAGGCACATTCTCGCCCTGGAAGGTCCCATCCACCAACTGATGTAAAACGCGCGCCAGCGAGGGGGTCTTGCCCAGATAAATCCGCGGATCGTAGGAGTGGGTGGCCTCTACGGCTGCAATCTCCTCGGAGCCCAGCCCAAAGATAAAGGCATTTTTTCGGCCCACTTCCTGCACAATTTCTACGTTTGCGCCATCCATCGTGCCAATGGTCAGGGCGCCGTTCATCATAAACTTCATGTTCCCGGTGCCACTGGCCTCCTTGCCCGCAGTGGAAATCTGCTCGGAGAGATCGGCTGCCGGAATAATTTTTTCGGCAAGGCTCACCCGATAATTATTGGCAAATATCAGTTTAATGCGGCCGCGAACGCGCGGGTCGCTATCAATTCGCTGGGCAACAGCATTGATTAAAGCGATAATGCTTTTAGCTCGGCGGTAGCCCGATGCCGCCTTGCCCCCAAAAATAAAGGTGCGGGGGTGCGGCTCGAAGCTTGGATCGTCGACAATGCGGTTGTGCAGATACATCACATGGAAAATATTTAAAAGCTGTCTCTTGTATTCGTGCAGACGCTTAACCTGGACATCCAGCATCGAGTCGGGATTGATATCGGCTCCCTGTTTTTCTTTAAGGAAGGCGGCCAGGCGCAGCTTGTTGTCGCGCTTAATTTTGGCAAAGCGGGCCCTAAAGGCAGCATCCTCGGCGAAATCTTCCAATTTTGATAGCTCAGAAAGGTCGCGAACCCAGGCATCCCCAATAGACTCGGTAATAAGCTCGGAAAGGCCAGGATTTGAATGCAAAAGCCAGCGCCGCTGGGTAACGCCATTTGTCTTGTTGTTAAAAATTTCCGGCTTCCAGTCATAAAAATCGCGCAGTTCCCGTTTTTTAAGGATTTCGGTATGCAGGGCGGCAACCCCATTTACCGAGAACGAGGCAATAATAGCCAAGCGCGCCATATGCACCATGCCATCGGCAATAATGGTCATGCGGTGGCGCCGGTCCCAATCCTCTGGCCACAGCTCCTTAAAATGATCCTTATTGCGCCGGTCAATCTCTTCGAGGATATCGTAGACGCGGGGGATGGTATTCGAGAAAAGATCGATGGGCCATTTTTCGAGGGCCTCGGATAAAATAGTATGATTCGTATAGGCAAAGACCCGGGTTATAATATTCCAGGCAGTGTCCCAGTCGAGGTTTTCTTCATCAATTAAAAGCCGCATGAGCTCGGGAATGGCCACAACTGGGTGGGTATCATTTAACTGAATAGTGGCAAAATCGGGAAGTTTTTCAAAATCATTGCCATGGCGAAGCTTAAAGCCCCGCAAAATATCCTGAATGCTCGCCGAAACAAAAAAGTACTGCTGTTTTAGCCGCAGCGCCTTTCCCGAGGGGCCGGAATCGTTGGGGTACAGCACGCGCGAAAGATCTTCGGCCTGGTTGGCCTTTTGAACCGCCCTCTGGTAGTGCATATCGTTAAAGAGCTGAAGGTCAAAGCCATCTGGGCTTTCGGCCGTCCAAAGGCGCAAAGTGTTTACGGTGCTCGTCTTGTAGCCCACAATGGGCACATCGTAGGGGACACATTTGATAATTTCGGCATTGACAGTCTCAAAACGCTCTTTACCCTGCTCGTCCACGCGTGCAAGAACAGAGCCCCCAATTTTAACAAAGACCGACTGATCTGGGCGCTTAATGCACCAGGGGTCGCGGTGTTCCAGCCAGTTGTCGGGCACCTCAATCTGCTTACCATTGACTATCCTCTGTTCGAACATGCCATAGCGGTAGCGAATACCATAGCCGTGGCCGGGCAGGTCCATGCTGGCCAGCGAATCTAAAAAACAGGCGGCAAGCCTTCCAAGACCCCCATTGCCCA
>CAZBJJ010000063.1:0-1903 GCA_964492245.1 uncultured Spirochaetales bacterium | reverse complement strand
TATATTGTAGTCGAAGCCCAAATCGGTGAGCACTTCGCGAATTACATCCTGATAGCCCAGGTTTAAAAGATTATTGCCCAGGGCCCGCCCCATCAAAAATTCTGCCGAAATATAAAACATCTGTTTTGCGGGGTTTTGCTCAAAGGCCTTTCTCGTGGCCATCCAATTGTCCAGCACGTATTCCATGGTAGCGGCGGAAACGGCATCGTATATGTCGTGATTACTCGCCTCGCTAAGGTCCTTACCGTAGCGACGCTTTAGTCGAAGCCGTATTTTTTCTTCAAAGCTGCTTTTGCAGAGGGTCATTATAGCCTCCTGTTGATATTTTGAAACCAAAAAGAAGGGTAGCTATTAGTGCGCCCCCTGTCAATCCAATGGCGAATAGGCAAAAAGAGCAAAATAGCTACAAGAAGCTTTAAAAAACATGAAAAATTTCCGATATTAGATAGAAGGGAGGTTTTGTCTTTGACAACAGGCCAAAAGGTCTCTATTAGCTTGCTTGTTTCTATCCTGCTTTTTACAGGTTTTAGTGTGCTGGCCTATTCTGGGCTCTTTAATCTCGTGGAAGCTCGGTTTTATAACCCGGCGCGCGCAAAGGGCCTTGCAAAGGAGCTAGATAGCATTGCCGCTTCCAGCGATGTTTTCCTAAAAAGCACCGAAAAAAAGTTTCAGGCATTGCTGGCAGAACCAGCATTACAACATAGTTTTCTCCCCAACCTAAGTGCCGAAGACATCTATGCCCGCAGTAAAGCGGTGGGCGAACTGCAGGAGGCCCTGCCCTCCCTAGTGTCCATAAAATTTATAGACAGCAATGGACGGCGCCTTCATTATTCCACCGATTCAAAGGACATCTTGCGCCAGGAGCGCCTTTCTGTCTCGTACCGCAATTATCTTAGCTTCGAGGAGGATCTGCCCTGGGATGATATTCAGCGCCCAGAAAAATCTGAACCGCTAGTCTTTGTCGATGGGCAGCGCGAATTCCTAGTATTCAGTTTCCCCTTTACCGATTCCTTTGCCCTGCACAAGGGCACCGCAGTCTTTTACGTCTCGTTGCGCGGCCTTACCGAGGCACTGGTTCGGGACGAGAGCATAAAACCGGGCGAAAGACTCTTTCTGCTCGCCAAGCCCGATGGCCTCGTTGTGGCCTTTCCCCATTCAAACGTGCACGATGATGTACGCCAAAGCATTCGCGACATCTGGAGCAGCAAGAGCCTAGACCTACAGCCCCTTGCCAAAACAGAGGCTGGCAGGGACTATATGTTGCTTTCCAGCCAATCGGCTGCGGGCCTGTATATTGGAAGAATAATTGATAAAGGTTTTTTTGAATTTCCGCGGGAAATGAAATATATCTTACTTGCCTCCTTCTTTTTGACTGTTTTTTTATTGATATTTCTCATCTTCAACCTTAAACAGGACCCAGTTACCCTTGCCGCCAACCGAATAAAGCGGCTGCAGATACAGCTATTGCAGGAATTTTATACAACGAAGGGCGACTTCGACTGGGCCCGTTGGACGAGGGAGCTAGAACTCCGGCAGGAAGAGGTGCGACGCACCATTAAAAAGAGCCTGCCAAAAATTCGCGATATCGATGAACTTTTAGACAAATCTTGGGGCGAACTTTTGCAGGCAATGGGGGCCACAAGAAAAACCGGCCCCGAGGCAAGCCATCTGGACGAAGGCCGCCTTATAGCCCTATTGGAAAAAATCTCCTCCCAACAATCAACCCTCACCCCCGCCACAGCTCCCACAGCCCCCAAGCCATCTGCAGTCACCACCCCCAAACCCCCTGCGCGCCCCCCCTCCGCCGCCCCCCTCGAAGCGCTCGAAGAGGTCGAGGAGCTCGAAGAAGTCGAGGAGCTCGAAGAAGTCGAGGAGCTCGAAGAAGTTGAAGAGCTCGAAGAAG
>CAZBJJ010000062.1:0-8434 GCA_964492245.1 uncultured Spirochaetales bacterium | reverse complement strand
GCTTTTTCTCGCACCTGTTCAAGGCCCTGTTCGTAGCCCTCGCGCAAAACCTGAATGTTTTCGTTGCGAAATTTGACAAATTCGGGATCCTGCATAGGGTCCAGTTTAATAACACGCCCCGTGCGACTGGCCAGCTCCTGCTCCTTTTGGCGCAAAGTCGGCTCGTATTGTTTGCGCAAAAGATTCTCGTATTTTTCCAACTCATTTAAATAGTGTTCGGCAAGCTCAATGAGCTGGGCGAATAAATGCTCAAAACTGGGCACCGCCAAAATCAGACCAAGGCCCTTACCAACCCGCTTTAACCGAACGACATCCTCGGCAAGCTCTGGAAGTTTTACCTGCGACAAGAGAAGTTCGAAGGCAGCTTCCCGCATTGCCGCCTCGGGACTATCGGCAACAGAGGGTGCAGGAATGCTGGAGGCAAAGACCTTAGAATCGACATCGGCTTGGAAGTCGTCTAAATAATCGCCAGCCAGTTTTTTGCCCCGCTGTTTTGCCTCGGCCTTGAGCAAAAGGTTGGGATCGCCCTTTACGTTTTCGGTCCTCTCTAAAGCCAATTCCAATGCTGTTTTAATAAGTGCCATAACCTCTCCTTACTCTTTTAATGCCAAATTATAATATACAGCCATTGTTATAGATGTAGTCAAGTTTTTCATCGTGCTCATCTATAGGAAGCCCCTGTATAAGCTGGCCAGGGCCGGCCATGCCAATGCTCGTAATGCTCAATTGTTTACGGCGAATATCCGCTAAAAAGCGATCGTAAAAACCACCGCCCCGCCCCAGCCGGTTTTTATCGCGGTCAAAACCAAGGCCGGGGACAAGTATTAGGGAGGGTCCAGAAAGCTTAGAATAATCGACCGCTAAGAGCTTAGCCACCGGCTGATACAGCCCATCAATATCTGTCGCTACCAGGTAATCAAAATAATCTTCATCAGGTTGGCAGGGAATATGGGCAAAACACAAGCTGTCCTGGCAAATAGCTGGCAAAAAAAGATTTTTTCCCTCTGTCAAAGCTAGGCGGTTAAGCCTGTCCACCTGAAATTCATTGCGAGGTAGGGGGGCGAAGGAGAATATGTTACAAGCATCCTGCCAAAGGGGCAGCTGCTTAAAAAAGGCCAGGGCCTTCTGCCCATCTGCGGCAAGATCCTGTGCGCGGTATTTAGACATGGCTAGCTTTATTGCCTTTCGTACTTCGCCCTTCATATAGCTGCCCCAATTTAAAATTGACAGGCATCGAGAAAGGCCCGCCGCGATTCGACAAGTGCCTCTAGCTCGCGCAACATTTCTATGCTTATTTCCTCGGCAATGGGGTAAATATATTTGATGGTCTCCAGGGTATAGCGATCGATAAAATCGGCCCGATTTACAAAGCCTAAGGCTATCATATTTGATATTCTGTCGGCAACTTTAAGAATTTTTGCATTTTTTGAGCCCTGTTCTCGAATCCTCGTTAAAAACTGTGGCTTTGTCTCGTCGTTGCGGCGCGAAACCTCGAGCACGAGGTTGTAGACATGGGGGCTATCGGTGTCGATGGAAAGAAGAAGGTTGTGGTTGAAGTCGGGAATATCCTCGACGAGGTCATGAACCAGGGCAGCTTTAAGCAGAATGGCATCGATAAAGCCATAGTCGATAAGCACTGCCATGGTATCAATTTGATGGCGGAACATATTTCCACCACCTTCACGGTTCTTGCCAATAAGTACCGTTGCAAGTTGCATGTAGGGGGCAATATGCATGCTGTTGAGGCGTGTCATTTCCTCGTAATTCATGCTCAACCTACCTCCAGGTCCTTAATATAGCTACTCAGTCGCTCTATGCGCCGACCACATTCGAGCAATTTTTCCTCTTCGCCGGCAACCAAGCTGGCCGGTGCATTTTTTCGGAAGTTCTCATTGTTAAGTTTACCACGCAAAGAGTGTAAATACTTCTCTTCCTTTTGAACATCCCGTTTGAAACGGTCGACAAGGGCGGGCAGGTCTATTGTATTTGCCGAAAGTCGCAAAAAGCCCTCGAAGCCTGCGCCGACAAAACCAATGCTGCCGGGCAGGGCAGTGCCGTCTTTGCCTTCCTGCATATCCAACTGGGAAACGCCTGCCAGTAGACAAATAAGTTTCTGATAGTTTTTAAATACTTCTAGATGTTGCCTATCCGCCCGCAAGACCAGCGGCAGGCGGGCTGAGGGGGGAATTTGACACTCCGAGCGCAGGGTTCGGCTGTGGCGAATAAGCTCCTGAACGCTGGCAAAGCTTTTTTCAAGTTCGCCATCTAGGCTGTCGGCAGGGAATATGGGCCATGCACTGGTAATAAGTGCCCCGTGGGCATTTGGCAATTTTGAATGAATTTCTTCGGTAATAAAGGGCAATAGCGGATGTAAAAGGCGCAGAGATTTTTCTAGCACATCCAATAGCACTGTTGTGGCCCTGTTTTTTTCGTCTTCGGTGGATTCGGCGGTAAAGGAGAGCTTTGTGGCCTCGAGGTACCAGTCGCAAAAATCGGTCCAGAAAAATTCATAGGCGCTCTGGGCGGCCTCGTTGTAGCGATAGCCCTCGAAGGCAGCAGAAATTGTCTGGCTGGCCTGGGCTAGTCGGCTGTATATCCATTTGTCTATCTGGAGCAGCTCGGGTGCCTCTAAAAGGCTGCGTCCTTCGAGGTTCATCAGAATATATCTACTGGCATTCCAAATTTTATTGGCAAATTTAGAGCCCAGTTTAAACGAATCTCTATCAATTAAAATATCTTGGCCCTGGGCACAGAGGAAGGCCAGGGTAAATTTTACGGCATCGGCACCAAATTCGTCGACCAGTTCTAAGGGGTCTAGGCCATTGCCCAGGCTCTTAGACATTTTGCGCCCCTGTTTGTCGCGCACAAGGCCATGGATGTAGATATCGCGAAAGGGCACCTGGCCGGTAAACTCTAGCCCAGCCATTATCATGCGCGAGACCCAGAAAAATATAATATCGTAGGCTGTTACCAGGGCATTGGTAGGGTAAAATTGCTGTACATCTGCTGTCTGTTCGGGCCAGCCAAGGGTGCTAAAGGGCCAGAGCCAACTGGAAAACCAGGTATCCAGCACATCTTCGTCCTGCTCGATGTGGGGCGAAGCGCAGTGCGAACAGGCCCTGGGGTCCTCGCGCGTTACCGTTATTTTGCCACAGTCTGCGCAGGTCCAGGCGGGAATGCGGTGTCCCCACCAGAGCTGGCGAGAAATGCACCAGTCGCGAATGCCATTTAGCCAGTGCTCGTAGGTGTTTTCCCATCTTTTAGGGAAAAAAACAATTTCGCCCCTCTTCCAGGCAGCTAGGGCCTTGTCGGCCATGGGTTTCATGCGCACAAACCACTGTTGCGAAAGCCATGGTTCAATTATGGTATGGCAGCGATAACAGTGGCCCACATTGTGTACCAGGGCCTCTTCGCGCACAAAATAGCCCCCCGCCTTGAGGTCCTCTAACACAAGGCTGCGCGCATCCTTTACCGATAGACCCCGATATTTCTGGGGGACCTCGTCGTTTAAATGGGCCTTTGCGGTTAGCACATTAATTATTGGTAAATCGTGGCGCCTTGCCACCTCCCAGTCGTTGGGATCGTGGGCGGGAGTAATTTTTACCACGCCGGTTCCAAATTCTCGGTCTACATAGGTATCGGCAATAACTGGAATGCTTCTGTCGCAGAGGGGCAGGTCCACTTCCCGCCCAACAAGATGCCTATAGCGTTCGTCTTCGGGGTGTACTGCCACGGCGGTATCGCCTAAAAGGGTCTCTGGTCGGGTGGTGGCCAGTTCCAAATACTCAATTTTGCCGGCCCCTTCGCTCACCAATGGGTAGCGCAGATGGTAAATAAGGGAATTGTGCTCCTCGTGCTCGACCTCGTCGTCGGAAAGGGCGGTGCCACATGAGGGGCACCAGTTCACCAAATAATTGCCCTTGTACAGCAAGTCCCGCTCCCAGAGTGTTACAAAGACCTCGCGCACCGCCTTAGAAAGCCCCTCATCTAAGGTAAAGCGCTCCCGGCTCCAGTCCACACTGGCACCAATTTTTTTTAATTGATGGCAAATCTCGCGGTGATGCTCCTCTTTAACCTTCCAGGTTTCTTCTATAAATTTCTCTCGCCCCAGGCTGTGGCGGCTTTTGCCCTCTTTTTTAAGACGCCGCTCAACTACGTTCTGGGTGGCAATGCCCGCATGGTCGGTACCGGGTACCCAGAGCGTAGGGCGCCCCTGCATACGCTGATAGCGTATACTTATATCTTGCAAGGAGTTATTTAACCCATGGCCCATATGCAATACGCCCGTAACGTTCGGGGGTGGTATGACAATGGTAAAGGGGGGCTTTTCGCTTTGCACGGGCTTAAATGCGGCGCTCTCCAGCCAATTGGCATAAATGCGGTCTTCAAAGTTTTTAGGATTATATGCTTTTTCTAGCGTCATTGATTTCATTGTGTTTTAGCCCCCTCAAGTACTCACACTTGCATACAATAGAGGATATTATCAAAAAAAAGGGGCTTTGTACAATGGAAGAACCGACAAAAACAGAGGCTCTGGCTAGTTCCCAATTACTAGGCCTGCCCGTAATAGGCAGTAGCACCATGTTTTCGCTGCCAATGTTTTTGTACGATATGCTCTGGCAAAGGCGGACAATCCGGATTAAGGTTCAAACTAATCCAGGCCATTTTTGCCACCTCCTCGAGGACGGCTCCATTATAGACGGCCTTATCTGCCGAGCTAGCCCAGGCAAAGGGACCATGCCCCCCCACCAGCACCATGGGGGACTCCTGCGAAGACAGGCCCTCCTTCGCATAGTGCTCAACAATCAACCTTCCCGTCTCTGCCTCGTAATTGCGTTCAACGGCCTCTTTAGAAAGCAGGGCGGTACAGGGAATGGGCAGATGACTATGGTCGGCATGCGTTGTTCCAAGTACCGGAATACCCATGCCTGCCTGGGCCCAAGCTACCGCATAGGTGGAGTGGGTATGAATTATTCCCCCTACCCCCTGACCTGCAAAGGCCCGATACAGTTCAATATGGGTGGGCGTATCGGAGGAGGGCCGCAACCGCCCCTCCAGCCACTGCCCGTTAAGGTCTACAAGCACCATATCTTCGGCCTTAAGCTCATTATATGGCACACCAGAGGGTTTAATAGCCAGAACTCCCCGCTTGGCATCGAAGGCCGAGACATTGCCCCAAGTATATAGGGCAAGCCCCTGAGCCGGTATTTGCATATTGGCCAACCAGGCCTCTTCTTTTAATTGAATAAACGCCGAATCTGCCATGTTATTTCCAGGCCATCGCATTCCAGCGCAGTTCGTTGCGAAACTGCGGTATATTGGTATCTCTATCGATGACCACACACTCTACACCTATCATTTCCGCCCATTCTCTAATCATTTCGGTGCTTACCAAGTTAGAAAAAGCAGTATGATGCCCTCCACCCGCTAAAATCCAGGCCTCCGCCGAGGTCCGTAAATTGGGGGCCGGTTTCCACAGCACCCGCGCTACCGGTAGCTTCGGAAAGGCAGCCGGCGGGCTGACAACTTCCAGCTCATTTACCACACAGCGGAACCTATTGCCCATGTCCACCACGGCAGCACAGAGTGCCGGCCCGCTCTTTCCGGTAAAGACAAGGCGTGCCGGATCTTCGCGATCGCCTATGCCCAATTGATGGACTTCCAGGCTCGGTTTTTCCCCAGCAATAGAGGGGCAAATTTCGAGCATGTGGGCCCCCAGATTGAGCTCATTGCCAGGCTCAAAGTGGTAGGTATAGTCTTCCATAAAGGAATCGCCCCTCCCCTCTTGCCCACCCCCCAGGCCATTGGACATGACCTTAAAGGTGCGCACCATTGCCGCTGTCTTCCAGTCGCCCTCGCCGGCAAAGCCAAAACCGTCGGCCATTAATCTCTGGCAGGCAAGGCCGGGAAGCTGCTTCATGCCATGTAAATCCTGAAAATTGGTCGTAAACGCCTGTATGTTCTCTTGGGCGAAAAACCTGCGCAGGGCAATTTCTATGCGCGCCTGCTCTCGTACCTGCCCCTTGGCAAAGGCATCATCCTTAGAAAAACTTAAAGTATATTGCCCAGCATATTCATCGACAAGATGATCAATATCCTTCTCGCCCACCTCCTTCATTACGGCCACCAAGTCGCCAATGCCATAATAGGGCACCGACCAGCCCATTTTGAGCATTGCCTCGACCTTGTCGCCATCGGTTACCGCCACATCGCGCATATTGTCGCCAAAACGGGCAATGCGCAGCTCCTTACCATCGGCCACCGCTCCAGCTGCTCGCATCCACAGGGCAATCCGGCCTTGAACCTCTGCATCCTGCCAGTGTCCTACCACCACACTGCGCGCTTTGTCCATACGGGCTGTAATATAGCCAAATTCTCTATCCCCATGCGCCGACTGGTTTAAGTTCATAAAATCCATATCGATGCTGGCCCAGGGAATATCGCGATTAAACTGAGTGTTCAACTGCAAAAGTGGCTTTCGGTATGATGAAAGGCCTGCAATCCACATTTTTGCCGGGCTAAAGGTGTGCATCCAGGCAATGACCCCGGCACAGGAGGCATCGGCCTGGGCGGCCTCAAGGAGGTGCTTAATGCTCTCGCTCGTAAGCACCGTTTCCTTCCAAACAAGCTTTGCCGGTAGGCCAACAGTATTCAAGCCTTGCACCATTGCTTTAGAGTTAACTGCCACCTGGCCCAGGGTCTGTTCGCCATATAAGTCCTGCGACCCACAGACAAACCAAAAATTGTGTATAGACTTCTGAATCATTTTGTCTCTCCTTCGATAAATGCGCCAAATCGGCGGTATTTCGCATACAATTCATCATAAATAGCAGTGTTAGCCGCCTTCGGCCGGTGTACCCGCTCGACGCCAGCAGAAAGAGCCTTTTGGGCCTCGAAGACATCCGCATACAGACCGGCAGCGGTTGCGGCGAAGACGGCAGCCCCAATTGCCGGCGATTGGTCGCTTGCGGTAACTTGAATTTCGCGGCCGGTAATATCGGCCAGGATTTGCATACCCAGCTTGCTTTTGCGTGCCACACCGCCTATAGCCATAATGCGCTCTATGGGAATATCTGCATTTTCGAAGGTTTCGATTATTGCGCGAGCGCCATAGGCAGTGGCTTCCAAAAGAGTGCGCATGAGAGTTGGCGCATCGGTACCCAATTTTAAATCGCCTATTGCTGCGCTAAGTTTTTGATTCGCCCAGGGAGTGCGCCGCCCATTTATCCAATCCAATGCCAGGGGCGAAGTCTGCGAAGGCGCAATCTGCTCGGCGGCTTCCTCTAAATGGCGCAAAAGATTTTTTTCTATATTATCTGAAGTCTCCGTGGTAATGCTGCCCGTTTTAACCGCCTGCTCAATGGGCCACATAAGGAGGCGCCGAAACCAGGCAAAAAAATCGCCATAGGCAGATTGGCCAGCCTCGTAGCCAATCCAGCCGGCA
The DNA here is from genome assembly GCA_964492245.1 of uncultured Spirochaetales bacterium. Lineage (GTDB taxonomy): Bacteria > Spirochaetota > Spirochaetia > Treponematales > Breznakiellaceae > CAZBJJ01. The sequence goes on along the minus strand of CAZBJJ010000062.1, from coordinate 990 downwards.
ATAACAGAACCATCAACCTGCCCGCAAATGCCGCCAATAAGTTTTTCGCTTTCACCAGCAGCCGGTTTGGGCCCAATAATAACATCGCAGGTCGAGGTGCCAATACTTTTAACAAGGGTACCCGGGGCAACATCGCCCCCGACTGCTCCAATATGGGCATCGTAAGCGCCTACGCATACTAGGACATCGGTAGAAAGCCCTGTCTTATTGGCCCATTCACTGCTTAGCCTGCCAGCCACTACCTCGCTCGTATATGTTTCACTACCCAGACTGTCGCGGATATCCGATAGCTGGGGCAGGAGCCTGTCGAAAAAATCCCTGCTTGGATAACCGCCCCACTCCTTGTGCCACATAAGCTTGTGCCCAGCTGCACAGCGGCTACGCTTTATTACCTTGGGGTCGGTGGTATCAGAAATAAGAGCTGTTATCCAGTCGCAGTGCTCCACCGCCGTATAGGCAGCCTCTGCAAGAGCCCTGTTTGTGCGTAGAACATGCAATATTTTTGCCCAGAACCACTCGCTGGAATAGACGCCCCCCACATATTTTGTAACATCCGGACCACCCCAGGAACGGGCCAGTTCATTTATTTCTTGAGCCTCTGCCACTGCGGTATGGTCCTTCCAAAGCAAAAACATGGCATCGGGATCCTCGGAAAAGGCGGGCAAAAGGGCCAGCGGAAGACCATTTTTGTCGGCCAGGCAGGGCGTAGAACCGGTGGTATCTATACTGATAGCCCGAACGAGATCGGCTATGTCCTGCCCCTCCTCTGTCTTGGAATTGGCCAGAGCACCTGTTACCGCCTCGGTAAAGCTTTCGATATAATCCAAAGGATGTTGCCTAAATTGATCTTTCTTTGGCTGGCAGTACAGCCCCTGTTTCCAACGAGGATAATAGGCAACCTTAGAACCGGCCATAGCTCCATTGGCAGCATCTAAAATTACCACCCGCACCGAGTCCGACCCAAAGTCTGCCCCCAATACAAAATGTTTT
>CAZBJJ010000061.1:0-9235 GCA_964492245.1 uncultured Spirochaetales bacterium | reverse complement strand
CAAAAGAACAGGCAATTGAAGGCTACCCACCTCCCAGGCCCGAAGCTGAATATCAATTTTTAAACTATCTTCTAAAAATTCTGCTTGAATATCTTTAATTTCGATGCTCTGCCTGCCAGAAGCGGGGTCGGCAAACTGTATTTTTACCTCCCCTTCTTGCAGGCCCTCGTGTTTGAGCAAAAAATGCAAGTTGGCCCAATCGCCGATGTAAACTGCACGGGGCACTTGGACAAGCGAGTACGGCTGCAGTTCGTCGGCTTGGGCACTCTGGGCAAAAAGGCTCGCTGTAATAAGGGCAAAAATAGTGAAAAAAAGCCAGAACCAGTATAGCGAATGTTTCACCTGCGGCCCCCCTTGCCCCTGGCCAGAGCCTGCCGCAGGGCCAGATAGGGGTCCTCGTCGCTGAAGATTTCGGCAAAGCCAATATTTAAGCGCTCGCAAATGCCTGCCACATAGTCTGTGCGCTGTGTATTCCAGGCCTTCCAAGCCCCATTAAAGGCGGCTGTGCCGGTCTGGGCCCAGGTTTCTGCTCCTGTTTCCACATCGTAAAGCCTCTGCTGGCCAAGATTGGGAAAATCGCCATCTATGCGGTCGGCCAGACGAATTGCCAGGACATCGTGGCGCTGGGCCAGCCGGCCTAGGTCGTCCTCCCAATTCGTTGCCAGGAAATCGCTGATGATTAAAAAAAATGCTGGCTGTCTTTGGACGCGCAGGGCCGTCTGCAGGGCCAAGGCCAAGGCAGTCCCCTTTTTGCCCCCCTCGCCCGCCAAGTCTTTTTGTTCCTGGCCAATGGCCGCTTTAAGTACTTCCAATAATTGATAGCGCCCCCGCGCAGCGGCACGCTGCGCGGGGCGCAGACTTATCAGTTCTCCATCAAAGCTCAGGGCCCCAAGGCTGCTGCCCAGTTTTTCGGCAGAAAGGGCCATTATAGCTGCCAATAGTGCCGCCTGATCTCGGCGGCTGCGTTTTCCGACGCCGGTAGACATAGACGCAGAGAGATCTATCAATATGAAAAAAGAAACTTCCCGCTCCTGCCGGTAGAGCCTTACCCAGGGCCGGAGGGGTATTTTCGTTCGGGCGGTGGCCCCAGGCAAGCGAGCGCTCACTGCCCTCTGGCCTGCGGCACCGAGGCGCGCAGTGACATTGTGGTCGATGAGTCGGATATCGTCCCCATCTTGATACTGGCGCAATTCCTCAAAATCCATGCCCTGTCCTTTAAAGAGCGAACGCCAGTGCCCGGTTTCCAGTGCGCGGCTGACCATGTGTAAAGAAAGTGGCAGGGCCTGCACCTGTTCGAGGATTTCGCCAAGGGTCATTGTCAGGGCACCGGTACGAGGTCTAAAAGTTGGGCCAAAATGGCATCAGCATCTAGGGCGTCGGATTCCGCCTCCCAGGATAAAAGAATGCGGTGGCGCAACACTGCGGGAGCAATTGTTTTTACATCTTCGGGTAGCACAAAGTCGCGCCCGGCAAAGAGGGCCTGTACCCGCGCGCATTTGAGCAGGGCAATTGAGGCCCGGGGCGAGGCACCAAAGCGAATGTAGCGGTACAGCCCCCTGTCTGGGGTGGCTATTGGCCGGGTGGCCCGGACCAGATTTACTAGGTATTCCATTACCTTGGGGTCGCAGTGAATCGACTGCGCTAAGTTGGCAAGTTCCTGTATTGTGCTGGCATCTAAAAGAGCCTGTATTTTACGCTCTCCCAGGCTTCCATCGGCACAGAGCCGGCTTATTTCCAGTTCCTCTTGCGCTTTTGGGTATTGGACGAGGATTTTTAGCAAAAAGCGGTCCAGTTCGGCCTCTGGCAGGGCATAGGTTCCCTCTTGGTCGAGGGGGTTTTGCGTGGCTAATACGAAAAAAGGTTGGGGCAGTCCCAAGCTTTCCCCGCCCAAGCTTACCTGCCCTTCTTCCATTGCTTCTAAAAGTGCCGATTGCACCTTGGCCGGTGCCCGATTTATTTCGTCGGCCAGCACAATATTTGCAAAAACGGGGCCCTGGCGCACGCTAAAATTGCCGGTATTGGGTTCCCATATTTGGGTGCCGGTTACGTCGGCCGGCAGGAGGTCGGGCGTAAATTGAATCCGTTTAAACGAGAGCTGGGCCAACTCGGCCAGCGACTTTATGGCCAGGGTCTTAGCCAGGCCAGGGACGCCTTCTATCAGAATATGCCCGCCGGCAATAAGGGCCATTAAAAGGCCGTCTACCATATCTGTCTGGCCAATAAGCCGCCTTGCCAATTGCTGGCGAACCGCAATCAAAAGCTGCTGTGCTTGTTCGATATTCATAATTGCAGTTTACCGAGATTTCGCCTTCGGGGCAACAAAGAGTATACAAAACTGATAGCTCTATGCTTATTTCCATCAGTTAGAGGCTAGGCCTTCGCATATATTGACACTCCTACCCTTAGCCGTCTAAGTTTTTGGTATGAATCCACTAGCGCTCGAGCTCAACACTGCCCTCGAAGGCAGTCCTGCCCTTCCGCTTCTGTCCAATATGGGCAGACGCCTGTTTTTCCCCAAGGGAATTATTTCTCAGTCTGCCGAAGCCAAGGCCTCTGCACACTTTGCCAACGCCACTATCGGTATGGCATTTAAAAATGGCAAACCTCTTAGCCTGTCGGCGGTAAAAGAAGGCCTGGCCGGATTGGACATCGACAAGGCCGTCCTGTATGCCCCCACCGCCGGCGACGAAGCCGTACGTGCAACTTGGCTCGATGCCATCTGCAAAAAAAATCCTTCTATAGATACCCGCACCACGACCCTTCCCGTCGTGGTACCCGGCCTCACCGCCGGCATCAGCTATATGGCCGACCTCTTCCTAGGTAAAAACGAAAGCCTTATTACCTGCGACCCCAGCTGGGACAACTACATCCTCGTCGTGCAAGACCGCCACGGTGCCAAGCTAAAGGAAGTTCCCTTTTTTACGGAGGGCCAGAAGGGTATAGACTTTTCTAAGCTCGAGCCCGCCCTGCGCGCCGAAGCAAAAACGGGGAGCCTGCGCCTCATCCTCAACTTTCCCCAAAATCCCACCGGCTACTCGCCCACCAGCGCCGAGGCCGAAAAGCTTATTGCCATCCTTACCGACATCGCAGAAACCGGTACCCCCACCCTCGTTCTCTGCGACGACGCCTACTTTGGCCTGGCCTACGAAAGCGATATCTACAGCGAATCCCTATTCGGCCACCTAGCCAAGGCCAGCGACAATCTCTTGGCAGTAAAAATTGATGGGCCGACAAAGGAAGACTATGTCTGGGGCCTGCGCATGGGCTTTATAACCTTTGGCTGCAAGGCAATGCAAAAAATTTGGGGCGATGCCCTAATCAAAAAACTTATGGGCGCAATACGCTCTTCCATCTCCTGTTCCAACACGCCTGCCCAACTACTTATGCCCAAAACGCTAGAAGACCCCCGCAGCGCAGGCGAAAAAGCTGCATTTAAAGCCCTGCTCGAAGAACGCTACCGCCTGGTAAAAAATTTTATCCGCGAAAAAGGGCCTCAAAAGAATATCTCTGCCTTTCCCTTTAATTCCGGCTATTTTATGAGCTTTCGCATAAAGGGACAAAAAGCCGAACAGCTGCGCCTGGCCCTTTTAAACAATTGGGGTATTGGGACCGTCGCCCTTGGGCAAGAGTACCTGCGCGTTGCCTTCTCGAGTGTCGATACCGACAAATTGCTCGAAGTCTACAGGCGCATATACGAAGAGGCCGATAAACTATAGGTTTTGGACGTGCAAATACTCATGTTTTCTAAATTTACTAAAACATGTTAAACTGGGCCATGGACTGTGGCATACAAAAAATGGAAAAAAATGAGTGCGTCTATTACACCCTTACCTGGTCGGCACTGCGAAAAGCAGATCGCTGGGACATAGCCCGGGCTGTGCCGGCAATGGGCGGGGTGTACGAGCTGTACTGGATGGACGAACACCGACATCTGCGCCTGTACTGTGTGGGGAATGCAAATATTGGGGGCCTGCGCAGCGAAATACGGCGACGCATCGACCCCGAGCTTACCACAGATGCCGAACTTAGAACTATTTTATCCGACCGAGAACTCTTTTATCGCTACTGTCTTATCGACTACGCTGCCGATATGGCCGATGTGCTCTGGTTTTTCCGCGCCACCTATTTTCCCGAAGACCCAGGGGCAAGCCATTCCGGGCGCTACCATAACATTTATATAAAAGAGCAGGCCCCCGATAAGGTGCGTTGGGTCGATTGAGCTAGCCGAGAATAAGGTGCCTAAGTTCCAAAGGCTCTACCCTCTGGCCATCCTTATATGCGCGCATATTGCCCCCGGAAATTTCATCAATCAGGACAATTTCCTGTTTTTCTCCTGTGCGGCCAAATTCGAATTTAATATCGTAGAGCTCCATGCCCCGTGCGGCCAGCTCTTTTTTTACAAAAGCGCCCACATTTTTAGTGAGCTCCACCAGGTTGCGGTATTCGTCCCGTGTTAAAAGTCCCAGTTCCGCCAAGGCATCCTCGGTAATAGGCGGGTCGTTGCGCTCATCGTCTTTTAAGGTAACCTCTACAAGGGCATCTAGGCTCTGGCCATCCTTGGCATATTTTCCATAGCGCCGTAAAAAACTGCCCACTGCCCGGTAGCGGCAAATAAATTCCAGCCCTTCGCCAAAGACGCTGGCCTTTTTAACCTCCATCGTCCCCTCGTTGCGGTTGGCCCGCACAAAATGAGTGGGAATGCCCATTGAATTAAGTTTTTCGTAAAAATATTCAGTTAATAAAAGGCAGGCCATCCCGGCACCTTCGATGCTCAGCCCCACCGTATTTGCCCCCGGATCGAAGACTCCATCGCTGCCGGTAACATCGTCCTTAAATTTTAACAGGTAATTGCCATTGTCCAAGGCAAACAAATCCTTGGTCTTGCCAGTATAAATGAGCTGCATACGCTCCCTCCTAAAGTTGTCTGTCCTGTTTTAAAAGCGAGTGAAGCAAATTGATATGTGCCATCTACTCGTCCTTGTTCTGGGCCAATGTCTCCTTAAGGGCCTGCAAGTCCGCATCGATCCGAGCGGCCCTCTCCAATTCTTCAAGTTTTTTATCCAGCTGTATTTTCTCTAGTGCATCCGAGTCCGGACTATGTCCGGCACTCATCAATATTTCCTGCTCCAATAAATCGGTATCCACACTGCGTTCGCTGGCCTGGGCAAGGGGCACATCTCGGCGCAGTTGTTCTGCCTCTTTTTTTAAATTGATAGCTTGTTCGCGCAACACCTGTATTTTCTGCTGCAAGGCATCAATTTTCTCCTGCACCTGAGCTTCCAGCTGAACATCGCCGGCGTTTTGCGCCAAGGCCATACGCTGTTGCCAAGTTTTAAGTTCTGCCTCTCGGGCCGCAAGGTCTTTTGCATCCAGCTTAATCTGAGTGAGCAGAGAAAATAAATATTCGCGCTGAGAATCTGCCATATTACAAAACCTTTCCCAAAAAATCTTTTGTGCGTTCGCTGCGGGGCTGGCCAAAGACCTGCTCCGGCGGCCCATCTTCGGCAATAAGCCCCTCATCCATTAAAAGTACGCGCGTGGCCACATCGCGGGCAAAGCGCATCTCATGAGTTACCGCAATCATTGTCATGCCATCCTGGGCCAAGCTCTTCATTACCGAAAGCACTTCGCCCACCATTTCGGGGTCGAGCGCGCTGGTGGGCTCGTCGAAGAGCATCACCTCTGGCTCCATTGCCAAGGCGCGCACGATGGCAATGCGCTGTTTTTGCCCACCAGAGAGCTGAGCGGGAAAGGCTTCTGCTTTTTCGGTCAGGCCCACGCGCTCCAGCAAACTAAAAGCCAGCTCCTTGGCTGTTTTTTCGTCCAGACCCCGCAGTTTCCTCGGCGCCAAGGTAATATTTTCTATCACCTTCATATGGGGAAAAAGATTAAAATGTTGAAACACCATCCCCATTTTTTGGCGATGGGCGTCGAGGTCCACCTTCGCCTGAGTGATGTCCCAAGTCTTAAAGAAAATATTCCCTGAATCGGGGAGCTCTAAAAGGTTAAGGCAGCGTAAAAAAGTACTCTTCCCCGAACCCGAAGGCCCTATAATAACCACAACCTCGCCTGGCGATATGCTGGTGTCGATGCCGCGCAAGACCTTCAAACTGCCAAAGGCCTTGTGCAGCTGTCTTGTCTGAATTATAGCTGTATCGTCAATCACCGGCGCGCATCCTTTTTTCAAGTTTTCCCATCAGTTTAGAAAGCGGGAAGGTCATCATAAAATACATCAGGGCAGCAATAATAAGGGGTTCAAAGGGCAAAAAAGTGTTCCCCCGAATCGTGTCGGCCCGGTACATAAGATCGGCAATGCCAATAATAGAGACAATGGACGATTCTTTAATAACTACAATAAACTCATTGCCAAGGGCGGGCAAGATGTTTCGAATTGCCTGGGGGATGATAATATAGCGCATGGTCATACCGTTAGAGAGGCCGAGCGATCGCCCAGCCTCGCTCTGGCCACGGTCCACTGCCTGAATACCCGCCCTAAAAATTTCGCCCACGTAGGCGCTGGAGTTCAGGCCCAGCGTTATTACACCCGACATAAAGTCCGAAAAATTGATGCCCAATATACGATTCATTGCCGGTATTTCGGGAAAGCGGATTCCCAGACTCTGCAGTCCATAATAGACAATAAAAAGCTGTACCAGCAGTGGGGTACCGCGTATAAATTCTATCCATGTGCTGGCGGCAAAGCGGGCCATCTTGTATTTAGAAATTTTTAATAAGGCCAAGACGAGCCCGATTGTTGTGCCAATTATTACTGCGAAGAGGGCCAATAGCAGGGTGTTTTTAGCCCCATCAAAATAAAAAGTCCAGTATTTAGTTAAAAATAAAAAATTCAACTGTTCTCCGCCTCTGTCTGGCTAGGCTTAATTCTCTACCTGGTCGTTTGCCTCGGCGACAAAGCTATCAATTAAACCGGCGCTAATTAAGCGAGCAAGGGTCTTGTTTATATGTTGCACAAAGGCGTCGTTGCCCTTTTTAACGGCAATGGCTGCCCCGCCATCTTCGTCGGGAAAGGTCGGGAGGGCCAGGGCCAGGTCGGCATTCCTGTTCACATAGGCCTGGGCCACAGGGAGTTCTGCAATGATGGCATCGACCTTGTTATTTTTCAGGTCTAATACCAAGTTTTTAACGGTGCCCACTTCCTTTACCTGGGGGTGACTTTTTTCCAGGTCTTCATCGGCGACGCCTAAAATTTGGCTTTTCGCAATTTCTACCTGAATGGTTCCCTTCTGCGCCGACAGCCGGGCGTCTTTAAGGGCCTGTGCTGTGGTATATTTATCGTAGTCGCCTTTTCGCACCATAACGCCATGAATGGCATAGTAATAAATATCCGAAAAATCGACGCTTTTGCGCCGTTCATCGGTGGGGGTCATCCCCGAGATGACAATATCGATGGTGCCGGCGGCCAGGGCTGCCAATAGTCCGTCAAAACTCATATCCTTTATAACGAGCTCTACCCCAAGGTCGCTTGCAATTTCCTGCGCTATCGAAATATCGAAGCCCACAATTTTATCCTTACCACTTTCCAGCACGTGGAATTCGTAGGGGGGATAGTCTGCGGATGTGCCTATTATCAGTCTGCCATCTTTTTTTACCCGGGCCAAGACATCTTTTTCTCTGCCTCCGCAAGAAACGAGGGTGGAAATAGCGAAAAGGCCTATAATAATTTTTTCAAAGTTTTTCATGCTTCCTCCTTAAAATGCTTTACATCATTTGAAACCGGAAAACACTATATGGTCAACCCTAGGGTAGTGCCCCGAAGCCTGCACCTACTAACTGGTCCGGCCAGCATCGCTTGTAACTCATTGATGTTTCCTAAATTTTATACGAAAACCTTTCAAATAATCGTAATAATGCATAAAAACTGCCATGTGTCTAAAGCTATTATAGACATTTCGCGTAAAGTTTGAGCAAAAAAGACAAAAGAATTTGATTATTTACTCGGGTGCAGGCTTTGGTGCACTACCCAAATTTTTTAAAAAAGGTTAATAATCATATTTAATGAGCAACACCGATGTACCAACGCTTTTAAAAAGCAGTCCACTTTGGCAAGCGCTTTGTAGCCTTGCAGATATATATAAGAGAATTGACCATGCCCAGACCAATTGGATTTCAGCCACTCCTTGGCACTGTCCAGAGGGGTGTGGCACCTGTTGCGAACACTTCGAGCCCGATGTGCTAGAAATTGAGGCCCTTTATTTAGCTGCCTGGCTTTTAGATAACAAAACCGATGAAGAAATACAGGATGTTTTAACGATAAATTCCACATTAGCAGGCTGTATACTGCGTCTAAACGAAGGACCCTGGCGTTGTTCGGTATATGGGGGGCGTCCGCTTATTTGTCGTCTTTTTGCCTTTAGTGGCGACCGCGACAAGGAGGGACAGGTGCGCTTTCGCCCCTGTGCTGAGCTTTTCCGGCCCGAATCGGGACTACAAGCTCACCATGTCTATACAGAAAAAGAGATATTGCTGTTATTTGGACAATTACCGCCAGTTATGAATGACCTTGCTCGGCAGGCGGTCAGTATTTTCCCTAGCTCTACCGAAACACTGCCTCTTCGCATTGCCCTTCCAAGAGCCTTGTCTAAAATCCTGATGCTCAAGAAATATTCCAATATTTTGACCTTTCCTCTGGAGCCTTCAGATAATCCAGATGGTACGACCCCACCTTTGAATAATGCCTCCTAGACTTTTGGCTAGGCTAGTGCCCCGAACCTTGCACCTAGCCCCCCGAGGCTAAGCCTTCAAATTCGCTCGGACATATTTAGGCACATAATTGGGCTTAGTGCTCAGTTGGTTCGAATCCTCTTTTAGTCAAATCCTTCGCTCTTTAGGAGTTCGATCCTGCTGAGAAATAAACGCCCGATGCCGATAACAGCTTTTCAGCTCTCTTTTTCAGGTGCAAGATTCGGTGCACTAGATAATCTTTTTGATACTCCAAATTATATTCATAAATTCACCTTTTTCGATAAGATAAATCAAACGGAGTTAACAAATCTGTTGCAGATATGTTTTCTAGAACTGAAAAAGACGCCCAAAATGACTAGCATCAAAAGCGAACAGGACGCCTTGTTACAGTGGGCCTATTTTTTTTAAAACAAAGGCATCAGCGATCTACAGGACTCAACCGAATAGATGGCGGAATTATTATGTCGTCAACCAAGGGCTAGTGCCCCAAAGCCTGCACCTGAATAAATAATCAAACTTTTTCGCCCTTTCT
>CAZBJJ010000060.1:0-9271 GCA_964492245.1 uncultured Spirochaetales bacterium | reverse complement strand
CTCCTCAAATGCCCCCATGGTACGAGGGCCAGTGTATTGGCATTCAGTATATAGAAGTCGGATTATTCTTTGAAGTAGGCAGCAGATAATAAATAAATGTAAGCTTTTCGTATATTAATGAAACTTCAATATTAAACATCAGCATAAATTCATAAACTTCGAATAAAATCTAAAAAAGATGATAAATTTATCCATGTACTTTTGACTTTAGTAGGAATAGCATTCTAACTGCAAAGGTGGCGTCGCCATTCTAATAAGAGCTGCTGTTGATGAATAAGGGCATCTCTGAAATTTTATCCATGTTCTATTTTGGAGGAACAGATGAAAAAGATTTTTAGTTTTATGGCAATTTTGCTGGCATGTACATCGCTAAGCGTTTTTGCAGCCGGCCAAAAAGAATCGGGCTTGATTAAGGTGGGTATTATCAACAACCCACCATCAGAATCGGGTTATCGTGCAGCCAATGTGGCCGACTTTGAAAAAGTGTTTACCGAGGCCAATGGCTATAAGGTATCCACTTTTTATAGTTTAAAAAACGATGAGCAGCTGAATGCCGCGTCGCAGTTCATTACCGAGGGCGTCGACTATATTCTATTATCGGCAGCAGCAACCGATGGCTGGACAACCGTTCTTAAGAACGCGAAAGAAGCCGGTATAAAGGTGTTTTTGTTCGACCGCATGTTGAATGCCGATCCAAGCCTATATGAAGCAGCTGTAGTTTCGGATATGGTCAAAGAGGGTGATACTGCCGTTGCATGGCTGAAGGCCCAGAATTTGCCGGAATACAATGTGGTACATATTCAGGGTGCAATGGGTAGTGATGCCCAAATTGGACGCACCAAGGCCCTAGATGCTGAATTTAACTCGAAAAGAATGAATAAGGTTGTGCAACAGACTGCTACTTGGGACGAGGCTGAAGCAAAAAAAATAGTAGAATCTGTTATAAATTCGCGTCAAAAATTTAATGTTGTGTATGCAGAAAATGACGGTATGGCCAAGGGAGCTGTTGCAGCCCTTGATGAAGCGGGAATAACCCATGGTGTAAAAGGCGATGTGGTTATTATGGGTTTTGATTGCAACAAATGGGCCCTACGAGAACTGTTGGCTGGTAACTGGAACTATAATGGCCAATGTAGTCCTTTCCAGGCAAATGTGATTGATAGCATGATAAAAAAAGTTGAAGCCGGAGGTGAGATTACAACCAAAAAAGTTATTTCCGAAGAGAAAGGCTTTGATGCAAAAACCATAACTCAGGCTGATATTGATAAATATGGTCTAGGCGACTAAAAAAGATTATTATTATTGTATTTCGTGGCAGATACCTTCCATGCGTATCTGCCACCTGTTTAATTTAATTTTCAGCGTAGTAGGTAACAATAATGAGCGACATAGTTTTAGCAATGCGCAAGGTAAGCAAATCTTTTCCCGGGGTAAAGGCTTTACACAATGTAGATTTCACTCTTAATAAGGGGGAGATTCATGCACTTATGGGCGAAAACGGTGCAGGGAAATCTACCTTAATTAAAGTATTAACTGGCGTTCATTTAAAAGAAAGTGGCACTATAAGCATTGACGGAACTGACAGTCATGTTACAATTCGTTCCCCGCAGGAAGCCCAAAAAATGGGAATAAGTACTGTGTATCAAGAAATTTCGCTTTGTCCAAATTTAACTGTAGCAGAGAATATTTTTATTGGACGAGATGGGAGCTATCTAGTTAATGCGAAAAAAATGGAATCCAAGGCTACCGATATTTTACAGAAATTGAAAATACCCGTTCAAAGCAGAGAACAACTTGGCTCTTGTTCACTGGCAGTTCAACAAATGATTGCTGTTGCCCGAGCCGTAGATATGGAATGTAAGGTCTTAATTTTAGATGAACCTACCTCGTCCCTAGACGAACAGGAAGTTGAACTACTTTTTTCTTTAATGCGAGATTTAAAATCCAAAGGTGTCGGGATTATTTTTATAACTCACTTTTTAGATCAAGTATATAAAATAAGTGATAGAATTACTGTGCTAAGAAACGGTGAATTAGTTGGAGAATTTACTACTAATGAATTGCCAAAAGTAAATCTAGTCTCGGCAATGATGGGTAAGAATCTTGAAGATATATCAGAATTAAAAAAAGAGCACCATACTCCAAACATAGATGATGTTCCAGTTTATGAGGCTAGCAATTTAACGAGTACCGCAAATATAAAACCCTTTGATTTTCATATTAAAAAGGGAGAAGTCAATGGTTTTACGGGTTTACTTGGGTCGGGAAGAACAGAATGTGTGCGAGCTATATTTGGTGCCGACAAGCTTATCAACGGCAGTATGCGAATAAACGGAAGGCCTGTTAAGATATCTAAGCCTAGAGATTCGATAAAACAAGGCATAGGATATTTATCCGAAGATCGTAAATACGATGGAATAATTGATGATCTTTCTGTCCGAGAAAACATTGTCCTTGCCTTACAGGCATTGCGTGGCATTGGAAAACCCTTGTCGCGCGCAGAGGCAGATAAATATGCCCAGCAATATATTAAACAGCTTGGTATAAAAACAGCATCCATAGAAACGCCTATTAAATCACTTTCTGGTGGTAATCAACAAAAGGCAATTCTTGCCCGTTGGCTTTTATTAAATCCGCAGTACCTTATTCTAGACGAGCCGACAAGGGGAATCGATGTAGGTACAAAAGTAGAAATACAAAAACTTGTTTTAAAGCTAGCCGAAGAAGGGGTCAGTGTAACCTTTATATCCTCAGAAATCGAAGAGATGTTAGCTACGTGTTCACGCCTTATTGTAATGCGGGACCGCCAAGTAGTGGGAGAACTAACTGGGAATGAACTAACCCAAAGCAATATAATGCACACAATAGCAGGAGATAATAAAACATATGATGGGCATAAATAAATTATCTATGAAAAAACTGACAAATTCACAATTGACAGTGCCTTTGTTTTCACTTGTTTTGCTTGTTATTTTTAATTTGATAAGGGATCCAAGTTTTTTCTCGGTTATTGTTTTAACCAATAATATCGGAAATCGTGTTCTTTCGGGAAACCTTATTAGTATATTAAATGGGGCCTCGGAATTGGTTATTCTAGCAATTGGCATGACCCTGATAACTTCGGCCACGAAAGGTCAGGATATTAGTATTGGGGCAATGGCAGCAATATCTGGATCGGTTTTTGTACGTATCATTCGTGGAAGCAATATTACACCTATAATTTTAGTTGTTGCTCTTTTATTTGCCGTTTTAATTACTATCTGTTTTAGCCTTTTTAATGGAATACTCGTTTCTAAATTTAAAATTCAACCCATGATTGCCTCTCTTATTTTATTTACAGCTGGACGCCCTATTGCCTATTGGATAAATGGCGGAGCAACTCCAAATGTCGAGAGTCCTCTATTAAATTATCTGGGAAGTTTTATTCCCGGTATTCCTATTCCAAGCCCAATATTAATTGTCGCTGTTTTTTCGACCTTAACCATCCTGTTCTTAAAACTTACAAACATGGGCCTGTATATTCAAACAGTTGGAATAAATGAACGCGCTGCCCTTTTAAATGGAATAAATCCGGTATTAACAAAGCTCCTTGTTTTTGCCTTTTTAGGAGTATGTGCAACGATAGCAGGGGCGATGAATGTATGCAGAATTGGACTAATTAATCACGAAACAATTTTACTAGACATAGAAATGGATGCTATTTTAGCTGTTGCCATTGGAGGCAATGTTTTAAGCGGTGGCAAATTTAAACTTGCCGGATCAATAATTGGGGCTTATATAATTCAAGCACTGACTATTACTTTATATGCAATGAAAATCTCTTCCACAGCAGTTAAAGCATATAAGGCAATTGTTATAATAATTATAGTGCTTATTGGGTCTACAGTGTTAAGAGAGCATTTAAATAAATTAAAAAACAGCCTATTAAAAAAACTACAAAAAAGGAGAGAAATATATTGAAAACTAATTTGAATATCAAAGCTTTTCTAGACAATAGAAATAAGCCTAAAAAATCCATACCAGTTTCAGATACGACACTGCTACTAGCAATAACAATTTGCAGTTTTGTTGTTATGTATTTATTGGCAATGCTTATTTGGAGAGGCGGATTTTTAAATCCTCAGCAATTTTTTGATCTCTTTAATAATAATGCCTATTTAATAGTAATCGCCTGCGGACTTACCGTTGTAATGATTACCGCTGGTATCGATATTTCAGTTGGTGGCACTGTTTCGCTGGTTACAATGATTTCTGTTGTCTATTTAGAAGACGTCAGTGGCAGCATAGGCATGTCTATTTTCCTTGCGCTTGCCGTTGGCCTGTTTATGGGAGTTATGCAGGGCTTCTTAGTGGCATATTTAGATATACAACCTTTTATTGTAACACTGGCTGGGATGTTCTTTACCAAGGGAATGACAACAATTATAAGCAAGGTGCCGCGTACTATAACTAAGGAATTATTTCTGCATATAAAAGATTTTCGCATTGTGGTGCCTGGGATTGGCTCGTATGGTCGAGCAGGAAATTTTATCCCCGCCCGACTAGAACCAGGCGTTCTTATTGCACTGTTAATCGTCTTATTGATATGGGCAATGCTCAGATGGACTCGTTTTGGACGCAATCTTTATGCCGTTGGTGGGAACAGCGAAAGCGCACTCATGCTTGGAATTAATGTGAAAAAAACCAAGTTTTTGGCCTATGTACTATCTGGACTTTTAGCGGGTATTGGTGGCTATATTTATTTGCTTCACACTGGAGCTGGAAATGCTGCAAATGCTACCCAAGCAGAAATTCAAGCAATTGCCTCTTCTATTGTTGGAGGGACATTATTATCCGGCGGCGTTGGCAGTGTAATAGGCACCATGTTTGGGGTTATGTCGTTAAAAACAATTAACAATATTGTTATTGCATCCGGCTTAAGAGAACCATATTGGCAAAGTATAACAACTGGGTTAATTTTATGTTTTTTTATTTTATTTCAAAGTATAATTATTGGCAATCGAAAAAGGGCAAAATAATTTTATTGGTTTAGTTCATGGTTTTCGGTAGCTCTAAACTCACGCGGAGATCTCCCTGTTGTTTTTTTAAAAATAAAACTAAAATAATGCGGGTCATTATAGCCAATCTCGAAGGCGATCTCCGCGCTACGCATAGATGTAGAAGCCAAAAGGGTTTTTGCCCTAGCTATTCGGATATTGGTTAAATATTCTATAAAGGTTTCCCCTGCCTCTTGTGAGAATATAGTGCTAAAATGATTTGGACTATAACAGACATGAGAGGCAACAGTGTTTAAGGAGATGTTTGGGTCGCCAAAGTGTCTCTGTATATATCTTTTAGCCTTATCTACCGTCACTTCGTGGTTTGATTTTGTTTTTGTGTTTTTAAATTCAATAAATTTATATAACAACTGAGATAATTCTTGCTTAAAAGATTCAAACGTTTTGGAAATGTTCTGCAAATCCTTGGGGTTGATTTGATCTGAAAAAGCATCAATGTTTGATCCCCCATATTCCTGAACCAAACTCTGTATTGCCACGACAATATCGTAAATAACATAATAGGCGATATTACTGTTGGCTGTATTGTTATGAAGTACAATTTTTGAATACTGCTCTATAATTGAATTGACATCATTAAAATCTGCATGGCGCAATTGATTGACGATAGGATCAGAACTGTTAGTATAAGAAAGATTCTTGGTTGGTAAAATATCATGCGCGCCAATTATAAGATTTCTGCCTTTAGAATAAATATATTTTAGAGCTCTTTTGGCTTCTGCCCACGATTGTGAAATAGAGCTAATACGAAACACAGTCCCTCCAATACCAATGGAGAGTGAAAGATTAGTGTGCCTTTCTATTTCAAACTTAATGTTTTTTGAAAATGTGTACGAAAGTTCTTCAATTAAAGATTCATCTAATCCTTTAAATATTATCGTCATACTATCTACGCTGCTGGAAAAACAAATTATTCCCCCAGTTGCCAAAGCAATATTTTCTATTGTAGTTTTGCAATGTTCAATTTCGAGCATTTCTTCTTTATTACAACATATTTCTACGATGGCCACCGCATAGGCTTTCGATATAATTCCAATATTAAAATACTTTGCCTGTTCAAAAATAGTATCGGAATCTAGGCTTCCGGTCACAATATTATTTAAATATTTCTCCTTTAAAATATCGTTGCTGGTAAGCACTCTGTGTTTTAGATTTTCCGTGTCTTTACGCTCTTGTTTTTCCAATTCTATATTTTTAGCAATATTGTTTAGACAGTCCAATAATTCCGCCGATGACACAGGCTTTAAAAGATATTTTTCAACTCCCAGCGATATGGCCTCTTGGGCATAGGAAAACTCATCGTGGCCAGACAATATAATTATTTTAATCCATGATTGGCTTTTTTTAATCAGTTTTGTAAGGGCCAGACCATCTAAAAATGGCATGCGAATATCTGTTATAAGTATGTCTGGTTTTAGATCGTTTAGCATTGCTAAGGCCATTTCCCCATCGGCAGCCTCCCCAATTAAAGTAAAATCGGTATCGTCCCATTGAATACAGTTTCGAATGCCTTCACGAATTACAATTTCGTCATCAACTAAAAAAACTTTATATTTCATTGACAACTCCTGGAAGAGAAAAGGTAACTGTGGTGCCAATATTCAATTCGCTGACAATAGTGAACTTTGCCTGATCGCTATAATAAAGGCGAAGCCTTCTAGCAACATTAAATAGCCCATAGACATCGCTCAATTTAGATGTCTCGGGACCAGAATACATCTGCTCATTAATAGTTTGTAATCGTTCCGGCTCGATACCTCGACCATTATCTGCTATGGTTATAACAATTTTGTTGTGTATCATATTGCCCTCGATTGTAATACAACCTTTACCCCTTTTATTTTTAATACCATGATACAAGGCATTTTCTACAATTGGCTGTAATAAAAGTTTTAATATGTTAAAATTTAAAATATTCTGATCAATTGTGATGGAATAATCTAAAATATCTCGATAGCGTATTTTTTGAATAATTAAATAACTTTTTATGTGTTCAATTTCCTCTTTTACAGAAATCCACTCTTGACCTCGGCTTATCGAAATGCGGAAAAAATTTGAAAATGCGCGCGTAATGTATATTACTTCTTCTGTTTTTTTTGCCTCTGCTAACCATATTATGGTATCAAATGTATTATATAAAAAATGTGGGGTAATTTGAGCCTGCAAAGCCTTCATTTCGTATTTTTGCATGTTTTTTTGTTCTTGAATATTTTTATCTAATAATTCCTGTATCCGCTCTGCCATGACATTGAGATTGTTTGTAAGATTATTTAGCTCCATCACACTTGGTATCGAAGCCCGTGCTTTAATGTTGCCAGAAGCAATGCTTGTGGAAAGATTCTCAAGTTCGCGAATAGGGGTATTGATACTGCGGGTAACAGAACCTTGGGCATAAATGGCAAAAATCGTTACAAAAAACAACACAAAAATTTGAAGAGCAGCCAGCATCCAAGAGATTGATTTTATTTTTTCATTTGTTCTGGAAGTAAACTCAATTTCTAAAACCACAAAGTCTTGCAGGATATCGGCAATAAGAGAGGAGACGCCTCGTATTTCCTCTAAAATTATTTCGTTCTCCTCTACACTGGCATGCTGCTCAATTTGATCACCCAAAATAACAATGTAATCAAGTAGTGTTTTAATTGTTCGATCGGTTACCATCAATAATTGAATGTTTTCTATTGATGAGGTTGTTTCGATAATTTTATTTAATTCATCTCGAAAATTTTTAATAATATTAAATTGGCGTGCGTTATAATACTTAGTATTACCAGCAACAATGTCCCACATTGTATTCGGCAAATCAGTTTTAATAATTTGAATAAGAGTATTGGCCTTGCTAACATTAGTTATCATTCTATCGTAGATGGAGGTCTGAATAATTGAACTAATAATAGTTATTGCCGGAAGAATTATCATCAGGGCAATTATAATAATATAGGATGTCTGCAATTTTTTAGCAATGCTAGGAAATTTTTTCAGTTTCATATTAGTAACCACGAGGGGGCAGAAATTCTAAATCGACATCGTTTTCGGTAAAAACTTCTTCTTTTACATGAAGGAGTCTTGGTATTGGTCTACCTGTCACTAAATCTATAGCGAGGTCCATAATTGCCGGTCCCGTTTTTGGGTTACACTCAATTACGCAGTTAATTTCTCCGGCAATAAGGGCATCGATTGTTGCCTGTTCCGCATCTATAGTTATTAAGACGATATCTTTACCCGGTCGAATACCGAGCTCTTTCATTGCCTCAATTATGCCAAGGGTCATACTATCGTTGTGCGAATAAATTACATCTATGGGCATATAGGTCTTTAAAATTCTATGTGCAATTTCATAACCTTTTGAGCGAATAAAATCGCCAGATTCTGTATAAATTATTTCAATACTGTTGTTATATTTGCTTAGTTCTTCCCGAAAACCCTGGGTGCGGCCCAATGCCGGCGAGGAGCCCTTGGTCCCAGTTATTTCAATAATACGCAAAGGCCCTGTGCCTTGCCCTGATTTATCAGAGCAAGCTTGCTCTGGTTTATCGGGGCTAACATTAAATTTTTTTACAATAAATCTGGCAGCGTTCCGGCCCTCTTCCACGCTATCGGTGCCAATAAATCCGGCATAAAGAGACTCATCCTGTGTTGTTATTTTCCTATCGGTAACTAAAACGGGAATGCCAGCTATTTTTGCTTCCCGTAGAACATTGTCCCATCCATTGGCTACAACAGGGGCAAAAGCAATAACATCCACTCGGTATGAAATAAAGGAACGAATTGCCTTAATCTGATTCTCTTGTTTTTGTTCAGCATTTGAAAAAAGCAGACGAATGCCCTTCGACTGTGCTGCTTCTTTTATTGATAAGGTATTGTGTTTGCGCCAAGCGCTCTCCGCACCAATTTGAGAGAATCCAACAATTATTCCTGCTGTTTCTAGATTTTCGGGTCTACCGTTTTCTTTTGAACTTAAATTGAAAAGTGCCAAAAGAATGGCAAAACAGGCCAATATAATGATAAGTGCGGCAATAAACATAAAAACGAATTTTCTGCTCAAGCCCATTTCGCCTTTCATAACACCTTACTCCAACCCAAAAACATAGCCTATAATAACACAAGATTTTTATAAATGATAATGCTATATATTACCTCGGCGTGCACGCGTTACCTCGGCGTGCACGCACCGCATTGAGGGTGGCAAGAAGGGCCACGCCCACATCGGCAAT
>CAZBJJ010000059.1:9259-10030 GCA_964492245.1 uncultured Spirochaetales bacterium | reverse complement strand
GCAAATGTAGTAAACTATAATACCAAATGTGGGGGGCGGGGTCTAGGTGGCTTTTTTTTTGAACCAGGACCCTGGCGGCGGGGCAAATTGAATATAAATTTTTGCTCCACCAAGTTTTGCACTTTTTCCCAACTCCATTTTGGCGCTCTGCCCACCCAATTGGCGGGCCAGATTTTCCACTATTTTTAAGCCGAGGTGAGGGTTAGTTTTAAGCAAAAAACTTTCGGGAAAGCCCGGGCCACTGTCCTCTGCACAGATATGCAACACCTCGCCAGAGCTCCACATTGCAATATGCAACCTTGGCTGCTCGATATTTTTAAAGGCATGTTTGTTGGCATTGGTAAATAATTCGTTAAACACAATGCCACAGTTAAGGGAGAGGTCCAGACCTAAAACGAGGGGCTCACAGCTTATTTGAATATCGACGGCGCTATTGGAATTGCTGGTTAGGGTATAGATGGCCGAAAGCGATTCCAGATAGGGCGCAAAATCTACGCCAGAAAGATGTTCGGACTTATACAGAGCCTCGTGTACCAGGGCCATTGAGCGTATTCGGTGCTGTGCATTGTCGATAATTTCTTCGATACTGCTGGTAATGCTGTGGTTTTCGCTCAGGTTTAAGAGGCTCGAGATAATTTGAAGATTGTTTTTAACCCGGTGGTGGAGCTCTTTTAGCAAGGTCTCGCGGTTTTCCAGGGCGTCTTTGAGCATGTTTTCCCTGTCGACCTGCTCGGTTATATCGCGGGCAATCCAATATATCGAGTTCTCGCT
>CAZBJJ010000059.1:3153-9227 GCA_964492245.1 uncultured Spirochaetales bacterium | reverse complement strand
GCATGCCATTCAACAGAAAAGAGCAGCCCCGATTTAGAAATAAGCCTGGCCTGGCCGGTTGCCACCTGCTTGGCATGAAGAATAATTACCAGCTTTTCGATCGTGGCCCGCTCGTCCTTTGGATCGAGAAATTTTCTAATATATTTGCCCACCAGTTCGTCCTGCTCATAGCCAAGCAATCTTTGCCAAGTGGGGTTTACTCGGGTAATGATTCCCCGATGATCGCTAATGGCAAGTAAATCTAGGTCGATGGTAAAAAACTTAGCTATCTCTTTACGGGCGGCGAGTTCCCTTTTTTGGGCCTTGTCTAATCGTTGAATAAAGATGGCCAGCAAATAGGAAGAAAAAATAAACAAGAGCATTGCGCTAGGAAGCACAAGTTTCGACAGAACATCGCGGTGCCGCATTTCGTATTCGGGGGAGCTATCAATATTGAGGATGAAGGTATTTCCGTTTATTTTTATGCGATAGCCTACATGATGAAGGCCCTGTCGCTGCGGAGTTAAAAGTGGCCTGCCTATATTGGCATCTAGGCGGGGGGCGTGGTAGTGGAGAAGTTTTTGCCTGCCATCTTCCTCGGATAGCAGCGAAAAAGGCAGGCCGATTGCCTCGGTATTCGCGAGGGCTTCGATCATGGATTGCCAGATGTCGGTAATGACATAGAGGTTTACTAGGGGGCCTTCCTGGCTGTGGAGCTGGTTTCTGTGTATTATATAGGAAGTATTGTCCTGCTCGTTTACCGTTATGCTAGTTTGAATAGTTTTAAAATCGCTATCTATCTGAGAACTATGTAGCCCCTCTGTATTTTTGTTGCAGATAAAGCTCAATACATCCTGGTCGATATGGCCTAAATCCAAGTTTTTCCTATGGCAGGCTTCGCCATACCAGGCCCCATAGGAAGAGGAGGCATACTGCCTTCTCCACAGTTCGGTAAAGGAGTCAAATTCTTCGGCGGTAACCTCTTTACTGGCCAAAAATAATTGCGAGAGGATGTTAATATTGTTGTACGAGCGCATTAATGCGCGTTCGAGAATGTCTCTGCGCTGATTGGCCAAAAGTAAAAAATAGGAGTTCTGACGTTCGTAGCTAAATTTATCTGCCAATTTTTGTAGATAAATGGCAATGGGTGTTGAAATAAGAAGAAGAGCTACGAAAATGTGCAAGGCCAGCATTTTATTTTTATGCATAGTAATAGTGTAATTTGTTTTTAAATTTTCTCAAGTGCAAATAACCTATTTTACAACGGGGCTCAGGCCATCAATTTGAAAGGGAAATAAAAAATCCTCGCCCTCGCTTTCTACAAGGCGGAGGACAGATTTTCCTTCTAGGCGATAGGAGATTTGAGCCATTTTTATGACCTTGTCCAAAAGGGAGCGTTTCATATCGATAAAATTCATGGTCAATTCTAGGTCTAGGCTCTGTCTGCTTTCTCCCGGCAAGATGAGGGCGTTTTTGATCTGGTTCTCTGCCCAATAGCGGCCTTCGCCATAAAAGGTATATTCGAGCCTTGTTAAAAGGAGGGGCTGTGGGTTGGGGTTCTCGATGCTCACTTCTAAAACAAGGCGGGTATTTACCAATTCGGCCTGTTTAATGCTCACTTTTTTAATGACAAAAAGGGGTTCTTTAATTGTAGGAGCTATTTCGACGGGCTCTTCTGGCAGCTGGGGAGCCGCTTCTACTTCGCAAAGGGGGGCTGTTTTACAGGCAAAAAATAATAGACCAGCCCCAAAAAGGCTAAGGGTAAAAAAACGGCTCAAGCTCATGCCTGCATAATAGCAGGCTAGGGCTCAAGCCGTCAAAGGGCTATTGCTGGGCGACTGCGCTGAGCACTGGAATATATGAGCCAACTGCCTCTTCGTTGGCCCCGCCGGGGGGAACCATGGGGTAGACATTTGCCAGCGAGGAGGTGTTTATGCGTACAAGGCTCGGGCCATTTTTGGCAAGGGCCTGTGCCAAGGCCTGCTGGGTTTTTTCGGCATCCTGGGAAAAATCGTCCAGGTCTATTCCCTCAATGCCAAAGCCACGGGCAATAAGGGCAAAGTCTACCTTGGTTTCAAAAATACTGGCACTATAGCGTTGTCCGTAAAAAAGTTCCTGTTGCTGGCGCACAAGGCCCAGCTGGCCATTGTCCATAAGGATGATGGTCAGTTTAAGGTTGAGCTCGGCCAGGGTGGCCAATTCTTGAATGTTCATAAGAAGCGACCCATCGCCGGTTATGCAGACAACCCGCCGATCTGGATTGGCAAGGGCGGCCCCAATGGCGGTGGGCAGGCCAAAGCCCATTGTTCCCAGCCCGCCCGAAGTTAGAAATGAGCGTACTCGGTTCGTCTTGCAGGCCTGGGCCGCCCACATTTGGTGCTGGCCGACGTCGGTGGTAACAATGCTCTGCTCGTCTAAACGGGCGAAGAGTTCGCGCAAAAAGGCTACCGGGTGTTCAGGGGGCGCATCGACCAGTTCACGGGAGTCCTGTGCATCCTGGCTACACTGCATGAGCCAGGTATAGCGTTCCTCCCTTGCTTTTTCGTCCCACTGGGGCTGATGGCGCACGGCCCGTTCGCAGAGGGCCAGGAGGGCCTGACCGGCATCTGCTTTAAGGCCTATAAGCACTTTTTTAAGCTTGCCAATTTCGGCGGGGTCTATATCAATATGAATTATCTTTGCCTGGGGCGCAAAGGCGTCGAGTCGGCCGCTGGCGCGGTCGTCAAAGCGCGCGCCCACTGTTATAAGGAGGTCGCTGTTTTTAACCGCTGTGTTTGCTGCCTGAGTGCCGTGCATACCTATCATGCCCAACCAGCGGGGGTCTTCGCTGTCCATCGTGCCTATGGCCAGTAATGTGGTAACCACCGGGATGCCAAAGCTGGCGGCACATTTGCGAAGGGCTAGGGCGCTTTCCTGCGAGCTGGCGCAACCGGCACCGGCATAAATTACCGGCCGCTGGCTACTGGCTATCGCCTGTAAAATATCGTCCAAAACCTCTTCCTGCCCTTCTATGCGGGGCAGGGCTGCCTGTAAGCCCACCTCGGGCCAGGCCTCGAATTCCACTATTTGGTTTTGCACATCCTTGGGTACATCAATAAGCACTGGGCCCGGGCGACCAGAGCGGGCAATATAAAAGGCCTTGGGCAATTCAACTAAGAGTTCCTGGGCATCGGTTATTAACACCGAATGCTTGACGATGGGAATTGAAAGGCCAATTGTGTCTATTTCCTGGAAGGCGTCGGTGCCCAACATGCCCGTGGGAACCTGGCCAGTAATTGCCACTATGGGTATCGAGTCGAGTTTGGCATCGGCAATGGCTGTTAAAAGGTTCGTTACTCCGGGGCCGCTGGTGGCAAAGCAGACAGCTACCTCGCCCGTGCTCCGAGCTATCCCCTGGGCAATAAAACCCGCTGCCTGTTCGTGTCGGGTTAAAACATGCTCGATACTACTTTTTGCAAGGGCATCGTACAGGGGAAGATTTGCCCCGCCGGGAATACCTGCAACACGGGTAATGCCCTCTCTCTCCAAAAAGCCGATGATAATTTCTGAACCTGTGGCCTTCATACAGCCTCCTTTTATTGTCCACCGGCACTGCGGGGGCATAAAAAAACCCCCGCGGCTATACGCCGGCGGGGGTACGATTTGATTCGTCCTATCGTCCTATGGCGTAGACCACCTTGCTTTTGCGCATACTACAGCGACTACTAGGGATACTACGTTGAGGACTGTGGACTTAATTGCACATGATTTACCTAAGAAGGCAGGGCCTTCCAAGCTAGGTCGAGAAAGATTTTCTGTATCTATAATCAATCTATATATGTGCATCTTTATATACTAAGCTCAATTTAAAATGCTGTCAAGCCGGTATTATTCTTCGGTCAATTTTAAAAAGCGCGCATATAGGGAATGTTCTTCGCGTTGAATGCGGGCTGCTAAAATGGAGGTTAAGGTACTGAAATCCTTTCTAAAGCTCTCTGCGCCCTTGCTCGCCATCCATAGATTTAAAAAATTGAGAACTTTTTGGGCAATTTCGTCCATCTCTTCGCCCATAACGGTGAGCAGTTTTTTTAAGCTGGCATTGCTTTCGGCGGCCTTGCGCATAACCGGATAAAATTCGGTCTCCTCCTTCTCCTGGTGTTTATAAAAGGCCACTTTAAATTTAGCGAGCTGCTCCCTGTTTTTTAAGCTGAGCCCCTCGTCCACATTCAGACTGTTCAGTATCTTAATTAAGGTACTGTGTTCGATATTTAGTTGTTGAATTAATGCTACATTCATTTTAGCCTCCGATTTTGGAGTACATACTCCATACACGATACTTAAAATGTAACAGGCTTTTAAAAATAGGGCTAGACCTTAGTAAATTAGTCTACATTAGGGTCGCAGGTGTCATCATTTTCCGACGTCATTTTCCGCTGGCTTCATCATTTTCCGCTGTTCGGGGCAGGGCTTTTTTGCCCAATTCAATGGCCTTTTGATATGCGGCCTGAACTGCTGCATGGACAGCGGCACGCAGGCCATTTTTTTCGAGGGCTGCAAGGGCCTCTATGCTCGTACCGGCCGGTGAGCAGACGGCGTCCTTTAAGCTGGCCGGATGCTCCCCAGTTTCCAAGACCATTGAGCTACTGCCATACAGCGTCTGAGCGGCAAAGCGCAGGGCCTGCTCCCGCGAAAAACCGGTACGGACAGCGGCATCGGCGAGGGCCTCGATAAAGACATAGACATAGGCGGGCCCAGAACCCGATACCGCCGTAACAGCCTCCATAAGGCCCTCGTCCACTATTTCTACTAGGCCGCAGAGGGAAAGCATCTCTTGGAGTTGTTGAATATGCGCGCTATTTGTAGTGGGGGAGCTGGCCAGGGCAATGAGGCCCTTGCCTATGAGGGCCGGGGTATTGGGCATAATGCGCAGAATTTCGATATCGTTTGGGCCCCCATAGCTGCTTATAAGTGTGGCTATATGGGCTGCGCTGGTTCCCGCAATAATAGAGACGAGGACGGGGGGCCTACTGCCCGAATCCTGTAATATGGGTGCAAGTTCCTGGCAAAGACCGGTTAAGGCCTGGGGTTTAATGCCCAGAAAAAGGTAGTCCACGGATTTCGCCAAGGCCTTTAAAGATGTCTCGGCCTGGGCTTGCAATTTTTGTGCCAGATTTTTGGCCTTGGAAACATCTACATCGAGCAAAAAAAGATGCTCTGCACCTATTTTTTGTGCAATACCTTTTGCAAGGGCTGCCCCCATATTGCCGGTGCCAATTATGCCCGCGCGCATATTCATATCTTCCTTCCTTTGGGACTTTACTTTAAGTGCCCGTACCCGCCTCTTTTACCAGGGCATCGCCAATTTCACGCAATTTATATTTCTGAATTTTTCCACTGCCCGTTTGGGGGTAGCTGTCGACAAAAAAGACATAGCGGGGAATTTTAAAACGACTTATTTTGCCGCGACAGAAGTCCCGTACTATTTCCTCGCTTAAATTGGCATCTTTTTTTGGGATGATAAAGGCGGCAACCTCCTCCCCATATTTTTGGCTTTCGATACCGACAACCTGCACATCCTGAATGCCATCGAGGGCGTATAAAAACTCTTCAATTTCCTTGGGATAGATGTTTTCGCCGCCCCGGATAATCATATCTTTAATGCGTCCGGTAACCATAAAATTGCCATTTTTGTCTTTTACGCCCAGGTCGCCAGAGTGCAACCAGCCATCTGCATCGATAACTGCCTCGGTGGCCTCGGGCATTTTGTAATAGCCTTTCATAACATTGTAGCCCCGGCAGCAGAGTTCGCCGTGGACATCGATGGGACATTCTTCGTTGGTCTCGGGGTCGCGGACACTTACCTCTACCCCTGGCAGTTCCCGCCCGACGGTGCCCACCTTTACCTCGATTGGATCGTCTATGCGCGTCTGGGTCATGACCGGCGAGGATTCGGTAAGCCCATAGGCAATGGTTACCTCGCTCATATACATCTCGTCGATAACGCGCCGCATGACCTCCATGGGGCAGGGAGAGCCGGCCATTATGCCGGTGCGCAGTGTCTTTAAATTAAACATGCTGAACATGGGGTGGTTGAGCTCGGTAATAAACATGGTGGG
>CAZBJJ010000059.1:0-3143 GCA_964492245.1 uncultured Spirochaetales bacterium | reverse complement strand
ATTTAACCTTGGCGTTTAAAATGGTTTTTTTGACCAGTATTTTTGTATCTCTTTATGGAATGTACATGTTTTTGCGACTATATGTAAACAAATTGGCATCTTTTGCCGGAGCTTTTTTGTATTTATACACGCCATACAGGGCGGTACAGCCCTCTTTTTGGCAGGTTGCCAGGACCAAAAGGGGGTCGAACTGTTCACAAATTGCCGCAGCGGCCCCATGGGTGAGTATTGCCATCATGCCAAGCACAAGGCCAAAGCAGTGGAACAGTGGCACCGGAAGGCAGACAATATCCCTGTTAGAAAGCTTTTGGCACTCTCCAATTGCATAGCCATTGTTGATAATATTGAGGTGGGTGAGCATAACCCCCTTGGGAAAGCCGGTTGTCCCCGAGGTGTATTGCATATTGATAACATCCCCAGGTTTGCAGGAGGCTTCGGCGGCTAGTAAAAGGCTGTCGTCGATATGTTGACCAAGCAGGAGGAGCTCGCTTGTGCAATACATGCCCCGCTGTTTTTGAGCACCCACATATATAATACTTTTAAGATGGGGGTATTGGGCCGATTCCAGCCTGCCGCGCGCCGAGTTTTTTAATTCCGGTACCAGCTCGTTGACCATTGCCACATAGTCGGAATCTCGCCAGCCATCTACAATTACTAGGGCGACAAGATCTGCCTGTTTAATAAGATAATCGAGCTCGTGCAGTTTATAATTTGTATTGATGGTTACCAAAATGGCGCCTATGCGGGCTGTGGCAAAGAGAAAGGTATTCCAATCGGGAATATTGGTGGCCCAGAGTCCCACATGATCGCCTTTTTTAAGCCCAATGGCCAGCAGGGCCTTTGCCAGTTCATCGACGCGTTTATCGAATTCTTGCCAACTCCAGCGTAAATTTCTATCAGAATAAATAATAAAAGGGGCATCCGGTGTCTTTGCTGTATTTTCGCGCAGGACCTGCGAAAGTGTTTTTTCTAGGAGTTCCATATGCCCTCCTAATAGGGTGCGTAGACGACGGCTAAAATTTTGGCGGTGGCACCAGCGGGGGCCCCCACACAGTGGGGCACAATTGAGTCGTAGTAGATACTGTCCCCAGCATGTAGTGCATATCTGGTGTTACGATAGAGAATTTCCAGCTGGCCCTCTAAGACGTATAAAAACTCTTCGCCCTCGTGGGTGGACAGATGGCCTTCGTCTACGGTGGAATCCACGACAATTAAAAATGGCTCCATATGGCGCGAGCTTTTTTTGAGTGCCAGGCTTTTAAAATCTAAAAATTCGTTGCGCTTGCTGCCGGAAAATCGAATTGCCTCGCTGGCTCCCCCGGCCCGGGTAAGAATTGGCCCCAATTCGCTGTCATCATCCAAAAAGGTGCCCATACGTACGCCCAAGCCCCGAGCCACCTTAACCAAGGGGGCCAAGCCAGAGAGCTCGTCGGCTTCCAAGGCCTGAACTTGTTCTAAAGAAAGACCACTGCGCTCGCCTAAATCTTCCTGGGTAAGTTTACTCTGCTCACGCAGGCGGGAAATTCGTCTTCCCGGTGTTTCATTGCCCATATTGTGTTCTCCTTTCTACCACTTGTTTTTTGCACACTCAATAAAACCCATGACATTGATAAATTCAATATCTCGGCCCTCGTCTATTGTAATGTTACCGCGGAATTCACCATAAATATGTGTTTCTTCTTTTGACATGAATACATGGCCGGTGCGGCCGAATTGATACAGCGAGGGTTCAAAATGTACCTCGATTTTTCCGCTTTTGTCGCGAATGTTCCAGGGACTCAGTTCGTTTTGGGAATCCCGCTCGAAGTGGACCCCCTCCAGCTTGTGAATTTTCCCGTCGATAAACAGGGCGTTTTCGCTGGCCTGGGCCCAATTGCCCTTGGCAGATGCCAAATTTAAGCCAAGTAATCTTTTTTTATTTTTACGCTCTTTATCCTGCCAGAGCCCACTGGCCGCAAGCCAGGTCCAAGAGTCCTTGCGAGGGCGAAGACCCCGCCCCCAGTTAAAAACCCCAAAGGCCTCGTCTTTCATAAAGACAATGTCGCGGTCCCCATAGCGCATAACGCCCTCGACAATAAGGCTCGGCTGTCTTTGGCTATAGAAAAATTCTGCTGTGTTTTTGTGGTTAGCGCCAATACTTGCCATTATTTCGGCCTCGGGCGGACTGCTTAAAATTAAGGCCCCGCGCAGGCCCTTGTTGGTATCGAAAGAGGGAATATCCACTTTAATAATTTTCCCTCCATTTTCGATTGCAGAAAAATCTACATTGGAAAGCCTATTCATTATTTTTGCTGTTCCACTGCTGCTCGATTCCGGTAGCGAAAGCGAGCCAAAGGGCAGGGCAAGGCCCTGCCGGAACCGCAGCGATTTATTATTGGCTAAATCGACAAGAGAGACCTGTAGGCAGCCCCGAAGCCCATAGTCGGCAAGGGCAAAAGAGAGGCAGACTTGCTCGGATAAAATAAAATAGCGGTCCCACTCCTTAACGCGTCGCAAGGGGGCCTGAACTGAGGCCCGGCTATAGGTAAAAAAGGGGCTGCGGGACCAGCTATCAATGGGGACTTGCCCGTTTTCGGCGAAAAGCTCTGTGTTGTCGGTAATTTCCAAGGTTTTTACTTCCAATCCGATTCCTTAGCGCGAACCCAAAATTGGCTTCTGCCTATGCCTAAACCAATTTCTCCCCGCATTTCTAGGCTGTCGACGGAGAATTTTTTATCATCCTTGGGCCTAAAAGTAATTTTGCATTTATACATCGAGCCATCTTCGGGATCGATTATACTGCCCCCAGCCCAGACGCCAGAAGATTTGGAACTGAGCCCGAATATCCAGGGGGTCCCCACCACCTTCATTTTATTGACAGCGCCAGCTACCGGAAAGCCCTTATAAGAAGCTTTGACATCTGTGGCAATAGTAGTAGAGGGTTTATCGGGCAGGCTTATTATTTCGCCATATAAAAGCCCCGCCTTTTGATAAATGTTCCAATAGGCGGTTATCTTTCCTGTTTTTTCATCGATGCTTTTCCAAAAGCCCTCTACCGGGTCCGCAGCAAAAAGTACCAACTGGCTGAGAATGGTCAAAGAGAAAAGAAATGCAATTTTCTTCATATATATCCTCCGTGGTAAATAGTACTATACTTTATAGCC
>CAZBJJ010000058.1:0-10747 GCA_964492245.1 uncultured Spirochaetales bacterium | reverse complement strand
CTTGTAATAAAAAGAGTTAGGATGTATCCCGACATCCTAACTCTATGGGCCCACCAGGACTTGAACCTGGGACCAATGGATTATGAGTCCACTGCTCTAACCAACTGAGCTATAGGCCCATCTAGTACCCCGAAGCTTGCACCTCGGGGCTAGCCAAAAATGTTATGCCGTTTTTTTCGGAAAAAGTCAACAGGCAGGCCCCCTTTTTGCCCATCTTTAGTAAACCACAGCGGGAAAACAGCCGATACCCATAGGGGGGATTTTTATGAAAAGACTTGCCACCCTGGCCATTCTGTATTGCCTAGCTGGGCAGATAATATTTGCCCAGGATTTTCGCTTTAAGTATATAACCGGCGATAAATATCGCGTGCTCTCTACTGTCGACGAAGACATCTATATAAATCGCCGCTTTGTCGCAAGCACCAAAATTTTAAACCGCATTGCCTTTAGCGTGGTGGCAACCGAGGGAACAAGCGGGACCTACGATGCCGTCTTTCAGACATCAGAAGAGATGAGTGAACAGGGGGGCAAGGGCTTTCTCTGGTCGCGCGAATACCACTCGAAGTTCGACCGCGACGAGCGGGGCCATTTTAGCATTGCCCCCGAATACTGGATGCCCGTGGTGCGGAATGTCCCCATCTTTCCGCAAAAAGCCCTGCGCGTGGGCGAGAGCTGGAGCGCAAAGGGCGAGGAGGCCCACGATTTTCGGGATCACTTTGGCATTCCCGAGCCCTACCGCATTCCTTTTTTGGCGAATTACACCTATAAGGGCAAGGCAGAAATACAGGGCCAGCAGTTGGACCTCTTTTTGGTCTCCTACACTATTTTCCATGAGGGGGAAAAACCTCAAAACCACCGTGGCATCTGGCCCCATCGAATAATGGGCTCCAGCAACCAAGAGGTCTATTGGGACGACAGGGCGGGACAGCCAGTTTTTTATAGGGAAGATTTTAGATTTATAATTGATATTTCGGATGGCAATAGCGTGGAGTACCGGGGAAAGGCCGAGGCGAAATTTGTAGAGGCCCAGCTGATGGATCGCGAAAAAATTGCCTGGGAGATAAACGAGGATTTAAAAAGATCTGGCATAGATGATATGACAGCCAGGGTGAGCGAAGAGGGGGTAAGTATCAATTTGGAAAACCTCCAGTTTAAAGCAAACACGAACGAGCTCTTGCCCAATCAAAATAAAAAACTGGAACAGATTGCCAGTATTTTAAATAAATATCCGGACCGGGATCTTTTAATTAAAGGGCACACTGCCAGCACCAATTCGCCAAGGCTGGAAATGGAGCTTTCGGTTCTGCGGGCCTCATCAATTGCAGATTACCTTGTTAACCAGGGCCTGCGCAGCCGGGAGCGCATTGTGGTGCGCGGCTATGGGGCCAGTTTGCCGGTGGCACCAAACGATAGCGAGGCAAATATGGCAAAGAATCGCAGGGTAGAGATTGTCATTTTGGAAAACTGATACATTGACCAAGGGCCGCTAACATGCTAAAAATAATTACCCATGAACTACTCCGACCCCACAAAGCTGGCCATTCTCGCCTGTCCAGGCGGTGAGCGTTTCGCCGAAGAGGTTATAACCCATCTTCGACGAATTTACCGAAAGCGCTTCGAGAGCAAGGCCGCTAGCCTAGCAAAGCGATATGGGGAAAATGTTGAGGATGTAGTTAAGCGCATTAACTTTTACAACGACTCGATGAGCTCTTCCAATTTTCTAAGTGGCGAGGTAAATAAATTTCGGGCCCCGCCGTTTAAGGTGCCCACCCGTTTTACCTGGTTTGCCAATGGCGAAATTAAAACCGAAATTTTAGAGTCGGTGCGGGGCAAGGATATTTACATTGTCCAGGATGTGGAAAACCATCGGGAAGTTAGCTTTAACGATGGCGCATGCAAAAAACTTCTTTCGGTCAACGACCATATCATGAATCTGATGGTCAGCGTCGATGCGGCAAAACAGGCGGGAGCCGAGCGCATTACCCTGGTGCTGCCCGTCTATCCCTATTCGCGCCAGCACAAGAGGAAGGGGCGCGAGGGGCTTACCGCCAGCCGGGTGGGAAAAATTCTGGAGAGTATGGGCGTGGACCGAATTATCACCCTGGATATTCATTCGCGCGAAATTGAAAACGCCTTTAATTTTTTGCGTCTGGAAAACCTCCATGCCAGCTATCAGATTATCCGCAAACTTTCCAATGTCTGCGATATTAAAAGCGAAGATTTTACGGTTGTCTCGCCCGACACGGGGGCGGTGGATCGCAATAAATTTTATGCCACCAGTTTAAAGCGGCCGCTGGCGCTTTTGTACAAGGAGCGCGATTACTCAAAGGTCTCCACAAACGCCAAGGATAGCAATATTGCCACCATTAATCTTTTGGGAACGGTAGAGGGCAAGACGGTCTTTATGGCAGATGACATGCTGGGAACGGGGGGCACGCTGCTTAAAGCAATGCGCTATCTGCGCGAAAAAGGGGCTAAAAAAGTGATTTGTGCAATTAGCCTGCCTTTTTTCTCGGGTTCCGCAATTGATGAATTTGAGGAGGCCTTTCGCGAGGGGCTTTTTTACCGCATTATCGGGACCAATGCGGTGTATCACGAGGAATTGCTTAAGCGCGAGTGGTTTGTCAGTGTGAATGTTACCGGGCTCTTTGCTCAAACTATCAGTCGCCTGCACCATGGGCTGTCGCTGAGCTCCCTTTTAGACAACCGCGGTATTATCGAAAAAATGCTGGCAGATAAATAATGCAAAAAGAGGGTTTTCTCTGTGCCGATATTGGCACCTCGTCTATTAAGGCTGCGCTTATAGCCCTTGATGGGCAGCTCTGTACAAGTACGCGGGTCTCCTACCCGGCACCAGCGCAGTTGGTGGCACCAACAGCGTTGACGGCGTCAACAAAGTTCGCGGCGGGAACAAGTTTGCCGGCCCAGGCATGGCTCGATGCTTTTTTTGTGGCGGGAAGAAAGCTGCTTTCCCGCATTCCGCAGTTCAAGGTCCTGGCCCTGGCAATTTCGGGCAATGGGCCAAGCCTTGTGCCAAGCACAGCCCAGGGACAGGATCTGGCCCCCCTGCACTGGCATGAACCGGTCGATAGCGCCTATCTTGGCATAGGCGGCCCCTCGTTTTTTTTGCCTGCAGTCTCCCAGTTTTTCGACCAGCGCAAAGAAGATGCAAAAAAAACTTTCCGTTTTCTTTCTTCGCAGGAATGGCTGAGCCACAAACTGGGAGCCGAAGCCTTTACCACCCTGCCCGGCCCCGATTACCGCCCATGGTATTGGACAGACGAACAGATCGAAGCGCGGGGGCTTAAGCCAAGCCTTTTTCCCCCCCTTGTCGAGCCGGGGAGCATTGTGGGCCAGCTCGATGAAAAGGCAAAACAGCAGCTCTTGCTGCATGGGCAGAGCATCCCCATTATTGCCAGTGGGCCCGATTTTTCTATGGCCATACTGGGAACCGCCTGCCTGGAAGAGGGCCTTGTTTGCGATCGGGCCGGCAGCTCGGAGGGGCTCAATTACTGTACGGCCCAGCCCCCCCAGGGGGGGAATAGCCCCCTGCGCAGCCTGCCCCACTGGCCAGCGGGTTTTTTTAATACCAGCGCCATCCTACCGCGCACGGGCAAAATGTTCGAAGACTTTCGCCGTTCAAGCGGCCAGCTCTCCCGCCGTTACCGCGATATTCTAGCTGATATAGACGCTGCCACCCATATTTCGGGCAGCGCCTGCTCCACGCTTTCCTGTAATCCCCTGGCCGCAGCAGGGCGGGCTGTTGTGGAAAACATTGGCTTTATGGTGCGAGAGGGGGTCCATCAATTGGAGCAGGCCGGATACCCAGTGGCCGAGTTGCGACTTTCTGGCGGCCAGGCGCGCAACGAAACCTGGAACCAGCTCAAGGCCGATATTCTGGGCAGGCCCCTGGTAACCGGCCATATCCTGGATGCGGAGCTTACCGGCAATGCTGCCCTCTGTCTGAGCGCCTTGGGTATGAGCGAAAATGCGATTACCGGCGCAAAGAGCATCTGGAGGCCCGGACAGCGCTACGAGCCCAATCCACTGCGGGCCGACTATTACCATCGCCGCTGGCAGGAACGCCAGGAAACACAGTGGCAGTCTTGACGCATTATGAAGGCTGTGCAATCCTGAAACAATATGTTTGACAAATTGGAACATTTTGGCAAAACCTTACAGCAAATTTTATTGCGCTCTTTAGTTGCCCCCGAAAGGCAATTGCGCTGGGTCATTATAGCCAATCCCACCGCTGGAGGCTTTACCATTTTAAACCGCTGGTCCCGGCATCAGAAAGATTTAAGTTTAATTGCCGGCCAGGCCAGCCACCTGCCCTTGCGAAACCCCGCCAGCAGGCCCGCCGATATCTGTCAAAACTATACCGATTCAACCAACGGAAATCTTACCAGCTGCGGCCTTATTCCCACTACGCGACCCGGGCACGCCCACACCATTGTACAGTCCCTTTTGGACGAAGCCGAGACCAGCGACCCCAACAATTTTTATTTAATTATAATGTCCGGTGGCGATGGCACTAGCCTAGATGCCCTTACCGCCCTTGCCGGGGCCCCCCAAAAAATGCGGGGGCGCTTTGCGATTTTACGTCTGCCCTTAGGCACTGGAAACGACGGGGCAGACAGTCGCAGCCTGCGCGAGGCCCTGAGCCTATTGCTAAAGCCCACCAAACTTGTCTTTAGGCCCGCAGTCCAGCTTAAAACCGCCAATAGGGCAATGCCCCCTTTTTTGGCCTTCAATATTTTGTCTTTGGGAATTGATGCCTTTATAAGCGATTTGACCAACAAGCTGAAAAAATATCTACCCGGCGACTCCTACCGCCTTATGGTCGAGTTTTCCACCCTTTTTTACGAGGTTTTCTATCCACCGGCCCCCATGGAGCTCGTGGTCTACCGCGACAACACCGAAACAAGGCTGTACGAAAAGCTCCTCCTTATTGCCATGGGGGCCTCGGGCAACCGAACCTATGGCTCGAACAAACAGATTCTGCCCGATTATCGCAATATCTGCGCAATCTACAAAATGGGGCTCATTCGCAAATTGGCCCTAAAGTCGGGCGTTTTAAAGGGGAAGCACATCAATTTTCCCGAGGCCCGGCTCTTTAAAGGCGAGCGCCTAGAAATTTCGTATAACCGCCCTATTATTGCCCAAATGGATGGGGAGACCGTCCGCCTATTGCCCGAGGACTTTCCGGCAAGCATTCAGCTCACCGAGCCCTGTAATCCTCAACTGGTCCTCATTTAATATGAACGAAACGACAACATCGACCCAAGGCCCCCTGCGCGCCCTGCTTGTGGGCATCCAAGATATGCACATGGACGAGGCCCAGGCGGCCTCCCTTTTAAGCGAACTTGCTGGCCTTGTGCGCACCCTTGAATTACACTGCCAGGACAGCGTTTTAGTAAAACTCCGCGAACCCTCCCCCGCCCTGGGCCTTGGCTCGGGGAAGGCAGAGGAAATTGCCGAATTGGCCCGCTCTTTGGAAGTTGATTGCATTATTTTCGACTTCGACCTGAGCCCCAGCCAACAGCGCAACTGGGAGAGACTTTCCGACCTCGTCTGTATTGACCGCCAGGAAATAATTTTAAAGATTTTTTCCATGCGCGCACAGACTAAGGAGGCCCGTCTGCAAATTGAATTGGCCGAGCTCCAACACCGCCTGCCCCGCCTGGCCCACAAGCATCTCGATTTAAGCCAACAGCGCGGGGGAAGCTACGGCGCCAAGGGAGAGGGCGAAAAAAAGCTGGAACTGGATCGGCGCAGCATTGAACAGCGAATCGACCGCCTTAAAAAAGAGCTGGCCGCGGTTGAGCTAAACCGCCAGACACAGCGCAAAAGACGGGAAAAAACACCAGTTCCCTCCTGCGCCCTGGTGGGCTATACCAATGCCGGCAAGTCCTCGCTATTAAACGCGCTCACCCAGGCCGATGCCTTTGTAGAGGACAAGCTCTTTGCCACCCTCGACCCCACGACGCGCCGTATGGAGCGCAGCGATGGCTCGCCCATTCTTTTGACCGACACCGTCGGCTTTATCCGCCGCCTGCCCCACGGCCTGGTAAAGGCCTTTCGCTCCACCCTGGAAGAGGCCGCCTTTGCCGACCTCGTTATAATTGTATTAGATGCCAGCGACAGCGAGGTGATAGAGCACTATTCGACAAGCATGGCCGTCTTAAAAGATTTAAAGGCCGATATAAAACCCCAATTGATCGTTTTAAATAAAATTGATGCCGCCCCCTCGGCCCATATCCTGGAGGGGCTCAATTTTCGCTTTAAAAATGCCCTGCGTATCAGCGCAAAAACTGGCAGGGGCCTGGAGCAATTAAAGGCGCGCATTGATGAAGAGATAGGCGGAAGCCTGTGCACTCTTCACCTGCCGCACAACCGCAGCGATCTGGCCGCCCTTGTCCACCGAGAGGGCAGTTCGGTTCAGCAGGAATACCACGACGAGGGTATTACGCTCACCGCCCGCCTTTCTGTGCGCCTGCAGGGCCAGCTTAAAAAATACATTGTGGGCAATGAATGAGGTTTATCAATCTTTGGAAAAATTTGGACTGGCTCTCGCGCCTGCTTGTGGCAATAGCCCTCGCCCTTGCTCTGGGCATCCTATTTGGAAGTATATTGGCTCTGGCCAGACCGAGGCCACCCCGCCAGGCTGCCCAAACAGAGTTGCCAACTGCTAGCCTAAACGAGGGCGGCGAACAGGGCATTCTGGAAATAGGCAGGATTCGGGCAAGTAGCCCCCTACACAGGGGCGATAAAGCAGGGCCCACCAGCGAACAGGCCGATATTATCATCTCGCTGAGTTTTCCCTACGATAAAACAGATATAGCCTTTGGCGAAGAACTGCTGGCGAACAAGCACCTATTCCGCGAAGACTGCGTCAATTTTTTTAGGCAATCCAGCCTAAAGGATTTAGAAAAAATGGGCGATACTGGGCTTCGCCAGGAACTTTTAAGACTTTTTAACAATCGACTACTTCTGGGAAAAATAAAAACAATTTGGCTTGTCGAATATTTAGTGATAGAATAAATATGGAGGAATGTACATGAAAAGAACTATCACCACGAAAACGTTTGCGTCCCGAATGGCGCTTTCGTTCTTTCTCGCCCTGCTACTCCCACTGGGCCTAGGTAGCTGCGCCTCGAGTACCGGCCCAGCGCCGAAACAAAAAACAGCCCCACTCCCCGGCCCAGCGCCGGAATACAGGGCTGCCCCCATAGACCCCCAGACTGCAAATTTCGAGCTCTCTGCCATCGACTTTGTCAAACAGCTCAAGGCCGGCTGGAACCTGGGCAATACCCTCGATGCCACTGGCGCCGCGGGGCTGGGCGCCGAAACGAGCTGGGGTCAGCCCAAAACGACCAAGGATATGTTCACCGGCCTAAAAGAGGGGGGCTTTGGTGTAGTACGGATACCCATTTCCTGGCACCGACAGATGGACAATGCCTTTACTATAGATGAGGCCTGGATGGACCGCGTTAAAGAAATTGTAGATTGGGCCCTAGAGGCCGGCCTCTATGTTATTATAAACACTCACCACGACAACCATAAAGATTACTACTTCCCAGATGCAGAACACGATGCCCGCTCCCAGGAATACCTTGTGCGGGTATGGACGCAGGTGGGTCTAGTCTTCCGAAATTACAGCGAAAAGCTTATTTTCGAATTTTTAAACGAGCCAAGGCGGGCGGGTATGCCCAATGAATGGAACTGGAACGATAACGACAGCCAGCACCGCGAAGCGGGAGAGCTTATCGCCAAGTGGATACAGGAGGCTGTAAAGGCCGTGCGAGCAACCGGCTCGAACAACGAAAACCGCTATCTAATGGTTACCGGCTATGCCGCCGATGTGGGTGCCGCTATGTCCCCGCACTTTAGCCTGCCCAAAGATAGCGCTACGGACAAACTTATTGTCTCCTGCCATGCCTATACCCCCTATGTCTTTGCCATGCAGAGCCCTGGCCAAAAAGAATTTACCGCACAACACGAGAGAGAAATCTCAAGTTTTCTAAAACGCCTGAACGATAAATTTATCGACGGTCTAAAGGTGCCTGTTATTATTGGGGAATATGGGGCCACTAATAAGAACAATCTGGAAGAGCGAGAAAAATGGTACAGACACTACGCCGGCACCGCCGCCAGCTACGGTATGAGTACCATTGTGTGGGACAACGGCAATTATGAGATACCCCGCAACAATAATTATTCGGAGCTCTACGGCTTTTATAATAGAACAAAGCAAGACTGGTATTTCCCCACATTGCTACAGGCCATAGTGGAGGCCTACGAATAAAGGGAAGCCCTAGTAATAGAAGGCAAGAATCTGTTCGCCCCTTTTTTTGCAACCGCTGTACTTCTAGTTTGTCGAACAAGTAGACTGATACCTAGATTATGACTAGAATACGGTATCGTTGACATTGAAGGGGATCGAACAGCATGAATTCAATACCGTTGCCAGCGGCACAGATTATTATTAGCATTATTCCCATTGTGGGAATTAGTGCTGCCGCTGCCGTAGTTTTTTTCTGGCTCTTTTGGCACCATCGCCGCACTACCCTGCTCATTAAATCTGGCATCTACCAAAAGCCCGAGTTCAATCTTCAATCCTTCAGTCTCCTTACCGGCCTCCTTTTAGCTAGCATTGGATTGGTTTTGACAATTCTTTTGGCTATTCTCGAAGGGAAGAGCTACAGCCTACTGGGTGGGGCCATACCCCTGGCCTGTGGTGTAGCATTGCTTGTGTTTTATGGAGTTGGGCGTCACGAAACAAAACCGTGAACAACTCGCCGGAAAAGCCGGCAATTCCACAGGAATACAGCCAGGCACAGGAGCAGGAGCTTGTGCAGTGTATTTTGCAGGGCGACAAGGCCTTGTTTAAGGTCCTTGTAGAACGGTATCAGGGGGCACTTTGGTCCTTGGGCATGGGTTTTTTTCGCAATGGCGAGGACAGCCGCGACTTTGTCCAAGAAGTGTTTATCAAGGTGTATCGAAATCTGTCCAGCTTCGAGGGGCGTTCGCGTTTTTCCACCTGGCTATACCGCATTGCCTACAACACGGCAATAAACAGCGTCAAGCGCAAGCGGGAATACCTGAGCTTGGCCGAAGATTTCGATATACCCGATACCGACACGCCAGAGCGCCAAGCTATGCGTGCAGCGGGTAAAATGGCAGTGCAAGAGGCTTTAAAAAAACTGCCCGAGCGCTACCGCATATGTATAGATCTGTTTTTTTTCCACGATCTTTCCTATCCGGAGATCGAAAAAATAACTGGTTTTCCCGTTAACACTATTAAAAGCCATGTGTTTCGGGCAAAACAACAATTGCGCAAGAGTTTGGATGATTTTTCCGAAGGAGATTGATATGACCTGCGAACGTTCACACAGTATTTTAGATATGCTGGACAAGCAAGAGCCTATACCCTTTTTAGTTAAACTCCACCTTTTATTCTGTGACAATTGTAAAAGCCAGGAGAAAAAAATAGAGGAAGTTCACAAGCTTTTAAAGGAAGAAATTCTTTGCAGCCCAATAGATTTTACCGATTCAGTTCTGCAGGCCCTGGAATTTGAACCGCAAAAGCCCGCTCCTGGGCATCAGCCTATGCGAAACTGGCTAATACCCGGTCTGCTTATCATTTTATGGCTCGTTTTAGCCCCCATTATGCCCGTTAATGAGTGGTTTGTGGCAAATTTTGGCTTTGCCCTGCTTTTACCACTATCAATTACCCTGGGAACCCTTATAAGCATTTATGGGGGGCTATTTGTAGCCAGCCACATGGACAAAATTAACGATTTTTTTAATTTACATTCTTAATTTGACATTGAATTTTTGACCCCCTACAATTCTATGCATGAAGATAGAATCATATACCGTAAAACCCCGTTTACCGGCGGCCCTTAAGCCATTGGAAGAAATTGCGCATAACCTCTGGCTTTCCTGGAATTTCGAAGCGGTCCAGCTATTTATTCGGCTCGATTACGACCTGTGGATGCAGTCCAGGCAGAGCCCAGCTCGTATGCTTGCCATGATATCTCAAAAACAGCTGGAAGAAGTAGCCCGGGACGATTCCTATCTTGCGGCCCTTGCAGAGGTCTACAGCGAATTTAACCGCTACCGAAAGGCAAAGACCTGGTATAAGGGGAGCAAGAAAAACAGCATTGCCTATTTTTCTATGGAATATGGCATGGATGTTTCCCTGCCCATTTACTCTGGCGGCCTGGGCATTCTCTCTGGCGACCACATGAAAACAGCCTCCGACCTGGGCCTGCCCCTAGTTGGCGTTGGCATTCTGTACCGGCAGGGCTACTTCCAACAGCAGTTAAATGCCGATGGTTTTCAGTTGGAGATGTATCCGGAAAACGACTGGTACAATATGCCCGTTACCCGAAAACACGATGCACAGGGCCAGCCTATAACTATTAGCGTGGAAATGGCCGACCACATTGCCCATGCCCAAATTTGGGAGGTAAAGGTTGGCAGGTCCTCGCTTTTTTTACTCGATACCAATATCCCCGAAAACTCGCAAGAGATAAGGGATGTAAGTGCCACCCTATATGGTGGCGACAAGGAGACCCGCATTCGCCAGGAAATTCTTTTGGGCATTGGCGGCATTCGGGCCCTGCGAAAACTGGGCATAAACCCGGCAGTAAACCATATGAACGAGGGGCATTCGGCTTTTTTGGCCCTCGAGCGCACCCAGGAAATGATGAACCAATACAATATGAGTTTTCAGGAG
>CAZBJJ010000057.1:6144-10945 GCA_964492245.1 uncultured Spirochaetales bacterium | reverse complement strand
ACTGTCTCCTTTATCAATTATTTCACCCTTAGCATTGTATAGCTCAAAGCTTAAATCATCGCCTGCAGAAACACCGAGTTGGATGTTTTCTTCAGGTACGATATCTTCGCCAAAGTCTAATGAATAAAAGCGAGGCAACTTCGTGTCGTTTGCAATCGTAAGAGTAACGCCATCCAGCTCAAGGGGTTCTACCGTATGACAGAGTGGGCGAAGCGTTAAAGTGCCCAGATTGTTGGAACCGGGAGACAGTGTTTTTGCGCCCGACCAGCCGATACTGCCATAGCCATCGATAACTGCTGCCAAGCTTGATTCGATGTCATTTCTAGTCCACTCTTTACCAAAAGTAAGCTCCTTAAATGCCGTATCGATATTCCTCGTAGTATGGACCACTAGGATGTCGATGTAATCGCCGGGCTCGACATCGGCAATCTGCACCCTGCCATTGACAGGAGACAGCGGACCATATAAGCCCCCACCGCCATCCTCGCGAATAAGACGCAGATACAAACTACCACCGAGAGACTGGCCGAACCAAAACGCTGAATACCCGATGAACAGGAAGCTACAAAAAATATGGTAAAAGCAGAACAAAGGGCCAAAATGGACAAAACCTTCTTTTTCATACACACCTCGATCAAATTACTTAAAAATAAACGTACATATTAGAGTATAGCGCATATATAAAATATTTCCATTATTTATGAAGTTATTAATTCCCCGTATTAAAAGTAATAGCCTTGCCCCGATTGTAGACCCAATACGTGTTTTCAAAACCCTCGGTCCTTTCGAAGACAATTTCCAAGGCATCCTGCACATCCATAATGTCGCCAAAATAAAAAACCTCGATATTGGTCTGGTCGGCAGCGCTATCGCCCATGCGAATTTCCCTAAAACGCGAACGCAGATTGCGGCGCAGAGCCGAAATAGCGCGGGAATCCGGCGTACGCTGAATAGCCACTTGATAGCGAATACCATTGCTATAGCGAACCCGCATTAACTTATCGCTATCGCGGATAACGCGCTCCATTATCTGCCCAATACTAAAAACCAGCGCATTGAGCTGGGCATCGTCCCGAGAACTACTGCTTACCGAACGGTCGCTCTTGTAGGCCACCGCCCCAAGCAACTCGGCCGTGGAGGGATCGAACATGTTTACCGAAAAACTGGCCTCGCCATAGTGCCGCGCCCCCTCCGTCCAGGAACTGGGACTGGCATCAATTTCCACATAGATATCCGCCCCCAACTTCTGGGCCAAATATTGAATAATGCTCATCGACGAACCCACTTCGGCCTCGTAGGCCATGCGCTGATCGGCCATGTTTTTTAAAAGCTGATCGTACTGCACCGCATCGAAGCCCTTGGACAAAAGCAATTGATTCGCCTTGGCCAGAACCGCCCGCAATTGAGTATCGGGCAGGCTGCTGCCCTCTTTAAAGACAACAAGGTACTTCATGCGCTTGAGCCATTTTTCGAAAAAAGCCTTTTCGCCCGCCGTAATTTCTTCGGGCAGCTCCTCGTAGGCAGTGGCAGTGGTAATACTGCCCCCCTGCTTATCTTCGCCGCGAGCTTCGCTCGTGCCGCGAGCTTCGCTCGTGCCGCGAGCCTCGCTCGTGCCGCGAGCCTCGCCGCGAGATTCGCTCGCGCTCGCACCGGTGCCCGTTATAAGCTCTTCGGCCCTACTTCTGGCAGAAGACTTTTCGCCTGCCGACGAATTCGAAGGAACCTCGTTCGCATTGGGCGTAGAGGTACAGGAAAGACAAAAAACACCGAGAGCAAACAGCAAAACAGCAGTTTTTTTCATTTAATTTCTCCTTTATGGCAATTCCTTTCGGAATTTGCAAATCTATAACACCATATTTAAAAAGCCAGGATTACTTCCTCGTCTTCGATATAGGAATCAGTTTTTAAGGACTCATAAAAAGAGGCCAGCTTGGCAATGGCAATATGATGGACCACCGCACTGCCCTGCGGTGTGGCCCTGTCCGCAGGTGCAGCCCCTAAGACAAGCTCCATAGCCGAAACCGCCCTCGATTCATCGGGCAGTGCCAGCCAATTGCCCTGCTCTTCGCCCGTGGACAGCCGAATAAACAAGGACTCCTGTACCGCCTCGAAGTCGAGCATAACCGAAAAGGGCTCCTCTTTTTTAATGTGCGTCTCGCCCAGAAACAAGAAGGTGTTTTCTTCACTTCCCGCCTGCTGGACAATGAGGGCAAAGGAATCGCTTATAAAAGAGAGCGTCCATTTGAGCAATGTCAATTTTCCATCTTCTAGACTCCCAGAAAAAAAGCTGCCATCCTCGAGGATGGCCCCATTCCAAAGGATTCGAATGGGCCCATTCCAAAGAGCCAAGCGCTCATCGTCATCGCCTAGGCGACAGTGCCAGACCTCTTTGCCGCCTGTGTACAGGCCAAAGTCGTTGCGCAGGGGCTGCCAGATTGGCTCTCCCCCATTTACCGCCTGCAAGGGCCCGAGAGTGGGCACATTTGACTCTAGGCTACCGCGAAGCGCATAGACAAGGGCGGTATCGACCTGCTGTATCTCTGGATAGTTCTCCTGCCTTACCTCAGGGCTAACAGCAATTGCCAAATTATGAAACAAAAAAGGCAGGGGAAAATCGGGATATTTATTGGGATCTTCGGGGTACAAAAAGGCCTTTAAAGTGTACAGCCCACTCTCTTCTGGCATACTCTGAAGCAATCGGCCCTGGGGATAATGCCCGGCTCCGAGGGTTTCCTTGCCCAGCATCCAGGTAATCCAAGGATCCTTCTCTTTATTTGCAGAAAATGCAAGTTCGAAAAGGGCCTTGGAATGGGCAGGGAGCATAATTTGATCGTTATTTGGACCGGGTGGATAGGCAATAAGGCTTTCTATTGAAAACTTTTCGAGATCCAAAAGATAAAAACGTAGTTTG
The DNA here is from genome assembly GCA_964492245.1 of uncultured Spirochaetales bacterium. Taxonomy (GTDB): domain Bacteria; phylum Spirochaetota; class Spirochaetia; order Treponematales; family Breznakiellaceae; genus CAZBJJ01. The sequence continues at coordinate 8,034 of CAZBJJ010000057.1, read as the reverse complement.
CTGGAATGTATAAGCACATTGCCATTGAAGACCTCGTATTCCAAGCTGTAGGGGCCAGAGGCAAGACCCTCCGGTAAAGCAAAGGCTGGCAACAGGCCATCTAAAGAGGACAGGCCCACTTTCTGCTGCGGCTCGGCCAAAAGACTCCTATACGCCTCACCCATGGGTGAGGCCTCGTCAGCTTCTTCGAGGTAATCGGCCTCTTTAAAGGCCTCCTTAGAGGCCTCTTTAGAGACCTCTGCGTTGGGCGAGACCTCGTCGCCAGCGTCCTTGCTGCCAGCGCCCACGCTGCCAGCGCCCTCGTCGCTCAGTGAGGCCTCTTTAAGGGCATCGGCCCCTGCCTTTTCCGATTCTTCAAATTCTGATAGCTCGGTAGGGGCATCAGTATATACATCATCCTGAATAGAGGTCGCCGTTGTGCCATCACCCAAAAAATATTCCGAAACAAGAATTTTGTTTGCCGTTACACTGCGTCGGAAACTGCCCACCGGCAGAATTGGGCGCAATGCAACCTGAATACGAATAGAGCCCTGGTCTTCGGGAAGACCTTGAATTTCTGGGCTGAGGTCTGCCTTAAAGTCGAGAAGGCTGCGGTCGGTTAAAAGCCTGCCATCTTCCAGCGTGTGCACAACGATATTGTTTTCGCGCACCATGTACAGGCTGGCACTGTCGCAGGCGAAAAAGAGAAAAATGCTACATAAAATGAGAAAAAAGTTTTTCATACAATCTCTGTATATAGTATATGGCATATTGATAAAATTAACAGCTACAATTTGAAAAAAAGCGTCTTGCCCTTCGCCTATTTCAAAGGCATAGTAATAGCATGAGAGCGACAAGGGCAATTATTCATCTGGACTATTTTAAGGCCAATGTTTTAACTATAAAAAAACATATAAAACCTCAGTGTACCATTTGTATTCCGGTAAAGGCCGATGCCTATGGACATGGGGCAATATCCTGTTCGATTGCGGCAATTCAAGCTGGTGCCAAATTCCTGGCGGTGGCAAGCGTCCAAGAGGGCAGCGAACTGCGCAGTGCCGGCATTGTAGCCCCCATTTTACTGCTCTCCCTGCCCCTGCCCGAAGAAATTCCCGAGATAATTGAGCAGGAACTTACCCCCCTTATTGCCGATGAGGAATTTGTAAGCCTTTTAAGCGTCGAAACCGCCAAGCGGGCCCTAGTATATCCGGTGCATCTAAAGGTGGATACCGGCATGGGGCGCATTGGGTGTAGCCCCGAAGAAGCCCTGCCCCTGGCAAAAAAAATCCAAGATACCCGCTCCTTGCGCCTTGCCGGCCTAGCCAGCCACCTTTCGGTGGCCGACTCCACCGCCCCCGAAGATGTACAGTGGACAAAGGCCCAGATATCCCGCTTTTCCGCCGTCTGCAAGGAGCTCGAAGCCAATGGCATTTCGCCCGGTATTCGCCACATAGCCAACTCCGGGGCCCTGGTCCTTCACCCCGAAGCAGAATTCGACATGGTGCGCCCCGGACTTTTGGCCTATGGCTATGCCCCCATCCCCAGCATGAGCGAGATAATTCCCGTACAGCCAGTTATGGAGCTGGAAAGCTTTGTGGTTTCGATAAAAAAAATAGCCAAAGGCCAGGCCATATCCTATGGCAGAACCTGGATAGCCCCCTGCGACACCCACATAGCCACCATTCCCCTAGGCTATGCCGATGGGCTTCCGCGCAGCCTCTCCGGCAAGGTCTCCTTTAGCATCGAGGGGCGCAGCTACCCCCAAGTGGGCCGCATTTGCATGGACCAATGCATGCTCGACCTTGGCCCCCACAGCGACGTCCAGCGCTGGGACAGGGTCCTTATCTTTGGCCCCCCCAGCGCTGCCGCCGGTAAGGTCGGCGCTGCTGATAGTGCCGGCGGTAAGGTCGG
>CAZBJJ010000057.1:0-6044 GCA_964492245.1 uncultured Spirochaetales bacterium | reverse complement strand
GCTAATAGCGCCGCTATTTATAATAGCGCAGACAGCCTGGCCCGCTCCATTGGCGGCATCGCCTACGAAATTTGCTGCGGCATCCACCGGCGCGTTCCCCGCGTCTATATCTCTTGACCAGCACCCAGCATATCATCAGTATATAGATATGCACGAAATTGATATCTACGGCTTCTCGGACAGAGCCATTTGTGAGGGCTGCGACGGCGGTTGTGGCGAAGGCGACTGCGCCCCCGGAGAAAAGCAAGCCACCATTGTATTGGTCGAAAAATTTAAAAAGCTGATGGAAAACTCGACCCCTCCTTATAAAATTACCTTTTACGAGGCAACCGAGGAGAACATTGCCCGCCACCCCGATGTTCAAAGACTTTTGAGCATGGCCGATTTGAGTCCGGTAGTGGTGTTGGACGGCAAATTGATGTTCATGGGCGGTTTTTCGGCAGAGGGCCTTAAAAAAGAAGTGGGGAAATTACGGTAGTACCCCAAACCCTGCACCTGGGCCTATTTCGAAGCCCCTAGGGCCCTTCTAGGCCCTCTAGTAGACCCCAAAATCGATTAGGTGCAAGCTTTGGTGCACTAGTAAAACCTATGAGGTGCAAACTTCGGGGCATCGAGCAAGTCGTATAAATCTAAATACCGACCCTTCGAAAGCTCAATGGTGTACATTCGCTCTAATTCGCTTATTGGATCGGCGTTGCGGGCCAGGCGAAAACCAATAGTATTAATTTTGGCACGGGGTTCGCTCCAAAAGCGATAAGTTGTGCGTATAAGGTTGAGGGGAGTAAACCAGGCCCCCCCGCGAATAACTCTTGAAGCAGAACGCTGGCTAGGAGCATCGGGATTGTCTACCGCTATTGCCGGATAACTGCCATAAAAATCCCAGCACCACTCCCAGACGTTACCGCTCATATCGTACAGGCCAAGTTCGTTTGGCTTTTTACTGCCCACCGGCCAGGTTTTGTTACCGGCATTTGCCGCAAAGATGGCAACCTCGTTCGCATTTGACGAACCCGCATATCCAGGGCTGGCAGAGGCCCTTTCTAATAGGCCCACCACTTGACTGCCCCCCCTTGCGGCATACTCCCACTCCGCCTCGGTTGGCAATCGATAGCCATTGGCGCTTTTATCCCATTGGACAAGGGAGCCAGAGATAGTATACGCCGGCTCTAAGCCCTGCAGAACACTCAGCCTATTGCAAAACTCCACCGCCTCGAACCAGGACAGCCTTTCGACCGGCCGGGTAGCACCCTTGAAGGCCGAAGGGTTTTTGCCCATAACGGCCTCCCATAGAGCCTGAGTTGTCTCTGTCGAGGCAATCATAAAACTGTGCAAACTCGTCTTGCGCGCTGTTTCGCTACTGGCAAAGGTTGGCTCTACACTGCCCTGCCAAAATGTCCCCCGTAAAACGAGTTCCATTTTGGGTATAAGGGCATTGATGTTCTCGTTTTGCGCAAAGAGCCCACCAGTGAGCAAAGAAATAGCTAATACGAAAAAAACCTGCTTTTTCGAAATGATACCACTTAACATAACTGGCCAATTCTATCAGGCTTTTTTAACCTGAACAAGCTTTACCCAAGGATAACCTTAACGCTCGCTCGGCTGCCCGCTGGAATAAGGGGCAGGACCGTACCAACAATGGGGCGTCCATCGACCTCGATGGCAATAGCCCCATCATTTTTACGATTTTCTACCGAAATCTCGTAGTGGGCACCGCGAAAGAAGCGCTGGATGCGGGCAGTTTTAACGTGCTCCGGCAGCCGGGGCTCCACGCGAAGGCCATCAAACTCTGGGCGAATACCGATAATCCACTGCGAAAGAGCGACAAAGTTCCAGGCAGCCGTACCCGTAAGCCAGGAATTTTTTGCCTCGCCGTGGCGCTTAGACCCCTTGCCGGCAATCATCTGCGCATATACATAGGGTTCCATGCGGTGCAATTCGCTTTTTTCTTCGCGGTAGGCCGGGGCAATATTGCGATAATATTCAAAGGCCCGCTGCGGGCGACCTATCATCACCTCGCCTATCATTACCCAGGGGTTGTTGTGGCAGAAAATGCCCCCGTTTTCCTTGTAGCCCGGCGGATAGGAGGAGACCTCCCCCAGTTCCAGATGGTACTCGCTATAGGGCGGGTCCAAAATAACAATGCCGTGTTCGGTGGCAAGATGTTCTGCCACCGCATCTAAAGCAATGGTGGGATAGCCCTTATCCGAGCCGGCCCCAGACATTGCCCCAAAGCCCTGGGTCTCTATAAAGATTTTGCCATCCTTTGCCTCTTTAGAGCCGACCTTTGCACCGGCATCATCATAGGCGCGAACGTACCATTTGCCATCCCAGCCCGCGGTAACAATTGCCTCTTCCATTGTTTTAGCTGCTTCTTTTGCTTTTTCTGCCTCGGCGGTATCGCCCATGCGCTTGGCCATTTCGATATAATCTGGGGCAGCATAGAGGAACATCTGTGCAATGAGCACCGACTCGGCATTTACGCCATCCTTGTTCGTGCTGGTCTGAAAGGAATCGTTGGGGTCGGTAGAAAAACAGTTTAAATTGAGGCAGTCATTCCAATCGGCCCGGCCAATAAGTGGCAGGCCATGGGGGCCCATATTATTCAGTGGATGATTGAAGGAGCGTTTAAGATGCTCCCACATGCTAGCGGTGTTGTTGGGATCGTTGTCGAAGGGCACCACCTCGTTCAGGAAGTCCCAGTCGCCCGTTTCCTTTATATAGCCAGCAAGCCCCATAACGAGCCAGAGGGGGTCGTCGTTAAAATTGCCCCCGATATCGGCGTTTCCGCGCTTTGTTAGAGGTTGAAATTGATGATAGGCACCGCCGTCAGGGAACTGGGTCGAGGCCACATCGAAGAGCCGCTCCCTGGCCTTTTCGGGCATCAAATGCACAAAGCCCAGCATATCCTGGCAGGTATCGCGAAAGCCAATGCCCCGGCCAATACCGCTTTCGAAATAGGAGGCCGATCGGGCAAGGTTGTAGGTAACCACACATTGGTACTGGTTCCAGATATTGGCCATTCGGTCCAGCTTTTCGTCGCCAGAATCGATGGAAAAGCGCTGGAGTTTTTCTATCCAGAAGGCCTCTAAATCTTTCCAGGCCTGTTCGAAGGCGCCATCAGTTTTATATTTATTTTGCAGGGCATAGGCCAGCTCTTTGTTTGCCACCCCGGGGGTAGCCCATTTTTTTGCATCATCGTTTTCGATATAGCCGAGCATGAAGAGCGCTCGCTTAGATTCGCCGGGTTTTAGCTCCCATTCAAGGTGATGGGATGCAACGGGCGACCAGCCATCGGCCACCGAGTTAGAGCTGGAACCGCTGGTTACCGCAAGGGGGGCTTGGAAGTCGCCATGCTTACCGATAAAACTTTCGCGGTCGGAGTCGAAGCCGGCGATGTTGGCATCGGTCCAGAAAAAGGCAAAATGGTTTCGCCGCTCGCGGTATTCAGTTACATGGTAAATGCCGTTGCCATCAATTTCCACCTGCCCGGTGTTAAGATTCCGCTGAAAATTGGTAAAATCGTCCAGGGCGTTATAGAGGCAGAATTCCACAAAGGAGTGAATGCAGACCTTTTTGCTCTCTTTAGTCGTGTTTTCGAGTACCAGCTCCTGAATTTCGGCATTTTCGCCGATGGGCACCAAATAGCGCACCCGGGCTTTTAGGCCATCTTTCGATGAGCTTATTGTTGTTCGCCCCAAGCCGTGCCGACATTCGTAGCTGTCTAGCTCTGTTTTTGACGGTTTCCAGCCGGGGTTCCAAGCCTGGCCTTTGAGCTTGCCATTGGCTTCGCGCTCTTGGATGTAGAGGTAGCGGCCGTTGCAGTCTTCGGGCACATCGTTGTACCGATAGCGGGTCAGCCTTCGCAGGCGGGCATCTTTATAAAAAGAATAGCCTCCCGCTGTATTGGATAACAGGGAGAAAAAGCTCTCTACTCCGAGGTAGTTTATCCAAGGGTGGGGGGTTCGCGGGGTTTCAATTACATATTCCCGATTGGCGTCATCAAAATGTCCAAATTTCATAGGCTCTCCTAGTATAGTGCACCGAAGCCTGCACCTGGTGTTTTTTCGGCCCTTCTAGGTAGCCTAAAATGGCTCCTCAGGCATCAAAATATTAAAAAGTGCAAGCTTTGGTGCACTATACTCAGAATCCGCTTATTTTTCAACCTCGCTTGCCCAGGCCTAAAAAATAGGTCTCGAAGGATTCGCTACGGCAGGCGGTGGGCTTATAACTGCGAGCCCGTAAAAATGTTTGGCGCATTGCCTGTAAGAGTTCTGCAGAATCGCCGCCCTGGAAAATTTTGACTAAGAGCTTGCCTTGCGGAAGCAGGGCCTCCTGGCCAATGGCCAAAACCGCTTGCACAAGCTCTAACGAACGGATGCTGTCTAGATATTTTGTGCCGCTAGTCGCTGGGGCGATATCGCTGATTATCAAATTAAAGGGCCCAGTTGCCAGGATGCTATCTCTGATTTCTGGGCTATAGATATCACCTTGAAGAAATGTAAAATTCTCTCCATCAAAGAGACCTTTGTCGTATTGGCGAGAAAGGGGGGATAGATCGATGGCGGTTAAAAGGCCCCTGCCCGACAATTTTCGCAGAACATACAGGCTCCAGCTTCCCGGGGCGGCACCCACATCTAAAATGCGAAAATCAGAGGCCGGATTTTTAGGGATAAGGCTGAATTTTTCATCAATTTCCTGCAACTTATATACTGAGCGAGCGGGATATCCTTCTTTAAAGGCTTTCTGTGTCCAAAAATCGGGTGCACTATATTTTGCCAAATCCTGACCTCCTTTGTCAGACTTCCTTAGTTCCCCAAAGCCTGCACCTGGCCGGTTCGCGGGGCTTCCAGGAAATACTACCGAAAGAGTGGACGAATACGAAATTACTTGCAAGCCATTTAAAATCGAGGTAGACTGATATTTCTTGACATTGAGAATTTGTATTACTTTCTACTTCAAAAGGATTATCATATGAGAGCTTTTATTACCGATATTATAAAACGCATTAAAACCACTTTATTTGTTTTACTAAAAAGAGATCTGGTAAAAATTGTTTCGACGCTCGTTATCTGCCTGGCGGCTGTTTCACTTCCCTTTCTTTTTTCTATCAATAATAAATCTCAAATAATTTCTTATATTGATGAAGATGGCGCGCTATCCCTCCTTGGGGCTGATAAAACTGATGGCGAGCCAGGGGCTTTAAAAGCCGATGGTATTGGGGCTTCAAGTATCAATATAAATGAGCTGGAAGAGTTAAAACTGCCGGTCCGTTTTACCCTTTACACGGTTGTGGCTGGCGATATGATTGGCAGTTTGGCAAAGGAGCACGATCTAAATACCGACAGTATTATTTCGGTAAATGGGATTCAGAATTCTCGTTTGCTGCGTATTGGCCAGCAACTTAGAATTCCTAATCAGGATGGTATTTTATATACGGCAACTGCTACTGATACGCTTTTGTCGATTGCAGAAAAAAATGATGTGCCGCTGGAGCTTTTTTGCGCGGTAAACGAGGTTTCTCCCGATACGGTAATTAGCAAGGGGCGCAAGCTGTTTCTGCCTGGGCTTCGCCTTTCTCGCAATACTCTGCAGGAGATCAATGGGGATCTCTTTAACTGGCCGGTAAATGGGCGGCTCAGCTCTTACTATGGCTATAGGCGGGATCCTTTTACGGGAGTCAATCAGTTTCACAATGGGCTGGATATTGCTGCTCCTTGGGGTTCAGCGCTTAAAGCGGCGATGGCTGGACGGGTTATTGGCACCGGTTTCGATCATGTTTCGGGAAACTACATCATTATAAATCATCATTCTGGCTACCGCAGTTTTTATGGGCATTTGTCGAATATTCGCGTTAAGACGGGCGATTACGTCCAGCTTGGGCAGCGGATTGGGGATGTTGGTAGCACCGGTTACAGTACGGGCAGTCATGTGCATTTTACGGTCTATAAAAATGGAAGAACGGTAAACCCCCTTTATTTGTTGCGCTAGGGTAGTGCCCCAAAGCCTGCACCTAGCCCCCCGGGGCTAATCCTCCAAACTCGCTC
>CAZBJJ010000056.1:2964-10997 GCA_964492245.1 uncultured Spirochaetales bacterium | reverse complement strand
CCCAGTATCGCCCAAAAAAACTGCTTTTTGTTTTAAGAAGCCAGTGCACGCTGGCGACTTCACAGGGTAGACGTCACCTTTTGCTCATATATTTTTAATTAATGCAAAACCAGGCAACCGACGACGATATCGCCAACCGTTGCATCTATGGCCTAGCGCGCAGCCTGGGGAACCAACAAATTCGCAGCCAAGGCTATAACGCCCTAAAGGAAATACACCATATTTTAATTACCAACTATACCCTGTACCCCAAAGAACCCTATTACACAAAGTTTTTACTGAGTTCACCAAATACAGGATTGATAATGAGTGAGCTAATACAATTTCATGTTTTTCAATTGAAAATGCTAAAAAAAAAGCATATAATTGACGGGAAGATGGATCTTCTCCAGCAATGGGCTTGGTTTTTTAAGGAGAAGACGATTTTGAACATACAAAAATTAATTAGCGTCGACAGGAGGATCGCCATGGCAGAAGAGCTTTTATCCGAAATAAGCCAAGAGGAAATAGAGCGCATTCGCAAGGACCAAACCGAAATGGCCCTAATCTCCTACTACACCGAATTGGCTGCAGCAAAACGTCGCGCCCACCAAAAAGGCATTCAAGAGGGCCGACAAAAAGGCATACAAGAGGGACGACAAGAGGGCCGACAGGAAGGCCGACTGGAAGGTCGGGCTAGGCTTGTTCAAGCTGCTCGGAATATGAAGGCCGACGGTTTAAGCACACAGCAAATTCAAAGATTTACCGGCTTAACCGAGGACGAGTACTAAGAACGGCTTACTGCTTTTTTAGCGTGAAGAATTTGGGCCGCTATGCCTTGCCCAGAAGTTTAAAAATTGCATCCAGTCGAAAGCACTTAGGTCGTGCCCCCCAGCGCGCAAATGGTAACCAATGTTACCTTCGTGTAAAACCTCGCGCAATGCTGGCAAACGGTCGCTTGTAGAAATTAAACCTGCAAGCCCATAGGCAGAGTAGACCTCGCTGGCATAATAACAACTGGCAAATTCTGCCTCTGGATCGTTCCAGGAATCCTCGCTTGCGCTTGTAATATATAATTTGCGAGGGGCCGTAAGAGCTAGAAGCATATGTTGATCAAAGTTCATACTACTTTCTTTGCCAGAGTAATGGGCAAAATTGGAAGAAAACCAATGTGGAAAGGCGGATGTAATTTGGCCAATCTTTTCGCCTCGAGACAGCCTGGACATAGAAGCTCCCGCACAACCAGAGTTATTTGCAAAAGTGCAGGAAATGCGTTCATCAATAGCTGAACACCAGAGAACAGTTTTTCCGTAGCGCGAATGGCCGGTAATTGAAATACAAGAGGTATCTATCTCTGGACAAGAAATTAGATAGTCCACGATTCTACTCGTGGCAAAGGCCCAGGCTGCAATGCAGCCTGCAGAATACGGAGTTGCAAGATTGTCGTTAAAAAATGTAACAAGCCCACTGGGAAAAGAATCGTGATTGTCGGATTCGACATTGGCCGGATTAAAAATAGCAGCGGCAATACCGCATTCTACTAAAAGCTTGGCCGGCCAATAGGAGTTCGTAAAATTATCGTAAATATTGATGTCCGAAGCCCAGGGCGGGGCCGCATTGTTTTCGTTGCCATAGATCATAATATTTGCTGGAATACGACCTTGGCGGTGCCGGGGAATTAGCAGCAAAAAAGGAAAGCTAAACTGCCTGTCGCCTACGGAGATACAGGCAGTTAGCTCCCTTTTATCGGCCAGTCCGTCCAGAATTTCTTGGCTGCTTACCATAGAAAAACTGGTGCGAAAACCGGCAACCGGCATACTGCCATAGACTTCATGCTCAAAAAAATCTCTAATTTCCTGTCGACGACGAGTCTGCCAAAAATTGATATCTCCGCCAGCCAATATTGATGGAATGCTTCTGTCCTTCATAGCTATCTAGTATATATGCTGATGTTATGTCTTGACAGCTAGTACAAGCGGGAGGGACTACATACCCAGGCCGCCCGCGACCTTTATTTCTTCGCCGCTCACATAGGATGCAAGATCCGAGGCCAAAAAAAGGCAGACCTTTGCAATCTCTCGGGGCTCGCCGAAACGGGCAACAGGAATTTGTGCATACATAGCCGATTTTTGTTCATCGTTGAGCTTGTCCGTCATGGGAGAGACAATAAAACCGGGGGCAATTGCATTTACACGGATATTTTTAGAACCCACCTCGCGAGCAAGGCTCTTGGTGGCACCAATCATACCCGCCTTTGAGGCGCAATAATTAAACTGGCCCGGATTGCCTATAATGCCTACAATGCTGGCCATATTGATAATTGAACCAGATTTTTGGCGAATCATGGGGCGAATAACTGCACGCGACATCAGAAAGGTGCTCTTTAAATTGATATTGATAACATCTTCGAAGTCCTGGGTGCTCATACGCATTAAAAGCCCATCTTTTGTAATACCGGCATTGTTGACTAAAATATCAATTTGGCCCTCTTCTTTTATCATTTCGTCGATTGTGCTATTAATAACATTTTCGTCGGTAACATTGACCGGTTTAAAAACTACCTTGCCGCCAAATTTTTTTGCCAGCTCTTGGTATTCCCCCATGGATTCACCCTCCATAAGGTCGAAATACCAGACGGTGGCACCATTTTCTAAAAACATACTGACAATTTCCCGGCCAATTCCGCGGGAGCCGCCAGTGACTATAGCTTTTTTCCCCTGTAATAGCATGGTAATCTCCTCATTTAGGGAAGCATCCTGTTTGCTGACAAAAAGACACTTCCTATAATTTTGTCCAGCAAAAAAGCAGACCCATTTTATATACAATCTTGGGCAAGAGCTGTCAAGCGCATAAAACCTATTACATTGGAAAGACAAAGGACCAATTTGTGCCATTCCGGCTGTCAAGTTCAAATTCGCCCCTTAGTTGGCCCACCATCGACTGAATGAGCTGAAGCCCAAATGAGGAACCGCTTTCCAATTGGCTTTTAGAATCCCAGGTCGGTCCATTATCTTGATAAAAAAGTCGTATTTCCCGCCCCTCTTGAAAGGCGCGAATTTCGATATGCAGAGGTTCGGTATTGCCATAGGCATATTTGAATGAATTGCTAATCAGCTCATTTAATAAGATACCCAGAGGAAAAAGAAAATGGGAGTTAAAAGGAATCGGGGGAAACTGGTAGTCTAAAACCGCCTTCGACTCGCCGTCTAAATTGTGTACAATGCTCTGTACCAGGGAGCCCATATATCTGTCCATTGTCGTCGTGGCGGCACCCATGGATTTATAAAGCTTTTCATATAAAAGTCCCATACTTTGAACCCGGTTTTTTGCCTTGGTCAGGGCATCAATTGCCTCGGGATTGTCCAGCTTTGCAGCCTGTAGCGAAAGAATACTGGAAATAACCGCCATATTGTTCTTTATGCGATGGTGAATTTCCCGAATAAGGGTATCTTTTTGGGCGACAAGGCTATGAATCTCGCTTTCGCGCGCCTTGATATCGTCGATATTCCTAAGTGTGAATATTTTCCCCTGGGCGTGTTCCTTATTTGTGGGTATTAATGATAAATCGAACTGAATCCAGTGCTTTGCTCCATCAATAGGCAGTTGATATTCATTGCGGGTCAAATTCAATTCGAGCATCTCTTTAATATATCCGGCCCATTCACTCTCTATATGTAATATATTTCGACTTGCATCGCGTATAACCTGAATATCCAGCCAGGAAAGGGCAATGGCGTTGTAATCAACCAGGCGATTGTGTTCATCGAATACCAGAATGCCGTCGTTTAAATTTTCTATGACAAGGGAGCGCGCCAGGGGGACAAGACCGAAGAGCTGGTAGCGTAGCAGGGCAAAATAATAGGCGACTGTGCTAAAAAGCAAAAAGAGCGGGGCTACATTATAGCCTGAGTGAATGCATAGGCGCGCTTGAAAAAAAAGATTGGCAATATAGGGCAAACAAAGGCCAATTGTCAGAATAACGCTGTTTCTTCGCGAGCCAAGGCCTTTAACAATGTTCTTAATAAAAATATACAGGGTAATAAGTGATATCGCGTTGGTGTAAAGGGCAAGAAGCCAGTAAATAGGCCCTTTCTGAGAGCTTAAAACAGGCAAGGCCCAAGAAGGACTTAGTTTGAAATTATAATTAAATAGGGAGTGCAGAGGGCCGGTAAGAGAAAAGACCGTGCCGATGAGAGGTACAATACTTAAATACAAAAGAAGCCTTTGCGGGCGGGGGGTGTTGGTATATTCCAAGGCGAAAAAAATTCCTGCAATGGGCAGAAAAAAAGCGGGAGTATAGGAGAGATTTAGTAAAAATATGCGCAAGTTCTGCTCTTGCAGCGCAAAGCTAAAGGCATATAAAATATTTACCGCAAAGCCCAGGCGTACAAACACCCGAAAGGGGCGAACCGATGGGGTGTGAGGAAACCTTTGGCTAAAGTGGGCCGAAAGTGCAAGTATAAGAGCAACTATACTGTGAAGAATAAATAATGTGTTAAACTCCATTTAGATAATTATAATCAATATCTCAAATATATCCAGTTTTTTATTAGTATTTGAATAAAAATTTTATGTTTTTCTGCTTTTCTGGGGTCAATTACCATGTTATAGTGATATTTATGAAGACATTGCAGTGCCACTGTGGCCATTCCTTCGAGGTCGATGTTCCCGATACCCGTGAATTGGACGAAGAATTGCAGACCGAAATACTTTCTGGAAGCTTTTTGTCCTTTAGCTGTCCCAGCTGTAAAAACACCGTGCGCCCGGAACTACTTACCCATTTTACCGGAGCCAACAGCTTTTCCTATATACCAGTTACCGAGCGTTGGAAGTTTTTGCACGATCCGGCTGCCTATTTAAAAACAAACAACATAAAGCCCATATCGATTGTCTTTGGCTACGAAGAGCTTGTCGAAAGAGTTAGCATTTTAAAAAATGGCTTGGATTTTATTGCCGTGGAATTGGTCAAATTGTTCCTTATGGCCCAGGTGCCAGAAAACATTAAATCGGACAAGCTTTCACTGCGCTATCGGGAATCCAAAGAGGGTGGGCTCGTATTTCTGGCCAGCGGTTTGGCAAAGGACAAGCAGGCAGAGCTGCTCTTTCCGCAAAAAAACTGGCAGGCATTACTAGAGAAAAAAGAGGCACTTTTGCAGGATGGGGAATACCGCTCTATAGTGGCAGGGCCCTATATTTCCTACTCCAATGTATATTTTGAAGAGGGGGAAGAAGGGGCCAGGTCAGATTCTTCAAGCTCATAGCTAGCCGAAAGAATTCTGCGTTTGACGGCCGAGGAGCCACCACTGAGGGCTTGCAGGCGCTTGCGAGCCAGAATGCGTTTGCTTTTTTCGCCGTAGCCGCAGGAGCAGGTGCTGGCTCCAAGGTTCATAGACTCGATAAAATCGACAATCTGCCGTTCCTCCACATACACCAGGGGTCGAATTAGGCGCAGAGGGTATTTATCGTACTGCATACTTGCCGGCATAGTCTGTAAGCTGCCACTTTCGCAGAGATTCATTAAAAAGGTCTCTAAAATATCGTCCATATGATGGCCTAGGGCCAGGCTTGTGTAGCCATTTTCCATTGCGTATTTAATAAGCTCGGTACGACGTTGGGTGGAACACCAATAACAATTCATTTTTTTGCCATCTTTTAAGCGACCTAAAATGGGAATTTCTATACTGATGGGTTTAATACCCCATTCTTCGAGGGCGGCCAGAAGTTCCTGGGGAAGGGGTGGGCTAAACTCGCTGGCAATATGAACGGCTCGAAGATCAAATTTTCTTTTAAATGCCGGCCGCCAAGCGGACAGGGCCCAGGCCAGGGCACTGGAATCCTTGCCCCCAGAAAGAGCTAAAAGCACCCGATCGCCATCCTGTATTAGATCTCTTTCTAAGACCGCCTTTGTTACCAATTTTCCTAAAATGATATCGGCTCTAAAGCGGCGTAGACCCCGATGTGCCACCCTAGTGTTCCAGTGCCCGCCGTAGCGCTTTGTGCAAGAGCTCCTGTGGCGGTGGTGCAATGAGGCCAGCGTTCTCTAAGGCCTTTAGGGAATTTCTGCTGGTATCGATATCTGCCTTGGCCCGAGAGTACAGCTCGTCCCAGGACAGATCGATGCGGGCATGGCCCTCGGCTATTGCCTGGCGTCCCACATCGGCCGCCTGCACAGCATAGACCTCGCTTTCTTCCATTGTGGCGATAATGTTATCGGGATGGATACCGCGTTTTTCGGAAAAATCGGCAATTGAATACGCACAGCGTATGGCCATGCTGTCGCTTATTTTTTTTGCGCGCACAAGAAGGGCCCCCTTTAAAATGCCGGGAAAACAGATGGAATTGTTCACTTGGTTGGGAAAATCGCCCCTGCCGGTGGCCACAATAAAGGCGCCGGCCTTTTTAGCCCGGTGGGGCCAGATTTCCGGCACTGGATTGGCACAGGCAAAGACGATGGCCTTTTTTGCCATGCTCTGTATCCATTCTGGGCGAAGGATATCGGGCCCAGGGCTGGAAAGGGCGATAAGCACATCGGCGCCGGCAATTGCCTTGTCGATATGCGCAAATTTTTGTGGGTTTGTGCTTTGGCAGAGCTCCCATTTGCGGTAGAATGCAGGGTTTTGTTCCAGGTCTTGGCGGCCGCTGTGTAGGCCTCCGACTGTGTCGAAAAGCGCCAAGTTTTTGCCCTGCGCACCATCTGCCAGAAGCAGGCGGGCAATGGTGGTATTGGCGGCACCGGCGCCCAAAAGAACAATTTTTGCTTGGCTTAGCTCCTTGCCCGCCAGTTTGAGCGCATTTATAAGGGCAGCAAGACTTACGCAGGCGGTGCCTTGGGCATCATCATGCCAGACGGGTATATCGCAGCTCTCTCGCAGTTCATCTAAAACGCGGTAGCAGTCCGGCTGGCTGATATCTTCAAGATTTATCGCGCCAAAAGAGGGCTGGAGCATTTTGACAAAATCGATAATTTTAGCTGCCTCACTCTTCCCTTCGCTATTGCGCGAATCGATACAGAGGGCAGTGGCATCCACTCCTCCTAGATATTTCATGAGCATCGCCTTGCCTTCCATAACGCCCAGCCCACCGGCGGGACCACAATCGCCATCGCCCAAAACCCGGGTGGAATCGGAGACTACAGCAACAAGGTTGCCCCGATTGGAAAGGGCAAAAGAGCTCTCGGGCCTATCGCGCAGGCTCGTAGAAATTTTCGAGACGCCGGGGGTGTACCAGAGGTTGAGCCAGTTAAAGCCCTGAATGCTACATTTGGGAAGGCTTTGCATTTTTCCGCCGTAAAACTCGTGTAGGGCCAAGGCGCCTTCCTTTAAAAAGGCAGTGCGTATACGAGCTTTTTGGTCTTCGTCCAAGCCAGCGGGCAGAAAGTCATCAATATTGGAAAGGTCGGGTAGAAAGTCCATGGCCTAAGAGTATCATAATGAACGACGGATGAGAACATAATCGGGCATAAAAAAAGAGGCCGGAAAACCAGCCCCTTTAAGTTACCGCAATTGGCAACAGTTTATTGCATTAAAGAAGAAAAGAATTAATTAACCTTTACCAAGAAGGCGGTTAAAAGGTTTGCAACAAAGCGATCTTTGATAAAGGTAGGAGTGAACACGAGTTCGTGGCTTCCCGCTGCAAGTTCAACATCGCCAATAGCAATTTTTTTGTAGTTTCCCCAGTCCTGGGTGGATTTTACTTCCCAAGGGAGGACCTGGTCAGCAATACTAATATCTACCTTTGCCCCGGCAAAGCTAGCTGCCATGGAATAGGTAAGAACAAGGGTATAGGTACCAGCCTCTTCGACATCTACGTCAAAGGCTACAATATCGCCCAACGCGGACCAATAGCCTACGTTTCCACCAGCTTCGATGGTAAGTCCTTCACTGCCTTGGCCCTTGGTCAATTTTGCTTTTGTTGCTTTAAGAGTTATTGCGCCCTTTGTGTCGGGTACTTTTGCTACAGGAGCCGCTGCTTCTTTTCCACCGGCATCTGCCTTTGCGGCTGGGGCGGAACCGCAGGAAACTGCGATAAACGAGACAAGTGCGAGCACTGCTAAC
>CAZBJJ010000056.1:293-2864 GCA_964492245.1 uncultured Spirochaetales bacterium | reverse complement strand
GAGCGCAGCGAAAAATTAGAGTTGGATCTAGTCCAAAACCCTTCAAAATACCGGGTACTCACGGGGGATCGGCCCACCGGCCGCCTGCATATTGGCCATCTTTTCGGCTCGCTTCAAAATCGGGTGCGCCTTCATAAACTGGGTGTCTATACCTTTATCGTCATTGCCGACTATCAGGTCCTCACCGACCGGGACAGCTTCGAGGCAATTTCGGAAAATGTGCACAACCTAGTTATCGATTATATTTCCGCCGGCCTGGACCCCGAGGATGGCAAGACCTTTATTTTCCCACACAGCCATGTGCCGGAGTTGAATCAGCTTTTAATCCCCTTTCTCACCCTGGTGAGCAATGCAGAATTGGATAGAAACCCAACGGTTAAAGAGGAAATTGCCGCGGCGGGCTTAAAAAATATAAATGCGGGTATGTACACCTATCCGGTACATCAGGCTGCAGATATTTTATTTTGCAAGGGGAATGTGGTGCCGGTGGGCAAGGATCAGTTGCCACATTTGGAACTTACGCGCAGCATTGCCCGCCGTTTTAACGAACGCTTTGCCCACAATAAGTCCATCTTTCCCGAACCTCAGGCGCTCTTGTCCAAGGCTCCCATTATTTTGGGCCTCGATGGTGGGCAAAAAATGAGCAAGAGCCGTAACAATACGATTATGCTCTGCGCCAGCGAAGAGGAAACTGCTGCCTTAATTAAAAAGGCCAAGACCGACAGCGAGCGCCATATTACCTACGATCCGGCTGGGCGCCCAGAGGTGGCAAATCTGCTTATGCTTATCAGTCTATGCACTGGGGAAGAGCCAGAGGCCATTGCCGCCGGCATTGGCGATGCTGGCTCGGGTCTGCTTAAAAAGCTTTTGACCGAGGCGCTCAACGACTATCTGCGCCCCCACCGAAGCAAGCGGGCCGAGCTGGAAAAAAAACCCGATTACATTCGAGCGGTGCTCCAAAAGGGCATTGCCAAGGCCAGAGAGATTGCAGTGGCTAGCCTAGAAGAGGTGCGCACTGCAATGAATATGAATATTTAAATACTGATATCGGCAATTTTAAGTTTTGGGGTAAACATTGGTATCTGGTAAGAATCCTGTTTGCCTTTAAGAATATTGCACAGTGCCTCTGCTTGGTGGCTCGCCGCCATCCAGAGGCCAGGAATACTGCCATCGGCCAACTCGGCACAGTCGCCAATGGCAAAAATATTGGGAACCGAGGTCTGTAGCCGTTCGTTAACCAAAATGCCGCGATGTACCGCAATGCCGGCCTTTTTTGCCAATTCGCAGTTTGGGCGGACCCCCGCGCTGGCAAGGACGGCATCCACTTCTAGGCTTTCCCCAGAGCTCAGGCTGGCAGTATACTTACCGGAATCTGAATGCTCCAGCCTTATCAGGGTCTGCCCTAAATTAAAGACAAAGCCCCTCTGTTCCAAGCTTCCCTTAACCTCTTCCCCCTGCTCTGGCGAAAGCTGGCGCGGTAGGAGGTTGGGAAAATATTCCACCACCCTTACTATGCAGTCCCGTTTAATAAGTGCCCAGGCAGCCTCGAGCCCTAAAAGACCGCCGCCCATTACGAGCACCTGTTTTTTAGGTCCAGTCCGGGCTAAAAGTTTTTCGGCATCCTCCAAGCTCCTGAGCACGAGAATATCCTTGGCGGCAGCACCTTCGACTGGGGGAATAAAGGCCGTTCCACCAGTGGCCAGCACAAGCCTGTCCCAGGGCAGCAGCTCTTTTCCCCCCTCGCCAGCGCTCAGTGTTTTTTTATCTACATTTATGCTGATAGCTTTAAGTCCCGATTTTACCTCTACTCCCTTATCCGTTAAAAAATTGGGCAGCGATAAAAAAATTTTTTCCCGAGGAATTTCTCCAGCTACGTAGTCGGGCAGGCGAATTTTAGAATAAAAGCCCACACCCTCGCCATCGAGCAATGTTATGCTTTCTTCGGGCCCCATCAATTTTGAAGCGCAATAATAGCCAGCTGGTCCACTGCCAATAATAATCGTTTTCATGCTTCTACTCTAATTGGCATTGGGCTAAATGACAACCAATTTTAAGAGATTCTTTTGTTCATCCATCGTTTACTCTTCCACCTAAAGAGCATGACAATGCCGCGAAGGCTTTCGTCGGTGGCGGTGCCGAGCCAAATGCCCACTAGGCCCAGCCCAAATTTAAAGCCCATAAGCCAGGCGCCGAAGACCATAAAGAACCACATCGAAAAAAGGCCATACAGTACCGGAAAGCGGACATCGCCGGCTCCTTTAAGGGCAGAAATAGTTATTAAATTGATAGAGCGTCCAAACTCGAGATAGATCGATACCCATAAAAGCATCGAGCACAGCCCCATAATTTGAGGATCCTGCGTAAAGAGCCCAATAAGGGGCCGTTTAACAAGGTTAATAAGGAGTATCAGGACCAAGGACAAGCCGGTGCCAAGGCCCTGGTAACGCCAGAGCCGGCAGGCCAAACCAGCCATACAGCGAAAGCGAATTGCCGACCACATTTACCAGGTTGGCAATTAAAGATATATACATTGCATCGCGGGTGTGGCCATAGGCGCGCATTATTGTGCTC
>CAZBJJ010000056.1:0-283 GCA_964492245.1 uncultured Spirochaetales bacterium | reverse complement strand
AGTATCAGGACCAAGGACAAGCCGGTGCCAAGGCCCTGGTAACGCCAGAGCCGGTGGTAGGCTGTATCGGATTTTCCCGCTCCCACGTAATAGCCAACCTTAATTTGCGTGGCATTGCTAATTGCAATGGGCAAAATAGCCACAAAGCGCGCAATTGATTGGGCATAAATACTTGCCGACATTGCCGCAGTTCCCAGTGTGGATATCATTGCCATAATGACAATCTGTGCCACATTGTAGGATAAATTTTCACCCGCGGTGGGGATGCCAATGTTCAAAATAG
>CAZBJJ010000055.1:919-11822 GCA_964492245.1 uncultured Spirochaetales bacterium | reverse complement strand
CAAGGCAGTTCCAGTAATGCCAGATTTCGTCTCGGTAAAAACAGGGTCTTCCTCGTCATAAATGACATCTATAAGCTTTGTAGTTGCGCCATAATTTTGCAATTCTTTGTCAAAGGTATCATCTGCAAAACGAGCCCAAAGAGTATATTTGTCCTCGGCAGAATGTCCAAAAGAAGACAGAGGTAAGGTTCCAGTAAACTCACGTGCATCCTCTTCGCCAATCTTAATTGTATTGTTAGCGCGAACACCCTCTACCCAGCCAGAAAGACTCTGAGGGGGTTCTTGCCCGTCCTTTGTAATATAGAAAACAACCGCCTCTAAATCATCCGAGGCATAGCCCTTTACATTGATAGTTGAATTGCTAACCATCGACTTTCCATCTGCCACATGACCATCTTCAGTAATAAGCCTTGGCTCGACTAGGCTAATAAGCTCTGGAGGCGTGTTGTCGGTTAAGAAGGTAATTTGGCGCTTGGAAGAGGTAAAATCGTCGTCCGAAAGATAAAAGCGCAAAGTCCTCGTCGCTCCCTCTTCCGGCGCATCCAGCTCGACATCCCATTCAAAGGCAAAGCGAGACCTACCGGCATCGCTGCCCACCCTCGAAATCGGCTCCATTATGGGCCGGTTATCTTCATCAGTAATATGGAGATTTATGCGATTAGAATCGTCGCTCCCCTTAACTTTAACCATAAATGTGTCATCGGTGGAGTTTATCTTTGTCAGAGCAGGCGAACGATCTGGGCTAACCAAGTCTAAAATTGGGGCACCCGTATTGATGGTAAAACCATATTTACGAATAACTTTATGTTTTTGTATATCCTCGGCAGAGAGCTCCAATTGATAACTGCCCTCGCCCTTGTCCAAACTTAAATTGACCGTAAGGGTAGTGCCAATTAAACCTGTTTTTACGTTCTCGAAAACCTCTTTTTGGCTAGAAATTAAATTTCCATCGCTATCGAAAGGAGTTAAAGCAATAGAAATAGATTCTTCATCAATAGCAACTCCGTCTTTGTTCGGCTCAATGCGAATATCCAAAGTAGGAAGCGGCGACAAATTGTTGTCGCGTGGGCCGGGACTACCACTAGAAATAGGCAGGGCTAAAATAGAAATAACCGGATCCATATTGCTTGGATCGAAGGAAAAACTTCCCCGCTTGGACCGTTCAAAACTGGAGGGCCCGGTGATAATTTTAATAGAATCCAGGGCGTTTTTTAATGTGGTGGGAAATTTAACTACAGAACGCCCGCTTACCACCGCCGAAAACTCGCTTAAATTGGGATAGCGGTCCTCTGGCTTTAAATTATTATTGACATCCCTACTTAAATAATAATGCGAGGCAGCATTTCCCGTCTTAACAACAGAGGCATCTTCTTTAGGATTATTATATTCATAGGCACTATCGAAGACTTCGATCGAGTACCATAATTTTTTAGGCTCACTGCTCGCCAAATTAGCTAAACTGCTCCAGACACCCGAGTCGTCTGTGTCTTCGGCCAAAATTAAATTCACCGTAGGCTGATTCAATTCGAAGGAGTAATCGGCAAGCTCTTCGTTTTGCTCATCGTAAAAACGAATATGTAAAAGCCCACCGGCGTTAATGTTTTCGTCGTACCAGGCACCAGAGAAAATAATATCCGCACCAAAGGCATCGTATTGTAAAAGCTCTTTTAAATCTCCCTTTGTAGAGGGCCGATCCAAAATTAAAAGGGGCGGGGTATTATCTACAATATATGAGCGCGTAAACGAAGCAGGCGGGCGCTTGGAATTGTCGTAGGCCTTGGCGGTTAACTCGTATTCGCCATCCTCTAATTTTAAAGTATCGGTATTAAAGGTCCAAGTATTGTTTTCTTTGTCGAGTTCGGCATCGCCTAACAAAACTAAAGCCCCAGGTTTTCCGCCCTCTTTTTTAGCGGAATAAATTTCCACTTTTTTAAGGCTGGTTTCGTCCTCGGCTGTACCGGTCAATTGTAAACTGCCCCGCACAATGCTTGTAGAAGCAGGATAGCTAATGCCCACCTTAGGGGGTTCGGTATCTACAGAGTCTCCTAAACCAATTTCACAGGTCGTAAGACCTACAAATGCCAGGATAATAAACAGGGAAAATGTTGTAAAAGCAAATTTTCTCGTTTTCATAGTTACCTACCTCTCTAAAACAAGTTCACACGTATACCCATTGTATAGTGTGGAATTATAGAATTGATATCGACCGACGCAGAGTCGATATCTGTGGGAATAAACCAAACGTCTACTTCAGAGTATAATGCAAAAGTGCGCAAAAGTTTACGTTTTGGGATAGTTATTCGCGGAAACTCAAGTTGCATTAAAATTGCCGAAAGAATTTGGGGTTTATCGCTCTGGCTTTCGCCAAATATGGAAAAGTTTGCTCCAATAGCCGCGTTGGCACTGAGCCAGTAAAAATCGGGGCCAAAGACCAATTCAAAGGGGAAGTAAAAAATATTCGCCAATAACTTAAGCCCAAAGACATTGCCACCATAGCGCATGGGATTTGGGCTGAATAGTTTTCGCTGCTCCGCGGTAAATTGACCATACTGCAACTGAAGTTTTACGTTATCGTCGAAAAAGGTCAGGCCAAGGCCTAAATCGAAGAGGGTGGCTCCCCAGGCGTGGAAGTCGAAATAAAGGCCCTGTATAAACGAAGGCACCGCATATGCCGATTTATCCCCCTTGCGCAGAGCTAAAATTACCTCGTCCAGCTGAACATCGTCCGAGCTAAGGCCAGAGAAGACCATCTCGTTATTGTACATACCCCCCTCGCTGGGAGAAATAAGGCGGATATTGGGATTGGTTTTATCAATTTGAATTATCGAACGGGTTACAGCAATCTCGCCGTTTTTCATAACAGCGCGGGCAATAAGGAAGTGGTAGCCCTCGCGCAGATCGCCCGTTTCTATGCGGTAGCGCCATCGCTTGGCAGAGTCGGTGCGGGCAAAGGTCTTGCCATTGTCAAAACTCAGCTCCACCGACACAAGGGTCTTTTCCTGAATCCTTCGGCGGGCCTCGGGCGTCGTCTCCTTTGCCTTTAGCGCAATAATATCTTCCTCGGTTAAACTATAGCCGGCCATACCCTGTAGCCAGGGTCGCTCAATGGCAAAATCGCCCATGGCAAAGTTATCGATACTAATCCAGGGCCCATCGGCTCGGTATTCAATATTGCGATGCTCGGAAGTAATAATACTCTCGTCCTGCATAAGCGCCCGTATAGTTAAAACCCTGGCACCATCCTCGATGTCTTCGGGAGAAAGGGTAAATTTAAAATAGCCACTGGGGTTTAATTCGGCTATGTCCACATCCTCGTCGTCGACATAGAGCATTATACTTACCACTCTCTCTTCCGAGACAACCCGCCCATAGATATTAAAAACACCCTGTACGCGCTCGCCGCTCATGGGGTATAAAAACTCAATTCTATTGCGATCGGCCTGTCGATATACTTCTACGTTTCTGGATACCCTCGTTACATTCTCTGCCCTATCGTAGCCACGGACCTCGATATTGTAAAAGCCCTCGGGAAGCTCGGATATATCGATACTGCGCGAAATTATGAGCTCGTTCTCCAGCTCGATATTGCGCATATGCGCCGGAATGGCCGGCTGGTTTTCCTCGATATTGCTAATTTTTACGCTTAATTGTTCCAAGGCAATATTGTCCATGCTCTGTCCCGAAAGAAAGAGCTGGTTGGATATCCGACTGCCATCTAAGGGAAGTTCTAAATTGATGGTGGGCGGGGTATTATCTAAATTGATAAGGGTCGAAAATAGACCGGTAACCCCATAGGTGTCGGTGGTCCGCACAAAGACCACATGGGTGTCGTCCTGGATAACCCGGCTATCGAACTCGTAGCTCCAGTTCTCGCTGCCCTGGGCTACATTCCAGGAATTGCCATTGTCCAGGGAAACTTCCACCAGCAGAATGCCGTTATTGTCGGAGGCCCTACCCTCTATGGTAACGATGCCAGAATTGGTCTCTTCGAAGCTCGGCGCATCTACCTGGGCCTTTGGTTCCTCTAACGAGATGCGCACAACCCGGTTTACCGTTTTTCCGCGCACGCCGTGAATATCCTCGGCATATATGGATATAGTGTGCTCGTTGTCGCCCAAGCTCTGTATATCTACCGGAAAGGAGAAGCTGTGTTCTACAGGCATTTCCTGCCAATCGCCCTGGTCGAAGCTATAAAAAATTCTTGCCGGCTCGTCGTCGTCGTAGACCACGCCCGATACAATAAAGTCTTTTTGAATTACCTCGTTATCCGCTGGCACATGAATTTCTACCACCGGCAGGTCGGCATCGGAATCAATTATAAAATGATAGCTATCTAATACCGTAGTATTTCCTGCTAAATCGGTAAAGCGAAAGGCCATGTCATCGCTTAGGGGGCGGTCGAAGCTGCCCACCATAAGCCAGGGCATGCTGGAGAGCTCGAATTCCTGCCATAGTTCTTCTCCATCCCCCTGTACAAATTGATATTCGGCACGGGCCAATTCGCTAGGATTCTCTAGCACAAAGCCAATAGCGGTCTCGCCGTTTATTACATCCCCGGCCTCGGGAAAGGAAAGGCGAACTACCGGCGCTTGGGTATCCTTTGTAAAAACCAAGACCTCGCTACTCTGGCGCCCAACAGCATCGGTGGCCCGCAGTAAGAGCTCTACCGGGCCATCTGCTAAATAATTTGTATCCAGTGCGCCATCGAAACGTGGCGCATCGAAAACTTCCCAGCTCTCTCCAGCATCGAAGGAATATTCCACCGCCACAAAGCCACTGTCGTCCTCTGCCGAAAGCTGTAGGGGCAGCTCGTCTCTAATAAAGCCCCGATTATTGGGCGAGGCAGCAAAGAGCTCGGGGACCTTGGAGTCGGCGATAATGGCAAAGCTATCGCTTAAAAAAATTTCGCCCTCGTCGTCCTGAATCTCTAAAACTAAATCGTCAAAGCGCCGATTATCTGTGGCCCAAATGCTTATAACATTGTCATTTAGGTCTAGCTCAAGGCCCTTTGGCTCGCCACTTAAACGGGCGCGCACCGCCTTGCGGTCTGGTCGGGCAATATACAGGGCAGAGGCGATTTCTCCATTTAAAAGAAGTATATCGCTGCGCCCATATAGGGCACCGGCATCCCAGAGCAGCTGTTCGCGCCGGTCAACACCCATTTCTGGCTCGGGGCGCAGAACACAGAGGCTTCCCACTACGCGCAGTTCGCTGCCATCCTTAAAGACGGCCCTTACCGCCAATTCCTTCCAACCAGAAGAAAGGCCCTCCTTTAAAGGAATGTCGATGCTATAGTTAGTTGCATCAATTTTTTTTGCCGTCGTCTTGTTCTCGGCACCAGCGGGGCTGGTAGCACCAGCAGAGCTGGTGGCACCAGCGGAGCTGGTGGCACCAGCGGAGCTGGTGGCACCAGCGGAGCTGGTGGCATCCCCGGTGGCAAGCTTATCCTCTAAGCTCCAGAACACCGCCACAGGCGCAAAGGCCGCCTGTAAATCCAGCTGAACACTCACTGCCTCCCCCTTAGCCGCCTTCGGGGCAAAGGGACCGGGCAAAAGTATAGACATGTTCTGCTCGAAGGCCCGCTCTTCGGGCAGGACCTGCTGTAGAGAAAGGCGGGCTTTTTCGTAGCGCTCCTCGCTCTTGCCACTGGCCGGAATAAACATTTCAATTTCGTCGGTAAGGGTCGAGGCATCGGCCACCGGCTCTAAAAGGCCCGCAGCCAGCTCGTGGGGAACACTTAAATCGCGCACATAAAATGAACGCGCAGCCTCTGCCCGCCGGCCAAACCTATCCTCCACCCAAATTTTAAGGCGCACCGCCCCCCAAGGCAGGTCGGTGGGCAGGGCAATACTCAGTGCAGCCTCCTGGCTATTGGCCTTAATTTTTAAGGGCATTTCTTCCTGCCCAGTAAACTGATAAAAGGCCGAAACCATACCAGCTGGGCTGTTTAAATGTATCGGTATCTCTATGCGGGACTCCGGATGTAGGCTGCGCGCCATATCGGGAATATCCAAAATGGCTGCCGCCGGCGCCTGGCCCATGGCGGTAAAGCTCACTGTTTTGCTGGGCCCCTGTAGCCCATATATGTCCACGGGCCAAGCGGTAATACTGTGGTTCCCATATTCCAGGGCCGGCAAGACCTCGCTAAAGGCCCCCACCGTCGAAATTTCCACCGGCTCGCCCTTGTCAATGCTATACCAAACTTCTCCAATGCCATCGTCGTCCCAGGCCATGCCCTTAAAGGCAATGGGTCCATCTAACATATCTTGGGGGGAAGGCGAGGATATCTCGAGCTGGGGAATATCGGCAGATGTATCAACTAAAATTTTTCGGCGCAATTTAGCTGTATTGCCGGCAATATCGCGGGCGGTTATCTCCACCTCCACCTGTTTTTGCTTTATACCCTGAATATCAAACTCTTTAACCCAATAGGGGTTGCCCTTTACCAGATCGAAGTCCCCAGAATCCTTGCCCATGCTCCACGAAAGGCTCTCTAGGCCCACATCGTCCAGGGCCCACCCACTTACCGAAAAAATACCATTTACCGCCACATCGGGTTCGGGGTCAATTATTGCCAAACGGGGACCAGTATTGTCGACCAAAAAAAGAAAGGTATAAATTCCCACCGATCCCATGCGGTCTTCGGCGCGGAACCAGCAGACAGCCGGCCCATCTTCCATTTTTTTTGTGTTTACACTGATAGAAAACTCCCAATAGCCCTCATTTTTTATATATTTAATAGGTACCTTAGTAAAACTATCCCCCTTATCCAGGGAATATTCCAAACGCTTAATGCCGTTCCCATCGCCCAAGCGCCCCTGCATCTTAAAGGTTCCCGAGACCAGGCTGCCCATACTTGCCGGATCCAGAACCTCGGTTTCCGGCTTGTTCCTATCCAAATGCCAGCTTACCTTAACCGGTTTGCCCCGCACCCCATAGATATCCACCCCAACGGCAGTAATGCTATGCAGGCCCTCTTCCATATCCACCGTATCTAAATAATAGGACCAAAAGGTCTTGCCCTCGGCCAAAATCGGCTCCTCGGCACTGTCCAAATATAACTCTACATAGTCCACCGCATCGTCGTCGACACAGGTCCCCACAATATTTAAATTCCCCGGCACCCGCATATCCGTTAGGGGGTTGGTAATACGAGTAACCGGCAAATCGGAATTTGGATCGATAAAAAGATTAAAGGGCCCAGCAAACCCAGTGTTCCCCGCTAAATCCCTAGCGGTAACCAGTACATTATATTTTCCAGGCTTATTTTCGCTAATATCAATTATTTCTAACCAGCTATTCAGATTTTCTACAGAGGCTTCCTTTGTCTCCTTACCCCCCATCGAGTATAGAAGAGATGTAGAGGAAAAAAGCAAGAAAAATGCAAATAGGCGATACTTCACATAGACCCCCAATATAATTATACAACCATATAGGAATTATCGACAGATTTTTGCGTATTCTTTATACATATACCGTATCGGCGAAAAATTCGACCATTATGTCGAGCCAAAAAATCTAAATTAAGGCCTCTAAAACAGCTACAATTTCCTGATCGTACTGGCCCGGACAGGCCTGCAACTCGCGCACGGCCGACTCTTTATCGAAAATATCCCGATAATTGCGCTTAGAAATAAGGGCCACAAAGGACTCGGCCACCCGAATAAGGCGAGCAATAAAGGGAATATCCTCACCGGAAAGCCCATCCGGATAGCCCGAACCATCCATGTTTTCGTGATGCATAAGCACGCCGTCTTCAAAAACAGGACGATATTTTTCCGGCACAAAGCCCAGCTGGAAGGTCCCCTTGCGCACATGGTCGCGAATTTGCTCCTTCTGATAATCGCTCAAAGATCCCGCTTCCAAAAACTCGCTCTTTACATCCAAAAAGCCAATATCGTAGACAAGGGAGACACAGAAATAGAGCATTGCCTCGTACTGGGAAAGTCCCATCTCCTGGGCAATTTTAAAAACCAATTCTGCCACGTTTTTCGAATTGTTTTTGCGAAAGGTGGCGGCATCAATTTCTGCCCCAATATCCCGACACTCCTGGCCCAAATTGGCGAACTCTTTTTTATCCTCTTCGGTCAACGGCTCTGGCGGCAGATCTGCTGTGCGATTGCGGGAAATAAGTAAATTTCCCGCAGTTCCCATACCGGCACTGGGGGGCAGGCCCTGAATATAAACTTGTGGCGAGGCCGTTCTGGCCAGGCGCGAAACAGTGTGCAGGGCCTCGGTAAATTTATAATTCTGCTCCTTGGCCCTTTTATTCGCTACCAACATGCTCAAAACAACCACAAAGAAAATTAACAAGCTAATGCCGGCCAGGGCAATAATCGAAAAAAAGACCAGCTGGCTCATGGCCCCACTGCCCTCTTTGCTCTCGGCCAAGGTCCGCTCCCAGGCCCTTTGTTGGCTATCTAAAAGGGCCTGCTGGTGGCTATCGTTAAGCCTTTGGCTTCGCTCCTCTGCCTCGGCGCGCACCCCCTCTAGGGCCAGTTGCAGCTCTAAAATATTTTCCTCGCGCAAGGAGGAGCGCATTGCCTCTAGGCGCGTAGCATAGCCACTACTTCCCTCGGGGCCCTCTTCCGCCGAATCCTCGCCCGCAAGCGCCGGGGCCCCGCCCCCTATACCCCATTCCATATCTTGGGTCTCGAAGGTGTTTAACACACGCACCGACCGCGTAATTCGCTCGCTAGCGACATAGGGAAACTCTACGAGCTTTTCCTTTAATTTGGCAAAGGCGGGCCAGTCCCTTGTCTGTTTAAAGCTCTCCAAATAGGAAAAATAAATAGTCTCCGAAATTGCCAATACATTTTGCGGCACATCCTTATCGCTAAAGGAGGACAGAACAATATTGATATACGAAAAGGCCTTATCCAGCCGCCCCTCCGAATAGGAATTATTGGCGGCCGTTAAATAGCGCAGTACTAAATCGTCGTCGGCAAAAAGCGCTCCACCTAAAAAAACACTTATAACAGTTAAAAGCAAATACTTTCTAATCATGGTTTCCCACTCCCAGTGCAATTAATATTCGTGCATCATTTACAATGCCAGTAGTTTTTATTGCAAACGTATCGTGAATGCCTATACGAAAATACATATCGAAGTCCTGCAATTTTGCATAGGTAAAGGTAGTTGCCATATAGGCATTGACATCGGCTATATGCGCCTTTTCCCAAAGATGCAGGGCCAGCCAGTCCAGGCCTATTTCGAAGCGCCCACTTTTGCCAAAGCGGACCTCCCTAAAGCCCAGGCCAAGGCTGGGGGTATACCAGAGTTCAGCCCCTTCGTTGTCTGGGGCAAAATTATAGCCAAATACATAGCCCCCAAGGCGCAGGGTAAAATAGCGGTTCATTCGCAAAAGGGTCATGCTTACCACAGCCGCAGAGCTCCAATCCACCGCCTGCTCTCCCATAAAGGTCAATAGGCCCGCATCGCCGCGTATATCGGCTCCAATAGCAATGTTTTCGCCCTGGTTAAAAAAAGAGGCCTCCACAGAAACGCCATAATCCAGGGACATAGCCTCTTCCTTTAATATAAAGCGCCCATTTGCCAGGCCAAACATAAGGTCCCAGGTCTTCGACGAATAATGGTTGTTAAAATCCTGGTCCAGATATACCGTTTTTCCCGTTTTGGGGGTAGAAACCGATTTAAAGGTCTTGGGGGGGTCTTTTTTAACCGGCGCCTCGCCGGCTTTTTCCTTAAAGGTGGCTAGGCTTTCGGCCTCGGCTTTTT
The DNA here is from genome assembly GCA_964492245.1 of uncultured Spirochaetales bacterium. GTDB lineage: Bacteria > Spirochaetota > Spirochaetia > Treponematales > Breznakiellaceae > CAZBJJ01. Next base: position 2,084 of record CAZBJJ010000055.1, on the reverse strand, counting down.
TCCGCCTTTCACCATCGCGCTTTACAATGGCCGCCTGGACCGACTGGTATAAATTCACCGCTTCTAGGCTGTCCAAATTGATATCAATAATCGTCAAGCAAATGGTCTTAGCAAAATCTAAATCGTCCAATACCACGAGCTGTCTTGCCTTCTTTAATACATAGGCCTCCAATTCAGAATACCAATTCTGTTGCAAACTTTCATTTAAAAGCCTTTTTACACTGCCCTCATCCTTAATATTGATAGCGCTATCCACCCGCCGTGTAATATCCACCGACATCCTAGTCTGGGCAAATAGCGAGAGATCTATTAAAAACAGGCACACAAAAAAAAGGCTGGCTGGTTTCATAGTATAGATTTTACTCCAAAACTGGTATTATTCAAGAGAATGCTTCTTTCCACCCGTTTTTAGGCGAGTTTTAGACTCTTATTATCGGCAGGTCGCCACCAGTTATACAGTCTGCCCCATTTTTTTGTACAAGATAGCTCTCTTCTACGCCCACAAGGCCCTGCCCCTGTACGCCACATTTGGGTTCCAAGGCAATAAGCATTCCTTCCTTAAGCAAAGCCTTATTTCCGTCCATAATTACTGGCGCTTCATCAATTTGCATGCCTAGGCCATGGCCCAAAAAGCGCACTGCCGCCTGTCCATAGCCCATATAATTTTCCTGCAAAAGCGGATCCCTTGCCGCCTCGCTTGCCTGCCACACTTGCTGGCAGCTATTGCCGGGGCGCAACATGGCCACCGCTGCTGCCAATACCCTTCTGCAGGCTTCATGTTTTTGCTCTGCCACTGGTTCCGGCCTTCCCCCATAGGAGTATATCTGGGTTTTATCGCTCAAATAGCCCTTATAGCAAAAGCCCATATCCACAAAGACTAAATCGCCCTTCTTCAACTTCCTTTCCCGGCTGCCCAATACGGGGGTGGCGGGGTGCAGGCCGCGCATGCCGCCGGGGCCATCAAAATTGGTGGGGTATAGGCTATTACTGCCAAAGGCTATCTGGCCCACGGCTATATCGCTTTGAAACATGTTCATGCGCATTATGCCATGGTGTCCCAATTCGAGGGCTTCCCGATATATTTCCCCGGCCAATTCGCATTCGCTCATGCCCTCTTTTAATAAATGCGGTACCTTTTCCACCAATAGCTCTCGGTGGCGCTTGC
>CAZBJJ010000055.1:0-909 GCA_964492245.1 uncultured Spirochaetales bacterium | reverse complement strand
TATTTCTTGCCCATCCTTTACTGCCCGCAGTTCTGCTATATGCCTATCGAGGCTCAAAGCATTTTTTATCTCCACGTACTTGCCTATGCGCTCGTACATGGCTAGGGGCATCACTTCCTTTTCTATAAAAACGCTGCCCGGTTTTTTTGGCAGGTACTCTAATATGTCGCGGTAGCTCTGTATGGGGTAGATGTGTTCTAGGGGCGATTCATCGCGAGCTCTTTGCTGGCTGCGCCGCACCAGCAACAGAACCTGTCCCTCTGCCAAAAGCAGCAGCACAGCATTCTGCATGGTCCCACTTAGCCAGTACATATTTACCCTGTCCACTATAAGGGCATAGCTAAAATCTTCCCGCTCTTCCCGCAGGCTCTGCGCCAGCCTTTCTGCCCGTCCTTTAAAAACCTCTGCACTAAACATTCTTCTATTATACACGCTTTTTAGGATGTGGTGGGGCTTTCCGCCTAAGACCTGGCCAAAAAAAAACCGGTGGCAAGCCACCGGTTTTTCTAATACTTAAAAAGTATTATTCAATAATTGCTACCTTAGTAACAATAACTTGGTTATAGACATTAAAGGTAAGATATTCCTGTGTCATAGCCGCAAGAACCTCTTCAACTGTAAATACCATATCGGCTACACCATCAACATCGAGTGTAGTCACTTTAATTTCTAGTTTGGGATCGGTATCTTTTTTTGTATCATACAAAGCGTTTGTATCGGACCCGGTTTCAAGAAAGCCAAGTCCCCAAGTACCACGAGACCCCTCTGAAACATTCTTTAAACTCAAAACCAATTTATTGGTAGCGTCATATTCTGCTAAGTCGGTCTTGCTAATAAGTAAAGAATATCTAGTACCCCAAAGCCTGCACCTGAATAAATAATCAAACTTTTTCGCCCTTTCTACTCATA
>CAZBJJ010000054.1:0-12082 GCA_964492245.1 uncultured Spirochaetales bacterium | reverse complement strand
GCTTTTCCAAAAGCCCTCTACCGGGTCCGCAGCAAAAAGCACCAACTGGCTGAGAATGGTCAAAGAGAAAAGAAATGCAATTTTCTTCATATATCCTCCGTGGTAAATAGTACTATACTATATAGCCTAAAGACGTGCAACGAAAAACGTCTGTGCGCTTTGGGCTTTTTATCGGACTTGTTTTGTGCTATTATTTAAAGATATGGTAAGCGGGGGTATCGACGTAAAAAGTGATATAGCCATACGCGTAGCAAGTATGGACAGCGGGATTCAGGCGTTTCTGGAGTCTGCAAAGCCAACTGGTAGCCTTCAGTATACTCAACATTTTAACCAGGGCGAAGAATTTTTTCTTGAGCTGAATAAAAACTTCAATGTATCGCGCTTTCCGATTCACCACGATGTGCGACAGACACAGATGTCCGAGCCATATAGAAATGCATTAAAAGAGACAGTTGCCGGTCTAATAGAGATTGCACCCGATTTTTTGGCGGATTTGCGCTATTTTTTTGATCCAACACAGATATTTTATCCCAGTTTTTATCAACTGTATTCAGTACAGGGAAGATTTTACCTGTATCTATTGCGCATCGACTTAAGCTTTAGGCCCCTCGAGGCGGACCTGGTTTTGGCGGGCGATAATGATATGAGTGCGGCATATACTACGAGGCGGCTCTATCTTTCTGCCGATCTCATTCCCTTAGAGGGAATTATTAAAGATGATGAGCGCATACGGGGCTTTCGGCCCCTAGAGATGGTGGGAAACACCTGGATTGGCGAGAGCGGCAAGGGCTATTTGCTGCGGGGAATTTGGATGGACAGCGATTTGACAAAGTTTTTTACCAAACTTTTTACTCCGGCGGGCAAGAGGCTATACCCCTATTATCCCTATTCCTGCAAGCACCGCAGTCTCTGTCTAAGCTTGGCGGACATGAGGCCGGCGACCCGGAAAAACTTGATTTCCTATCTGCATCATGCGGTGGAATATATTTTACCGGCAATGCGCGAGATAGAAGGGGTGCTTAAAAGCGATCATTTTTCCGAAGACTTGGAAGTGTATAAGCGATTAAAAGAAGGCCTTGCCAGTGAATTGTATGGGCCATGGACAGAGTTGGGTATTGAGTTTTATCTTAACGCGAACGACCAAAAGGAGTATCGCGTTGTATTTGGACAATAGACTGATGAGTGTAAAGGGCGAAAGTTTTAAGGGGCTTCGGGTCTTGGTAATGGGCCTGGGCCTGCATGGTGGGGGGCTTGAATCGGCCCGTTTTTTGGCCAAACGGGGGGCCCAGGTTAGCGTAACCGATCTGCGCAAGCCGGCCGAGCTGGAACCGTCGATACAGGCCCTTAAAGACTACGATATCGATTACATCTTGGGCGAACACCGGCTAAAAGATTTTTCCCAGGCCGATATAGTGATAAAAAATCCAGCTGTCCGCCCAGACTCACCGTTTTTACAGGTGGCTACCCGCATCGAAACTGATATTTCGCTGTTTTTACAGGCCTGTCCGGCTCAAATTATTGCGGTAACTGGTTCGAAGGGCAAGAGCAGTAGCTGTTCCGCCCTGTATCATGCCTTAAAACAGCTCGGGCAAAGGGTCTTTTTGGGCGGCAATATTACGGTTTCGCCCCTGTCCTTCTTGGACGATGTGCAGGCAGAAGACATTGTCGTACTTGAACTTTCGAGCTGGCAGCTTGGCGACTTGCGAAACAGGCACAATGCCCAAGCTCGTCCCCTTTTGGCCCCAAGGGTGGCCATTATTACCAGTATTTTACACGATCATCTCGATCGCTATGGCAATATGGAAAGCTATGTGGAGGATAAAAAAGAAATTTACCGGGGCCAGGATAAGGGCGATGTGGCTATTTTTTTAGATGATGCCTGGGGCGATGCCTTTGCCAAAGACTGTCCAGCCAGAGTTCTGCGCTACGCGGCAAAAGAAGGCCCAGGAATCGACGCCTTTTTGGCAGAAGATGGGTCGGGAAGAGTTTTGCCCAAACAGGGGCCAGTTGAACTTTTTCCAAAAGAAGCTCTTACCCGGGGGCTGCACCAAAGGCAGAACCTTTTGGCGGTAGGCCTTGCCCTCTGTGATATTGGCTTTTCTCCCACCCAGATTGCACCGGCCCTTGCCAGTTTTACCGGTATAGAACATAGGCTGGAAGAATTTGCCCAGCATAGGGGGAGGGTATTCTACAACGATACGGCAGCAACCATCCCCGAGGCCAGTATTCATGCCCTGGAGTCTTTTAGCCAAGAGGTCGTTTTAGTCTGTGGTGGCAGCGACAAAGAGCTGGATTTTCGGCCCCTGGCCAAGGCCGCCCACCGGGCAAGGGCCCTAGTGCTCTTTGCTGGTACCGCCAGCGAAAAGCTTATGCCCCTGCTTAAAGCCGAGGGCCTAAGTTGGCATGGGCCTTTTACCGAGGTGAAGGGGGCAGTTGATGCTGCTTGGCGGGCTTCGCAGGCCGGCGATATCATTTTATTGTCGCCCGGCTGTGCCTCTTTCGGGCTTTTTTTTAACGAGTTCGACCGCGGCCGAAGGTGGAAGGCGGCAGTTCAAACTTTTATAGAGGGCGATAGGCGTGGACATTGAGCTCTTGCACCAGAGGGCGGCCTTTTTACGCACAATTCGCCAGTTTTTTGATGAGCGCTCTTACCTGGAGGTGGACACCCCCTCGCTGTCCTGCGACTTAATACCCGAGAGCTCGCTGGAGGTTTTTAGCACCGAGTACCGCCCTCCCTACGCCTCGGTGCGACAGAGCCAGCCCCTGTATTTAATACCCTCCCCGGAAATCTATATGAAAAAGCTTTTAGCTGCGCATCGACAGAGCCTGTATCAAATCTGCCACTGTTTTCGCAATGGCGAATCCACTGGCCGCTGGCACAGCCCGGAATTTAGCATGCTCGAATACTACACCGTCGGTGGGGATGCACTAAGTAGCATAGCCCTGACCGAAAAATTGTTACAGGCCCTTTTGCCCAAAGATGCCCCGCAAGACCTGAAACCTCCTTTTTACCGGATGACTGTGGCCGAGGCCTTTGAAAAATATGCTGGCTTTCCACTTTTCGAAACTGCCCAAAAGGGCCCTGCCTTTTTTGCCACCCGGGCCCGCCAGGCGGGTGTACAGACCGCCGATCCAGATTTCTCCTTGGCCGATTTATTCAACCTCGTATTTGTGCATATGGTCGAACCAAATCTGCCACAGGAAGAGCCCCTTATTCTGTGCGACTATCCCGCCTTTGTGCCCACGACCGCAAAACTGAGGGGGAATGTCTATGAGCGCTGGGAGCTGTATATCCGTGGTATTGAAATTGCAAATTGTTACAGCGAAGAGACCGATCTGCAGACGCTGCAGAGCTATTTTAATGGCGAAATTGAGGCAAAAAAAGCAGGGGCCCTAGTGCAACATGCGGTGAACCCCGAGTATCCGAAAATTATCGCGAATATGCCCCCCTGTTCGGGGGTGGCTTTGGGTTTAGATCGGCTTTTTATGTGCCTGAGTGGGCGAAGCTCAATCGATGCAGTTTTGGCATTTTCCCTTAACTACAAATTCTAAGATAGCGTTTTTTGCCGGCGCGCAAAATAAGCTCTCCAACCTCATCCAGGTTTTTGCTATCGATAAGCGCATCAATTCCCGAAACCGCCTTTAAATTGCCATCAGGTCCCGAAACAAAGGCCCCGCCCTGTTCAATAAGGCGCCGGCCCTCGCTTTTGCTGGGCACAAGTTTTGCCTCTAAAAAGAGGTCTATAGCCAGTATGCCAGCCTCCAGCCTTTTGCGCTCAATATCCAGCTTTGGCATGGCGTTTTTATCGCCGGCCCCCCCAAAGGCTGCACGCGCACCACTTTGGGCTCTGTCGGCCTCCTGTTTACCGTGAATTAAATTGGTCACCTCCCAGGCCAGGCGCTCCTTGGCCGTATTGGGGTTGGCGGTGGGGGCACAGAGTTTATCAATTTCGGCAATTGGCAGGAAGGTGAACATGAGCATAAAACGACGGATATCGGCATCTTGAACGTTTCGCCAATATTGGAAGAAGTCCCAGGGGCTGGTGATATTTGGATCCAGGAAAATAGCCCCTTTTTCGGTTTTGCCCATTTTTTTGCCATCGCTGGTGGCAACAAGGGGGAAGGTAAGGCCAAAGACCTCGGCCCCTTCGAGGCGGCGGACAAGGTCGATGCCCGCGACAATATTGCCCCATTGGTCATCTCCGCCTATTTGCAGGCGACAGCCGTGGCGCCGGTAGAGTTCCAAGAAGTCATAGCTCTGTAAAAGCTGATAGTTAAACTCAATAAAGGAAAGACCAGTTTCCATGCGCATTTTATAGGCTTCAAAGCTGAGCATGCGGTTAACCGAGAACTGGCTGCCAATTTCCCGCAGAAAGTCGATGTAGTTCAGGTCGGACAGCCAGTGCTTGTTGTTATCGTCGAGGGCGGTTTTGCCATCGAAGCCCAAAAAGTCGTCCAATTGTTTGCGGATAGACCGGGCGTTTTCGTCGATTTTATCGTAGCTGACCATACAGCGCATTTCGGTCTTGCCCGATGGATCGCCAATGCGGGCGGTGCCCCCACCAATAAGGGCTATGCCGCGATGGCCGGCCTGGTGGAGGTGTTTATAGGCAAAAAAGGGCACCATGTGTCCAATATGCAGGCTAGGGCCGGTGGGATCGCAGCCGACATAAAAGGTGATGGGTCCGTCGTCCATGACCTTGGAAAGGCCTTCGGTATCGGTACACTGTTGGAAAAACCCGCGTTCTTTAAGGAGTTTTAGAGCTGAGTTCATTGTAATCCCCGCTAAAATTATAAAAAAAGATAGCCAGAGTATAAAGAAAGGACCTAGTCCTTACAAGTCTATTTCGATACTGCCTTCAATTGCGTATTCGGGGCTACCGGCAATGAGAAGTGAATCTTCTTTTTTTTCGCACCAAAAGCGGCCCCTGGTAATAAGCTCGTCTTGGCTGGTATGCGAGAGCTGGGCATAGCGAACGGCCCGGTGGGGGCCGGCCCATTCCACAATAAGGGCTGGTTCGCAAAAGCCGCTGCTTTGAGCTGCTAGGGCGCTGGCCGAAGCTGCCAATAGGCGGCTGAGCTTAGGAGTGCAGATAAATTGTACAATGCCTCTGCCACAGACCTTTGTCAAAATTAAGTTTGAAAAAGGCCTTTCTCTGTTTTCGCTGGGCCATATTTTTTTTAATTTCGAAACACTTGGGCCAGCGGGGGGCGAAAGAGCTAGGACAAATTCGGTTCCGGGCCAGGCAATGGTAAAGAGCTGGACGCCTAGGGCCTTTAGGCTGTCGGTGGGGGTTGGGCCAGAGGAAATGCTCGGCAGGGTAAAATTGGCAGAGAGGGTGCCGCTGGCCAGCGCTCGGTAATTGCGAATGCGGTCTGGGCAGGATAGGGACACCGCATGTTGCTGTATGCGGCCGCTGTCGAAGGCAAGACGGGCAGCGCATATAAAGGCATCCTCTGCATTGAAAGTTTCGCTGCCATTGGGCAAAAAAGCCCGCGCGGTACTGGGCCACTTGTCGTCGATAAAGCAGATTGTCCTGCCCCCGCAGCCCAAATGGGGCGAGAGCAGGAGGCGGGCTATTTCTGCCAGTTCTTGCCCCCCGACCTCGGCGAGTTTGTTGCGGGAGCGGTCGATTACCACGTGGCTGGAGGCGGCTAAATGGAGTTTAAAAAAGCTCAGGGTCATATTGCTTGGTACCGATAACTGCGCGTAGAAAAATGGCGCTGGTTTTCGATGGCCAGCTCTATCAATTTGTCCAATAATTCGGTATAGCCCAGGCCCGAGGCCTCGCACATCTGGGGAAACATGCTTATGCTTGTAAAGCCCGGCAGGGTGTTTATTTCGTTTAAGAAAATCTCGCCAGAGTTTTTATCCATAAAAAAATCCACTCGGCTGAGCCCACTGACCCCCAGGCTGCTGTAGGCTTTTTTTGCCAGATTGCGAATTTTTGCCAAACTCTCTTCGGGAATCTGGGCTGGAATTGCCAGATGGGCTCCATCTGGGTCGATATATTTTGATTCATAGTCGTAAAATTCGCTTGTGGGAATGACTTCGCCGGGGGTATAGGCTGTGAGTGAGCTGTTTCCTGTTACCGAACACTCAATTTCCCGGGCCTTTATAAAGGGCTCGAGGATTACTTTGTCGTCCCACTTTGCGGCATTTTTTATTGCCTCTTCTAGGGCAGCTCGGTCTTCCACCTTTGCAGCTCCCACCGAGGAACCGGCATTGGCGGGCTTTACGAAAAGGGGGTAGCAAAAATCGCGCTCAGCCTTTTCGACAAGGGCTTTTTGGGTATCGCTATTCTCCAGGGTTTTAATGCAGATCCAAGGCAGGACGGGCAGGCCGCTTTGTTGCCAGATACTCTTTGTATAGTCCTTGTCCATGGCTATGGCACTGGCGGTTACCTTTGCGCCCACATAGGGAATGCCTGCCATTTCGAAGAGGCCTTGAATACAGCCATCTTCGCCAAAGCTGCCATGGAGTACGGGAAAAACTGCGGCAATGTCGCCTAAACTCTTGCCAGAGCTAAGTGCAAAACTATAGCTGCCCATTCCTGGAACAATGCATATCTGCGCCTCTGGAGTTTCTTCCAGGCCCAAGGTGGGGGCGCCGGCCAGACAGGCTTCGAGAATTTGGGGGCTCTGAAGATACCACTTTCCCGATTCTGCAATGCCAATCAGAAGGGTTTTCCAACGATTTTTGTCAATGTTTTTAACGACCGAGGCGGCGGATCTGCGCGATACTGAATGTTCGCCACTTTTGCCCCCATACACAATGGCAATGGTATTGTTCATGCTTATACTCCATATCCCAATTCTTTAAGGGCCTCGCTGGCCTCTTTTATTTCGTCCCAAGCGAGAGTTTTATCTGCATAGATTATTGAGTTTTCGTGTCCCTTGCCCAAAAGTATCACGGCATCGTTGGGCTTAGCCATGGCAAAGGCCTGGCGGATGGCCTTGCGGCGGTCTGGGATTAAATGGACCTCGTTCTTGGAGAGCAAATTGACGCAGCCAGAGGCAATTTCTTGCAGGATGAGCATGGGGTCCTCGCCCCGGGGGTCTTCGTCGGTAAGCACAATGGTGTTGGCATGTTCTGCGGCCACCTTTCCCTGAAGGCTGCGTTTTAGGCGGTCTCGTTCGCCGGCAGAGCCAAAGACGACAATCAGGCGTCCCCCTTTTTCGCGAATCCGTTGGGCGAGCGGGGGCAAAACAGCTTCGAAAGAGCTGGGCGTGTGGGCATAATCTATAATGACCTCGAAGGGCTGGCCCTTGGTCAGGGTGCTCATTCGTCCGCGCACCGGGCGCAACTGCAGGACGAGTTTGACCAGCTCGGAGATAGGGCGTTCTAGGAGCATGGAGACAGAAAGCAGGGCGGCAAGGACATTGTTTACATTAAAGGCGCCCGGCAGTAGGTCGCTAATCTGATAGCTTGTGCCTAGATTGCGGTCGAAGACCTCGTAGCTCGAACCCTTTGCGCTGGAAGACAGGCTTTTTACACTTAAATCGGCATCCTTGCCCTGCAGGCTCCAGGTGTAGGTGCGTCGGGTATTGGCATCAGCAAAAAATTCAATACTTGGATCGTCGGCGTTGGCCACGCTAAAAGAGGGCAGGCGCAGGGGAAAATTGTTTTTCTGATGGTCCACTTTGTCCAGGCTTTTAAAAAGGCGGGCCTTGTCCAGGCGGTACTGCTCCCAGCTGCCATGGAACTCCAGATGTTCATGGGTCAGATTGGTGACAACGGCTATATCGAAATCTACATCGCCGAGCCGGTTGGTGCGCGGCGAAAGACCGTGGGAGCTGGCTTCGACAACGGCATATTCCAGCCCCTTACTGCGCATTTGGTGCAGGTAATGTTGAACGGTGGGCGCCTCGGGGGTGGTCTGATGTTCGGGATTCAGGCGTTCTTTGCCATCGATGCAGTAGCTGACGGTGGAGAAAAAACCGGCTTTTTTACCGCAGAGTTCCAATAGTTGCCAGATTAAATAGACGGTGGTGCTCTTGCCCTCGGTGCCGGTTACGCCGATAACGGCCAGGTCGCGGGAGGGCCAGTCGTAAAAGGCTGCCGCTAGGGGGCTCATTGCAAAGCGGGTATCGCGTACTCTAATATAGGCAATGCCCTCTTGAATGGGGACCTCTTCGTTTTCGTACACAATGGCCTGGGCCCCCCGTTCGATGGCCTGGGCTATGTATTGGTGGCCGTCGGTGTGCAGACCCGGCAGGGCAAAGAACATTGCGCCTTTTTTTACCTCGCGCGAATCATAACAAAGGCTGCTTATTTTCAGGTTTTCCTGTTCTCGGGTATAGGAGATAAGAGCGATTTTTTTGGCCATGTCGGGCGTAATAAGGTCTGATATTTTCTTGGACATAGCTCAATGATACTGCATGCATTAAAAGCGGTAAAGCGGGGTGAAGCATCAGTTTTTATGATATACTTTTTAAAGTTTTTAAATTGGGTTTGGCTGGTTGGAGGTTGAATATGAGGCTATGGGGGCAGTGGTTTTGGGTATGTCTTATTGGATTTTTATGTATTGCGTGCAAGCAGCAGGAATCTGCTTCCTTTACTGCTAAAACGGGCTTTAGTGGGGGGGAATCTGTCCTTTCCGGTTCGATGCTGGCCGGTGACTACAGCAATTATACAATTACGTATTGGGATGTCGTGGCGGATGCGGTGGATTCTGGCGATGCTACTGCGGGGCTTTTACAGGAATCGGATGAGCCCTTTAGAATTGTAGATAGGGGGCCAGAGGGCAGTTTGCCGGCGGGTATTCAAAATCCCAATCTCTGGGTGGTTTTTTCCCAGCCGGTTGTGCCGCTGGCCCGTCTGGGCCAGCGAGTTAGCGAAACGAGTGCAATGAGCATTGAGCCGGCTTTGGAGGGGGTTTTTCGCTGGTATGGTTCGCGAATGTTGGCCTTCGAGGCTGCAGAACCGGCCCTGCCCCAGCAAGAGTACCGGGTTAGCATTCACGAGGAGCTGCGATCTTTGGGGGGCAAGCCCTTGCAGGGGCAGCGGAGTTTTCAGTTTAAAACCGAGGCCCTGAGCATTGTAAATTGGCATGTGGGCGATAAAAACAAATGGTACAATACGGACGATGTGCCCTTAGCAGCGGCTAAGCGGGTTTCGCTGCGTTTTAGCCACCCTGTGGACATGGCAAGCTTAATGCCATCAATTAAAATCCTTGTCGATGGCCAGGTCTGGCCTTTTAATGTTGAACCAGCCGCTGACTCGACTGGGCAGCTGGCCACGGATAGCGCTGGGCAGGCGGCCCTAGACGAGTTCCTGTTCACCCTTGCTGGGGAATTGCCGAGCAATGCAGAGATAAGCTTGGTGCTACAGGCCGGGGCACTGTCTCGAGCTGGGGCAGCGGGCACCGAGGAAGATTTTTCCATCAATTGGCATAGCATAAAACCCTTTACATTTGAATCGGCCCAGGCTCAATCTTGGTCCGACCCCTGGTCGCCAGCGGGGGACAGCAGAAATCTCTATATCGACTATTCCCACAGTCTGGATCCGGAAATAGATTTTTTGTCCCTGGTCGCGGTGGAGGGCTTTGAGCTTAAAAAGGAAAATATTTTAGTCTGGGGTTCGCGCCTAGTTATTGCAGGCCTGCCCTTGGATTATAACAGCAACTACACGGTAAAAATTAAAGAGGGCATTGTCGATATCTGGGGGCGTCGGGCTGCGGGGATAGTTCAAGCTGTCCATTTGGGGGAGCCCCCTCGCTTTGTCAGCCAGAGGGACAGGGGCAGCCACTACTTAGAGGCGGGCTTCCCCCTGCAGTATATCTGGGCAAGCCAAAATCCCCTCTCGCCACAGATGGGCATTCGCCAGGTCGACAGCCCCTATTATCATCTTGAAAGCCACTATCTAAAAAATGTTGACGCACGGGAAATTAAGGGACAGGGGCGAAATTTTCATATTCAGGAGCTTTCGCCCTATTTGGCGAAGTCGGGCAAGGGCAGCTTGGCAATGGCCTGGAAATCCAGGGTCTATAATTCTTGGCTCAAGCGCTACGAGACTCGAGAATCCTGGCTGAGCCTGCAGGTGACCGATTTAGCTATTACCACAAGGTATGCGCCGAACCGCTTGGTGCTCTGGGCCAGTTACCTCTCTTCTGGGCAGGGAGCCGATGGGCTGGAAGCGGTACTATTCAATAACAATACCGAAATTGCCCGTCAAAAAACCAGAGCAGATGGCCTTGCTGTCTTCGATTTTTCGGCAAAAAAATTGGGGCAGCTCTTCGATGAGCCCGACAGCGGGTATTATAGCGAGGCCTATGGGCCCCTGGGCAAGGGGCTGCGCATAAAGTTAATCGAAAAGGGGGGCGTAAAAAAAGGTGGCGATGAAATTGAGTTTATTCCCAATGGCTCCCACAATTCGTGGCGCTTTGGCCAGCCCTCGAGAAGTCCTTTTAGAAGTGAGGGGGCCGATGCGGCAATTTTTATGTACAGCGATCGCCATCTGTATCGGCCGGGCGAGGAGCTTTCATTCCGTTTAATCGATAGGGATTTTATTGATGGCAAATATCTGGCCCATCCAGGGCCCTGGACGGTAAAGGTGCTGTCTAACCAATATCGCTCAGAAGCCTTTTTAGAGCTCAGCGGTTGGACAAATAAAAATGGCATTGGCAGCGGTAGTTTTACGCTGCCCCAGGACTTAGACCCGGGCACATATATTATAAGGTATGAAAGAGAGGGGGCCACGGAGGACCTGTATTTTAAGCTGGCCTTTTTCGAGAACTTGCGCTTTCAGGCAAATTTAACATTTGATGAGGGGCCCTGGTATTTAGGCGATAGTATTGCATGCAATTATGCTGCAAATTATCTGGCCGGCGGTGCCCTTTCTGCGGCCGAATATTCCTGGAGCCTTACAAGTGAGCAGGAGGCCTGGCGGCCGGCAGAGCCCTGGCAGCATTGGAAGGCCGGCCCGGCATATAATTTTAAGCGGGACTGGATAGATAGCGGTCAAGGCCGCCTATCGGATACCGGAAGGGCGCATATTGCTGTTGATACCAGTTCTGCGGGCCAGGTCGAAGGCGCCAGTTATCGCTATAAGCTGGAAGTCGAGGCACAGGACGCTGGCCGACAGAGCGTAGCGACCTCGGCATCGACCCTGGTGCACCCAGCCTCCTTTTATCTAGCGGGACGCTTGGATGCTGGCACCAAGGAGGGCAGCGGCACGCAGATGTTTTTCCGGGAGGCAGGAAAAAACATTGTCTTTAGTGGCGCCGTACTTACCAGCGAAAGCGAGCTTGTCGCTAGGGCGCCTGCAGTGGAGTATCAGCTCATTCGCCAAGATTGGGCACTTGTGCGCCAACAGAGCGACGGAGGGATAAACCTTGTCTGGGAGCGGGAAGAAATTGTCGTCGAAACAAAAACCCTCAGCCCCAAAAACGGGCGTTTTTCGCATAGCTTTCTGGCGGGAGAGTCCGGCCAGTGGGAAATTCGCCTAAGAGCGCAGGACGAGAAGGGCAGGAAGGCCTATACCGAGCTTTCTTTTTATACCTTTGGCTCGGGCCGGGTGCTCTGGGGCAGCGACAACGAGAGCGCAATTCACATGCAGGCCGATAGCCCGCAATATGCACCGGGCGATACCGCCAGCGTATTGATACGCAGCCCCCTGCCAAAGGGGCGCTACCTATTGACCCTAGAGCGGGAAGGCATTTTTGATGAGAAAATCATAGAAATTGAGGGCTCCGCTGCCAGCATCGAAATTCCCATAAAAAAAGAATATATGCCCATTGTCTATATCAGCCTGAGCTCATTTACGACAAGAGAGAGCAAAAAAACGCGCAAATGGTACGAAAAAGATATAGAAAAACCGCGCTCCCTCTTTGGGCTACTTCCTCTTTATGTGGACAGCAGTTCTCGAAAAATTGATATTGATATTGCCGGCAGCAAGTCGGTATACGAGCCGGGAGAGCGGGCCGAATTTGTTATAAGTGCCCGTGTAAACGGTAAGCCGGCCGCCGGCGTGGATGTGGGCTTTATGGCCGTGGACCGCGGCATACTGGACCTGGTAAACTATCATGTTAAAAACCCCCTAGATTTTTTTATGGATGTAAACCGCTTCCCCCTTACCGTG
>CAZBJJ010000053.1:11173-12547 GCA_964492245.1 uncultured Spirochaetales bacterium | reverse complement strand
ACCCCGATGGCCTGTATACCGCTGGCTCTACCCTTACTTTTAAGGCGCTCTTCGAGCGCCCGGTAAAGACAAGCGATGATCCACCGGCAAATATTAAGCTAACGGATGGCCCATCAATTACTGTTACTGGAAAAACTGAATTGGCGAATGCCCTGTATTTTACCTATACGGTGGAGTCGGGTCTTGAGTTAAAGCCGGTAAGTATTGCTTCTCTCGATCTTTCGGGGGTGAGCGACCGCTTTGGTAACACCTTTGGTAACACTCCTCTAACTATTACTGATACCTATTACAATGAGCGGGACGATCTTAAAATCGACTCTAAGGACCCGAGTATTTCATCAACTAGCCCTGGCCTTAATGCGATAATAGCAAAAAATGGTGATAAAACCACCTTAACGCTCAACTTTAGCGAGGAGGTTTGGGTGGAGACGGGCATTATTAAGGTGGAGCGCACAGCGGGGTGGCTTGTGCCGCCGGTGTTTACCGAGGCGGAGTTCTCCTCTATCTTCCTTAATTCTGCTTTAACTGACGACCAGCGAAAAGCCTTAATGGAGGTTGAAAGTGGCTCAAATCCTTTACTGCATAGCTTAACCGCTCAGCCGGTGGGGCCCTATAAAAAAATTACCCATGGCGTAAAGGTTTCTGAAGGGAGCTATGTGCCGGATACCTCTACAAAATATGTGCTCGACTTCGAAAAAGATCTTGATGATGCGGATATTCGGGCTGCCTTGGAGGCTGCGGGCTACCATAGGCATGAGGTGGATGCGACAAATACTGCCCGGGTTACGGGGAGTGGTTCTACAGAAATAAAGATTGAATTCGATGCCCTAGCCGATGGGCGGGAATGGGAATGTACTATTCCCGCTGGTACCTTCCGCGACGAGGGGGGCAATCCTTCGACTGAGCATTCTTGGACTTTCTGGTCGGACAAGGTGGCTACGCCGGTTATTCGGGTAGACCGCTACAGCCAGGGCGAGGGCGCCAAACAGCCTAAAGCCACAGGCACGGTAAGCTATAATACTAGTGGCGTTTGGCAAAGCAGCACCAGGGGTTCTGACATTTCGTATGGTATCTATGGCGAAAAAGATAAAACAACCCGACCCAGTGGCCTTGTGCGGGTGCGCATCGACTGCGAAACCCCAGGAGCGAGCATTGAATTTGGCGCCATTCGAGGGAGTTCTAATATAATACCAACAGATACTGATGCTAACACAGAGCAACTTTTTCCAAACTCCGATATAGCAGAAAATGATTTATTGAATCTTACGATAGATAAAGAATACGATGCTTATTTTCTCTTAGGTGATGGCGGGGACAACGACGATATCCGTACAGCCGGCAAATACTATGTGGCTGCACGTGCCACTAAATTCG
>CAZBJJ010000053.1:2975-11163 GCA_964492245.1 uncultured Spirochaetales bacterium | reverse complement strand
TTTTTCAAACCCCGATATAACTTCTGTAGACTTAGAGGCCCTTTTGGTAAACAGAACCTATTCAGGTGATAACTTCTTCCTTTTGGGGGATGGTGGAACCAGTGACAATAACGATATCCGTACAGCCGGCAAATACTATGTGGCTGCACGTGCCACTAAATTCGACTTTTTCGATTCGGACAAAGGTTACGAGGGTGCTTATAAAACAGCTGTCATGTATCGTCAGCCTAATAATAATGCGGATATCGCTCATTTAACTATGGAAGGGTCCAATATATCTGGTGGCATGCCCACCATATCTGGTTTCCCCGTGCGCAATGCCGACCCAGATCTGCGATTTACAAAGCATGCATATAATGCCACACAAAAAGATTGGTATTGGCAGTCTTGGGAAATTATAAGCGATTGGTATATAACCAGCAGATACTGGAGTTATACCACCGGTCCAACCAACTGGCAACAAGGTAGTCGAAATGCTGAGTATGGAGCGGGTTTCTTTGTCTATCGAATACGGCATTATTAACAGGAGCTAAATATGAAGAAGTATATACATTGTATAGTATTGATGGTCTTGGGTCTTTTAGCCATAGCTGCCTGTAAGGTGGTGGGGCTGGGGCCCCAGGTAGACCTTAAAGGACCCGTACTCACCCTTACCTCGCCCACCTATATGCAAAATGTAAACGAAGGCTTTAGGGTTAAAGGCGAAGTAAAGGACGATCAAGATATCCTAGAAGTCCTTATTACCACCGATGCCAGCGAAAACCAATGGCGCATTTACAATAAAAAGTGGGAACATCGCAGCAGCGAAAAAGAGGGCTGGACCCCCTTCGAAGGCGAAGGCGAAATAGAAATTGTATCCGAAAACCACTACACATGGTGGATAGACATAGCCCTTGGAACCGATGCCGACGGCGAATATACCGTAAGCGTTGTGGCAAAGGACAAATCTAAAAATACCGATGCAAAATCCTTCCAAGAGCGCACCGTCGTAGTCGACGACAGCCCACCAATAGCAGTATTGAGCAATCCCTTGCTCGTAAAAGACGCAGAGGATCTAAAAGCCCTAAAACTTCGCACAATACAGGATATAAGTAAGCTTTACAACGAAAGCATCCCCATCCGCTGGCAGATAAAAGAAGACTACGGCCTAGAAAGCTTAAGAATACAGATAGCCGATGGAAGTGGCGAGAATATCTATTTAGATAAAACCCTAACCTACGAAACAGACCCCGTCTTAAAATTAAATGGCTCTGCAGAGTTTGCAGAAGAAGATTTCGATAAAGAAATAGAGCTCGACGCCGAGGGCAAGGCCATTTTACAAATAATAACCACGGTAACTGATGGTGCAAACAACAAAGAGAGCAAAAGCCAGGGTTGGTTTCTCTGGTGGCCCAAAGCAGATATTCCCTGGGTAGATGTCCAGCTAAGCGAGGACGAAAACAATCCCAGCGAACTCGTGGTCGGCGTGCCCATTACCGGCCTGGCCTACGACGACGACGGCGTAAAATTAGTGAACATTGCCATTAAAGGCGAAAGCGATAGCAATTTTGGTGAACCAGTAAGTATTTCAAATGCTGGAGAAACTGGCAGCTTTACCTGGTCCTATAATCCACCCTCAGAAGCGGGCAAGTATATCCTGAGTATCCAAGTAAGCGATAAAAAAGATACTGTCTCCGAGGCAAAGGAATATTATATAGAAATAATAGACAGCACCATGCCCGTCATAGAGCTTGAATCGCCGAATATCGAAGAAACGCTTTTTGGCAATAAGGGTGGCGACTTTAATATAAAAGGTTTTGTACACGACGATTCTGGCGTAGACGAGTTGCGTCTAGTCTGGATTAACGTTGAGTATGCCAATGCAGCTCAATCGCAGCTAGAGTTCACAAACTCCAATCATGCGGGTTGGGCAGACACTGGCAGCGATGCAAAGGGCAATAAGGTCTGGAAACTCAATTTAGCTAGCAGCGAGCCCTATGGCGAAAAACGCTTCTCCCGCAGCTTTGATAAAACACTCAATTTATTTAGCGATCTAGGGGTCGGGATAGACAGCGGAGCACTTGCCCTTAAAAACTTTACCTTCCTACTGCGGGCAAAGGACAACAGTGGCAATTATAAGGTTACAAGCCTTACCACCTTGGGCGACAGCGAGGGCCCGCAAATAAATATCACTGGCCTTAAACGCGATACGGAGAATAAACTCATTCCCCTACCTTTAGAAGAAGGCAAAACACTGAGCCTCTTCGAAGACGGCGAAAAGGTAAGGCTTTCGGGCTCTTGGAGCGATAATTCCTTAACTGCCTGGAAAGATTCTGGCAATGTAACGACACGTTTTAAGCCCTCACTTTCCTGGGGCTCGGTAATTCCTAGCATAACGCTACATAGCGACGGTACCTGGCAGTCGGCTTCCTTTGTCCCGCCAACGGGGACGGTGGCCAGTATTCTGGCAGAAATCGTCGATATTGGGGGCAATAAGTCTTCGGCGGTAAGTAGCTTTATTGTGGATACCGGCGACCCGGCCCTTATCCGCATAACAAGCGCTATGGCAGATGGCTTTTATGGACTGGGCAAGGTAATTACCATTCGCCTAGACTTTAATAAGTCGGTAAAATTCAGTGGGGGCACTCCCAGTCTAACTCTTAACAATGGGGCTACAGCCATCTACTCCAGCGGCAGTGGCACAGCAAGCCATACCTTTACCTGGACGGTTGCTGCGGGAAGAGATACCCTCGACCTGGATGTTTCTGCCCTTAAAAAAAACGGGGCTAGCTACGAGGTGGTAAACAGTTCTGCAGAGCTCAGTCTTGTTCTTCCCACTGGAGAATTTTCCCTTGCCGGTAGCAAAAACATTGCTATCGATACAACTTCGCCCAAAATTACAAAGGTAAGTTCCAGCACTGCGGCGGGGCATTATACTAAGGACAAAGAAATTTATTTTAATGTCGAGATGGACGAGGACCTGGTGCTTTCGGGCAGTCCGAAGCTTGTGCTTAGTACTCCCTCGGGGGCTGAGGCTAGCTTCGTTACCCAGCCCAATGCCAAAACCCTTATGTTCTGCTACACGGTTGGCTCTGGCCAAAATGGTAGCCTTGCCCTTAATAGCTTTGACCTAAATGGGGCAAGCATTACGGATGCAGCGGGCAATGCCCTAGCTACTACCTTAAACGATGTTTCCCTGCCAACTATTGTCATCGATACTGAGTCTCCTGCGGCCCCAAACGTAGTTGGGCCAGTTCATAATCGGGAATATTACAATAATGTCTCTTTTACCCTAGGCAATTTAGAAAGTGGTATAAGGTATGAGTACTCCCTAAATAATGGCAGCTCCTGGCAGGCCTATTCTTCTGAAATTACGCTTAGCAATAATGGAGAATATACGATTAAGGGCCGGCAAATAGACAAGGCCGGCAATGTTGGCGAGAGCCCCTCGGCAATTAGCATAACAATTGACAAGGGCGATTTGGTACAGCGCATCAGTTCTAGCAATAATGACGGTGTCTACACTACTGGCAGCATTCCCATCACCATATACCTGCGTAAAGAAGTTACCATTACTGGTACACCCACTCTAAAGCTAAATAATGGAAAAATAGCCAGTTATACTGGGGGCACGGGCACAAAAGAAGACCTGGCCTTTACATATACTATTGATAATGATGCCAGCCATGATATAGCTCGCCTGGATGTTACTGAAATAAATTGGGATGGGGCAGATATTACAATTGGAAGTGTTTCCGTTCAAAATGAGTTTAAGTTGCCAACGGCAGGTTCGGGGAACAGCCTTACCGACCAGCGCAATATTAAAATTGTCACGGGAAGTCCTTTGGTAAAAGATGTTGATTTGGACGGAAATGTTTTAAACATAACCTTCGATAGGCCCATTTTTAAGGGCAGCGGAAGCCTTACACTGGAGCAATTGCCGACGGGCTACCGCATTCCCATTGTAATGACAGAGGCTGAATGGGAGAATATATACGCCCGTGCTTCAGCAGAAGGTCAAAGAACCGCCTTAAACTCTAGCTACACCCTGGGTATCAATGGGGCAAATTCAAGTGGAGTTCCCGACACAACTGCAAAATACATTTTAAACTTCGATGTCGACCCCGACGACCAGAATTTGATTGACCTTTTCCGCAGCGATGAAGTTCACGAACACATTGTAGAGGTACCGGTGGTCTCCAGCATGGTGAGCGTGCCCACCACCAATGATGGTAAAGTCTTAAGAATCGATTTAACAGGGGCCTATGCCCCCTCTGTTAAAGGCGCAACATATAGCGTGGACATTCCGAAAGATCTTGTGCAGGATAATTATGGGAACAAGAACCAGTCCGCTACCACTTATACTATTACGCTCGCGGGAGTAGAGGCCCCGGTAATTAGGGTGGACAAACAAAGTGAGTCCTACAAGCTTGTTGGTGGCGTTGTCCGTGCTACGCAGCCGGATACCGTTTCGGTTAAAATACATAGTCGAACGCCAAATACTACTATCTACTATTCCTTAGAAGGTTCCTATGTCGCTTTGGATACTATGCTACAGGGAGGGAGCAATGCTACCGACACCCCACGAATTCGAGATATAAACGCAGGAACTTATACGACTAAGCCAGTAGCTAAAACTAACCGGACAACAATTAATGACTTGGCAACCAACAAACAATATACCTCTGCCTTTGACATTGGCGATGCAACTTACTACGACCGCGGGTTGAAATATATTATTAAAGCGGGTACCACGAGTAATTCTTTTACCTCTTACGAAACCGCGTTTAGATCGGTCTTGGTATTTAACGACGCCAATGAGCAGATTATACAAAATCTGGATGGATATAGTAATGTCGCTAATGTAGTAGAACAACCTTGGATACGCGGTGGCGATTCCATAACTGGTTCTACTATGACTCCCGGTTTCCCCTTAAGCTGGGATGAAACAGATTACTCAGGTGTGCGCCTGCTTTCAAATCACTTGGGTAGAGTTTGGTATTGGAGCAGTTGGGAAGTTAGTGTTCCTGCATTTCTGCGTCCTCTTTTGGGTTCCACCCCCACGGATATCGAAGATGCCCGGGATAATGGCCCTCTTGTCTGGGGTTGGGGCAAAAACGCGTGGATACCCTTTGCCGAATACTATCCCCTCTTCCCTGGGGAATCCCGCGAACTTAGAACTGGGCAATTCAATGATTTGTCTAACCCAACTCGCGGAACGTTTAAATTTGGTCGCAATGGCGATGGCGGGGTAAATCCAAGGTAGTGGGGGATGAGGTTTTTTCCCTATGGGGGGAGGGAGAGGGAGTACCTGGCAAAGAGGGACCCAAGGCTGGGGGAGGCAATGGAGGGCATAGGGCCCTTGCAGCGCCCCCTCGAGCCAGACCTCTTCCAGGCCCTCGCCTCCAGCATAATAGGCCAGCAAATATCCACCAAGGCCGCCGCCACCCTGCGCCAACGCCTCGTAGACCAGCTCCATCAGCTAGAACCCCAAACCCTATTGGCAGCAGAAGCAGCTAACATAGCCGCCACCGGCATAGGGGAACGCAAAACCAAATACCTATTGCAGGCCGCCCAGGCAATACAGAGCGGACAGTTGATAAAGGAAAAACTGGAAAAATTAAACGACCAAGAGATAATTGAAAAATTGATAACACTGCCCGGCGTAGGACAGTGGACCGCCGAAATGCTGTTAATCCACTGCTTCGCCCGCCCAGATGTATTGAGCTTTAAAGACCTCGGCATTCGCCGAGGTATAATGCAACTACACAAATTATCCGAGCTCGACCGCCATCAATTTGAAAAATATAAAAAACGCTACAGCCCCTATGCCACCACAGCCTCGATATATCTGTGGAAAATTGGCAGCAAACCCCTTGCATAAATAGGCATTGTGGTATACAAATACCACAATGCTCAATAACTCCGTTATCCATTTTTCAGATGCCGCCCTCATTGGCCTGCACGCCCTGGCAAACCTAGCTCGGAATGCCGAACGCCGGGTGCAGACAGCAGAGCTGGCCGAAGAATTGGGAGCATCGACCCACCATGTGGCAAAGGTCATGCAGCGCCTTGTGCGCTCGCGCCTAGTAAGATCGGCCAAGGGACCCAGCGGGGGCTTTGAGCTGGCCGTGGCGGCAGGGGACATAAGCTTTATGCGCGCGATCGAGGCAATTGATGGCCCAGTAGAAGAGCATTTTTGCCCCTTTCGCACCGACAAATGCCTACCGGAGAACTGTATTTTTGGCCTCGAGGTTGCGCGACATACGCAGCAATTATTGGCCCTCTTGCGGCGGCGCACAATTGCGCAGACCCTCGGGATGCAAGGCAAAAAAAAACTGCGCGTATCGCGTTCGAGACTTTTGAGCAAGGGCCATTGAGCTATCAAAATGCTGGAAATTGACCAGTGAATAAATATATGCGCTACCTGCCAATACGACAGGGCGCAAGGAGGAATCGATGTTTTGCTATCAGTGTCAAGAGACGATGGGAAACAAGGGCTGCCAGGCAGCAAAGGGTGCCTGTGGCAAGGATGCCCGCACCGCAGATTTACAGGACCTGCTCTTGTTTGCCCTGCGAGGGCTTTCGATCTGGGCAGTAGAGGCGCGAGCCAAGGGCCTAGGAGCCGCCGTGCTTTTGGAGGCAGACGATTTGGTAATGGAAGGGCTGTTTGCCACAATTACCAATGCAAACTTTACCCCTGAATATTTCGAAGAGGCCACCGAAAAGGCAATAGCCGCACGCGAGCGTCTAGAGGCGGCAGTTAAAAATGCCGGAGGGAACCCAGCCCTGGCCACAGCACCAGCGGCGAGCTTTAAAGCAGTGCGCGCCGACTTTGCCGGAAAGGCGACATCGGTGGGAGTGCTCGCAACAGAAAACGAAGACGTCCGCTCCTTGCGCGAACTCACTATTTATGGCCTAAAAGGCATGGCGGCCTATGCCCACCACGCAGCAGTACTGAATGTGCGCGACGAGGAAGTCTTTGCCTTTATGCACAAGGCAATGGCGGCCAGCTTGGACGACAGCCTTACGCCCGACGAACTAACCGCCCTCGTTTTAGAATGTGGCTCGGTGGGGGTAAAGGTGATGGCAGCCTTAGATACCGCAAATACCAGCAGCTATGGCAAACCAGAAATTACCAAGGTGAATATTGGAGTGGGAAGCAAACCCGGCATCCTCGTCTCTGGCCACGACCTTAAAGATTTAGAAATGCTCTTAGAGCAGACCAAGGATTCTGGCGTTGATATTTACACCCATGGCGAAATGCTACCCGCCCACTACTATCCCTTCTTTAAAAAATACAGCAATTTTGTGGGCAACTATGGCAATGCCTGGTGGAAACAGCGCGAAGAGTTTGCCTCATTTAATGGCCCCATATTGATGACCACCAACTGCATTACCCCAGTGGCAGAGGCCTACAAAGACCGCATTTGGACCACCGGCGTAACCGGCTATCCAGAAGTTCCCCATATCGATGCCAACGCCAATGGCGAAAAAGATTTTTCGCCCATCATTGCCAAGGCCAAAAACAGCGTCGCACCTACAGAAATTGAAACAGGCAGCATTACCGGTGGCTTTGCCCACGACCAGGTACAGGCCCTAGCTCCCCAAGTAGTAGATGCAATTAAATCGGGGGCAATTCGCAAATTTGTGGTCATGGGTGGCTGCGACGGCCGGCACAAAAGCCGCGACTACTATGCCGACTTTGCCAAAGCCCTGCCAAAGGATGTGGTTATTTTAACGGCAGGCTGCGCTAAATACCGCTATAACAAACTCATTACCGACGACATCGGGGGCATTCCCCGCGTATTGGACGCCGGTCAGTGCAACGACTCCTATTCGCTGGCCCGAACCGCCCTCCTGTTAAAAGACGCCTTTGAGCTGGCCGATGTAAACGACCTGCCCATCGCCTTTAACATTGCCTGGTACGAGCAAAAAGCAGTTTTGGTGCTTTTGGCCCTCTTGGCTCTGGGCTTTAAGAATATTCACCTAGGACCCACCCTTCCGGCCTTCCTGTCGCCGGGTGTGGCCGATGTCCTTGTTAAAAACTTTGGCATTGCCGGCATTGGCGAAGTCGACGCCGACCGCAAGGCCATGGGCCTTTAAGTTAAGCGCGCCGCGCGCCGCGCGCCCCTTTGGGGGCGCCAGTACCCTAGCGCGCGGGGGCGCCAGCGCACCAGCCCGTCTGCCAGCCCGTCTGCGAGCTGGC
>CAZBJJ010000053.1:0-2875 GCA_964492245.1 uncultured Spirochaetales bacterium | reverse complement strand
AGCGCGCGGGGGCGCCAGCGCACCAGCCCGTCTGCCAGCCCGTCTGCGAGCTGGCTGGCAGGCTGGCGCACTTATCTATTTGGGCCCTGTGGCCGATACTATAGCTGTATGAAAAAGATGTATCGATTAGGTCTTATGATAAACGAGACCGATTCAGACTACGCGAAAGCAGTCATCAATGGAGCTTCGACCTATTGCAAAGAAGCCGACTGCGAGCTCATTGTCTTTTCGGGGCGAAGTTTTGGCTGGCCCTATGGCTGGGGCTATCAGTCTACGGCAATTTACGAACACATCCATCAAAACTCGATAGATGCCCTGGTAATTTCTACCGGAACCCAGTTGAATTTTATTGGCGAAGCAGGCTTTACCGCCTGGATAAAAAAACTTGCGCCCCTGCCCGTTGTAAGCATTGCCATCCCCATCGAAAACATTCCCACCGTTAGAATTGATAATAAAACGGGCCTTAAAAAACTATTAGAACATCTTTTTTTTGAACACGACTGCCGCAATTTTGGCCTTATTAGCGGACCAAGCGAAAACATCGAGGCCCGCCAGCGCATGGCGGTGTTTAACGAATTTCTCGAAGAACACGGATTAAAACTCGAAGACCAGGTAATTTTTGATGGAGATTTTAGCGCCGAATCTGTCCATAACTCTTTGGAACCCTGGCTGGAGAATAACCGCATCGAGTTCCAGGCCCTTGTGTGTTTGAACGATACCATGGCAACAGCCGCCCTGCAAATACTAAATGGGCGCGGCATTAAAGTCCCCGAAGACGTGCTGGTAACTGGTTTTGACGACATACTGCGAGCCCGCTTCGACCGCCCCTCCTTAACCACCGTGACGCAGGACCTGGAGCTTCAGGGAAACCGGGCCGCCTTTTTAGCGCACGAATTGTTCTTGGGTAATGAAACCCCCAAAGAATTGCTCTTGCATACCCGCCCCCTGTACCGACAAAGCTGTGGCTGTATTGGGAATAAGGAACTGGCAAACCGGCAAGTTGCCGTTGACGAAGAAAGCGAATGCATCGATTTTGATATGAGCCAGACTTTAGAAACCACCGAAAACTGGTTTAGTTTACAGGATGATGTCATGCAACTGCGTCGCTACCTTTCGGCAATGACCTCCCTAGTCTCGTTAAACGATCTTTTAGACCTGATCCCCCATGGATTTAGCCTATTTAAAATTGACACCTTTGCCTTGGTGTTATTTGATGAAGCAATTATCTTTGAGCGAGGCGAAGTTTTTAAGCTGCCAAAATCCGCAACTGTCTTAATCAACTACGACGCCAAGACAATGCAAGAAGCAGATAGGAGCCTTAAAAAATTTAACCCTCAGACCAATGTGCTTCCAGAAAACACCTTGCCCATTCGTTCAAGGGCCCTTGTGGCTACCAGCCTGTATCATCGCGAAAATCAGTTGGGCTATTTGATAGGGGAGTTTGGCAGTTGCGATAGCCTTATTTACGAAACCCTTAGCGTACAGTTGGCCAGCACCATTCATTCGGTTTTATTGTTCGAAGCCAAACAGGAAGCAGAAAAGCGACTGAGTATGGCCCTGCGCGACCTAGAAAGATATAACACCAAACTAAGTGCCATATCACGCACCGACGAAATGACCGGCCTGTATAACCGGCGCGGTTTTTTGGCTCTGGGCCAGGAGACCATGAACTTGGCCGTGCGCATGGACAAGGTCGGCCTAGTGGTCTTTGCCGATATGGATGGGCTTAAAGAGATAAACGACCGCTACGGACACGAGGCAGGCGACCGAGCTATTATAGCCATGGGCAAGGCCCTAAAGAAAACCTTTAGAAGCATGGATGTAGTAAGCCGCTTAGGAGGCGATGAGTTTGCCGTTGTGGCAATCGACTTGAGCAAGAGCTTTATAAAAACTCTGCGCGACCGCCTCAATTCGCTAATAGCCGAATACAACAGGACCTCCAAGGAATCCTTTACCTTGTCCCTGAGCTTTGGGGCCGTTGAGTTCTCCGGTGGGGAGAACAGCGACTTAGAATCGCTTCTCTCAAGTGCCGATGCAGTTCTGTATCAGGAAAAAAAAGAAAAGCGCGCTGCCCGTATTGCCCGTGCTTCTAAGCCTCCGCAATAAGGGTATCTAGTGCAAGCTCTGCCATAGCGCCAAAACGTTTCTCCCGCTCTTGCGAACTCGTGGCCTCCTTGCTAATCATGCTATCGGAAATTGTCAAAATTGATAGGGCCCTTCTTTTATATTTTGCCGCCAAGGTGTAAAGTTCAGCGCACTCCATCTCTACCGCCAAAACGCCCCAGCTGGCCCAAAGCCTCCACTGTTCCGGGTCCTCGGTATAAAACATATCCGAACTCACAATATTGCCCGTCTTAGGGTCCAAGCCCTTGTCTGTGGCCAACTGCCAGGCCCTATGCAAAAGCTCCCAGTTTGCCGTGGGGGCAAAACTCAAACCCTTAAACCGAATTGCGTTCGCCCCAGAATCGGTGCAGGCAGCCATAGCTAGGACAATGTCGCGCAGCCCTATAGATTCCTGCAGGGCGCCGGCCGTGCCAATGCGTATTGCATTTTGCACACCGTAGTCCTTGAACAATTCATTCACATATATTGATATCGATGGAATGCCCATTCCAGTACCCTGTACCGAAACTCTCTGCCCTTTATATCTACCGGTAAAGCCCAGCATATTGCGCACCTCGCTATAGCAGAAGGCATCTTGTAAATAATTTTCCGCAATAAATTTGGCGCGCAAAGGGTCGCCAGGAAGCAGTATCGATTCGGCTATTTCGCCCTGTTTTGCTGCTAGATGAATAGACATAATATTTCCTCCGGATCTTTGCTAGTGCCCCAAAGCCTGCACCTGAATAAATAATCAAACTTTTTCGCCCTTTCT
>CAZBJJ010000052.1:0-12807 GCA_964492245.1 uncultured Spirochaetales bacterium | reverse complement strand
CCTTGGAGCGCTTGCATAATACTTACATAAAAGGTATAATTTTCGACATATATTTAAAATAGTGAATTTTGGGGGTTATATGTCACATAATCAAAGTGATTTGGCACAAAGTAACTACGATGACGACAGTATAGATCTTATTGATATATTTGCTGTGTTATTAAAAAATAAATGGCTTATAATAATTACGACACTTCTTTCTATGTTAGGTGTTTTGTTGTATGCCATTATTTCTCTCACTTTACCACCAGAAACATCCTACCTACCAAATAAATACACACCAAAAGCACATATGCTCATAAATGACTCATCCTCTTCTGGCGGTTCTCTTTCTTCCATGCTTTCGTCCAGTGGATTAGGAAGTCTTGCTGGCATGGCGGGTATTTCGGTACCTGGGGGTTCCACTTACAGCGGGCTGGCTTTGTTTATGGCAAAATCTGATAGTTTTTTAGATACCATTATAGAAAAATTTAATCTCATTGAATATTATAAAATAGAAAAACATCCCAAGGCGTCAAGTCGAAAAGCACTTAAAGAAAATCTTTCTGTTTCCTTTGACGACAAATCCGGTGTTTTTTCTCTCTCATTTACAGACAAAGACCCCGTATTTGCACAAAGTGTTGTAAACTTTGCAGTCGATTTTATGGAAAATAAGTTTACCGAGATGGGCTTAGATAAAAATATAAAACAAAAAGAAAACTTAGAAATAAATATAAAAAACGCCTACAACGAAATAATTAAACTTGAAAATGAAAGCCAAAAACTCAGCCAAGCTGCAGAGCTCGGAGCATATACTGCGAACGGTTCATCACTTGTTTTGGAATCTACTCGATTAAAACGAGAAATATCGGCGCAGGAAACGATATATGCACAATTAAAAACCCAGTACGAACTAGTCAAAGTTGCTATGGCAACTGAAAGCCCTGTTTTTCAAGTTTTAGAATATGCAGAAGTCCCCGACCAGAAGTCAGGACCATCACGGGGAATGATCTGTATAGTCGTTACCTTTGTAGGTTTTTTCTTATCTCTTTTTCTCGCTTTTTTACGCAATGCGATACAAAACATGCGAAACAATCCCGAAACTATGAGCCGTCTTAAGGGGAAAAACTAATATGAAAAAAAATATACTCTTTCTTTGTCTTATATTCTTTGTAACACTTGTGTTCGCAGATACCGATTCTAAGCAATTAGTTGATAAAACAGAAAAAGCGCTTACTACAGAGCAATTAGCAAAAGCTTCCTTGGCTATGTCAAGCGCCGATTATAAAGTTACAGCAGGTGATGTGTACACACTTGCTTTTTCTGTCGGCTCAAATGCGGTAAGCTATCCTATTATTATAGACACAAGCTATAAAATGAAGGTGGCAAATCTTTCTACGATAGATGTTTACAATAAAACATTCATGGAAGTAAAAAATCAAGTAGAACAAATCATTTCTCGAAACTATCCTATGAGCGGAGTGCAATTTACGCTACAAAAACCTGCGGCTTTTCAAGTACTCGTGAAAGGTGAAATTGCTCAAGCAATTGAAGTAGAAGCATGGGCTTTAAGCCGACTCTCTTCTCTTGTAAACCCTTTTTTAACATCCTATTCTTCTAATCGAGTAGTAACAATTACTTCGGCAAATGGTACAAAGAAAAATTATGATTTATTTTTAGCGACTCGTAATGGCGACCTTTCTCAAAACCCCTATGTGCGTCCAGGAGACACGATTACGGTAAACAGAAGTGATCGAAAGGTTAGTATAAGCGGTGCGGTAGAGCGACCGGGAACCTATGAACTTTTAGCTGGAGAAAATCTAAAAGAGCTTATTGAAGTCTATGCCTCAGGCTTAACGGTCTTTGCAGACTCATCTCGTATAGAACTGACTCGATATAAAGACGCTTCTAATAAAGAAGGCGATAAGCTCTTTCTTTCTGACAAAGAATTAAATGCAAATTTCACACTGCATTCTTATGACTCTATTTATATAAAACAAATACAAGATCTTATGCCGGTAATGTTCATAGAAGGAGCTGTTTCTATAGCAAGCGATACAGATTTACCAGTAAGCTCAGAAGCATCGAGTAAGCTGACGATAAGTTTTACTATTGGAGAAAATTACGGCTCATTGCTACGTCGCTATCGTTCATCCTTCTCTGCCATTTCTGACGTAGAAAATGCCTATATAGTGCGAAAAGGAGAGGTTATTCCCTTTGACTTTTCATCACTTTTATATGACTCACACTATTATACTGAAGAGCTTGTACAAAAATACGATGTACTCGTTGTACCCTTTAGGCAATACTTTGTAACAGTCGCAGGTGCAGTACTCAAACCAAATCGATTTCCATACATACCAGATAGAAACTGGGAATATTATGTTGCCCTTGCTGGTGGTGTAGACAAGTATAAAAACTCAAACAATAGTCTTACTATAACAGATATAATGGGAAAAAAACTAACAAAAAATGATTTTATAACGCCAGAAACAATTATAAATGTAAAAACAAACTCATTTTTATATTATTTTAACCAATACGCCCCTGTTGTAACAACAGTCCTAAGTATTATAACAACATCTTTAATGTTTTTTACTGTATCGAATTAAGATAAGAAGGAAAGAAAATTATGGCGAGAGTTTTTTTTGATACATTTCACGCAACGGCGCAAAAGGCGCTAAGTGATTATTCCGCTTTAAAACTGCCATATTTTGATAGAAATAGCTGGCAAATAACGCCGGAATAATCAGTTAGCAGGTGAAAGATTCGGTAAACTAGTTATTTGGTGAGGCTGCAGTTGAATAAAATGATTAAGCCGAGTAATATTTAAAAATGCCAAGAAGCAAAAAAGAAAAGCAATATGGTATTTAGCTCCCATCTGTTTTTATTTTATTTTTTACCCCTCGTACTACTCATATATTATATAAGCCCCCTCAAATACCGACAACTCGTGCTGACCTTGGTTAGCTATGTGTTTTATGGATGGGCGAACCCCGCCTTTGTGCTGCTCATGCTCGCCTCGACGCTGATAGATTATTTATGCGGGCTGACAATACATAGAGCCCAGAGCCGACACATGGCAAGCGAAAGCAAAGGCGAAGCAGCAAGGGAGGGGCGGATTAAAAAAATAGCCCTAGTGGTGTCTATTGTTACCAATTTAGGCATGTTGGGCTTTTTTAAATATTTTAATTTTTTTGTCGACAGCATAAACTCCCTGGGCGCCCTTGTAAAACCCGGCAGCGAAATAATTCGGATAAGCTTGCAGGTCGCACTGCCTTTAGGTATAAGCTTTTATACCTTTCAGACAATGAGCTACACGATAGACCTGTACCGCGGCAAGGTGCAGGTAATGAAAAACTTTATAGACTTTAGCTGTTACGTCTCGATGTTTCCCCAATTGGTGGCCGGCCCCATAATTCGCTTTTCCGAAGTCGCCGACCAACTGCGCAACCGCGAACACAGCATGGAGAAATTTGCCCGGGGCTTTGCCTTTTTGGCCCTCGGACTGGCAAAAAAAGTGATAATAGCCAACCCCTGCGGAAAAATAGCCGACTTGGCCTTTTCTACCGCCGGCATTCCCATACATACCGCCTGGTACGGCGTAGCAGCCTATGCCTTCCAAATTTATTTCGATTTTAGTGCCTACTCCGATATGGCAATAGGCCTGGGCCTTATGCTCGGCTTTGTCTTTCCGAAAAACTTCGACTCCCCCTATATATCGCGATCGATAACCGAGTTTTGGCGCCGCTGGCACCTGTCCCTGTCTTTTTGGTTGCGCGATTATCTATATATACCCCTTGGGGGAAATAGAAAGGGGCGGAGCCGCACCTATGTTAATCTCTTGGCCGTTATGTTGCTCGGTGGCCTCTGGCATGGTGCCTCGTGGAACTTTGTTATATGGGGCGGCCTACATGGCGGCCTCTTGGCAATTGAGCGCATCGTGGGGGAAAAAAAGGGGGCCCAGCATCTGCCCAATTGGCTTAAGCTGCCCATGACCTTTGGCTTTGTGCTTCTAACCTGGGTATTTTTTCGCGCCGACAGCCTGGGCGAGGCCCTTAGCTATATTGGCAGCATGTTCGGCCTTGCGCCCGTGCGGGAGAGCGCCTATCTTATCGATGCCATTTTGTATAAGCCCTATTATATCTTCACCTTTGTTGTGGCAATTGGCATTACCTGGTTTGGGGTGCAAACATGGGATTGGACTCGGAAATTATCGCCACTCAAGGCGGGGGCCATTGTGCTTCTGTTTGGCTTATCAATTTTTTTATTGACAAGCCAAGAATTTAATCCTTTTATTTATTTTATATTTTGATGAGGGGCAGATGAAACAGCGCTACGATCGGGAAGCAGAGGCGAAAAGAGAGGTGGGAAAAACTGATATCTCCCCTCCGCTTGCCCGTCTTATGACCATTTTATTTCTTGCCCTTGTCGGTCTTGTCCCCCTCTGGGAATCCGCCTATAAACTACAGCAAGATTCAGCGAAGCCAAGGCCGAAGAGCCTTTCGTCTTCCGTTTCGGCAGCTGCGAAGGCTGGAGCTTTCTCTGGCCTACTAGCGACCAACGAGCGGCTCAGCCAGGGCATACAGGCCTACGAAGATAATATAGAAGAGAGTTCGCGGCTCCGTTCAATTATTACCCCGCTGTCCCAGCCCCTGTTTACCGATTGCTTTGGGCTTGGCAACGAGAGGACGGTAATTGGCAGGGATAATTGGCTGTTCTTTGAGCCCGGAGTGCGGTATTTGACCGCCTCGCTGGCCCAGGGGGCTAAGACAGTGGATAGAGCTGCCTCCAAGGCAAGCGAACTTTTTTTGGGGCCGCGCAGCGGCCCGCTGGAGAGCATCTTAGATTTTTCCCGCCAACTGCAAGAGCAGGGGATACAGCTTATACTTCTGCCGGCGCCGGTAAAGGCAATGTTTTACCCCGATAAGCTTTCTGCCAAGGCGGCGGGCAGCGAGTTTGCACAGCGTGGCTATTTGCAGAGCCCTGTCTACGAAGAGCTGGAAAAAGATCTAGCGCAGCATTCAATTCCCCTATTTAATGCCGCCACATGGCTACAGGCCCATCGACAGGAGCTGGAAGGCGAGCTTTTTTTACCGAGCGACACCCATTGGAGCCCGGGAGCAGCTGCCCTTGTGGCCCAGGGCCTCGCCGATTTTGTGCAACAACAGCTGGGCCCGGGCCTGCGCAATAAAGAGGTTTTGCAGACCCGTTCGCAGACCCAGAGCAATAAAGGAGATATCGCCGGCATGTTGCCCCTGCCCGCGGGGCATCCCCTGCAGGCAGCGCAGGAGGTGGAAATTTTGCAGGTTTTGCAAAATGGGACAGAGCTCTGGATGGCCGACCCCGAAGCGGAAATTCTTTTTTTAGGCGATAGCTTTGCAAATATTTATTCCCATCCGGCTATGGGCTGGGGAGAGTCGGCAGGCCTCGTCGAACTGTTCTCCTATTATGCCGATAGACCGGTGGACCGCATTATTCAAAACGACAATGGGGCCTTTGCCACGCGCCAGGCCCTGGCCCAGGAATTGGGGCGGGGGCGCAATAGGCTGGCAGGGAAAAAACTGCTTATCTGGGAGTTTGCTGTGCGCGAATTGGTAACAGGGAATTGGAAGCCGGTAGCCCTCCGCCTTGGGCAGGCCCGCGATAGCACGTTTTTTAGCCCCGAAGCGGGCAGTAGCGCCATAGTGCAGGGGAAAATACAAAAAGTCTCCTCGCGCCCCCTCCCCGGCGAGAGCCCCTATGCCGACCATCTTATAAGCCTGCACCTTGTCGATGTCGAAGTCGAAGGCCTGGCCGGCCGGGAATATTCTGCTCTTGTGTATGCCTATAGCATGATAGACTTTGAACCCACCGGCATTAGCACCTATCGCCCGGGGCAGGAGCTGCGCCTTCGCCTGGGGAATTGGTATGATGTACAGGCAAGCTATGGTAGTATTAACCGCAGCGAACTAGAGGACTACGAGCTATTATTTGAGGACCCCTGCTGGGTTTTAGAGGTGTTAGAGTGATTCGCAAATATGCCATTTTATTATTTTTTATACTGATGGCTGGAAGCAGCCTTGGTGCCCAGGCCCTTCCCGACAATGCGTTTTTTGGGCGACTGTTGGAAATATCCAGGGCCAATAATTCCCGCGTAATTGCTGGGCAGGAGGATTGGTTTTTTTTAAAGGCAGAAATAGACCACCTTGCCAGCGGGGCCATTGATTCAGATCCCCTTAGCGCCATCGTCGATTTTAATCGGCAACTAAATGCGCGGGGCATCGAGCTCATCCTGCTCCCTGTACCGGCCAAGGCCAGCCTGTACCCCGAAAAGCTAGATGCTAGCCTTGGGGCCCCAAGCAGCGCTATCAATTATTATCATGCTGCCTTTTATGCCGAGCTTAAAAAGCAAGCGGTGCAGGTTCTCGACCTAAGCCCCATCTTTTTGGCAGAGCGCAATAGGGGCAGGCAATTATATTGTGCCACCGACGCGCATTGGTCCCCCTATGCTGGCGAGATCGCCGCAGCGGAGCTGGCGAAAATAGTTAAAAAACGCCCCTGGTATGCCGCTCTGCCAAAACAGCAGACCCAGGCGCAGAGCCAGAGCCTCAGTTTTTCTGGCGACCTCTTGGAAAAGGGCAGCTCAATAGTGGAAAATCTGAGCGCAAGAAAAATTACTAGCCCCAATGGGCAAGAGCTCCAGGCCGACGAGGACAGCCCCATCATCCTAATGGGCGATAGCCACTGCCTTGTTTTTCGCGAAGGCGGGGATATGCATGCACGGGGCTCGGGGCTCTTCGATCAACTTTGCCACGAGCTGGGTATAGTCAGCGACCTTATTGGCATTCGCGGCTCAGGGGCCAACGCCTCTCGGGTGAGCCTGTTTAGAAAAAGTCGACAAAACTCCCATTATCTGAATGGGAAAAAGCTTGTTATATGGTGTATCTCTGTCCGAGAATTTAGTCAGACTGTGGGGGGCTGGAAGCCGGTGCCGCTGGGCCCGTAAAATAAATATGAAAGCAAAAAACATTTCTGGCATCTTTATTTGCCTCATCATCTTGAGCAACTGCACCAGTATATCTAAACCCTTGGAGGCCCGCCCCAAGCAGGAGAAACACTCCCTTCTGCGCGCCGACCAAGGGGGCTGGCGAATAGAGCATACATCGGCCTATTATCAATTTTTTAACCAAGTACATGCAAACTACGATCTTCTTTTGGAACAGACAGAGGACCCCGAGGAAATACGCCGGCTCTATATCGAGCGGGACCTTATTGTTGCCCGCGAGCGCCTTAAATACATGGCCGACGAAGAGCTGGTAAGCCAGGTTATAGGCCAGAGCAAATCCAAATATGGCACCAATGCCACGGGGCATATTTTTCGCTTAAACGATGTCTATGCCGTCCCTCGCCAGCGTTTTACCCCGCCCTATCCAGAGGATTACACCTTCGAAAAGCTCAATCCCCGCCTTGGGCCAAAGTACACCGATGCTATAACGGCAATTATTCAATTCGACCTTCAGCTAAAAGAGCGGGGCGTTCAGCTCATTGTCGTGCCCGTGCCCAATTCCTCCCAGGTCTATGCCCATCAGCTACACGAGAATATTCGGCTGGAAGAAGTGATATGGCGGCCTTGGGCCCATATGATAGTAAAATTGCTGGAGTACGATGTCGAGGTGCTCGACCTTTTGGACCTGTACAAGACCTACTCCGGCGATAACACCGTGCTGAACTACATCGATCATCACTGGGGCATGGCCGGCCTGGATATTGTTGGCCAGGAACTGGCTCGTCGCTTTAAGCGCATTCCCTTCGACCCAAAGGACTATATCGACCGGGCAGAAATAACGCGAAGGCCAATACAGGTGCCCATGCCCGCCCTTATTCCCTATTGGGATAAGCTGCCCGAGGGCTGGATTCGGACCGAAATGGGTATCCCTTCGAAGTACGATACCGAACAGATTCGCTATAAGGGTAAAAATATTTATCCTGTTGCCAATTCCCAGAAGTCTCCGGTGCTTATAATGGGCGATAGTTTTATTCCCCATCTTGCCGAGGAATCTGCAGGCATTTATGCGCATTTGGCCTACCATACCGGTATTATTCCGGCGGCTATCTCTCGCGATGCCGGAGCGGCAAAGCCCCCCGAGTGGTACCGCCAGTCTGTTGCAGGAAATGAGGTAGAGCCAAAGGTGGTTATTTGGCAGATATATGGCTCGGCCTTTAGCGAAAGAAACGATCAGAACGACTGGAAGGTGGTAAATATGCCCGCGCCAGTCTCTCCGGCATCTGGCAGGGCAAGTGCCTTAGAGGGCGAGCATAAAGATACGGCTATAACTCGCAAGCCCAATTGGGTGAATGCAAAAGTTGTTGGCCTAACTCCAATTCCAGAGCTAAAGACAATGAGCAGTTATCCCGATGCCCTGTACGCGTATCAAATTGAGGTGCTCGAATCGGTCAGTGGAAGTCTTAAATCTGGCCAAAGGCTCCTTGTCTATTCGCAGTTCTTAAAGGACTACCAGCTTATCGAAAAAAACATTCTAAGCTTGGGGCAGAATTACACCTTTTATCTGGAAGAGCTTGCGGCTGTGCAGGCTGTCGATCGGCGCATAGCCACCATGCAATTGCTGGACAGTCTGGATGACTATGAAAGTCCGGTCTTTTTTGCGCGCTTTATTAGCAATACCTCTACATCGGAGCGATAAAAAGCTATCCGCCTACATAATGGGCGAAAAAAGACTCATTAAATTCCAATAGGCCCGCTTAATAATGGGGGCTTGGCGAAGTTCCTGTAAGCTTACCGGGCGAGAATTGCGCTTATCTTCCTCGAAAATATGTGCACAGAGCTGGCCGGTCCGCTGAGAGTAGAAAAAGCCATTGAGCTCGAAGTGCAGGGAAAAACTGCGCTTGTCCACATTCGTCGTGCCAATGCTGGAAATTCTATCGTCGATAACGAACATTTTCGAATGGATAAAGCCATTGTAAAACCAAAATTTTACCCCGCTTTCCAAAAGGTCGGCAATAAAGGGCATGGCCGCCGGGCGCACATACCATTTGTCCCAATTGCCCGGCACGATAATTTCGACATTTGTTCCCGAAAGGGCCGCAATTTTAAGGGCCGTAAAAAAAGCGGGATCGGGGGTAAAATAGGGCGATTGAATGCGCACCACCTGCCGGGCCCGGCTTATCATAAGTATAAGGGCATCGCGAATTTCGTCGTTGTCCATATCGTCTGGGCCACTGGCCACAATTTGGGCCGAAATACCCTCTAAATGCCTTTCCTTTGGAAGCCAGGCGGGAGGAGGGGCGGGAAGAGAATTTTCGGCATGGAGCATGGGAAAAAGCGTCTCGTCCAAAAGGGCCTCGCTTTTATTGCTGGCGGTAAACCAATCGACCAGAAATACCTTCTGTAAAAGCTGTACCGCAGGGCCAGTAAGACGCACATGGGTGTCGCGCCAGTAATATTTTCTGGATGTATCGGCGTTGGCATATTCATCGCCCACGTTCATGCCGCCAAAATAGGCAATGCTCCCATCTATAACCACGAGCTTGCGGTGGTTGCGGTAGTTCACCTGAAAAGGGTTTACCAGGGAAACCGGAAAAAAGCGCGACACCTGCCCACCAGCTTGGCGGAGGCGGCGAAACATCGAGACCGAGGTGCGAATTGAGCCAACATGGTCGTAGAGAAAGCGCACCGTAACACCGGCTGCCGCTCGCTCTGCCAAGAGTTTTACCAGCTTATTGCCCAGGGCATCGTTTTGAACAATAAAATAGGAGATATGCAGGCTGTGTTTTGCCTTCGATATTTCTTCGAAGAGGGCCTTAAATTTGGTTTCGCCATCAATAAAAACATCGATATTGTTGTTGCGCAAGACCGGGCTCTTCCCATATACGAGGTTTAAATGCAGAAGGGCCCCATATTGGGCCAGGTCGCCGTGTTCATCGGTTTCGATCAATTGTTTTAAATGGGATTCCTGTTTTTTTAAAATGCCCTCGTAGTGGGCATCGGCCTTAGCTGTTGCCCGAACCATGCGCTTGGTGCGGGTAAAAAAATTGCCCGACAGGACAATATAAAGGAAGATACCGGCAATGGGCACAAAGGTGATGGCGAGAATCCAAGAGAACCGCCGGGCGGAGTCTGTTTTTTCTTTAAAAAGCAAAAACAGAACGCCCAAAACGGTGAGGGCATAGGAAGTGATAAAAAATAAATCCCCAAAGCTCATAGCCTATAGTGTAGGCCATATATGCCCGTTTTAATAGCTTTTTTAATCGCCGTAGCCGTAATTTTCTACGATAAAGTCGATATCCTTGTCGCCGCGCCCCGAGCAGTTTGCCAAAATAGATTTGCGGGGGTTTTCTTTGGCGTGTTTTAGTGCGTAGGCCACTGCATGGGCACTTTCCAAGGCTGGAATTATGCCCTCTAGGCGCGAAAGAGTGTAAAAGGCATCTAGGGCCTCTTTATCGGTAGCTATCGTATAGCTCACTCTGCCATCGTCTTTTAATTTGCAGTGTTCTGGCCCCGAGCCGGGATAATCCAGACCGCTGGCAATTGAGTACACCGGCGCTGGTTCTCCCTTTTCGTCCTGTAAGAGATAGCTATTAAAGCCGTGGAGAATGCCAGGCTTGCCATAGGTCATGCTGGCGGCGTGTTCGCCGAGCTTGGTGCCCTTGCCACCGGGTTCTACACCGATAAGCTGGACCTCTTCGTCGTCTAAAAAGCCAGAGAAAATACCCATTGCATTTGAACCGCCACCCACACAGGCGGTAACGGTGTCGGGCAGTTCACCGGTCATTTCTAAAAACTGTTCGCGGGCCTCTACGCCCACCACATGCTGGAAGTCGCGCACCATCATGGGAAAGGGGTGGGGACCGACAACCGACCCAATGCAGTAAATAGTGGTAATTGGGTCTTTTAGAAAGGCCTCGAAGGCGGAATCCACTGCCTCTTTTAAGGTTTTAAGCCCATGCGATACCGGCACGACGGTGGCGCCCAAGAGTTTCATGCGCACCACGTTTGGGTATTCCTTTTTAATATCAACTTCGCCCATGTGAATTTCGCATTCAAGGCCAAAGTAGGCGGCAGCTGTGGCCAGGGCAACGCCATGTTGGCCAGCACCAGTTTCGGCTATCAGTTTTTTCTTGCCCATATATTTTGCCAAAAGCCCCTCGCCCATACAGTGGTTGAGCTTGTGGGCCCCACTGTGGTTTAAGTCTTCGCGCTTTAGGTAAATGCGGCCACCAGCCTTATTGCTCAGGTTTCTGCAAAAATAGGTCGGGGTGGGACGGCCCTGAAAATGCTTGCGAATACTGCGCAGCTCGGTAATAAAATCGTGCGATTTACTGATGGTGAAATAGGCATCGGTAATTTTATCCATCTCGGTTTGAAGTTGGGGCGGTATATAGGAGCCGCCGAATTGGCCAAAGTAGCCTTTTGCATCGGGATTGCTTTTAAGATAATGTGTCATAGTTAGCCTCCATAGGTATAGTACGAGGCTTCGGCGTTTCTGTCAATAGAAACATTCTAAAGATTCTGGCTTTTTTTCATTCAATTTATTAGAATAAAGGCATGAATACCTGTATTTTTTGTAAAATTATCCGGGGAGAGATTCCCAGTACCAAGGTGTACGAGGACGACAGCCTTCTGGCTATTCGCGATATCCATCCACGGGCACCGGTGCATATTCTGCTTATACCAAAGCAGCATATTTTTAATTTGCTTTCGGTTAAAGAAGAAGACCAGGAGCTGTTGGGCAAGCTGCTGCAGACTGCCAGTGTCATTGCCAAAAACGAGGGCTTACAAGAGAAGGGGGCTCGCTTTGTTATAAATGCTGGCGAGCACGGGCGGCAGACGGTAGATCATCTTCATGTGCATATCATGGGCGGTCGGAAGATGGACATAAATCAGGGTTAATCTATGGCAATAAAAAGCAGTATGCTTTTAATATATAATCCCATTGCGGGCAAGGGGCGCTCCCTAAAAGAACAGCCCTATGTGCTCAATACTCTGGATGCCCTTGGGGCAGAGTACCAGCTGGTCGAAACTACCGCGCCCGGGCATGCCACCGAACTGGCCAGGAATGCCGGTCTTATGGGCTATCCCATAGTGGTGTCGGTGGGGGGGGATGGTACGGTAAACGAGGTTATAAATGGCCTTATGGCCGCCCATCTGGCTGGCGATCCGGTTGCTGTTTTGGGGCTTCTTCCCCTGGGCCGCGGTAACGATTTTTCGGTGGGCGCGGGAATTCCCAAAGAGATTGATAGGGCAATAGCGCTTTTAAATTCGGGAGTGCGCCGCCCCCTGGATGTGGGCTTAGTTTCGGGGGGAGATTACCCCGAGGGCAAATATTTTGCAAATGGTATTGGCATTGGTTTTGATACCCTAGTGGGGCTCCATGCGGCCGAACTAAAGAAAATAGGGGGCGCTCTGGGCTATGTCATTGGGGCACTGAAGACCTTTATTCAGTATCCAAAGGCACCACAGGTCTGTATTAGCTGGGAGGGTGGCCAGAGCAACCAAAAGGCCCACCAGATTTCGGTTATGAATGGGCGGCGTATGGGGGGGCTTTTTTGGATGGCCCCGAATGCGTCTATTCACGATGGGCGCTTCGATGCCTGCTTTTCGCAGGAGTTAAAGCGCTGGCCCATGCTCACCGGCATTGTCGCCTATATCCGCAAGACCCAGCATCGACGCAAAGATTTTACCATGGTGCAATCTTCCTGGTTCAATATCGAAGCGCCCGAAGGGGGGCTAGTAGTCCATGCCGACGGCGAGACTATCAGTGTAAATACCAATTCAATTCGGGTACATTGCATTCAGGGCTGTCTGGAAATTTTAAGTGGGCAGGTGTA
>CAZBJJ010000051.1:0-12966 GCA_964492245.1 uncultured Spirochaetales bacterium | reverse complement strand
CGCCGCTCGGCGAGTTTTCTATAAAAGTTGCCCTGCGCATTGGCACTGCTTGTTAAAAAAGCCTGCACAATATCCTTGGCCAGTGCGGGCTCGCGCGCACTGGCCTCGCCAACGAGAATCCCCGTATAGCCTAAATTGCCCGCCCAAATGGCCTGGGCGGGCCCGGCAATACCCGATTCGTATACCGCCCTTTCGGGGAGGGCATGGCGCAGGGCAGCGGGAATAAGGGGGTCGACGTTAAAAGTATTCAGATCGCGGGAATTAACTCCTGCCACAACTGGGCCCTCGGTTAAAAGATGCTGGAGCTTGGCCAGATCCTCTCCTTCGCGCACTTCCACAAAGGGGCAAAGGCCAAACTCTCTGGCAGTCCTAGCCAGGCTGCTCAGTTTTTCCCGGCTGTGGATGCGGGCAATTAAAAGCACCGCATCGGCCCCAGCGCGGTAGGCCACCTCAATTTCTTCCTCTTCTAAAAGAAAGTCCTTGCGCAAAAGGGCCAGATCGCTAAAAGCCCTGCCCACTGCCAGCAGATCCTGTAAGGAGCCCTTAAAATAATGGGGCTCAGTGAGAATAGAAATATTTTTAGCCCCCGCTTCGCGGTAGGCCGCAGCCAAGGCCAAGGGGTCCAGGTCCAGGGCAATGGGCCCCTTCGATGGCGAGGCCCGTTTAATCTCTAAAATGGCG
The DNA here is from genome assembly GCA_964492245.1 of uncultured Spirochaetales bacterium. Classification (GTDB taxonomy): domain Bacteria; phylum Spirochaetota; class Spirochaetia; order Treponematales; family Breznakiellaceae; genus CAZBJJ01. The sequence goes on along the minus strand of CAZBJJ010000051.1, from coordinate 12,285 downwards.
CCTTTTTCTATTAAAAAAGGCAGAATTGGTCGCTCCCTAGTTTCCGGAAGCTTGCACCCAAGGCTTGGGCCCAGCCTTGCCAGATCCTGGCGACGTTTTTCGACAATTATGTCGAGAATATTGCCATCAACCTTGTTGAACCCTGTTTTATGCACTGTGTCCGAGTACAAGCTTGGCCCCCTTAAGTTTCTCCATTTTTGCAGCCACCTCGCCATTGGCAATTGCCTGGGCCGCCATATGGGCCCCCTCGGCAATGCTCTGGGCGCGGCCCGCCACATACAGGGCTGCGCCCGCATTAAAGGCCACCGCCGCCTCTATCGCCGGTCGGCCCGCCCCGCTTACCAAATCGCGGGCCAGGGCCGCATTCTGCACAGGGTCCCCGCCGGCAAGTTCCTGCACATTGTAAAAGCCAAAACCCTCGACTCCAGGGTCGAAAACATATTCATGCAGCACATCGTCTGGCCCAATTTCCAGAATATCAGTGGGGGCAGAGGGGGAAATTTCGTCGAAACCATCCCGGCTTGTTAAAACAAGTACCCTCTCCACACCGAGCTGGCGGGCAGCCCTGGCCACCGGCTCGCGTAAACGCCTATCGTACACGCCAATAATTTGATATTTTGAATCTGCCGGATTCGAAAGGGGGCCAATCAAATTCATAATAGTTTTAACCCCCATTGTCGCCCGCGCCGCAGCGGCAAAACGCATGGCCCCATGATAGGTGGGGGCGAAAAGAAATACAAAATTGTAGCGCCTTAACAGCTCCTCGCCCTCATGTGGGCTAATATCCACCGGAATTCCCAGCTCGCGATAGAACTCGGCACTGCCTGTTTTGCTGGAAACAGCCCGGTTGCCATGCTTGGCCATGGGCAGGCCACAGGCGGCAGCAACCAATGCAGCCATTGAGCTTATATTAAAGGAGCCCTGGTCATCGCCCCCGGTGCCACAGGTGTCGGTGGTGTCCACTAAACTCTTAAAAGGCGTTTTTTTGCGCCGTAAAACAGCGGCACAGCCGGCAATTTCATCTGCGCAGGGGCCCTTTGCCGCAAGGGCCGTTAAAAGGGTGGCGGTTCGAGTTTCGTCCAGGGCCCCCTCGGTAAGCTCTTCCATAAAGGCCTCGGCCTCGTTGCGCGAAAGATCCTCGCCGGCAATAAGTTTTTCCAGCGTCGCCTTATAGGCAAAGGGCTCTAGGCGATAGGCCAAAAAGGCTTTAAAAACATCCATTCCACCCAGCGAGGCAATGGATTCGGGGTGGAACTGCAGCCCCTCTATGGGGTAATTGCGGTGGCGAATGCCCATAATTTCTCCATCGCCACTTTGGGCGCTAATTTCAAAACATTCGGGCAGGCTCTCGTCCTCTATTGCCAGGCTGTGGTAGCGGACAAAGTTCATTTTAGAAGGCAAATGTCGAAACAGCCCCTTGCCATCCAGGTTTATCTCCTCGGCAAGGCCATGTTTAATATTGCGGGCCGCCTGTGTTTTACCGCCAAAGGCCTCGGCAATAACCAGATGTCCAAGACTGATGCCCATAATGGGTATCTTACCGGCAAAATGTTCTACCGCTTTAAGGCTAATGCCTGCCTGCTCCGGCCTGCCAGGGCCCGGTCCAATGAGCAATTGCTGCGGTTTAAGCGCGATAAGCTCATCAATTTGTACCTCGTCATTTCGAAGCACCCGTACATTTTTTGCCCCCGCACTCAGCAGACATTGATACACATTAAAGGTAAACGAATCGTAATTATCAATTAAAATAGTCATTTTGTTCCTCCAGATAGGGCCGCCCGCAAAGCAGCCAGTTTTTCGTTTGTCTCTTCCCATTCGCGTTCGGCCTTGGATTCCCAGACAATGCCGGCCCCTGCCTGCATGTACCACAGGCCATCTTTTACAAGGGCACAGCGAATGGCTATTGCGGTATCAAAGCCACCGTGGGCGTCTAAATAGCCAATAGCACCGGCATAAAAAGAGCGGGCCTGCCCCTCTAGCTGCGAAATTATTTCCATCGCCTTAATCTTTGGGGCTCCACTCACTGTTCCCGCGGGAAAGGCAGAGCGCAAAAGGTCTCCCGCTGTTCGCCCAGCGGCTGGCTGCGATTCAAGCTCCGAGACAATGTGCATAACATGGGAGTACTCTTCAATTTCCATATTGCGGCTAAGGCGCACCGACCCGGCCTCGCTCACCTTGCCCAGATCGTTGCGGGCTAGGTCGACCAGCATTAAATGTTCTGCCCGCTCTTTGGGATCTGCCAAAAGTTCCTTGCTCAGGCTTTCGTCCTCCTCGGCGTTCTGCCCGCGGCGACGCGTTCCGGCAATGGGGCGAATGGAGGCCTTGCCCGATTTAAGGCGAATAAGGCTTTCGGGGCTCGAGCCCAAAATGGTATAGCTGGAGAAATCGATATAAAATAAATAGGGTGATGGACTGGCAGAGCGCAACCTACGGTAGGCCTCCAGAGGATCGAGCTTGGATGTCGCTAAGAGCCTGCGCGAGAGCACTGCCTGTAAAAGATTGCCCGCCCTAATTTCTTTGCGAATTTCCTGGACGCCTTTTATAAAAATATCCCGCTCCAGGGCTTCGTCCGAGACAATAGTAAAGGTCGACTGCTCATTTGGTGGGGCCAAATAGGAAAAATCTAAATCCCCCAGCCGCTGTTTAATGCGGGCAATTTCCGCCTCTAAATCTATACTGTGTTCGGCGTAATTCAGGCCCGCCAGATGAATTGTATCGGTATAGTGGTCGAAAATGATACTTGTATGCCCCACCATAAATTCCGCCTCGTCCAGGCCGGTGGCATCCGGTTTTTTCGCCAGCGATACCCGGTCGCAGCGCCGCACAAACTCGTAGCCCAAAAAGCCTATTCCCGATGCGGGAATGGGCAGGTTATCGGGAAGCTTCCTGTTTTGGGCGGCCACCTCTTCCAGGGCATCGAGAATATCCAGCTCTCGGCCTTCGACTTTCCGGTTAAATACAAAGGGCCTTTCCTGGCCATCAATGACCAAGACCACCCCCTGTGGCTTCTGGCGCAGCCTAAAGGCCTCGTCGATTAAGATAATCGAATACCGGGCCCGCCCCTGCTTAAACGAAGCCGATTCCAAAATGGCCCTTGCATTCAATTTTTTTGCCAGCGTAAAAGGAGTAAAGCGCTCCCCCGGAATTGAAATTATTCGTGCATCCTCTCGTGCCTGCATATCTAGCCCCTTTATGATTCTATGAGTAGAAACACCGTCTTATAAAATGACTATATGCACTAATTATGTTTCTGTCAACAGAAACAAGGCGACTTTTTTCCAGTTTTTCGAAGATTTCACCTAATTAATTGAAAAATTCCGCTAAAACTACTTAAAACCTTGACGTATAACTAAACTGAGGTGATAATTATCCGAGTTTTAAAGTATGGGCAATCTCGCCCAACACGGCGTAAAAAAAGAGGATAGCTATGAAACAGAGGATTGTTTTTGTCTTATCGGTCTTTTTATTGGCCAGTAATCTCTTTGCTGCAGGCAGGGGTGAACAAGTTGACAATGTGGTGGACGAACCCGAAGGCTTTAAAGAGAGTGTCGATATCGACGATAAAAAACCGGGAAAATATAATTTTTATATAGAAGCTCGCGATAAGGGCGGCAACCTGACCGTGGCCGGCCCCCACAACCTGTACGTGGATCCCGAATCGGATCTACCTATTATATCTATTACCAACCCGCGTGAGGATATGCGCATCCCCGGCAACCTCAATATTGTGGGAACCTGTGTCGACGACGACGCCGTAGACTATGTCGAGCTTATGTTCAATGGGGATGAATCCAATATAGTGCGCGCCGAAGGCGCCGATTTCTGGTCCTATTATTTAGATACCACCGAGCTGCCCGATGCCCTACACACGATTACCATTTGGGGCGTGGACATAAATGGCCTTCGGGGCCGGCCAAAGCTGGTAAAGTGGAATTTGGACCGCAAAAAACCGGTAACCGAAATAAGCAGCCACGAGTTGGGAGCCCTCGTAAGTGGCAAAATTAACTTAAAAGGGCGGGTGAGCGATGGCAATGGCATCGATTCGCTTTTTTATTCTACCGACAATGGCGCAATTTACCGGCCAGTGTCGTTAAAGCACAACAAAAAAGATTTCTCGGCCAGCTTCGATTTCGCCATAGATACAAAGCAGTTCGAAGATGGCCCGGCCGTTGTCTGGTTTAAGGCAAAGGATCGGCAGGGAACTACGGGCCTTATGTCCTGGCTCATGTATGTGGACAACACCAAGCCCGATGTACAGATAGTCTATCCCGAGGTGGATGTGGCAGTGAACGGCATTTTTTCTGTCTCCGGCTATGCCCAGGATGTGGTTGGCTTGGAATCCCTGTCCTGGACCCTGGATAAAGAAAGTGGCGATTTCGATCTTACAATTGGCAACCCCTGGTGGGCCAAGACCTTCGACATCCGTGGTAAAAAAACCAATAGCGTAGAATTATCCATTAAGGCCGTGGATGTCTCGGGCAATGTGAGCATAGTAAAGCGGAAAATTCCCGTCGACCAAAATGCCGATCTGCCAAGGGTAAGCCTGAATGAGCCCGAGGCGGGCCAGGTCTTTTTTGGCAATGATATTACTCTTAATGGCCTAGTGAGCGACGACGATGGGGTAGAGTCGGTTTTTTATTCTCTCAATGGCGCAGAGGCAGTCGAAATTCCCTGTACCGGCTCTTTTCAATTAAAATTGAGTGATGTCCCCTTTGGCCAGCACAACCTACAGGTCTGGGCCAAGGATATTTACGAGGTAATTGGGCCCAAGGTAGAGGTAAAGGGCATTGTGGTGGCAGGCGATGCACCAGCACTGCGCCTAAGTAGCCTAAATACCGGTGGCACTGGCAAGGCCGGCAGTGGCGAGAGCCAGGAATATCTTTCCGGTATGGAAATAAATAGCGAGTCCTCGGCCGTCCTTAGCCTCGAAATTAATTCCGGCAGTGCGCTTAAGGAATTGCGCTATAGCTTAGGCGATGGCGAAGAACAGACTGTACCAATTAAGGCAAAGGGCGTTGCCGGGGGAACACATACCCAGCAAATTCCCATTCCCTTTAATGTAGGCTATGGGCAGTTGCCCCTGCATTTTACAGCTGTCGATATATACGACCGCGAAGGCCAGCTGGAAGAGATTTGTCGAATTACCGACCTTTCGGTAGCCCGAGGCCAGCCACAGATCGTCTTCCAAGACGCTCGGATTGCAGAGGATGGCTCTATCCGGTTAGAGGAACACTTCCCCTTTACCGGCTATTTTTTAGGTGGCAAGGTAAAAGAAGCGCGCCTAAGCCGCCAGTCTAATATTATCAGCTTAGAACGCGATGGCAATTTCTTTACCATTGTCGGAGCAAACGAGGCAGGTACCGAAGCCGCCATTGCAGTGGAAGTTACCACAGACAAAGGCTTTACCTATGCCTCGAAGCCCCTTAGCATAATCAATCCAGGCTCTGTTCCCCGCCTAAGTCTAGACCGCCCTGGGGCCATAGTGCGCAGTGCTGGCGAGGCCCGCCAAGCTATTTCAATTGCGGGAAGCATTGTGGCAAACCTCCCGGTAAGCGCCGTACAGTGGAAGGCCTTTGCCCCCGGGAGCAGCGAGGCAATTAAAACTGGGCGCATAAGCCCCAGTGGCAAGGCCTTTACACTAGAGCTGGCCGCCGGCGATCTGCCCTACGGCGCCCTTATCATTGAATTTTCGGCCGCCACCGATGGCGAAAGTGGCTATGCCTTTAAGGCCCTGTATCGCGAGGATCCAAGCTACGACCGCAGCGAGCGGGACCCCAAGGCAAAAATTGCCCCACCCCAAGTTAGCTGGATAGAGGCAGGCAATATCTATTATGTAATTAATTATACCGAGAACTTAGATGCCTTTGCCCTTTCGGGCCTTCTTGGCACAGCTGACACAGCCGAAAACATTCCCTGGGCGGGCGCTATTTCGCGCGAAAACCTGGCAGTTGGCAACAATACCCTGGGGCTCAGCATAATTGAGAAAACCGAGAAAAAAGAAAACAAGTGGAATTTTTCTTATAAAACCGTAAAGGCCCCGCCTCCGGCAGCTATCCGCCTCGAGTCGATTGCGGATAAAGCCTGGAAGGCCGGGCTTTTGGTGGAAATACCCTATTCAACAAAGGACCGCAGTGTAGCTGTGGCCATTGTCGATTCGCAAAGCCCCGTTTCAAATGCCACTTGGACCCTCGGAGAGAGGGGCGGGCTAAAAAGCAGTGTAAAAAAACTGCCCGATGGCTCGCAAGAATTACGACTAGAGTTGCCAGCCGACCTGCCAGCCGACAGGACCACTATTGCCGTCGACGTAATGTTTAAAGATGCGCCGGCTTTAAGGGCCCAGGGCGAATTTGTCATTGTCCGCCCCACAGACAACATAAACATAAATACTAAGGAAGGCTTTACCTGGATTGGCCAGGAAAGCCTTGCCGATTCTTCTATATTATTGGATCATTCAACAGCCCTAGTCGGCTACTACAATGGCCTTCCCCTGGCAAAGGCCCGAATAGCAGAGCCTACAGAGGGCCTGGCTGTGCGTGTTGCCGATGGTCGAGTGCTTTTAACAGCCTCTAAGGATGGTCGCTATTCAGATATAGCCCTCGAGCTTACCGACAGCGAAGGCTGGGTCTATACCACAGCTCCCTTTAACTTTCTGGTAGATGATGCGGCCCCCGCCCTTTCCCTTGCCAAAGAGTTGGATGGCACCTGGGTGCAGGGTTCGGTAAACCTAGAAGTGCTCGTCAGCGATAACAATAAAATTAGCCGCCTCGATTACAGCTTAGACCTGGGCCAGAACTGGAAGCCCCTTGCCGATAGAAACCAGAAAATTGATGTCTCTACACTGGAAGATGGCGTAATTGGCATGGCTGTGCGCGCCATCGACGAGGCCGGTCGCGAAAGCAGCATAGGCTTTAGCATTCACAAGGATACCCAGGCCCCACAGGCAAAGATAATTGTACCGGTGGAAGATGCGCGGGTAAATGGCGAAATACTTATGGCCATTGCTGTGGAAGATGCGGGAAAAATAATAAAATCTGAATATGTGGGCCTAGAGGGCCAACGCGTACCGCTAGAGGCCTCCCTCTTTAACGCCTTTATGATTGGCACCAAGGAAATACCCCTGGTAGATGGCATGAGTTTTTACTTCGAAGACGCCTCGGGCAATAGCTTTGTGCTGGACAGCTTCCCCTTTATTATAGACCAGGAGATGGATTTACCGGTTGTCGAGGTAAACCTGCCCGAGGACAACGAGGTTATTACCACCGACTTTGTCATTTCCGGCATTATTTACGACGACGACAAGCCGGCCAGGGTCTGGTATTCAATTGACGATGGCGAAGAAATTGCAGTGGACTGCGAAAACGCCTATTCAATTCCAATAGAGCTACACAGCCTATTGGATAACGAGCACGAGGTGCGCGTAACCGCCGAAGATATCTACGGTGTGCGCGGGCATTCGGTGCTGCGTAAATTCCGGGTCTCGCTCGAAGAGCCTAAGGCCAGCGTGTCCCTACCGCGCTTCGACCAGACAGTCTCTGGCGTGGTGCATATCGAGGGCCTGGCCTCCGATAAAAACGATATTGAAAAAGTGGCTGTCTCTTTGGACAATGGCAATAGTTTTAACGATGCCACTGGCACCACTGAGTGGTCTTACCGCTTCGACTCGAAGATTTTAAAAGATGGAACCCATGTAGTATTTATTAAGGTCTGGGACAAATACGGCATAGAGGGCCTGTATTCCAGCCTTATGAACGTGGACAATACGCCCCCGAACGTCGTTTTGGAATATCCACACGACGGCATGACCACCGTAGGCCCCCTGCATATCTCTGGGCAGGCCACCGACACCATCTCCTTGGAGGGCATCACCCTGAACTTACGCAGCCTCGAAGGGGTCGAAATACCCGAACACCTGGCAAGCATAAGTCTCGAGCCCGATTCAATTCTTACCTACGATATGGATATTTCTATGCTCCCGGATGGGCTGTACAATTTAGATGTCTGGGCAATTGATGCGGCAGAAAACGTAACACGGCTTTCCCGAAACCTGCGCTTGGCAAAGGAAAACCAGATTAATTTTGTGGAAATCCTATATCCCCTCGATGGCGAATATGTGCAGGGCAATTTTAACCTCTATGGCTATGTGGGCGGGCCCGATTCTGCCAGCTCGGCCAGTCTTTTAATTGATGGCAGTGCCGTTGAAACAACAGAAATTTCTAACACAGGCTTCTTCTGCTTTAATCTGGACGAGGAAACACTTGCCACCGGCAGGCACCGTTTTGTGGTGCGCAGCAATTTTACTGGCTCGCAGTTGGTGGACAGCATAGAGCGGACCCTCGAATACAATACAGCTGGCCCCTGGATTACCGTAGACAGCCTGGCAATGGGGGATTACGCCTTTGAACGCCCCTGGCTTACCGGGCGGGCGGGCTATACCCTCTCCGAGGCCGATATCGAGCTTATGGCCGACAAGGCCGGCGACAAGGACCTTAAAGCCGAAATTCGCGCTAAAAAGCTAAGCAAGGTGGAAGTGAGCTTCGACAATGGCAAGAGCTTTAAGGAAGTCGATTTGGGCAAATACTGGAAATATCGCCTCGAGACTCAGGACATGACCGAGGGCATGCACTACCTTGTTTTGCGTGCCAGTATGCAAAATGGCGAGGTGGCTGTTACCCGCATGCTCATTCAAATTGATAAAACTCCCCCCACCATCCGCCTAATTTCGCCGGAGATGGGCGGACGTTACAACCAGGAAATGGAGTTTACCGCCCTTGTAAACGACGATATCGAGCTGGGCGAGGTGCGCTATGTACTGCGCAAGGGCGACAAGGCCAGTTACGAGGTGCCCGGCTTTATTCAAGGCCTGTATTTCGAGGGGCATTTCTGGGGCGGTACGCTCTGGGATGTCGGTCTGGGCCTTACCTTCTTCGACGACAACGTCAAGCTACAGGTGCAGTATGGGCAGTTCACCGAGGATCAGTGGGCAATGTTCAGCGACGAGCCCATGCGCTATGGTGGCGATGTCTTTGGCGCTAAGCTTTTGGCCAATATTTTCTACATGCCCTTTAGTTATTTCCTTGGACCAGATTGGGCCTGGCTCTCGGCCAGCCTGGCTTTGGGCGCCAACTATTCCTATTTTACCATTACGCAAAGTGGCACCGGCCAGATGATGTCGGCGGTGCTGGCCCAGTTGGAGTTCCCGCGGGTAACGATACCGAAAAGGAATATGCTACGTACCTTCTCGCTTTATACCGAATTTCAGCTTTGGTTTATCCCCACCGACGTGGATACCTCCGAAATTCAAGTGGACACCCTTGTGCCGCATATAACGGCGGGCATTAGGGTGAATCTCTTCTAATTGTGGAGAATACAAATGATAGGCTTTATTAAAAAGACGTCTTTATACAGCCTGTTAATTGTGGCCCTATTGGCCACAGCAGGCTCCTGTAAATTGGGTCTGGGCTCCGAAATAGACCTCGAAGCGCCTGAATTATCAATTACCAGCCACAGGAATTTGGAGTATGTGGGCGTGCCCTTTACCCTAAAAGGGAAGGCCACCGACAATGTGCGGGTTACCGATGTAAGCGTCTTCGATGCGCGCACGGGTGAAAAATATGGCAAGGCCAAGATTGATGGCGATAACTGGGCGGTAGATCTAGAGCTGCCCGAAGGCGATACCGCTATTCGGGTAGAGGCCACCGATAGGAATAAAAACACTTCTAGCAAGTCGGTCAGACAGATTACCCTTATGGTCGACTCAACGCCACCCCTTGTAAAAAGCGTAGAAATTGAACGCCCAGGGGGCTGGCGGAAGGAACTTTTGCCCTACGAATCGCTTTACGACGAGGATGGTCTGCTAGAAGAGCTTGGTATACAGTATATAAAAGAAGATAAATATGCCAATGTGGACTCCTTTCAGAACGAGGCATTTACCCTTTTGGCAACCTTAGAAGACGACTCCAATGTACAAAAAGCTGTGCTCAATCTTTTAGATGTCGATGGCGACGAAATTCTTTCTAAAGAAACAGGTGCACAAAATAATTTTAACCCCCAATGGACCATTACGCACGAGGAGCTTGTAGCAAAAAATTCAGATTACGCCACAGGCAAGCACTATTTTAGAGTAACTATTACAAGCCAGGACGAGGCAGGCAATAATATAGGAAATACCGACCAATTTCTCTGGCTCTGTTGGTACCCCGAACACGACGTTCCGCATATCAATCCGATGGAACTCGGGGCCAATGGCGGCTATTCTACACCAAAGGGTTCGAGTGTTTCGGTGGAGTTTTTCGACGACGACGGCCTAGAAAGTTTGCAGTACGAATTAATTGAATCAGAGAACTGGACCGGAAACTTTCCCGAGAGCTTGACAAACACTGTAGACCTAGAAGGCAAGGCTCCCCGCCAAAAGGTTGTCAGTATTCCCTGCGATGCTTCTGGTGAGTTTAAACTCTTGCTCCGTGCTAAGGATAAAAAAGCAGGTGGTGCAGAGGCCAAGGTCAGTACAAGGGTAATTGATACCCTTATTACCGACAAAGAAGCCCCTATTATTGTTATCGAGTCGCCAGAAGAAAACACCTTTCCCACTATAGAAAGCGGTAAATTTTCTATAAAAGGCTATGTATTGGACAACCATGGGGCAAAGTTTATTCGCATTGCCTGGCTGCCCGATTCCCAAAAGAACAATGTCCAAGCGGTAGAGACTGCTCTAAAAAAGGACAGCGGCTATCCCACTGGTGTGAGCCATAAAAATTTAAGCTTTGATCCTTCCACTACGGAAACTATCGGTGATATCGATTACTGGAAGGCAGGTTTTTCTACCTCTTACCATATAATTGACGACTTTGGTAGCGAGGCAAATAGGCCTAAGCTCTTTATTCTGTATACGAACGATGCCGATGGCAACGATGTATATCGGCGTTTTAATATACAGGGGAACGAGCGCCCGCCGGAGATCAATTTTACCTATCCAGCAAACCTTATTCAAATTCACAAGGCTGGCGATAATTTAAGCTTCAAATTTACCGTTACTACGCCGGGCAATTTACCCCTTAAATCTATTTCTTTGCAACAGGGTTCACAGGCTCCAGAAACCATACCAGTCTCTGGGTTTAGCTACAATCTGGACCTTGGCAGTAATTTTAAAAATGGGGAGCGCCATTCGTGGACGCTTAGGGTCGAGGATATTTTGGGCAATGTGGCCACCGATGTCCGTGAGCTGGTCTTTACCGACCTGCCATTCTTACAAGAAATTACCTCGGGGGCCATGGATGGCACCTTTAAGGCCAACGATAAGCTGCTGTTACAGGCGGTCTTTAGCGATGCGGTCTTGGTGCCTTCTGGCAATGCGCCTCAATTGGACCTGCGCTATAACAGTGGCGACACTTCGTCAAAATATGCCACTTACAAGAGTGGTTCGGGCACAAATACCCTGTACTTCGAATTCACCGTTCCCTCTGGGGCCGCTTCCGAAAAGCTGCGCTCTGCTTCTACTCCCCTAGTGGGGGGCCAGATTCTTTCGCCAGATGATGGCGTTAGCCCTGCTATATTAACCGAGGCCACGCCGCTTCAGGATAAGAAAAGCATTAAGCTCGATGGCGTTGCGCCCACCATTACCACTCTTACCACTGCCGATGAATGGTACAAGGCTGGCGATGTTATCAGCTTTACCCTTTCCTTAAGCGAAAACATTCTGGTTTCTGGCAGTCCGAAGCTTCGTTTAAACAATGATATTCAAGCTACTTTTGTGCGCACAAGCGGGCAGAATGCCGTTTTCGAATATCTGGTACCTGCTACAGGCGCGCCCCAGGGTGCTATTTCTTGGGATCTCGCAAGCTGTATTGCCAATGAGGAGCTTTCGAATATTACCGATATGGCCGGAAACCCCCTTGTTCTACCCAGTTCTGGCAGTGGCGGGAAAGGCGGTATCGACACCTCGGTGCCGGCTGTGCCAACTATAACTAGTCCTACTGCCGGGGCCTATAATTCTAACCAGACCCTATCTATTAGCATTCCACCCTCCTCGGGTTCGCCGGAGACCACAGAGTACTCCACAGATGGCGGTTTAACTTGGCATGAATATAATTCTCCTGTTGATATTATCGCCGATGGCGTCCATTCCATTACGGCCCGCCGTTCGGATGCTGCGGGGAATATGTCGGCCAATGCCCCTGTTAGAGAAATAGAAATTGGGAAGGACTTCCCGGCACTTGTGGAAATTAGCTGCGAAAACCCCGATGGCCTGTATACCGCTGGCTCTACCCTTACTTTTAAGGCGCTCTTCGA
>CAZBJJ010000050.1:6219-13616 GCA_964492245.1 uncultured Spirochaetales bacterium | reverse complement strand
GTACTCAATCTTTTTTTCGTTTTCTTGTGAAATGACTGTGTTCAATACTAACAGTAAACCAAGACATAGACATATAAATCTTTTCATCACAATACTCCTTTGTGCAAACTAACTAATTGATTATATAGTCAAAATTGAAAATACATCAACCATTTTTAAATTTTTAAAATTCTCGCGTCGCGAAAGCGTCGTCGCCCTAACATCCATTAGGCTGTTGCTTCTAATTTATCACAGAATAGGAATTTGCGTTCTAATATTCCTTTAATCCAGCAATATTCTCATACTATTTCATTATTATAGACTTTCTTCTAGTCTTTTTATCATATCGCACAAGTTCTGAATCCTTTAAATTTTAGGATAAGATATCTGCAATTGCATGAACTTATAATACATCAGACCAATTACCTTGTCCAATAGATTTTGACAGCCCGACTAAGAGCACGGGGACGCATAATTGTCTCGATAATAATTGTCAACATCGGTCAGGTGTTGCCGCTTTTTTAGATGATAAAAAAAGCAGGGCAATCTAATAGTGTTGGAACTTTTTTGTATTATAAATAAATACCGTGATTTTTTCAGTATTCATTAGTCAATTCCTATAAATAATTAAAGTGTTATTTTCAAAATTATGCTGAATTTTAGTAAGGCCACTACTGTATTGACTGATAAACTCTAAATTTGGTGCTAGTCCAAAGGCGCTTTGTGAAAACTGATATACAGACTCACCACAACTGGGGAACTTAATTGCTGTTACCGGCATCGGGCTTTTTTATCGCATTAGGAATTAAAATAGAAAAGCCTTATAGGCCAAGTTCGTTAAAGAAGGCATCCAACTGCACTAAAAGGGCATTGTAGGAGCGGTTAATACAGTGCGAAGCAGCCTTGTTCGAACCATAAGAATTAAATTTATCTTTGTATTCCTCCTTTTCTGTTTTCCGCCACCAATTCCTTCCCCGCCCTTGACTAAACCGACAACCTATTGTTACAGTAGGGATGTTGGCAATATTTAGTGTAAAAAAAAAGCTAACAGGACGGAAGAACCTAAGAATGAAAAAAATAAAAATGGCGGCCTACCAGAAAATAGCCCTAAATATTGCACAGGACATCGTGGAGGGCAAATATGCAATGGGCGAAAAACTCTCAGGGCGCTCCACCCTGGCCAGCAGATACAAGGTATCCTCCGAGACAATTCGCAAAGCAGTATCTGTCCTGCAGGATGTAAAAGTTGTAAGCATAAAAGCAAGCAGTGGCATACATATAAAATCGGTGCTCCGGGCCCGAGAGATTTTACAGCAGTACACCGCCGTGCACTCGATAAAAGAACTGCGCAGCGAATTATCTGAATGGGTTAAAAGACAAAAAGAAGAAGCCCTGAATATGCTAGAAAATGTAGAAAAATTGATGGACATGACCGCGCGCCAAGAGGAGATATCCCCATTTACCCCCTTTAAATTTAAAATCGGCGCCGACATGCACAAAGTGGGAAAGACAATATCCGAACTACAGTTTTGGCAAAATACCGGTGCAACAATAATTGCAATAGAAAGGGACGAAGAACTCTTGCTCTCTCCCGGACCCTACCAAGAAATTTTAGAAAAGGATCTTGTTTTTTTTATAGGACCAAAAGAATGCTACGAAAGGGTTAAAAATTTTTTAATCGATTAATGTTAATGCAAGCCTAAAATATTTTGTATTGACTCACCATACAGTATTTCTCTAACAGGAGGAGAATATGAAAACGCTTATAGTATTAAGTTTATTTCTTTTATTTGGATGCGCAAATCAAGAGGAAAAAGAAATTGTCTTTGCCGATCCCGGCTGGGATTCCGTACAATTGCACAACGAAATTGCCGGCTTTATAGCCGTACATGCCTATGGCTATACCTCGTGGCGACAAATTACCGGCACTACGCCAGTAACCCACGAGGGTGTAATTAAGGGCGATATCGACGTACACCTCGAAGAGTGGACGGATAATATAGCATCGTACACGAGCGACCGCGAAGCCGGAAAATTAAAGGAGATGGGAATTAATTTTGATGACAATATGCAGGGCTTTTATGTACCCCGCTATGTTATCGAAGGCGATGCAGAGCGCGGTATAGAAGCGAGCGCCCCAGAACTTAAAACAGTTGCCGACCTGGTAAAATATCCCGACGTTTTTAAGGACCCCGAAAATAAAAACAAGGGCAGAGTATATGGCTCAATACCCGGCTGGGAAATTGATACCATCATGTTTAATAAATATGAATACTATGGCTTAGATGAATCATTTATCTATTTTAGACCAGGCTCCGATGCGGCCCTCGCAGCCGCCTTTACCTCGGCAATAGACAAGGGCCAGGCCATTGTAGGCTATTACTGGGAACCCACCTGGCTTATGGGCCTGTACGACTTAGTCCTATTGGAAGACGCCCCCTACATCGACGAAGAAAATTATATGGCCGGAAAAACTGAATGCCCCGCCGTCCTGTGCACCACCGCAGTGAGCAATAAGTTTTACGAAAAGGACCCCCTTTTTAGCGAAGAGTTTGTGGCGAATTATAGGACATCTTCTGCCCTTATCTCCGAGGCCCTAGCCTATATGAATAACAACAATGCCTCTGCAGGCGAAACAGCACTCTGGTTTTTAAAGACAAATGGAGATTTGCTTGACCAATGGTTGCCCCAAGAAAGGGCAGCTCTCGTGCGAGGGGCTCTATAAAAAATGAAATGGTTAATGGAGTTTCCCTTCCAAATACCTATAAATAAAAAAGGCATCGACACAGCCGTGCGCACCTTTAGTGTGCGCCACGATGCCTTTTTCTCGACAGTAACCAGTGGCCTTAATATGCTCATTGGAGGTATTCAGGGACTTTTACAGATAGTACCCTGGTGGCTTTTTATAATCGGTATTTTTTTTGCCGGCTATAGAAGTACCCGGAGTATTAAAAATGGATTATTGTTTTCGTTTTTCATTGCCCTTATAGGTATGGTGGGACTGTGGACAATGATGCTGGAAACGCTATCAATTATAATTGCCTCGGTCATTATATCGCTTGTTTTTGGCCTGCCTCTAGGTATCTTGGTGGGCAAATTCGACCGAGTCGAAAAAATAGTTCGCCCCATCCTAGATACCATGCAGACAATGCCGGTATTTGTATATTTAATTCCCGCCCTTCTTTTCTTTGGCCTGGGCAAGGCACCAGCGGTTATTGCCACCACAATCTATGCCATTGTGCCGGTAATCCGCCTGACCAGTCTGGGAATTAGACAGGTCGACAAGGAGGTGGTGGAAGCGGCCCGGGCCTTTGGCTCCACCGGCATGCAGACCTTAATTAAAGTGCAAATACCCCAGGCAAAGGCCACCATTATGACCGGCGTAAACCAGACCCTTATGATGGCAATGGCCATGGTGGTTACCTGCTCAATGATAGGTGCCTCCGGCCTGGGCATGGAAGTATTGATGGGTGTACAGCGAATTGAAATAGGACGGGGACTGGTGGCCGGTACGGCTGTAGTTATTTTGGCCATTGTCTTGGATAGAATTACCCAGGGAATTGCAGAACAGGAACAGACTGATGGAAAATAAAACAATATTGGAAGTAAAGAATGTCTCTAAATTATATGGGCTCAATAAATCCGAGGCCACAAAGCTTTTAAAAAAAGGCGCAGGCAAAGAGGAAGTGTTAAAAAAAACCGATGTAAGTGTGGCCCTGTGGGATGTGTCTTTTAAGGTTAAAAAAGGCGAGGTCTTTGTGCTCATTGGCCTTTCGGGCTCGGGCAAGTCGACCATGGTGCGCTGCCTGAACCGATTAATTCGGCCAAGCTCGGGAGAAATATTTTTTAAGGGGAAAAATGTCTTTGGCTTTTCTAAACAAGAACTCAGGGAATACCGGCGCAATCATATTTCCATGATCTTTCAAAGCTTTGGCCTTATGTCCCACCGAGATGTCCTGGGCAATGTGGTCTATGGCCTAGAAGTTAAGGGTATTCCCAAAGAAGAGCGAGAGGCCGAGGCATTAAAAATAATTGATATGGTGGGCCTTTCTGGCTTCGAGCATTATCCCATTGCCAGCCTTTCTGGGGGCATGTGTCAGCGAGTGGGCATTGCCCGGGCCCTGGCCGCCGACCCAGAAATACTTTTAATGGACGAACCCTTTTCTGCCCTCGACCCCCTGGTGCGCAAAGAGATGCAGTTCGAACTCCTGTCCATCCAGCGAAAACTTAAAAAGACCATTGTGTTTATTACCCACGATATTAACGAGGCCTTTAAATTGGGCGACCGGGTTGGCATAATGAAGGATGGAAGAATAATACAAATTGATGACCCCGAGGAAATGTCGACCCACCCCGCCGATTCCTATGTCGAAGAGTTTATTGACAGTGCCGATAAAAGTCAGGTGCTGACCGTAAAAAACGTGATGGTCTCTCCCCGCTCTTTAGTGCGGGAACGGGATTCGGTAAAAACAGCTTTAAGACAGATGAAGTCGAACGATGTCTCCTCGGTCTATGTGGTAAATAGCGAGATGAAGTTTTTAGGGGCCATCTTAATAAACGATGCAGTTACGGCCATGCAGGAGAACAGGTCCCTTAAGGATATTATTGTTTCGGATATTCAGACCACCTGCGAAGAGACAGCTATAAGCGAAATTATTCCCATTGCCACCGAGGCGCGCTATCCAATAGCCGTCCTCGACGAGGAGGGGCATTTAAAAGGCATTGTAAGTAAGGCCAGTATTCTATCTTCGGTGCAGTGAGCCTAGTCGCGTTCGTAGCGGGCCATAGAGGTGGGCGTTTCGTAGACGTCTATGGCAAAAAGCAATTCGACTTTTTGGCCCGCTGCGGCAAGCTCTTTTTCCATGCGGGAAAAAATATATTTTGCAATGCGTTCTGCGCTGGGATCGTCTTTAAATATATCAAAATCGTTTAGATTGCGGTGATCGAGTTCGCCGCAGACCTTGCGCAACGCTTTTTTCAATATAGAAAAATCCAAAAGCATGCCACCTTCCTGCAGGTTTTGGCCCTGAGCCCAGGCCCGCACGCGGTAGTTGTGCCCATGTAAGTTTTCGCATTTGCCATGATAGTGGGTAAGGGCATGGGCGGCGGCAAAATCGGCCTCGACGCGAACTTTGTACATATCAGTCTTTCCAGGGGAAAATAAAAGAGCGCAGGCTGCGACTGCCCGTTTTTTCGCGGTCCTCTGCTATAAGCTCTTCCCAGGGAATTTTGCGCCGATTGGCATCGGGATTTTTATCGAGCCAGTCGTATTTGTACAGCCGCAAGCGCAATGCCTCATCCAAAAAAAGCAGGCTGGCAGCGGGGCCTGGCAGGAGGAAGCCCACCGCAGTAGAGGCAAAGAGGGTAATTAAATTGGTGATGGCCAAAAAGATGGTCAGGCCGGGGTTATCCATAAAAATAATAAAACATTTTTTTAAAATCTTTGACGGCCTTTTATCTAGGCGGGCGCGAATGGCGGTCCAATACTGTAGGGCCAAAAAGAGCAAGAGGCCCGACCAAAAGAGAATTGCCGCTATAAGAACACCTAAAAAACTGTGCATGCCCAGATAAAAGGGAATGCCGATAACTAAAAAGAACATTGCTGCCAAGAGGATAAGGCCTAAAACAAGGCCCGACTTCCAGGTCTCCTTTATCGAATAAAAAAAATCTTTAAAGCCAAAGCTCTTGTAATCAGAAATATTCGCTAAACTGTGGCTGAGCGCCGAAAAATAAATACTGCACCAGAGAAAGCCTGCGCCCATCAGTGCAAATAAAAGATAATGTAAGCCCTTATCTATGGCGACCTGGGTAAAAAAACTGGGAATAGACGCCGGCAAAAGAATGGTAAGCCCAAAGGAGAGGACAAAGCCAAAGTTGGCAATCATCATGCGAAAGAGGTTGTCCCAGAAATCGTAAAAGTTCTTGCGAATTAAAAAGCCAATCATACGCCTATAATACTTAGAAATTCACCTTCCGTCCACTGTGGGCTATGCCGGGTAAAACTGTACTTCCAGTTTGGGTAGATTGATGTCTCCAAGGGCCAGCGGTATTTCGTCGTTTAGTTTTGCTCCCGGTGGTAGGTTAATTGCTACATCGAGGGCCAGGGCGGGTATTAGGGCAATTCCCATACTTCCTTTTATTTCTACAATTATTCCCTGCCAGCTTTGCGGGGGCGCTTCAAGTAAGTGCACTAAGGTCCAGTGGCGGCGCGAAGCTCGCTCTGCCAATTGGGCCTGGCGCATTGCCGCATCGGCGCGGGCAATATGTTCAAGAATATCGTTCATACTGCGCCCCTTTTTGCCCTCCAGCCAGGCTCGAAGCTCTTGGTGGCAAACTAAATCGGTATAGCGGCGCAGGGGGCTGGTAACCTGGGTGTATTCGTTAAGGCCCAGGCCAGCGTGTCTGCCCGGGCGCGCAGAAAGCTGTCTTTTGCGCATACATTTGCGCAGGGCCCAAGCACCGGCAAACCCTGGGGGCAGCTCTTTGGGAATATCGGCCACTTCCTGCGAGACAAAGGGCAGGGGAATGAGCGAGTCTATAGCCAGGCGGGCGGTGGCCCTGCCGGCTAGGAGCATGAATTCCCGCACCAGCTTAGAGGCATCGGTATCGGGAACGGGGAAGATATCCACTTTTCGCCTATCGGTGCTGGGGTCTACCACAATATGCACCTCAGGTAGCTCTATTTCTATGGCGCCCGCTGCTTTGCGCCCCGCTTCCAGCCTCTGTGCTAGGGCAAAAAGGGGGGCCAGCTCTTTATCGTCTTTGCGTTGGCTGGCCTGGGTATAACTCAGGCGTTTCGCCCTTATTATAGAAGGGAAGATCTCAACTTCCTGCACTTTAAGCTCATCGTCTAGGGCAATTTTAAAGGTAAAGGCGGGCGAGCGATCGTCTAGCCCCAGGGCATAGGCCTGGGTAGCTTCTGGCGAAAGCATCCGCCAGGTGGTCTCTGGCAGGTAAAGGCTTGCACCGCGGTCGCGGGCCTCTAGGTCGGCAGGGCTGTCTATGGCGATGGCAGAGGCGGGGTCCGAGACATGCACATACAGGTATTGGCCATCCCAGCCTATGGCGTCGTCGGGGTCTGCGCTCCACTCGTTGTCGATGGCCCAGGAGCTCAGGTGGCTAATGTCGCGCCGTCCTTCCAGACAGGGGCTTTCCAGGGTGGTTCTTGCGGAGTGGCGAGTCTGCTCGAAGCGGGTGGGGTGGGGGTTGTACCAGGCATCTTTAAGGCCCAGGTCCAGTAAAAGTTGATGGGCCACTACCGGGTCTTCTTTTTTATGAAGGGCCTTTAAGCTGCGCGACTTATCGCTGCGCCCATCACTTAAGGCCACGACATCCTGCAGCCAGGCAGCATCGCCCTCTTTAAGTGAGCTTGCGCGCACGCGTGAGCTTGCGCGCACGCGTGAGCTTGCGCGCACGCG
>CAZBJJ010000050.1:0-6119 GCA_964492245.1 uncultured Spirochaetales bacterium | reverse complement strand
GTGAGCTTGCGCGCACGCGTGAGCTTGCGCGCACGCGTGAGCTTGCGCGCACGCGAAGGCTTGCGCGCACGCGTTCAAACACTGCGGTACGCTCAGATTCTTCGTTTTCCTTGGTCTTTCGCCGCTCCCGAATATTGGCAAATTCTTCGCGGCTGCTTGGCTGAATACCATCAGCTAGTCGGACATCAATTTTTTTAAACCAAAGGCCATCAGCAATGAGGCGCTGGCAGTTCCAAGCAGTAGCAGGAGTAAATTCGCCATATATCAATTCCGCAAGCTCCTGCAGGTTCGTCTTCTCGCCCTGTAATACCTCCCAGGCCTCGGCAAGGCTGTCCGAATGCGTAAAATCGGCCTCGAAGGCAGTGGGCCCCATATCGAGGGTCAAAAAATCCTTAATGGGGCCGGGGTGCAGGAGTTCAATATCTTTTTCGCGTACCTTCAGGCTATCGCCAATAATCTTTCCCGATTTTGAATCGATATTCCCAACGAGGATGCTAAATTTATCGTCTACATTCTGTACAATTGCCGGTTTTTCGCGGTAAAGGACAAGGCTCTGTTCACGTATCATGGTAAGAGCCTAGCACAGTAGCCGAAGAAGCTACAATGAGGAGCGAATGCGGCGGGCACGTCTAAGAATATCGGCATCGACCTTGTCTTGGGGCCGGCCCGAGGCCAGTTTATTTTTTATAAGCTCATCAATACCAAGGAAAGGAACCTTAATAGGGCCAAATTCGCCCAAAGAGCGAGCATTCCAGGCCTCCTCCCAGCTTACATCGTCGATATCGCATACGAAATCGACCCGCTCTGGCGGGTAGCCCAGCGAAATAAGGGCCGATGGGTCGATAAAGTCCTGGGCAGTTAGTTCCAAACCTTTAAAGCCGAAGTCTTCCAAGGCCAAAAGGATGTTTTGAGCGTTCTGTAAATCTGGTTTTATAAATAAATCTAAATCGCCGGTATAACGCGGATACCCATGCCAGGCAACTGCATAGCCACCGACAATTAAAAACGAGACCCTATGTGCGTTTAGACATTGAAATAACTCTATGAAGTCCTGACTCGCCACTGCCATTCTGTTGTCTCCTCAGTGTCTCTATAGCTGCAAGCCTTTCGGAGCCAGGACGGGAAAGCCAAAAGTCCAAGTTTTCCTGCTGCGACGATACCTTACCCTTTCCCCGCACCTGGCGCTTGCCAATGCTGCATCTGCTCTTGTCTATCATGGATGAAGTATAGCAGATATAAACTGATGCGTCAAAGTGCCGAAAAATTCGATTTTTTAGGTGAATGATTCGGGAAACTAGTTAAGTGTTTTCTCCTTTTACCGATATATTAAATGTCGGATATATAGTTCCCCTCCCAAACACTATATTTTCGACAGCCCAAGGGGCAGGCCGGCGCAAGCCGGCCTTTTTTGTGCCTGCTATTCTTGACAAAAGCCCCCCACCTACGTAGGCTTTGCCTATGATAGATAAACCACGGGTATCCAAAAAAAAAGGGCTTATAGCCATTGGAGCTCTGGTCTTTTTACTGATTGGCTCTACCTTAATTGGTGCTGCTGTAGGCCTTGCCTTGGCGGGTACTGCAAATATTAAAGCATACGAAGAATTTGAGACCTTTAGTCAGGCCCTACCCACAAAAATTTTAGATACAAAAGGCAGGCTCATAACCGAGTTTTCCTCTTCCGAAAAGCGCGAACTGGTAACCCTAGAGGAATTGCCCCGACATTTAATATTGGCCGTCGTGGCGCGAGAGGACCAGGAATTCTTCCATCACCATGGTTTTTCGGTGCGGGGCATTGTGCGGGCCTTTGTGGGCGTTATTACTAAGAGAAATTTGGGCGGGGGCTCTACCATTACCCAGCAGGTGGCTGGTACCCTCTATGCCGATAGAAACGATAAAACCATCACCCGTAAAATTCGCGAGCTCTGGTGGGCACTTCAAATTGAAAGGCGCTTTACTAAAAATGAAATACTCGAACTCTATTTAAATAAAATGTATATGGGGGCGGGCACCTACGGGGTGGAGGCCGCCAGCAAATATTATTTTGGGCACAGCGCCCGAGAAATTACCGTTGCCGAGGCGGGTATTTTAGTTATCCAGTTTTCTAGTCCTGCCCGCTACAATCCCTTAGATAATCCCAATGTTGCCCGCAACCGGCAGCAGCAGATTTTGGCCCGCATGGTTTCGCTGGGCTATGTGAGCCAGGAAGAGGCCGATGCCTCTTTCCAGGAGTATTGGGACAATTACGATTATACACGGGTGTCCTCATCGGCCTTTTTAAGCCGCGAGGATCGGGCCCCCTGGTTCAGTGAATATGTCCGCCGGGAGCTTACCAATATGCTCTACGGCACCCGAGACCTCTACCGCGATGGCTATGTGGTGCACACCACCCTGGACCTCGATATGCAGGCAGCGGCGGACAAATATATGAGCCAAGGACTGCGCAGGGTGAATGCAGAGTTTAAGCGAACCCAGACGGTGAATCTGGGCCATGCGGTCAACGCCTATCTGCCCATTGTCGATTTACTGTCCTTGGTTTTCGATTTAGAGCCCATTCATGCCACGGCCTCGGGACAGATGGAGGCAAAATCGTTCAATCGCTACATTAAACGGCTAAATCCAGTGGTGGATATGATGGCCCTTTTGTTCGATTTAGGCGACTTAAAATCGGCTACAAATATGGCCCATTCCATGCTGCGTAAAGAGACCGAGCAGAGCATGGTAGAGGGGGCCCTGGTTACCATAGAAAATGAGACCGGCTATATCAGGGCCCTTGTTGGGGGTTCGAAGTACGACCAGTCGAACCAGCTCATCAGGGCCACCCAGGCAAAGGTAATGCCGGGGTCTGCCTTTAAGCCCCTTTATTATTCGGCCGCCATCGATTCCGGAAAGTTTACCGCCACCAGTATAATTTACGATAGTCCTACTGTGTTCAATCACGGTGGTATACCCTATGTCCCAAATAACTATGGGGGCGTTTGGCAGGGTGCGGTGCCCTTATGGCTGGCTTTAGCCCAGTCCTACAATATTCCTGCCTTAAAAGTACTGGATGGGGTTGGCTTTGATCAGGCCATTAGTCGCTCGGCAGCCCTCTTGGGCATTGAGGACAAAAAAACAATCCGAAGTACCTTTCCTCGGGTCTACCCCCTGGGCCTGGGAATTATTGCTGTCTCGCCCCTGCAAATGGCAAGGGCCTATGCCATTTTTGCAAACCAGGGTAGGGAGGTTAGCCCCATAGCCATACGCTCGGTGGAAGACCGAAATGGCCAGGTTATTCTGGACCCCGAAAAAGAGCTGCGCCTGGCTCAGCGCAAACGAAAGGACTCCCTGCAAATTATCAGCCCCCAGAACGCCTATGTCATGAGCTCAATTATGAAGCGCACCCTGGATGCCGGCCTTATGTCTTGGGCAACTGCTCGGGGGACGAAGTTCGATTTTATCGACGACTCCGGAAAAAAATACCGCATCGAGGCTGCTGGTAAGACGGGGACTACGCAGAACTGGGCCGATGGCTGGTCCATTGGCTATACGCCCTATTACACCACCTCGGTGTGGATGGGCTTCGATCGCGCGGGCAATTCTTTGGGAACGAATCAGACGGGTTCCATGATTGCCGCACCGGTTTGGGCCGATTATATGCGCGAGGTCCACCAGGGTCTGCCGGCGAAGTCCTTTCCCAAGCCGGCATCGGGCATAATCGAGGCCACAACCTGTCGTAAAAGTGGGCTGTTAATGACCGAATTCTGCAACGAGGGGGCGGTAACCATGCCCTATCTTATGGGCACCCAGCCCACAAAGTACTGTAATGTACATGGTCCCCACGAAAAAATTGATGGCCTGAACACCTTCCTCAATCGCATGGAACAGTCTTCGTATTATTTTGATAGCGATAGCCTGAGCATCGACATGCCTGTTTTGGACTTAGATTTTTTAAACGAAGAGCCTCACCGAGCGGATCGGCCCACTGAGCTTGGCAACGATTTTTTTGGGGAAGAGGATTACCCATACGAATCGCTATTTGGCCCCCTGGAAGATTCCCTATGGCCCTCCTACGACGATTCCTTCGAAAAAGACAGCCAAGACAGCGGAAATTATGATGACTTCGATGGCTTTAGAATTAAGCCAAACTCCAGTTCTGACTATTCGCCGGCCGCGCCGACTAATCCTGTTCCGGCGGCACCGGTAAATCCTGTTCCGGCGGCACCGACTAATCCTGTTCCGGTGGCGCCGAAGTATCCTAGAAGCCAGGCCGAAGAGGGCTCGGCCCTTTTTGGCGACCAAGAAGAACTCGCTCCTGTTCCAGCCGCACCGATAAATCCTGTTCCGGCGGTGCCGGTAAATCCCGCTCCGGCGGCACCAGAGTCCCCAGATCTGGAGGCTGAATATTGAAAAAAGGAGGCGGCGGTGAAAATATCAATTGAAAAAATTGTGGTAAAAAAACGCATACGCAAGGACCTTGGCAATATCGAAGCCCTTATGGAAAGTATGCACCGCTTTGGCCTTATGAATCCCATCTTGATAAATAAAAAAAACATTCTCATAGCCGGCGGAAGGCGACTTCAGGCGGCAAAAGAACTCGGCTGGAAGACAATAGAGGCAGTGGTAATCGATGCCAACGACGAATTGTCCATGCTCGAATACGAAATAGAGGAAAATATTCAGCGGCGAGATTTTAGCGAAGAGGAGAACTCTCAGGCCTGGGCCCGCATTTATGCCCTGCGAAACCCAGGTTTTTTTCGCCGTATTTGGAACGCAATTCGCACTTTTTTTAAAGGCCTGTTTCGAATTAAATGAATTTAGGTATAGCGGCATAGCTGGAGGTCTACATGGGACGGAGTGTGGGTACTGTTTCTCGGGGAATACGCATTCCCATTATTCGCCGGGGCGATAATATTCAGGAAATCGTAGTAGAAAGCCTTTTAAAGGCCTGCAAAACCGATTCTTTTGAACTAAAAGACCGGGACGTACTTGGATTAACCGAATCCATCGTGGCCCGAGCCCAGGGCAATTTTGCCCCCGTAAACGCTATAACCAGCGACCTAAAGGCAAAATTCTCTGGCAAAAGTTTAGGCATTATCTTTCCCATGCTCAGCCGCAATCGCTTTTCCCTGCTTTTAAAGGCCATAGCCCGTAGTACCGAACACCTTTATATTCAGTTTAGCTACCCCTCCGACGAGGTGGGAAACCAATTGGTTTCGGTGGACATGCTCGACGAAAAAGGCATTAACCCCTGGTCGGACTGCCTGAGCGAAGAAGAATTTACCCAGACCTTTGGCCCCTGCTATCACCCCTTTACCGGCATCGACTACATCGATTATTACCGAAAACTGGTAGAGGCCGAAGGCACAATCTGCACCATCATTTTTTCAAACGACCCGCGATCCATACTTGCCCATTGCAAGGAGGTTTTGGCCTGCGATATACATTCGCGCTTGCGGACTAAAAAAAAGGTCATGGAGGCGGGGGCAGAACGCGCATACAGTCTGGACCAAATTCTAGCCGAGCCCATAAACGGCAGTGGCTATCATGCCAAATATGGGGTGCTCGGTTCAAATAAAAGCGACGAAGAGACCGTAAAGCTTTTTCCCCGCGACTGCCAAGCCGTGGTCGATGGCATTCAAAAACGGCTTTTCGATATTAGTGGAAAACAGATAGAGGTGATGGTCTATGGCGATGGCGCTTTTAAAGACCCCGTAGGCCAAATATGGGAGCTGGCCGATCCCGTCGTCTCGCCCGCCTATACTGCGGGCCTGGAAGGGAACCCAAACGAGCTTAAAATAAAATACTTAGCCGACAGTAAGTTTGCCGAGCTTTCGGGCGAAAACCTTCAGACAGCAATAGTGGACAGCATTAAGCACAAGGTTAGTGGGCAGGCAAGCGCTGTCGAATCCCTGGGCACCACTCCGCGCCGCTTAACCGACCTTTTGGGCTCACTCTGCGACTTAACTTCTGGCAGTGGTGATAAGGGCACTCCGGTGGTCCATGTGCAAGGTTATTTTGATAGCCTGGCCAGCGATTAACTAGTTTACCGAACCTTGCACCTGGGTCGCCCCGAAATTATTGCAATTATCGCTCATACCATTACGCCCTCCCAATGGCGTAATCTATCTTGACCTGATTTG
>CAZBJJ010000049.1:0-14515 GCA_964492245.1 uncultured Spirochaetales bacterium | reverse complement strand
TATTGTTACTCCATAATTATAGACGAAAGCCGGCGTCGGGCCTCTTCTAGATTGATAGTTTTACGTGCGGCAAAGTCGGCCAATTGCTCGCTGTCTATTTTTCCTGTGCCAAAGTACCAGGACTGCGGATGGGCAAAATACATGCCACAGACCGAGGCCGCCGGGAGCATCATGGCGCTTTCGGTCAGGTCCATGCCCAGCTTGCTGCGGGCATCTAAAAGCTCGAAGGCCAGGCCTTTGTCTTCGTGGTCGGGGCAGGCGGGGTAGCCAAAGGCTGGTCGAATGCCGCGGTATTTTGTACGGCCATCTGCGCTAAAATCGAAGCATTCCTCGGGGGCCAGCTTTTCGTTGGGGGCATAGCCCCAGATTTCCCGCCGAAGCTTGGCGTGGGCCCATTCGGCCATTGCCTCGGCAAGGCGGTCGGCCAAAGATTTGGCCAGCAACACCTCGTATTCATCGGCCTTGGCGCATTCGGCCAGCCATGTTTCGAAGCCTGCCCCGACAGTGAGGGCGAAAAAGCCCACCCAGTCCCGCCGCCCGCTGGCCTTTGGGGCAATAAAATCGGTTAAGCAGGGGTTTGCACCTCCCGCCTTTTTTTCCTGCTGATTGCGCAAAAAAGGCAGGCGAACTTCCCGCCCAAGCCCTGCCAAGGCGGGCGCCGCGCTAGCGGAAACTTCCCGGGCCTTTTTGCTGTCTATATTGGGATAAATAAGGAGATCGTCGCCCTCGCTGGCGGCGGGAAATATGCCAATGCGGGCGGCGGGGCGAATATGCCCATCCTGGGCAAAGCGCCGTAAAAGCGCTTGGGCATCCTCGTAGAGTTTAGTGGCGGCCTCGGCCTTTTTGCTATCGTTTAGGGCCTGCTCCTTGCCATAGCCGAGGTCCCAGCTATAAAAAAACCAGTTCCAGTCTATCCAGGGATAGAGCTCGGCAAGTTCGCCGGGAGCTAGATCGATAAGGCCCTGTGTCTTTGGCTCATCAATATCAATCTTCTGCCAATCGCTGGCAAAGGCATTTTTGCGCGCCTGGGCCAGGGAAATTGGTTTTTGCCGGAGTTTTTGCCCCTCGTGGCGCTCGATGGCCGCCTTGTAGCCCTGTTCAAGCCTAGCAAGAAAGGCGGGGCCTTCGCTGGGCGAAAGCAGGGCGCGCACAATGGCGGGCATTTGGCTGGCATCCTTGCCATGTACCACCGGGCCGCTATATGCGGGGGCAATGCGCAATGCGGTGTGGGTTTCGCTGGTCGTGGCGCCTCCCACCAACAGGGGAATTTTTAGGCCCGCCCCCTCCATTGCCCTTGCCACGTTGACCATTTCGTCTAAAGATGGGGTTATAAGGCCGGAGAGGCCCAGGACATCGGCTTTTTCGCGCTCGATGGCCGCTAACATTTCCTCGGTGGGAACCATCACCCCTAAATCTATCACCCTAAAACCATTACAGGAGAGCACAAGGCCCACAATGTTCTTGCCAATGTCGTGGACATCGCCCTTAACCGTTGCCAGCACAATGGTGGCGGCTGCCTGGCTGTCCTCGTTTTTTTCCTCTTGAATAAAGGGTTCTAAGACGGCCACCGCTTTTTTCATTACCCGTGCCGAGCGGATAACCTGGGGCAAAAACATCTGACCCAAGCCAAAGCGGCGCCCCACCTCATTCATGCCATCCATTAGCGGGCCCTCTATAAGGGACAGGGCGCTGTCGCCACCTTGGCTTTTAAGGGCTAACACATCTGCTTCGATGTACCCCTCTTCGCCCCTTACCAGGGCATGGGAAATGCGTTCGGGCAGGGCTAGCTCTCGCCATGCATTTTTTTTTGCCTCGCCAGCAGAAAGTTTGGGGGAGCCATCTTGGTTTTCGCGCAGCTGCAGGGCCTTTTGTAAGAGCGCTTCCTCGGCTTGTGGCCCTTGGTTTAAAATTACCGCCTCGCAGAGTTGAACGAGCTCTGCTTCCAGCTCGCCTACCGATCGCAGAGCCCCGGGGTTTACAATGGCCATCGACAGGCCAGCGGGGATGGCATGTTTTAAAAAGACTGCATGCATTGCCTCGCGCACTGCTTCGTTGCCACGAAAGGAAAAAGAGAGGTTAGAAAGCCCGCCCGAAATATGCGCCCCCGGGCAATTGGCCGAAATCCATCTGCAAGCTTCGATAAAGTCCAGCGCATAGCCTCTGTGCTCTTCGATGCCGGTGGCAATGGACAAAACATTGGGGTCGAAGACCACGTCCTCCGCGGGAAAGCCCGCCCCCATTAAGAGCTTCCAGGAGCGGCCGGCAATTTCTATTTTGCGGGCATAGCTGTCGGCCTGGCCGGCTTCGTCGAAAAGCATAACTACAATTGCCGCACCATAGCGCCGGGCCAGAGCAGCCCGCTGTAGGAACTCCTGTTCCCCCTCTTTTAAACTGATAGAGTTAACGAGGCCCTTACCCTGAATACACTTAAGGCCCGCCTCTATTACTTCCCAGCGGGAGCTGTCGATCATAAAGGGCAGGCGGGCCACCTCGGGGTCGCTCTGGGCTGTGTTTAAAAAATGCACCATCGAGGCCCGGGCATCGAGGAGGGCATCGTCCATACAGACATCTATTATGGCTGCCCCCGATTCACCCATTTCGCGGGCTATTAGGCTGGCCTCTTCCCATTTTTCTTCCTTTATTAAACGCAAAAAACGCCGGCTGCCGGCTACATTTGTGCGCTCGCCAATATCGATAAAATTCCCGCCATGCTGTTCGAGGGGGCCAAAGCGGCTGGGCAGTTCCAGGGCCTCTAGGCCACTTAATATTGTGCGTCGCAGGGGGGCCTTTGGTTTGCGTGGGGGGAAGTTTTTTGCCAGTTTGGCAATTTCTGCAATGTGGACCGGGGTAGAGCCACAGCAGCCCCCGACAATGTTGACCAAGCCCTGTTCCAGGAAGGGACGCACCGCCTGGGCCATTTCCTGGGCGCTTTGGTCGTACTCGCCAAGAGAATTGGGCAGGCCGGCATTGGGGTGTGCGCTCAGTAAAAAAGGTGAAATTTCCGAGAGCTCCTGCAAATGGGGCAAGAGCTTATCTGCCCCAAGGGCGCAGTTCAGGCCCATGCTAAAGGGCTGGCCATGGGAGAGAGAGGCATGAAAGGCAGCAACCGTCTGCCCGGAAAGGGTGCGCCCGGCGGCATCGGTTATGGTACCGGAAATCATTATGGGGGGGCGGGTATATCTCTTTTCGCTGCCCTCTGTTCTCTCCAGGCTGTTTAAGGTTTTTATTGCCTCGTCGATGGCAAAGAGGGCGGCCTTGGCGTTGAGGGTGTCGAAAATGGTTTCGAGCATAAGAATATCGGCCCCCCCTTCTAAAAGGCCCATTGCGTTTTCGCTGTAGGCCTGGACCAGTTGGTCCCAGGTAATACTGCGCGCCGCACCGTCGCTTACGTCGGCCGATATTGAAGCGGTCTTGCCGGTGGGACCTAAAACGCCAACCACATAGCGGGGATGCTCGGGTGTGGCGGCGGCCTCGCAGGCCCTGCGTGCCAGTTCGGCACTTGCGCGGGATATTTCGCGCGCAAGATGTCCCAGGCCATAGTCATCCAGCGAGGGGGCGTTTGCATTAAAAGAGCAGGTTTCGATTAAATCGGCACCTGCCATCAAATAGGCGGTATGTATATCGTAGATAAGCCTTGGTTGAGTGAGGCAGAGCAGATCGTTGCAGCCCTGTAGTTTTTTAGGATGATGGGCAAAGCGTTGACCGCGAAAATCGGCCTCGTTTAAATGGTGCTGTTGGATCATAGTGCCCATGGCGCCGTCGAGTATAAGGATGCGTTTTTCAATTGCACTCTTTAAGCCATCAATTCTGTTCATTCTTTTATATTAGCCGAAAGCCAGGCTTGAAGGAAGCAGTTGGGAGGGATAATATAAGATCATGCTTGAAATTTATAATGAAAAATTTACCGTGCGCACCTGGGATGTAGATGCAAAAGACCATCTGAGCATGGCGGCGGCCTTTAACTGGTGCCAGGAAATAGCTGGCATCCATGCCGATAAATTGGGGGTTGGGGTCGACTTTATGCGTGAGCACAAGGTAGCCTGGATTCTTTCCCGTATGAGCTTGGAATTGGAGCGACGCCCTGGCTGGCAAGAAGAGATAGAGTGCAGGACCTGGCCCAGCGGCAGCGAGCGCCTTTTAGTCTGGCGCAACTACGAAATGGCCGATTCTAAGGGCGTTTTTGGCCATGGTCGCAGTGCCTGGCTAATTCTCGACACCGAAAAATTGCGCCCCCTGCGCCCAGAAAAATGGATTGAAAAGCTCCCCCACTCTGACAAGGCCTGCGCCCTAGAGGGGGCCTGCCAATCGATTGATGCACAAGAGGGGCTTGCCCAAGTTAGCACACGAAGGGCCGCCTATTCGGATATCGATTACAACGCACATGTGAACAACGCGCGCTATATTCAGTGGATTCAAGATTTATTTAGTCTGGAAGAGCTGGCCACCTGGCCTCGGATGCGCTGCGATATTAATTATCTGGGCCAGACCCTCGAAGGCGAGGAGGTCGATTTATTTAAAGGTCCTGTTGGCAAGGTCTGGCACATAGAGGGGCTTCAGCATAAAACGGGCAAGCCAAGTTTTCGGGCCGTTTTTTCCTAGGGCAATCAATAAAAAAGGGCCAAAAACATTTGGTTTTTTGGCCCTTCCTCGCATTAATAGGATTTGTTATATACCAAAGCCCAATGCAAGTCCCATTACTAAGGTTCCATTTTCTAGGCCATTTACCGGAACAGCTTCGTAGTTCACACGAAGTTTTAATATGGTGCTTAGGCCCTCTTGTACCTTGCGCTCTAGAATATTTAAGTACATGCCAAGATTGACTAGGGAATTGGCACCAGATCTCCCAACACCTAGGCTAACACCCAACTTATTCCTCAGAGCATAATTAAAGCCAAGCATTGAAGAGCTAGCTAGACCGCCACTGCCATTGAGAAAGGTAAAATTTGCCGAAAAACTATTGGTAAGAGGCAGGACAATGGCCGTTGAATAGCCGTTCCCCATAGCTTCTGCGCCAAAGTTATAGGCAAAAGAAGTGCCCAACTCAAAACCTATTACGTTGTAATCTGCTTTTTGAGCATATAGATTGTTTACAGAAAATAAAGACAGACTGAGTAAACATAAAAAAAGTACTTTCTTATTCATATGCCCCCCTAGTTATATACCCAAGGCAAAGCCAATGCCCATTAGGATGCTGCCTGTATCAAAGGCCTGAGTATTTGCAAAATACTCTAAACGAATGCGCATTGCCGTAGCAAATGAATCGCCAGAACTTGAGGGCAAGAGGCTGACAAAGCCACCTATTCCCACCCAAGTGTCAAGGCCATCGCCGCCAAAGGTGGCCGAGAAGCCTATCAGTTTATTTAAATAATAACTGAGCTTCATGCCCGCCATTTGAGGGACTAGGCCACCTTTTAAGCCCTGAAAACCAACAGCAAAATTTTTGGCCACTGGGAAGTTCACTATTAGGCTGTAGCCAGCGGTAAGATCCTCGAGAGCCAGGCTGTAACCGGCGACAATGGAGGTCTCCACGGCAAAAAAGCTCATCTCTGTGAGCCGATCGCCAGAATCTTCCTCTTGGGCAGAAACGGCCATTAGCGAAATACTGGCTATAAGCACCAGCAAACCAAATTTTTTCATAACGCCTCCTTTTCATCAAATATTTGAATATATCTGATGATTCTACCTTTTTCCCGGCTAAAGCCGAGTTGCCCGACAATAATAGGTAAAATGATTTCTGTCAAGTTATCTTTTTTTTAGGTGAAAGATTCGTGAAACTAGTTAAGGCGCTGCGCAAATTATCTCGCGGGATTCCCCAGTTTTGGCCAAATTTTTCTAAGAGCCACTGAGATAGCCGCATAAAGTCTTCCCAGGCCCGGGTGGGCTCGGGCAGGATGTGGGGGAGGACTTCCTCGAAGTGGCCTCGGTTTACTATGAGCTCCCAGAATCGGGCAAAGTTTTTAATGCGGTCAAGCTCTGTTCTGCTAAGAACTGGGGTTTCCAACACCTCGTAGGGGGGCTCGGCCATATATACTGCCCCATCCTCCCGCTCTGCAAGGGCCGTGCCAGGCAGGCGTTTTAAAAGACCCAACTGAATTTCGCCCGGGCGCTCGGCCCAGAGGCGGTTAAACCCAGCCGCAAAGGAGGCGGCATCCTCGCCAGGCAGACCTGCAATTAAATCGGCATGGACAATTGCCTTGGTCTGTTCGCGCAAAAAGCGCAGCGTCTCGAGCTCCTTTTCGGGATCGCTTATGCGGTCGATCTGCCGGGCTGTCTCTGCGTTAAAGGTCTGAATGCCAATTTCAAGCCGCAAGGCGCCTTCGGGAAACTGAGTTAAAAGCGAGCGCAACTCCTGCGGAAAGCGGGCCGGCACCATTTCGAAGTGGACGAACATACCGGGCCTAAGGCGGGCTAAAAAAAATTCTAATATGCGGCGGGCCCGCGCAATGTCCAAATTAAAGGTGCGATCTAAAAACTTAAAGGAGCGGGCCCCGCGGGCAATGAGCTTGTCCATATCATCCAAAAACACATCGATATCGAAAAAGCGCACCAGGGGGTCGCGCGAGGAAAGACAGAAAGCGCATTTAAAGGGGCAACCCCGCGAGGCCTCCACGTAGGTGAGCTTTCGGTGAAGGTCTTCGTCGGTATAAAGATGATAGGCGCTTTTTGTCTTTTCCAGGGCTACAGGCCGGGCATCAATAAATTTACCCCTTATCTGGGCTATTTCTGGGGCAAAAACAGGGCTCTGGTTCTGTAAAAGAGTGCGGGCAAGATGGGCAAAGGCCTGTTCGCCCTCGCCCCGAATAAGGTAGTTGGCATGGCTAAGTATTTCGGCATCTTGGGCAAGCCAAGAGACCTCTGGCCCTCCTAAAACAATGATGGGCCCCTGCGAGGCCGGTACACTCGCCTGCCAAGCCTGCTTAAGGGCGAGAATGAGTTCCAAAGTGGGCAGATGGTTCCAAATCGAGACCGAAAAGGCCAGTATTTTCGGCCCTGCCTGTACAATGGCCGATGTTTTTTCGGATAGGGGCTGGCGCAGGGCAAACTCCAAAATAGTACACTGCCCTTCCAGCTCGCCCAGATTGGCCTTGAGAAGTCGTAGAGCCACATTTGGATGAATCCACTTGGCATTTATAGTGGCAAGGACGATATCTGCCATATCTCAATTACAGCCGATATCAAAGCTCTGGGCCCCAAAGAGGTCCAAGGTGCCCGTACGCCATTCCTGATAGGCCTCCAGCACCAATGCCTCCACCTCTTCCCAGTTCTTAGCTCGGGGCCCAGCTAAATGGCGGTTTGTCGTGTTATCGAAGACAATGGTGCGGCAACCCTGTTCGCGCAGACGGCCAATGTTCATCGGGGCATCATCAATATAGACATGGGCCCCCACAGCCCCCTTATCCTTCATAAAGCAGAGATCCCAGTACGGAATGTCATGGGCATCCAGCCACTCCACGGTTTGAATAATCGAGGTCTTGTGCGAGTATTTTAAAAAAAGGCGGTGGGTGATAATGCGAATCCGAATGCCCTTTGCCGAAAGTTTTCGCAGGGTGGCCGAGGCTCCAACTATTGGCTTCATTATACGAAAGAGATCTTTTTGAGTTACCGCAAAGCGATGCAGGCGGTCGTAGCCCCCATATTCTGTTAGGCCCCACTCCTCCAGCCCATAGGAAATATCTTCTGCCAGGCTCTGTATCGGACGGTCCAACCACTCGGCAGCTATTTCTCGCATGGCAGCATAGAAATCGCCGACCACACCGTCTAAGTCGACCCCAAATATAAAACTTGTCTCGTCCATTGCTGTCCTCCCTATTCGGCCTTCGAAAGCAAGACCACTATACTTCTATCCTGCACCACATAGGTTTTGTCGTCTTTTAACGCCTCTTCCCTGCCCGGAGACACGATATCCCGGGGAGGTGGAAGGGAGGTGTCAATTGCCCGATACCACTTGCTGCCCTCGGGGGTCTGCGTTAGGGTGAACACAAGGGGCTGTGGCCCTCCGTTTATCATAAAGAAAAAATCGTTGTCGTCCCGATCTGCCTGCGTCTCGGCCTTGCTGCCATCCACCCGAAAGGCTAGGTCGTGGCCCTCGGCATTCCAATCTGGGGCATTGCCCTGCCGGTCAAACCAGGTGATATCGGGAATGGCATTATAATTGCCATTGTCCCCGGTATAGAATTCGGGGCGCAAAAAAGCCGGATGGCGCAGGCGAAAGGCGATAAGCTCTTTGACAAAGCGCAATAGCTGATGGTTTTTTTTGACCATGTCCCAGTTGAGCCAGGAAACCTCGTTGTCCTGACAATAGGCGTTGTTGTTGCCATTCTGGGTGCGGCGAAATTCATCGCCCCCCAGTAACATGGGGGTCCCCAGGCAGAGCAAAAGACTTGTATAAAAATTGCGTATTTGGCGTTCGCGCAGGGCCTCAATTGTTGGATTTACCGTATGGCCCTCGAAGCCACAGTTCATTGAGTAATTGGCGTTGGTGCCATCGCGCCCCTCTTCGCCATTTTCTTCGTTGTGCTTTTGTTCGTAGGAGACAAGATCGTTTAGGGTGAAGCCGTCGTGGCTGGTAATAAAATTGATGGAATGAAAGGGTTTTCGCCCGTCGCGCAGGTAT
This sequence comes from uncultured Spirochaetales bacterium, assembly GCA_964492245.1. GTDB lineage: Bacteria > Spirochaetota > Spirochaetia > Treponematales > Breznakiellaceae > CAZBJJ01. Next base: position 5,901 of record CAZBJJ010000049.1, on the reverse strand, counting down.
AAGTCGGAGGAACCGGTAAGGCGGGTGGCCAGATGCCGCCGCTCGCCGCTATCCCCGCGCCAAAACTTTCGGACATCGTCGCGGTAGCGGTCGTTCCACTCGGCCCAACGGCCCCCGGGGAACCAGCCCACCTGATAGGCCCCACCGGCATCCCAGGCCTCGGCAATAATTTTAGTGTTGCGCAAGACGGGGTCTTCGGCAATGCGTTCCAGCATGGGAGGATTTTCCATTAAATTGCCATTTTGATCCCGGCCCAATATGGAGCCCAGGTCGAAGCGAAAGCCATCGACATGCATTTCTACCACCCAATAGCGCAGACAGTCGATAATAAAGGTGCGCACCACCGGGTGGTTGCAGTTAAGGGTATTGCCACAGCCAGAGTAGTTTTTATAAAAGCGCCTATCTTTGTCCAGCATGTAATAAATAGTGTTGTCGATGCCGCGAAAGGAAATTGTTGGGCCCTGTTCGTTGCCCTCGGCAGTATGATTAAACACAATGTCTAAAATAACTTCGATTCCCGCCCTATGAAAAGCGCGCACCATCTCCTTAAATTCGCGCACAGCCCCACCTGGGCTCTGGTCGACCGCGTAGGAGGCCTTGGGGGCAAAAAAAGCCAGGGTACTATAGCCCCAATAATTGACCAACTCCTCACCAGTGCGGGGGTTGTTGCGCGGCAATTCGTTTTCGTTAAATTCATGGACGGGCAAAAGCTCGACGCTGGTAACCCCCAGCTCTTTTAAATAGGGTATTTTCTCGACTAGGCCCTTATACGTGCCCGGGTGGGCAACGCCGGAACTCTTATGCATGGTAAAGCCCCGCACATGAGTCTCGTAAAGGACGCTAAAGCGCAGCGGATAGTTTAGGGGGCGGTCGCCCTGCCAGTCGAAGGCATCATCTATAACCACACATTTAGGGTGCCCAACTAAATCATCGTTACTGGAAAATGAGAGGTCCTCACTGGGGAGGTTGGGGTTATAGCCCTTGGAGGGGTTCATATCCCAACCCGAAACACCGTGGACCGATTTGGCATAGGGATCTAAAAGGGCCTTATGAAAATTAAAGCGATAGCCCTTTTCCGGCACATAGGGACCGTCTACGCGGTATAAGTAAAAGGCGCCCGGTTTTAAGCCATCAATTTGACAGTGCCAAATATCCCCCGTTCGATGGCGTTGGCTCTCCAACACTATTTCTACATCCGCGCTTGTGGCATCGGCTGTGCTAAAAAGAAGGAGCCGCACCATTGTGGCATTTCGGGAAAAAAGCGAGAAATTTACCCCGGTATCGTTGGGATTGGCACCGAGGGGTAAAGGTTTTCCAATTAAAATTCTTATATTAGACAAACTCATAAGAACAGGATATCATAAAAAAATGTATTCGATAATTAGTAGGAGAATATAAAATGATAAACATTCCCGTGGTTACTAAAAACAAAGAACTTATTTCAATTATTAAAGAGGCTTGTAAACCCCTTTCCAATGAGCTCCAACCGCTTTTTATGTCGAATCATGACGAGGTTGTTGAGTTTTTAAAATATGAGCTCCCCGAAATTAAAATTTTTGACTGCGGCTCGGATGCCAATCAATTGGAAGAGTCGATGGCCATTCTTTCTACTATCAAACAGGACCCCTGGCTTCACTACGGTGGCGTTATTGCCATTCACCGGGAGGTCAACGACAAGATAGTGAACGACCAATTAAAACATTCGAATGTGCTGGCGGTGATGCAGCTGAGCGAATTTAAAAAACATATAGGCCGTTTGTTGCGCATATTGGTGCGAAACAAGCAGTTTCTTTTCCAGCGGGGTATGCAACGCAATCTTTTAAACAAGGTGGCGGGCACCTTTATTATGGACAACGACCCCCTCGATATTGCGGTGTATACAAATTTAGTGAGCAATTTTTTGTACAATGCCAATCTTATAAGCCTGGACGACAAGGAGAAGCTGCACGTTGCCCTACAGGAATTGTTGATAAACGCCATCGAGCACGGCAATTGCAAAATTGGCTACTCCGAAAAAACCGCCTGGCTGGAAGCGGGCAAACATCCCATGGATTTAATACGCTCTAAAAACAGTGACCCAGCAATTGCCAAACGCAAGGTAAAGCTGGAATACGATATTGGTCGGGAGAGCTCTCGTTTTACCATAGAGGACGAGGGGGAAGGCTTTGACTGGCGGGCACAGATGGCCAAGGCGCCGGAAATAGGCCTACACGGCCTTGGTATGCGCATGGCAGGTTCCTATGTCCAAAAACTTGCCTACAACGAAAAGGGAAACCGCGTTTCGTTTTTACAGATTCACCAAATCAATGCCAGCAATATGGTTCCTCAAATTTTTTCCAACCAGGAAGAGCTTGTCTTTAAACCCAAGCAGGTTATTGTCAAGGAAGGGGAACAGTCTGATTATCTGTATTACATTGTCTCCGGTCGCTATTTAGTGTATTCCGAAAAAAAATATGTGTCTTTTTTAACGCCCGACGACATGTTTATTGGCGAAATGAGTTTTTTGCTTTCCAACCGGCGCACAGCCAGTGTGGTTAGCCACGGCGAGGGCCGGGCAATAAAAATTTCTAAGCAGGCCTTTGTGGAGCTTATCAAAAAAAACCCCCATTACGGCATCTTTCTTGCAAGGCTCTTGGCCCAACGCCTGACCCGCATAAATGCGCACACTGCCAAGCTCAATACCGAGTATCTACGCCTTAAAGCAATTGCCGACAACTCGATTTCCGAAATTCCCTCGACCTAACAGGCAAAGGCCCTAGCGCATATAGCGACGCAAATTTTTTATATGTTCAAGGGCCAGGTTTCGCAAATCGGGCGGGGCGTTTTCGCCGGCAATGCGGCCCAGCAATTCGGCGGCTTCCTCTATTTCGCCCTGGCGCAGACGGATAGAGGCTAGGGCATACAGGGCCTGGTAGTCGTTTTTATTGATAGAGCTGGCCTCTTCTATATAGAGACAGCCCATATCAAAATTGCCCTGCCTATCCAAAACCACACCCAAATTTCTTAACACGCTCCCATTGCGAGGCTCTAACTTTTGCGCCTCCTGCAGATAGTGCTGGGCCCTATCCAGGTTTTGAAGCCGGAAATGGGCACAGCCGGCGGCCTCTAGGGCCTCGACATTGGCGGGGTTTAGTTTAAGGGCCCATTCCAAGGCCTTTAACGCCCTTTCGTGGCGGCCGTTTTCGGTTAAGGCGATGCCCAGGGCCGATAGGGCGCGCACATCGGTGGGATCGATAGTTAGAAGCATATCTAAGAGCTTACAGGCCTCCTCGAATTTGCCATTTGCAATAAATTCGTTGGCCCGGAAAAGATCTTCTTCGGAGATTTTTTCGGTATCAATAAAATGTACGTCATCTTCCATGCCTTAATAATAGTACATTCCATGCAAGAGGTCGAGGATTTCCGCTTGTTATACAACTTTTATACTGATAAGCTTTGGTATGCATAAAGAATATTCTCAAAGACAGTTAGCTTTAAAATGGCTTACAAAAATTGCCCTCGTAAGCCTGTTCTGCCTATCTGTGGCCAAGGTTTTTTCCCAAGAGGCCTATGTTTCGGCTCACCCTCGCATTGTGTTTGAAGCTTTTAAGTCCTGCTATCCCGAGGATATTGGCGAAATAACCTGGCAGGATGGGGATTGGACAATATCGGTAGGGGACAGAGTTTTTTACTGGGCAGAGGGGAGGATTTTGCCCAAGGCTCTGCGGGAAAAATGGCAGGATTACACCCCCTATGTTACCTATAATTATCCGCAGGAAGTGCCTGACCCTCGGGATTTTTCTCCTCGATATATAGAAAACGTACGTAAATTCAGCAATTCGGATCGGCGGGCACAGACAAAGGAGCGCTGCTTAGATTTTCAGGAGGCCCTGTACGGACCGCTTACTAGAGAGGCTATTCAAAATCGGCTGGAGAGGGTCCAGATTATGGGTTGGTCGGTAAGAATCGACCGCAAGGCGGCAGCGGCCCTGCAAAATGTGGCTTTGCGCATAGCACAAGAGGCCAAGAGCGATAGCTCTCTTGCGCTTTTTATACGGTCTTTAAAGCCAATTGGGGGCTTCAATTGGCGGGAAATACAGGGAACTGCGGTAAAGAGCTATCACAGCTGGGCCCTGGCCCTGGATGTATTGCCAAAAAAAATGGGGGGCCTTTCGACATTTTGGGATTGGGAACGGGTTTATAATTCCAACTGGATGAGCCTGCCCCTGGAACGGCGTTGGCACCCCCACCCCAAGGTCGTTCAGGCCTTCGAGAGCGAGGGCTTTGTGTGGGGGGGCAAGTGGGATCTTTGGGACACCATGCACTTTGAATACCGCCCCGAGCTTATCTGGCTTCAGAAATTCCTGAACAACAGCTTTTTCTAAGACGATAAAGGTTGCTGCATCAACTTTTTGAGTCCGCTATAAAGTTGCTGCATCAACTTTCTTAATAACTTATAAAGTTGCTGCGGCGGCAGCCCCAAAGAGGCTGGCCTGCTCCACCGGGGCAATGACAATACTGCGGGGTGCCTTTGTCTGCAGCATGCTGTGCAGATAGGACTCCAGCGCGGTGCGCATACCCTTGTAAATCATATACGTTGTCCCCTCCACCGCAATGCGCACGGGCGAAAAGGGATCGTAGCCAAGGCCAGCCTTTTCCACCGCCGAACCAAGGGCCGCAGCGGCAAACAGGGCCGCCCTGCGCGTGACAATAGAAACCAGAAAACAGGTCGAGGCCAAGGCGTCTTTTTCGTGCAGGCCAAAGAGGCCACCCAGGGGGCCCTCGCCGGCGAGGGGGGCGTGCATAAACTGGTTCAGGTCCTTGGTTTCCAAGTTTGACATATCTAAAAGCTCATTGCTGCGGTCAAAGTCTACAAGCCCCTCGCCAATGGCCTTTTTAAGCATCACTAGGCTTAAGGGCCCCAAATAGGCCCCGGACATCGTCTTTTCGAAGGTGTATTTTCCCGGGTCTTTGGTGGTTTTATCGAAGTCCTCGTCCAAGCGCCCGGTATAGCGGGTCTTAAAGCTTCCGGTCTCGCAGACAATTATCTGGCTCCCCTTCCCTGGCTCCCAAGAAATTTTAGGAATGCGCGTCTCTGGGTAGGCCACATTCATACCTGTACCTAAAATAAAGCCCACCGTAGGGCCAGCCTCTACGCCAAAGCGGTCCTGACCACGCCATAGCCCCCCATTCCCAGGTATTTCTATCTGTCCAGCCAAAAGGGTGGCCACCGTATCGTTGAGTAAAACAATGTTTCCCTTATAGGCTATTTTTTTTCGCTCTAGGGCCTGGCGCAGGCCTTCGACAATATTGGTACCAATGACCTCTGGCGCATCGACCTCTTTAGAAAAGCCCAAAAGAATGCCATCGCCATCGGGGGTGAGCTCCATAGGATAGGAAAAACAAAAGCCAATACCTTCCACCGCATTGTTTTTTAACAGGGGTTCAAGCAAATTGGCGATTTCGTCGAAAAAGGCAACACGGCTTAACTGGCCCTTGGTCCCCGGCATATGCGTTTTGGCAGACTCCCCTATGCTCAATTTGCCCAATGTATCGAAAGAGACAAGGGCTGCACGCATATTTGTGCCCCCTGCATCCAGGGCCAGCACCGTCTTGCCCAGCGGGAGCGCCTTTATGGGGCTAATCCAAGAGGGCAGCATTGGCAGGCTGGAGTCGTCCCCCCGCAGGCCCCGTTCCATTTCTATAACGAGGTCTTTAAGCAAGGCCTGTGGATCGCAAACGCCATAGTGAAAACCATAATAACGGGCAAAATCTGCCAAAAGCCGGGGGTCAAAAGTTGAAGCCATGGAAAAGCCCCTCCAATTTATTTGTTATATCATTATTGGTGAAAAATCAGGGTTATATCAAGGTAGTGCACCGAACCTTGCACCTAGGTCGCCGAGGGAAGGGGTTTTAACAGGG
>CAZBJJ010000048.1:0-15913 GCA_964492245.1 uncultured Spirochaetales bacterium | reverse complement strand
TACCTTAAGGAATAAAAAAATTAAAGACGCTGGGTATTTATCGACAATATTTTGGGAAAAAAAGAAAAACACCAAATATTGATGTTTTTTGCTGGGCAAATTATAAAAAGACTGATACACTAGCTCTAAGGCTATAGGGCTTTCCCCCTATTTCCTGCCCATTTTTATAAGGAGTTGGTTTTTAATGGTACTCGAAAAATTGCAGTTATCGCTCCTGCGTTCTACTTTTTTAAGTCTTGTTCTGGTACTAATGCCTGTTTTTAGTATCTGTGCACAGACGCTGGGGCCGGACGAGGCCGACAGGGTAAGCGGAGAGGCAGAATTAATACGTTGGACAAGGGCCAATTCAATATCTGGCTATCTTATTAAACATCAAAGGGCAGCCCGTCCCGAAAACCCAATAGAAATTATTGCGGGCAATTACCGCAAAGCAGGAGGTGGGGCCCAGCTGGAAGGACCGGTCAATTACTTGGGTCGCCAGGACGTGCTCTTGTGGACAGGGGAAGAGGGTTGGGTCGATTGGGATTTCGTAGTAGAGGAAACCGGTTTCTATTTTGTGTCCTTAGACTATGTGCCCCTGCCGGGCAAGGGGCAGGGAATTGAGTTTTCCCTTTATATTGATGGCGAACTGCCCTTTGCCGATTTTCAAAGTGTATATTTTCCACGCATATGGAAGGATGCCACCGCAATTCCGCGGGACGAAAACGACAACGAGTTAAAACCCAATCAAAAAGAAGTTTTTTCTTGGTCCAGTCGCGATTTTGTGGATAGCCAGGGCTTTTATAGCAAGAGCATGCCAGTATATGTTACTGCCGGGGCGCATAGCCTGCGCCTGGAACTGCGCCGAGAAAATATTGCCATCGCCAATATTCGCCTACACAACGACAGCCTGCCTCCAAGTTATGCCCAATATATAGAAGAAAAACGCTCGATGGGCCTGGCCGAAATAGAAAAGGGCCTAGTAAAGGTGCAAGCAGAGCATACTAGCTTAAAATCCGACTCCACTCTAAGCGGCACCTTCGATCGCTCCGATGCCGCCACCGAGCCTGCGCATCCGGCAAAAATACGCCTAAACACGGTCGGGGGCAATTGGTCGTGGAAACTGCCCGGCCAGTGGATAGAATGGCAGATGCAGGCCCCCGAGGAGGGCTTGTATCGCCTGTATTTTAAGAGCCGACAGAATTTCCAGCGGGGAATGGCAGCAGTGCGCTCTGTTACCGTAAATGGGGAGATACCTTTTAAAGAGCTGGAAGCCCTTGAATTTCCCTATAAATTAAAATGGCAACATGTAATACCCCGCTCCAAAGAAACTGGCGAGGAACTTTTAGTGCATTTAAAAAAGGGGCTCAATACAATTCGCCTCGAGGGAACCCTGGGCCCACTTTCGGCCATTTTAACCGAGGTCGACGATTTAACCTACGAATTAAACACCCTGCGCCGCCGGTTTATTATGATAATGGGGGCCCAGCCCGATATTTATCGCGATTACAATTTAGACAAGGAAATACCGGGGCTTATCGAAAAGCTCGATAGGCTATCAATTAGATTTACCCAACAGGCCGACGACTTCGAGCTTATTACTGGGCAAAAGGGCTCCGAGGCCGCGCAATTGCGTATTGTTGCCCGCCAGCTGGCAGAATTTGCCCGAAAACCAGAGGATATTCCCAAGCGCCAGACCAGTTTTCGCGACAATATTGCCGGTATGGCACAGTGGATTTTATACCGGAAAGAGGTGCCCCTCGAGCTAGATTACCTGGGCTTTATGGGAAGTAAGGACCGCCTAGCAAGGCCAAATGCCGGCTTTTTTGCCCAAATGTCGATGAATATTCGGTCCTTTTTTGCCTCTTTTTTCGAAGACTACAATAGCATTGGCGCCCGCCACGCCCAGGCAGTTACGGTGTGGACCGGCCTTGGGCGCGACCAGACCCAGATTTTGCGCGAGCTCATTATTAACGACTTTACGCCTAAAACAGGCATTAAGGTAAATTTAAGCCTTGTGCAGGCAGCCCTAATAGAAGCCACCTTGGCGGGCAAGGGGCCAGAAATTTGCATTGGGGTGGCGCGGGGTCTACCCATCAATTTTGCCGCTCGAAATGCGCTCTACGATTTATCTACTTTTAAGGACTATCGCGAGGTAGAAAAATGGTTTTCGGCCACCGCCCTAGTGCCCTATTCCTTCCAGGGGGGCAGTTATGCCCTCCCGCTCACCCAAGACTTCCATATGATGTTCTACCGCAAAGACGTGCTGGATGAATTGGGCTTGGAGCCACCCCAGACCTGGGACGACATTAAGCTTATGATCCCAGTCTTGCAGCGCAACAATATGCAATTTGGCCTGCCCTACCAGGCCATCGACGCCTTAGAGCTTATCGATGCCGGCATGGGGGCGCGAAACGTTTTTCCCACCCTTTTAGCACAGTACGAGGGGCATTTTTACGACGAGGAATTTACGCACTCGGGGCTTACCTCGCCAGAGGCCTATAAGGCCTTTAAAATGTGGACCGATTTTTATTCGGCCTATGGCTTCGATTTAAAATACGATTTTTACAATAGATTTCGCACGGGGGAGTTGCCCATTGGCCTAGCTACCTATCCCACCTACAGCCTCTTGTCGGTGGCCGCGCCAGAAATTCGCAACGAATGGGCAATGACCCTTATTCCCGGCATTAAAAAAGCCGATGGCAGCATAGACCGATCGGAAGCGGCAAGTGGTTCGGCCAGCGTTATGTTTAACTCGGTAAAAAACCCCGATGCCGCCTGGGAGTTTTTAAAATGGTGGTCCAGCGCCGAAACCCAGTTGGCCTTTGGCCGGCAGGTCGAGACAATTTTAGGCGTTGCCGCCCGCTGGAACACCGCAAATATCGAGGCCTTCGACAATCTGCCCTGGTCTAAAGAAGAGGTCGCCCTTATCGAGGGGCAGCGAAATCATGTTAAAGAAATTCCAGAAGTCCCCGGCGGCTATTACACCGTGCGAATGCTGGACACCGCATTTAGCCGGGTTGTCTACGACAATATGAATGCTCGAGCCACATTGTATAAATACACCGAGATGATAAACGACGAAATTACTCGAAAACGAAAGGAGCTTGCCCTCGATGAAAAATAAATTGTCACATGCAGCAGGGGCCACCTTAAATTCACCCGAAATCTGGCATATCCCCCTGTGGAAAAAAATAATGCGGAGCAGGGAGAGCTATTTATTGATGGCGCCCTTCCTCGTTCTTTTTTCCATTTTTACCATATTGCCCATTGTCTCTTCTATCATATTGAGTTTTACCAATTTTAATATGCTGGAATTTCCAAAATGGGCGGGTTGGTCCAATTATAGTCGCCTTATTCTGGACGACCAAATATTTTTACAGGTGGTAAAAAACACCCTTGTCTTTGCCTTTATAACCGGCCCGCTCAGTTATGTGCTCTCCTTTTTGCTGGCATGGCTTATAAACGACTTTGGGGCCAATTTAAGATCCTTTCTTACCCTTATTTTTTACGCCCCCTCTCTGGCAGGCAACCTCTTTTTTATCTGGGTCTTTATTTTTTCCGGCGACTTCTATGGCTTGGCAAACGGTACGCTTATCAATTTGGGAATTATTCGCGAACCCATCGACTGGATTGGCGATACTAAATATGTTTTGAACATAGTGCTCATCGTGCAGATATGGCTCAGTTTTGGCGCGGGCTTTCTGGCCTTTATTGCCGGTTTTCAGAGTATAGATCGCAGCCTGTACGAGGCCGGTGCAATTGATGGCATTAAAAACCGCTGGCAGGAACTCTGGTATATTACCCTGCCGCAGATGGCGCCCCAGCTGCTTTTTGGGGCGGTTATGCAAATTGGGGCCTCCTTTGGCGTTGCCGAGGTAGTTAAGGCGGTGGCGGGTTTTCCCTCCCGCGGATACGCTGCCGACACCATTGGCACCTATATTATGGACTATGGCCTGGTCCGATTCGAAATGGGCTATGCCTGTGCCATTGCGGTAATACTCTTTTTAATGATGTTTCTAACTAACAAGCTTATCTTCAAGCTCATTAGGGGGCTGTCAAATGATTAGTCTTAAAATAGGGCGGCTGCGCACAGCGCGTAAATTAAACCGGTCGCCGGTGGTCACCTTCTTTTTGTTCTTAGCAGTGGCTCTTTTAGGGGCCTTTATGGTCTTGCCCGTGGTCTTTGCCTTTGTAAATGCCTTTAAGCCAATGGAAGAGCTTTTTATCTTTCCGCCCCGGCTCTGGGTGGCAAACCCCACGACCGAAAACTTTATCAATCTGGCCCAAATTCTCTCCAACCTCTGGGTACCCTTTAGCCGCTATCTGTTTAACAGCGTTTTTGTGGCTACTGTTGCCACGGTGGGCAATGTCCTTATTTCGAGTATGGCGGCCTATCCCCTGGCAAAGCACCGTTTTCCTGGCCAAAAGGCAATTGGCGAGATAATTGTTGTGGCCCTTTTGTTTACGGGCTCGGTGCTGTATATACCGCAATATATCATCATTGCAAAGCTGGGGCTTATTAACACCTATCCTGCCCTGTTCTTGCCCGTTATGCAGCAGACGCTGGGCGTATTCCTTATGCGCCAGTTTATGACCCAGGTGCCCACCTCGCTGTTGGAGGCCTCGCGAATTGATGGCGCCAGCGAATTGTTTACATGGTGGCATGTGGTAATGCCGGCTGTGCGACCGGCCTGGCTAACCCTGACCATTTTTGCCTTTCAGGCCATTTGGAACCAGCCGGGAAACAATTTTATTTATGATGAGTCTATGAAAGTCTTGCCTGCTGTTATGTCGCAGGTGCAGGCGGGGGGCCTTGCCCGCGCTGGTGTTGTCTCGGCAATTGGCCTTGTAATGATGCTTCCACCCCTTGTGCTCTTTCAGTTGACCCAAAAATCGGTTATCGAAACAATGACGGCATCGGGAATTAAGGAGTAGGAAAAGCTATGAGATCTTTATTTTTTATCAGACAGAGAAAACTCCTTTTGGGCCTTCTGCTCCTTGCCCTTTGCGGGAGCGGTCTGTATGCCGATCCACCTTCTCGACCTCCGGTACCCTGGCTTTCGTACAACTATGGTATTTGGGAGACCAGCGTACCGGCCACACCAGCTTACCTGCCCCTTGGGGCCGTTACCGGCTTCGATCTGGGTATTGGGCCCCTTAAAAACCCCAAAGATCTGCATGTCGCTGACGATGGCAGTATTTGGATAGTGGACAGCGGCAACAAGAGGCTGGTCGTCGTCGATAGCGAGCTAAGGCTTTTGCGCAATATCGATACCTTCTATACCCAAGATGGATCGGTCTTAGAGCTCGTCGATCCGCGGGGCGTCTGCACCGATTACGAAGAGCGCATTTATATTGCCGACTGCGGTGCAAACCGGGTTCTGGTCTTCGACAGTGAGCAACGACTTTTATTTTCCATTGCAAAGCCAAAGACCGATTTAATAGAAGAGAGTACCGAATTCCTGCCAGAAAATCTTTTAGTCGACCAGCTGGGTGTTCTATATGTGCTGTCCTTTGGCTCGTATCGGGGGGCCTGGACCTTTGCCCGCAACGGGGCCTTTTTGGGTTTTTATGGCTCGAACAAGGTAAATGTGAGCGGAAGGCTGCGCCGAGATTTAATTTGGCGCAAATTTATGACCAAGGCCCAACGGGAACGCATGTACCGCTTTGTGCCGGTGGAGTATGCAAACTTTAGTTTAGACCAAGAGGGCTTTATCTACACGGTTTCTAACTTCGGCGAGGACGAACAAAAGGGACAGGTAAAAAAACTCAATCCCCTTTCGGAAAACATCCTCTTTGCCGGCCGCAAACCAGACCTTGCCTTTTTTGGCGATTTAGAGAGTGTTTGGACAAACCGGGTGGAAAAATCCCGCCTTGTTGCCATCGATATAGATGAAAAAAACTTTATAAATGTGCTGGACACCGAGCGGGGCAGGGTTTTCCAGTACGATCAGTCCTGCAATCTTATTACCATTTTTGGCGGGCCCGGCGACCAAGTGGGTGCCTTTAGAAACGCAGTCGATTTGGTGAGCTCGAACGACAGAATTTTTGTGCTGGACGAGTACAAGGGCTCGGTTACTTCCTTCGAACCCGGCATGTATGGCAAGGCCCTGCGCGAGGGCACCTTTCTTTTTGAGGCCGGCTTTTACGAAGAAGCGCGCGAATACTGGTATCAGGCTCTAGGGATGGACAGAAACAACTACATTGTTTTGCGGGGCCTCGGTAGGGCCTATGAGCGCGTGGGCGAATATAAAAAAGCAATGTACTATTATAAAGAGTCAAATTATCGGCGCAGTTATTCGGAGGCCTTTAGGGAACACCGCACCGAGATTTTGCGCAAAAACTTTGGCTTTTTTGCCTTCTTTGTACTTGCCCTTATTGCCCTTCCCTTTATCCTTGGGGCGGTACGAAAACGCCGCCTTAAAGCACCGGAAGCACGGGTTATATTTCAATCGACACTGCGCTTTCCCTTTTATTTACTGCGCCATCCCTTTAAGGGCTGGGAAGAGCTAAAGCTCGAGAAAAAAGGCTCTCTGCTCTATGCAAATATCTTTGTGGCCCTGAGCTTTGTGGTAAGTATTTTTCAGTTTCAGTTTATTGGCTTTATTTTTAATATGAACCGGCTGGATCATATGAATATTCTCGTGCTCTTTGGCACAACGGTGGGCCTTTGCCTGCTGTGGACGGTCTCGAACTGGGGGGTCAGTACCCTGCACGACGGCAAGGGGTCTTTTAAGGAAATTTGGATATTTACCGCCTATTCGCTGTTACCGCTTTTACTTCTTTCGGTGCCCATTGTGCTCGTAAGTAATGTGCTGGTAATGGAAGAGGGCGCATTTTTACGCATGTTACAGGCGATATCCTATCTTTGGTTTGGCGTGCATTTTATTTTGGCAATTCGCTCAGTGCATCAGTACAGTTTAAAGACTACGCTCCTATCTATACTGCTTTCTATTTTGGGCATAGCCCTTATTTTAATTGTGGTGGTCCTTTTTATCTCGCTTTTTATGCAGGTATTTGGGTTTGGTTCAACACTTTTCCAGGAGATAATATTACGTCTATGATGAACTTTATAAAAAAAACACTTCAGCCTTGCTGCGCCGCACTGCTTTTTGCCCTGTTTTTGGGTACCGGATCACTTGCCTTTGCAAAAGAGCCAGCTTGGGCAGCTTGGAACGAGGCAACTCTAGAGCAGGAGGGCTTTAAACGCTGGGCAGGCAATTCCTCTTTAGAGCTTTATTTTAATGTCGAGCGGGGCATTGTGGCCGTTAGACAAATAGGCAGTGGTTATGTCTGGTATTCCTCGCCCTTGGACTGGGAAGAGGACGAAATAGCACAGGGCTATTTTAAAAATGCCCTGCCTTCCCTGGTACAGATTCGAAGCCGCGATAAAAATGGGACCATCTTCCCGGCAAATAGCTTTACCAATGTCATTAACCGAAATGGCTTAAAAGTAAAGGGAATTCCCAATGGTTTTAGGGCCACGCACAATTTTACCCGCGATGGCGTTATTATTCCCGTCGATATCACCCTCGATGGCTCCAATTTATTAGTGAAAATCGACCTAGCCAGTATCGAACTGGATACGGATTGGGAAATTGAGCTTATCGATCTAACCCTCTTCCCCTATTTTGGGGCCGCCCCACAGACAGAAGAGGGCTATATCTTTGTGCCCGATGGCTCGGGTGCCCTTATCGAGTTCAATCGACTGGGCCTTTCCAAAATTTATGAACAGCATGTCTATGGCCGGGACCCTTCCATTCAGCCCCTGCAGCTGCGCAGCCCAACCGAGACAGTGCTCATGCCCATATTCGGCCTGTCGCGCGAGAAAATGGGCTATGTGGCTATTATCGAAGGCGGAGCAGAGCGCAGTACCATATATGCGGAATCAGCTAATTTGCGCACAGCCTTTAACAGCGCCTATGCCGGCTTTGTTGTGCGCGATTACGACGTGGTCTCCTTTAGGGAAAAAACCGGTACCCCCCGCGACGTACCCATCTTTGAAACCGGCCCCCTTAAAGGCGAAGCCCTGGCTTTACGCTATGTGTTTCTGGAAGGCCCAGAAAACAGCTATGTGGGCATGGCAAATGCCTATAGAAGCTATCTCGAAAAAAATGCTGGTTTTGGCAAAAGCCCGCTGTCGCAGGAGCCCTCTCTTTTTGTAAACTTTATCGGTTCTTCGCGAAAGGTAAAGCCCGTTTTCGGCGTTCCTATGAATGTTACCATTCCCTATACCCCCTTTAAAAAGGCAATTGATATTTTAGAAGACATTAAAGGACGGGGCGTAACGGAGCTTACGGTTAAATACGATGGCTGGATAAAGGGCGGGGTAAAGGCGGACTATCCCCGAAAGGCCCGCCCCGAGTCCTCTTTGGGCGGCAAGAGAAATTTAAAACGTCTATTGGCATGGGGGCAAGATAACGAAGTAAATATTTTTGGCGCCCTGGACCCCGTTCGCCTGTACAAGAAAATGTTTGCTCAGGCAATCGAGGTAATTTCTGCAAAGGGAATAAACAAGGCCCCCGTAAGAATTTTGGAATATCAACTTTCTACCTTTACCATAAAGACAGACAGCCGCGTCCATTGGATTTTAAAAAAAAACAAGGTTACCAGCCTGTATAAAAAGTTTTTAGCCAGCATGAAAAAATTCCCCAGCCTGCAACTTGCCCCCGATAGCCTGGCAAATTTTACCAGCTCCGACTTCGGCTCTAAACGCTCGTACTACCGCAACGAGGCAAGGGAAGATTATTTAAAACTCCTGCGCTCTAGTGCAGAATCTCGCCAGCTCTTGCTCTCTCGCCCCCAGGCCTGGGCCCTGGGCACCGCCTCCTATGTCTGCGACCTGCCCATTCGCTCCAGCTCTTGGGATATTATCAGCACCGATATTCCCTTTTATCAAATATTGTTAAAGGGCTATATACCCTATTCAAACGAGGCGGCAAACCGCGCCCTGGACCGGGAACGCTATATTCTGTCCCTGGTCGAAACCGGAGCCAACCCCGCCTACCTATTTATTGCGCAAAAACACGAGGATCTGCGCGACTCCCCCTTGGAATCCTTTATGAATACCCTGGCCGAGGACTGGGTCGACGATGCCGAAGCCCTTTGGAAGGAGCTATTGCCCGTTTTAGAAAGGCTTAAGGGGGCAAGAATTGTCGGACACGAATTGGTAGAGACGGGGCTGAGATACGGCAGTGTGCGCAAAACGAGCTTTTCTAATAATTGTTTCGTCTATACCAATTACAGCACCGAGCCGGCCCAACTTCCCGATGGCAGCAATTTAAGAGGCCTTTCCTACCGGCTTGTAGAAGGAGAGCAAAAATGATCCACCAAACGCAATTATTAAAGAAAAAGGAATATAAAAGTTTAGAAAAACGCAGGGCCAACTGGGGCAGGCTATTTATACTTCCCTGGTTCATTGGCTTTGTATATTTCTTTGCCATTCCCCTCTTGTCTTCGTTTTGGTACACCCTGAACACCATCGAGTTGGGGGCCGATGGCCTGCGCCTTAACTGGGCGGGCCTGGACAATTATATCTATGCCTTTGCAAAAGACGAAAAATTTACCCGAAGTATTGTCGAATCCTTAGGTGAAATTATCTACCAAGTGCCCATAATTGTATTTTTTAGCCTTTTTATTGCCACTATACTCAAGGCCGACTTTAAGGGCCGTGGGCTTATGCGGGCAATATTCTTTTTGCCGGTAATAATATCTTCGGGCGTAGTTATAACCATTTTAAAAGAAAATGTCCTTTCCACCGCTTCGGGCGAGGCCTCCTTTCTGTTTCAGACCGGCGGTATTACCAGCATGCTGGTCGATGCCGGCCTGCGCTTGCCAATAGTCAACTTTATTACCAATGTTATAAGCCAATTGCTGGACCTAACCTGGAAATGTGGTGTGCAAATATTGCTGCTGCTTTCTGCGCTTCACAGCATTCCCGAAAGCATGTACGAGGCTGCCGATATAGAGGGGGCCACCGGCTGGGAAAAGTTCTGGAAAATTACCTTTGTAATGATATCGCCCACCTTCGTTCTGGCCATTTTATATTCGATTATTGATTATTTTACCGATTATTCAAATACAATAATGCGGATGATTGTAGAAAACTCAAGTCTTGGTAAATTTGAATATTCTACAACCATTTCTTTTATATACTTTATTGCGGTTATGCTGATAATTCTCTTTGTCAACAGGCTTATAGCAAAACGCGCATTCTATGTGGTGGGGTAATACATAATGATACGTTTACGTAAGTTTTTTATTGGGAAGTCGCTAAAGGTCCAGCCAAAAACCTTGGCCGATAAAACCCTGCATATAATTTCCCTTCTCTTTAGGTTTATTTTTCTTATTGGCATGACCTATATTCTCTTGTATCCGGTAATGTTTTTGGCCTCCAACGCCTTTAGCGACTATGCCGACCGCCTCGATCCCACCGTTATTTGGATTCCCAAGCATCTTACCATTCAGAATTTTAAATTTGCCAACCAGGTTATTGGCTTTTTGCCATCAATTTGGAAGACTGTCTCCATGCTCGTGCCCTCGGTGGCCATACAGGTCTTTGTCTGCCTCTTTGTGGGCTACGGCTTTGCACGCTTTAAATTTAAGGAAAAAGAAATTCTTTTTTCCCTGCTTATGTTCACCATTATTGTGCCCGTTCAAACCTATATCATCCCCTTGTATGTCAATTTTAGATATTTTGATTTCTTTGGGATAAGTAAGTTTTTGGGACTGTATATGGGTTCAGACCCCACAGTGCGCATTTTAAACACGAACTGGCCATTTTGGCTGATGTCTGCAACGGGCATTGGCATACGCTCTGGCCTGTATATTTTTATGGCCCGCCAGTTTTTTAGAGGAATGCCCATAGAACTGGAAGAAGCGGCCCTTGTCGATGGCTGCGGCCCCTTTAAGACTTTTTTTAAAATAATGCTGCCAAATGTGGGCAGTATTGTCATTGTTATCACCCTGTTTTCTATAGTCTGGCACTGGAACGACTATTATCAGTCGGTTATGTTTTTTTCCGAAGATTTTCCGCTCTCGGTGCAGGTTACTCTTTTGCAGGAGCGTTTGAGTGTGCTTACCCAAAATATTCGGCCCGAAGACATGGCAATGGCGCAGTCGGCTATTCTAGAGGCAGCTTGTTTTATTGTGGTGGCACCGGTCTTGCTTTTATACATTTTTGCGCAGCGATATTTTACCGAAAGCATTACCAGAAGTGGTATAGTGGGTTAAAGGCGCATCGTCGATGTGCTTATAAAATGATGGCGAAGTGGGCTGGGCCTGTTCGCAACAAGTAGGAGGAGTTGTATGACACGAGAAAGGAAATTGATAGCTCTTATGCTCGCTGTCTTTGTGTCGGGGATAAGCTTTGCGCAGAATGCAGATATTTCTGTATTCAGGCCTGCAGTTAACCCCCGAAACAAAGATGACCAAATGGTTAGAGCGGGTACCGAGTACACAAAAAAGACAGGCGGAAAGGTAAAGTATATTATTTCCGACTGGGGTAACTGGCAGTCTAAAATTTTAAGCAGCCTTGCAGCCGGCGAGCCAATCGACGTTGTCTTTGGTCGCGATGCAGATTTTCCGCGTTTTTACACCAAGGGCTATGTACAGCCAGTTGATGGCTATGTCGACCTTACTAAGCCCTACATAAATAAGACGGGTATGGATGCCGCTTTTAAGTACGGGGGCAAATATTATTTGGCATCGCACGAGACCTCTAACCACCCTTGGATTATTATTTACAATAAAAGCCTGATGGAAGAGGAGGGCATTGCCCTAAAAGACCAACCGCTGGCCCTGTACGAACGTGGCGAGTGGACCTGGGCCAAGCTACGCGAATTGGCTATGAAGCTTACCAAGGACACCTCTGGCAGTGGTAAAATTGACCGCTGGGGCTTTGGCAACTGGTGGACGAGGGGCTTTGTATATATGAATGGCTCCTCCTTTGCGATCAATCAAAAAGATGGGAACCAAAAGCTCAATTTCGAAGACCCCCGCTTTATGGAAGCCCTGCAGTTTTTAGCCGATGCAAAAAAAGAGGGCTGGTACATGCAGGACAACAGCATTATTGCCACCGGTGTGCCCCGGCGAACAGTTGTTATGTCTATGGAAAGACAATATTTTCCTGCCACTCTTATAACGCAAACCAGGGACGAGTTGGCCTATGCCCCCCTACCCAGGGGCCCCGGTGTTAAAGACTCCGTTCATATTTACGAAACGGATGGCTACGGCATTGGCAATGGATCGACAAAACAAAAATTTGCCGGTCAGTTTATCGATATCTGTCTGGAAACCTGGTATAAGGACGACTTACAAGGTCGCCGAGCTTGGCCACAGGAAGTGTTTCCCGTTACCCGAGAAATGGACAAAAAGCGCAGTTATTTTGGGCCCTTGGCCAGTGCTTTAGATACTATGATAGATCCGATGCTGGGCGAAATTGTTTGGACGGGGGATTCGCCTTCTCAGGCAATTGCTGGTTGGCAGTCGCAGGCGGAGTTGCTCTTGGCCGAGGCCAATAAGCCGGGCGAAAAACCCGTGCGCCTGCCCTTTAAGCCCATCAAGATTGATTTTGAAAAGACCAAGTTGGATGGCTTTAAAGTGGGTGGAGATGGCGAGTACAAGAGTGTTAAGCTTTCAATTGTCTCGGGGAAGCAGGCCATAAAGGGGAAATCTTTATTGGTGCAATTAGATAGCGATGTCGATGGCGAATGGATCGATGCGGTTATTACCAATCCAGATGTCCTTGGCGTTGTTGGATGGCGCGATTACCGAGTTTCTTTCGACGTAAAGCTTTTAAGCACGCCGAAGAGTGCCGATACCGAGGTAGCTTTTGAAATTTTCAAAGATCAATTGAATAAATTTGGCTATACCAGCCAAAAGCTGGAAGAGGCGAACAAGGTCTACAAGGTTTCGACGGTTGTGCGGAATATCAACACCAATGGCAAAATCCCTATTAAATTTGTTGGGCATTTTGCCTCGGATTTTGTCATCGACAATATCGAGATTACGGAGCGTTAACCAAATTTAGTTGCTTCGCAACTAAATTTGGTTTGGCAGAATTGTTGCGGAGCAACAATTCTGCCTACATAAACGGCTTCGCAACTAAATTTGGTTTGGCAGAATTGTTGCGGAGCAACAATTCTGCCTGTTTGAGGTGGTTTTATGGAGATTGAAGACGGAATTGGCCAGTTGGCCCACTGGGCGGAAAGAGAATTGAAAGAAAACATTCTGCCTTGGTGGGAAAAACATGCCAAGGACGAGGCCTCGGGGGGCTTTTACGGCTTTATAGATAATTTAGGTCGGGGAAGGCCGAGTGAGCCCCGCTCAATTGTTATGGTATCCCGTTTTCTTTGGGCGCATTCAGCAGCAGCTTTCCAGCTCGCTGCCCCAGAATATCTGGCATTTGCCGAATACGCCTATAGCTATTTAAAGAATGCGTTTATTGACCCGCAGTATGGGGGCGTTTTTTGGGCTGTATTGCAAAATGGCAGGCCCCACATACAAAAAAAACAGATATATGGGCAGGCCTTTGCCGTGTATGGCTTAAGCGAATATGCCCTGGCACTGTTAAAAAACAATAATTTTGAATTTTCGCCTAAAATTGACATTGTTCGCGAGCAAGCTATCAATATATATAATCTTGTGGAGGCCAATGCCCTCGATACCAGAAATGGTGGCTATATGGAGGCCAGAGCCCAGAATTGGGAAGCGACAGAGAATTTAAAGCTTTCTGCCAACGATATGAATTGCCAAAAATCGATGAATACGAATTTGCATGTAATGGAGGCCTGGACCAATTTGCTGCGCTTGGAGGTTCAGGCCCAAAAAAGGGGCCAGGCTGGGGCAGATAGCAATGTGCAAAATATTGCCCGCTCTCTTAAAAATTTAATTGATGTCACTGTCCAGCATATTTTGGCTGGCGATAATCACCTAGATTTATTTTTTGATACCGATTGGAAGGTCCTGGGAAGGGATATTATTTCCTATGGCCACGATATAGAAGCCAGCTGGCTCTTAGACGAGGCGCTGGAAGAACTTGGCAAACAGCCTGCCTATAGGGGAATACGCGAAACATATTTGCCAAAGGTCTTGGCCATTGCCAAAACAGCCTACGAAGAGGGCTTTGATATAGAGAGCGGTGGTTATGACAACGAATTTACCGCGGGCCAGCGGGATACAAACCGCATATGGTGGTGCCAGGCCGAGGCAATGGTGGGCTTTTTTAATGCCTGGCAGGCCAGTGGCGAAAAAAAATACTTACAGGCAGTCTATGCCCTTCGAGATTGGGTGGAAAAATATCAAAAAGACCGGGAACAGGGCGAGTGGTTTTCGACCGTCGACCGCCAGGGTGTGCCCGTCTCCAGGGTATACAAGGGGGGGAACTGGAAAACCGCCTACCACAATGGGCGCGCCTGCTTAGAGCTTATGCGCCGGGCCTCCCACTGCGGGCACTAAAGAGGGTGCCAGAACCCGAAAGCTCTATATCGCCAGCTAGGGCGCTTACAAAGGCGCTCTGCCCCTTGGCCAATGCGACATTTTCGTTTTTAGAAGCTATATGTACAGAGCCCTCGACCGACAGAAGAATTCTAGCCCCCCGGGCGGGCAGGCGCAGTGGCCTTTGGGGCCTTAGTACCGCGCGCTCCAAGCAGAACTCCCTGCTGGGGGTTGGGAAGCTGTACAGGGCCTCCTCTTTGGCATCGAGAAGTATGGGCGAAAAATGCTCCCAGTGTATTACCGAAAAAAGTTCCTCTACATCGATATGTTTGGACGTTAGCCCCCCACGTATAACATTGTCGCTATTGGCCATCAATTCTACCCCTAAACCCTCTACATAGCTGTGCAGAATTCCCGCGGGCAGGTAGATGGCCTGGCCCGCCTGTAGATGCAGTATATTTAAATACATAGGGGCCAAGAGCCCAATGTCGCCAGGGTAGTTGGCCTGTAAATGCCGAATAAGCGCAGCAATGTCGGCATAGCTCGGCGAGAGCCTTTCCAGGCCCATATCCAGCTGGGACAAAAGCTCGGCGCTATTAAGGGCGAAAATATTTTGTAAAAAAATTTTAAGGGCCCCAGCCTCGCTCGCCTCTCGCATTGCCTGTACCGTGGGCTGGAGGGCTGGTAGTTTGGCGGTATCCAAGATATGTAGAATTTCGTCTACAGCCCTAAAGCCCGCCATTGCGCGAAAGGGGCCCAGGGCGCAGAGTATTTCTGGCTTGTGGTTGGCATCCCGATAATTTCTTGTCGCTGCATCGAGGGGAAGGCCAGCTAGGTTTTCCCGCTGCCAGCCCCTTTGGGCCTGCTCTAGATTTGGGTGTATCTGTAAGGATAGGGGCTTTGCGGCGGCCAATACCTTAAATAAGAAGGGCAGCTCGTCTTCGCCATTGCCCAAGAGCTCGCTTGGCCTTTGCGAAAGCATTTTGTTTAATTCCCTGCCCTTTATTTTAGAGGGAGATTGAATATGACAGCCCATCCAAAGCTCGGCCTGGGGCCTGCCATTGGGTTTGCGGTCCAAAAGCTGGGGAATCCATACTGGGGAACCCCAGTCGTAGTTTTTAACAGGGTTATCTAAAAGGCTGATTTCTTGCATTTCTATAAGGTAAGAGGAGGGATTTTATTAGTCAACTGGCTAAAAACCTTATACATTTTGTAAAATTCTGTGTAAAAGAGTAAAAAATGACAGTATTTTGGCATTTTGTCGAGAAAATTTGTTAAAAACTGCTTGACGTTATGTTAAAAGCGGGTGATTATATTCTAACGGCGTTGCCGTTAATTAACGAAGAAAGGATGCCAGGCCAATAAGCCATGGCTTTCCTGTATTAAACAGCCACAAAAAGTGGCATTGCATTAAAGGAGTATGCTATGCAAAAATTCCTTAAGACAGCAGCCCTAGCAACAGCTATGGCACTGATTGGAACAGCGGTATTCGCCG
>CAZBJJ010000047.1:4120-15956 GCA_964492245.1 uncultured Spirochaetales bacterium | reverse complement strand
TTAGCGGATGAGGGGAGTCGAACCCCCGTCACGAGCTTGGGAAGCTCGGGTAATAGCCGTTATACGACATCCGCAAAGTTAAAAGAATAATAATAAAAATACGCTCAATATGTCAATTGGAAAGCGATTTCTCCTCGCCGACAACAACCTTTTGCACAAGGCCTTCAATTGAAGCGAGAAGTTTGTCGAAATCCAGAGGTTTTGCAAAAAAGGCATCGGCCCCATCTTCCATAATGGCCTCTTTTTCTTCGGGAATATCCAAGCCTGTTATGGCTATTACAAAGGGCTTGCCAAAAGAAGGATCTTCTTTTATGCGCTTGCACAGAAGATGCCCATCCACACCGGGTAAATCGATATCCAATAGAATAAAACCCGGCCGCTCCTCTGCCAGAACATGGCCGGCCTCGAAGCCGTCGAAGGCCTGTAAAACTTCCATATCGGGCAAATTTCTGTTGAGCCATTTTTTTAACATATTGTTAAGATTCTCATCGTCGTCGACAATGAGCAAAGACGACCAGTTGACACCATTTTCCAAAAGGCTTACCACATCTTCGGGAATACGCATTCCCCGTGCATTTAAAAAATCTACAAGGTCTTCGGCATAAATGCGGTACTGCCCGCCGGGCGTGGTAAAGGCTTTTAAATGTCCGTTGCGAATCCAATTGATAGCGGTCTGATTGACCACACCACAAATATTAGCTACTTCCAATGCGGAAAATATATTCACCTTTTTATCGCTTCGCGACACGCTACCATCCTCTAAATAATTGTTTGATAATTCTATCAGATTATGGGCTAAAGTCAAGATTATTGTAATAAAATCACCAAAATGTCCAAAATATTGATTGGATAATAAAAAAAATAAAAAAATTTTGAAATAATCAAATTTTTCGACCCTCTTTGGGCATACTCTATTGTACCAAGGCACTGGCAACCCGGGAAAGGCCACTGCCTTCGATTACGCATTACGGAGGAAATATGAATAGTTTAAACTCTATTATTCTGGAGGGCAATGTGGTCAAAGACGCCCTGCTCAAAGCCACCCCGCGGGGGACCCCAGTCTGCACATTTTCGGTTGCAACCAATAGGTTTTTCAAACAGGACAACGACTATGCCCAAGAGACCAGCTTTTTCGATATTGAAACCTGGAGTCGCTTGGCGGAAAACTGTGGCACCTTGGCCCAAAAGGGGCGCGGTGTACGCATTGTCGGCAGGTTAAAACAGGACAGGTGGAGCGACCCCGAAGGGAAAAACCTCTCCCGGGTTAAAATTATTGCCGATCATGTGGAATTCCGCCCCATCGTAAAAAAGAACGTCGAAAAAGATATGGTGGCAGAAAGCCTAGAAACAGATGAAGACATCGACGAAGAAAACGAAAACGAGGAGGTGAAAGCGCGCGAAGTAGTGCCGGTCTTCTAGCTCTGGCCAGGCCCTTCGTTTTCCTGCCAAAAGCCGTCCTTCCAATTAAAACGCAGTGTATTAGGCAGGGGACGGCCGGTGTGGCAGGCATCCATAATATCGCGATAATCACGTTTTTTTAAAGGGGGGCCCGACAGGTCTATAAAAAACCTGTTGTAGCCCCTCTCTTTTAAGTGGGCCAATTTATCGGCAATGGAAAAGGGTTTTTCCGGATATACCCTAGCTAAGGGGCCATCGCTAACGAGGGTAAAGTTTTCATCCTTTGTATCGTGAAAAGCAGAAAAATCGTAAAAATCGCTCAGATGGTCTCGAATGCGAAACAGGGCAGGCCAGGCAAAAATGGGCACCACAAACTGCTCCCGGGCCTTTGGTAAAACCGTCCTTTCCAGGTTTTGTCGGTTGTTTTCGTAGGGGCCAATATTATAGTTAAGACCAAGTCCCCGCACCTGCGCCAGGGACCAGGCATTAAAAGTATACAGCCAGGGCCCCCCCACCAGCTCAAAGCCCCTGTTTCGCAAAAGACTTAGCTGAGCTAAATTATTTACCACAAATATTCTAAACCCGCGCTCAAACAGGGCGTCTAGGCGGGCGGCAATATACTGATCGTCCCGCTGTGGATGCCAGGGGTCGAAGGCCAGAGCCAGGTTTCGATGGGCAAAGGGCAGGGGTTTTTCGCGAGCATCCAGTAGGCGATCTATATTGTCCGTCCCAAGCGAGAGAACTGCCATGTCCGGGCGCACCGAAAGAATTGTATGCAGGTCTTCTATTTTGCCAACCTGGACCCAATAGCCCCTTGGCAGGCTGGGGTCTTTGGACCTTTTCTCCAGGTTTTTTGCCGATTTTTTAAGCTCAGCCTTATCTGGCCCGGCCTGCGATGGCAGGGGGGCAGTTATGCGACCTGGACGGCGTTTAAAGGGGGCAAGGTCTTTTGGAATGATATTGGGATAGCGCCGTACCATAGACTTTGTCTGAATAACATAGACAGAATCGCCGAGGAGAAAGTCGTCGGGCATATCCACCCACAGGCCCCCCCTTCCCGCCTCTACTGTCTGCGTTTTAATTGATGCCCGTTTTGAATCGTCGGCCCGATGAAAGCGCAAACTATCGCCTGGGCCCAGCTCGAATTGAGGCTTTTCTATATAGGCCTGCATATTGCCCGTGGCTCCACGCACTTTTAAAATAGCTCCAAGGGGCAGGCCCGTGCCACCGACCTGATAGGGGTCTAAAAAGGCCTCTGCCTTACCGCCATCAAAATAAAATGTTGTCTTAGGGCGGGCAAAATCCATACTCAGGGTGGCTCGGGCCGCTGCCAAGGCCTCTTCTACATTCCCCGAAAGATTGTCCAAAACATGGCGGTAGGCCCGCACAACTGTACCCACATATTCGGCACTCTTCATCCGCCCCTCAATTTTTAAGGACCTTACCCCGGTGGCTACTAATTCGGGCACCTTGTCGATGAGCTGTAAGTCCTTGGGGCTAAAAAAATAGCCACTGTCGGCATTGGGCACGGTATAGCGTCGCCTACAGGCCTGGGTGCAGATGCCACGATTTGCCGACTTCCCCCCCAAATAGCTGGAAAAAAGACAGAGACCGGAGGCGCTTACACAGAGGGCCCCATGCACAAAACATTCAATTTCTAGGTTGGTATTCTGGCATACCTGCTCAATTTCCGGCAAATCCAATTCTCGCGACAGTACCACTCGCGAAAAACCCAGGCGGGAGAGCTGGTTTGCCCCATTTGCACTGGCTATATTCATCTGAGTAGAGGCATGAAGTTTTAAATTGGGAAAACAGGTCCGAGCCATATGTGCCAATCCTACATCCTGCACAATAAGGGCATCGGGTCCAATCGAGGACAGATATTTTAAAAGCTGAAAAACCCGGTCGGCCTCCCGCTGCTCAAATACGGTGTTCAAGGTTACATAGACCTTTTTCTTCATTCTGTGCAGATTGCGGGTAAGAGCTTCGAACTGCGACCAGGCGAAATTTGTCGTGCGCAGGCGCGCATTAAAATATTTTAGCCCCAAGTACACTGCATCGGCACCTTCGGCAATTGCTGCATCGAGGGCCTCGGGCGAACCGGCAGGGGCAAGTAGTTCTGTATATATAGTAGACATCTATCACACTATATATGCTTGGGAATCAATTTTCTAGCCTAAAAAGACTTGGCTAAACAAAAAGACTTGCCAATCTCGCCAGCAGACAATAGGATATCGGTATGGGAATTATTTGGTACGACGTTGCTGCCCTTTTTATTCTTGCTATAACAGTGTACCTGTATCTATCTAAGACAAAGCTTTTTATCTCCCAGACAAAGTTTTTTGCCCTTCTTGTTCTGTCTACCATTTTAGCCACTGTTCTGGACATCCTCACTGTCTACTGTTATCAGCATGTCGATACCCTTCCCCTTGGCTTTACCATCTTTATAAACAGCTTTTATTATCTGGCCCAAAACAGTATGCCACCGCTGTATGTGCTGTATGTGCTCTCGTTTGGGGGCTTTTTCGACAAATATAAAAAGGCGCTCTTAATTCCGGTGATATGCTCTTGGGCGGCTGCGCTTGTTTTAATTTTAACCAACCCCCTTACTAAATTTATTTTTTATTTTGATAGCGAACTCATCTATACCCGGGGGCCGGGCCTATTTGTCCTATACAGTTTTGCAGCCCTGTACACTATTTTTGGCATTATTGCCCTAATTTACAATAGAAATCGCTTCGATAAATCGACCTCCCGCTCAATTTTTCTTTTTTTACCCATGGCCATTGTGCCCATTATTATTCAATTTTTCTTGCCAAACCTCTTGCTGGAAAACTTCGGCATCTCGCTCTCGCTTTTGTTAATGTCCCTGACCGTCCAGGACTTTGGCCTCTTATTGGACAGCGACCATGCCCTTTTTAACAACCGAGGTTTTAGCCTTCAATTGGAGACCCTGCTAAACCGCCGCGATGGGGCAATTATTTATATTGTCCTTTTAGAAAATGTCTCCTATTTAAAAACCCTTATTGGTATACCTGGATATTTAAAACTGGAATCAAATTTAATTGCCAAGCTCTTTGGCCCCCAACAGGAAAAGCGATTTACTGCCAAACTTGACGACGGTCAATTTGTCTGCACCATTGCCAGCCAGGCGCTTGCTCAAAATTTCGAGGAGCAATTTTTTACTTTTATAGAAAATAAAAACAGCCTTATGAAGGTCACCGCCCTCGTGCATATTAAGGCCTGTAAAATAATTCTACCAGAGGATACAAGCCAGATTAGGGACATTTTTAGCGCGGTAAACGTGCTTACCCATACCGATACGCAACAGGCCCGAGGTAACATTTTATCCTTTGCAAACCTACCCATCCGCAGTGCCGCCCGTGAACTTCAAGTTGCCCAAGCAATTGAAAGGGCTTTGGAAAACAATGGCTTTATGCTGATGTATCAACCCATACTTGACTGTAAAACGCTCAAGGCCCTGTCTGCCGAGGTCCTTATTCGATTTAAGCAAAATAAATTTGGGGACCAATTTTACCCGGATGAGTTTATCAAGGTTGCCGAAGAAAATGGCAGCATTTACCGTATTGGCGACTGGGTACTCAACGAATCCTGTAGGATGCTGGCAAGTTTGCGCCAGAGAAATATCAATTTAGAAAAAATTCAGATCAACCTTTCTATGGCAGAATGCCTTCAGTCTTTTATAACCGAAAGAGTTTTGGCAAAATTAAATCAGAATGGCCTGTGCCCAAAAGATATCTGCCTGGAAATTACCGAGACAACCGAGGGCAGAATTCCACAGGTCCTAAAAGAGAACATGATTTCTCTGGCAAATGCTGGGGTAAAAATTGCCGTGGACGATTTTGGCACGGGCTACTCGAACATGATTCAGCTCATGCATATTCCCTATGCGATGATAAAAATTGATAAATCCCTCGTATGGCCATCCAATAATGTGGATTACATTGGCAATTCACTGCCCATGATTAAAAAACTTTTTGGCCAGCAGGATGTGGTTCTTTTAGCTGAGGGGGTAGAAACAAAGGAACAGCTGGAAATGTTAATCGAACTGGGCATTGACCAGGTGCAGGGATATCATATTGCCAGGCCAATGGAAGAAGAGCACTTTATTGCCTGGCTACAGGAGAGGGAGGCCAAGTTTTAATGTATTTAATCCACTTCGACATTGCCGCAATTTTAATTATTATCACCGCCATCCCCTTTTATATTTCCCACCAAAAATACGCAGTAAGGGGAAGTTTTCAATTTTTCTTATTGATGATTTCCATTGCGGCCTCTGGAATTTTTAGCCTGATTACCTCCATTGCCATAAATAGACTTAGCGAAAACATCGTGCTTTTAACCTTTATATTGACAGAAATATTTTACATCATTCAGAATACCATGCCTTTTTTAATGACCATGTACCTTTTAACAGTATTTTTTCCCAAGGGCATTCCCAGGTTTTTTAAAATTTTTATCACTGCCCTTTGGGGCATAGCAATTCTCCTTATTCTCTCGAATTTTTTTGTCAGAAGTCTATTTTATATTACACCAGATCTTTCCTATAAATTTGGCATTCTGCGCCCCATTCTCTATGGCATTTCAATCGTCTATTTTCTTATATCGATCCTATCTTTGCACAAGGCTACAGGCCATCTGGGCGGGCGGAAGAGCTTTATTTTTTTATTAGTCTTAATACTTCCGCTCATTGCCATTGTTTTGCAAAAGGCTTTTCCCGGCTTTGTTCTCGAGACATTTTCTGCAGCAATAAGCATATTGTTTATTCTGCTTACGGTACAAAATTCTAACGAACTAAAGGACCGCAGAAGCGATTTACCCGGCCGCCTATATATTTTATCGAAAATTGAACATGTTCTAAATTTAAAGAGCCAGTGTTCTCTTTTAATTTTAAACAATCGGTCCATCGAAAAATTTCGCACCATTTTGGCTCCCAATGTCTACGACAGCCTGTACCAAGCATATATTCATTGGCTTAAGAGCCTTATTGCTCCCAATATAACCCTTGCAAGTATTAGCGAGCTCTCGCATATCATTGTGCTCGACGAAAAAAGATCCAAGACCGATGCCGGCGAGCTAGCTTTAAAAATAGCCCGGCGGGCGGGAATTCCCTTTGAGGCAAATGAAACCTCGATTCGCTTTTTAATACAGGTCCTTCTTTTGCGAATACCCGAGGACGTCTGGAGTCTTGAAACCCTTAACGATTTAATTCTGCAATTTTCCGATTTTAAAAATGCCCAGGAGGGCCGACATATTTTTTTCTTAAAGGATTTTATCCTCAATAGACATTCGCGCGATACAAAGACAATCCTCCTTTTAGAGGAGGGGCTTTTAAAAAATAATTTAGAGCCCATGTTCCAACCCATTGTAAATATAAGCAGCAACCAAATTTCTGCCTTAGAAGTTCTGTACGAGTTTATCGACGCCCAAGGCATGCTTATAAAACAGGGGGAAATATGTCATATTGCCAACGAAAATAATTTGACCGATCTGCTTTTCGAACGCATGTTTGAAAAGGTCTTAGATATTGCAAAGCAAGAAAATTATTTTTCGCTGGGTATTCGGACCTTAGAATTCCGCCTCCCCGAATCTAAGCCCCTGTACATCGATTGGGCCCAAAATATTATTGTCGCTGCACAGGCGAAAAACTTCGAGCTTACGCAAATTAGAATACAAATTCGGGAGTCCACTGTGGCAAATACCAGTGAATTGCTCCGTCCCGGTATGCAATTATTAAAAAAGCATGGGGTTACCTTTGCCTTAGACGATTTTGGCTCGGACTACACGAGCCTTGAATCGATAATCTCCCTGCCCTTTGATGTTATCAAATTTGATAAAATGTTTATTAAAGAAGGGCTTAAGTCTAAAAAGGGTCAGCAGCTCTTGGCCGGATCCATAGACCTTTTTAAGGCCCTTGGGCGCAAGATTGTAGCCGAAGGCATAGAAAACTTGGAAAATGCCCAGGCCCTGGCACTTATGGGAGCAGATTTATTACAGGGCTATTATTATTCAAAGCCAATTATAGCCAGCGAAGTTAAAAAGCTTGTTTTTTTGGACCAATTTTCCCCGCATACACTGGATCATGGGTAAGGTTTATGCCTAAATTTCGCAGGCCCGATTCATCGCCAGGGCCAGGAAAATGCGAAAGATGCATTTCGCAGCCGTCGAGGTCTTTTAAGGCCTCTAAGGCTGCATTTGCCGTAGGGTTCATTGCCGCAGAGACTGCCAGGGCTACAAGGGCCTCGTCGAGGTTCAGGCTTTCACTCTTTCGGGAAAGCACATCCAGTTTTAAGCTTCGAATTGAGTTTATAACCACAGGGGGCAGGAGGTGTATTTTTTTGGGGATGCCAGCCAATAATTTTGCGGCATTTAAGACGGCGGCACTTGCGGCATGAAAGAGCTTGGAATTTTTACCCTGAATTATACGCCCATCGCGCAATTCAAGGGCTGCCCCACAAAAAATATTGTCATCGCCCTTGCGTTTGAGCTCGGCAGTTTTTGCGGCCTCCCTTGCCTGTAAGACTACGGGCCGGTCTTCGGGTTTTAACTCTAAGCGATCTAAAATGCCGGCTATGCGGCGCATGGTGCCCTCGTCGATTAAGCCCTTGGTATATTCGGCCGCTATTCTAAAGCGCCGCCGCAATATTTCGTCCTTGGCAGCCTTCCGGCACAATTCGTCGTTTACGATGCCCGTGGCCAGACAGTTTACCCCCATATCGGTGGGCGATTTAAAGGGGCAGCTGCCCCCTAGGCGCTGGAGCATTCGGTTTAAAATGGGAAAGGCCTCCACATCCCTGTTATAGTTTACTGCAGTAATTCCATAGGCCTCTAAATGAAAGGGGTCTACGCAGATAAAATCCAGAAGGTCGGCAGTGGCCGCCTCGTAGGCTAAATTTACCGGATGGGTCAAAGATAAATTCCAGACGGGAAAGGTTTCAAATTTTGAATAGCCGGCCCTTTTTCCCGCCCTGTATTCATGGTAGAGCTGATTTAAGGAGGTGGCCAGTTTGCCACTGCCTGGGCCCGGCCCAGTTACCACGACAATTGGTTTTTCTGTGGGAATTGCCGGGTTCTTGCCATAGCCCTCGTCGCTTATAATGGTGTCGATATCGCTGGGGTAGCCCTTTGTATTGCGGTGTAAGTAGCAGGGCAGCCCCATCCTTTCGAGTTTTGTTTTAAACTGATATGCGCTAGGTTCTTCGTTAAAGCGGGTAATTACAATGCCGGCCAAGGCAATGCCCCATTCACTTAGCTCGTCGACTAATCTCATGGCATCGGCATCGTAGGTTACGCCAAAGTCGCCCCGTATTTTTTTTTTCTCTATTGCTCCGGCATGTATGCAGAGAATTACCTCGATTCTGTCTTTAATACGGGAAAGAAGGCGCATTTTCGCATTTGGGTCATAGCCGGGCAATACGCGGGCAGCATGATAGTCCCAGAGCAGTTTGCCGCCGAATTCCAGGTAGAGCTTGTCCCAGCGGTTGGCCCGCTCAAGTATAAAGCCCGCCTGTTCATCAATATATGTATCATTGTCAAAGCCTATTCCGTTTACCATGCTCCCCTCTTTTTATTGGCTATTTTTCGTTTTGGCCGCCAGCCGCTTCAATTGCTCCCGACAATGTGTTTAGAGCCGCCTGTACGCGATCAGAAACCCGGGCCTCCCCCAAAAATCTTATGGAAGGAAATAGCGGGGGGCTGACCCGTGCCCCACTTATCGCAACCCGCAGTGGCATAAGTAGGTCTCCAAGTTTATTTCCCGAGTCCTCTGCCAGCTGTTTTACGAGGGCCTCCGCCTCTTCGTCGCTGGCCTTGCACATGTCCGAAAGAATTGGGGTAGAAAGCGACAATAGCTCGTGGGCCTGCTCCACTGTTTTTTTCTTGGGACAGAATTCTTCGGCAGCAGGAACCTCAATATCTTTAAAAAGGTAGAGAAGTTTTTCTGGTGCCTCGTGCAAAAAGGTAATTCGCTCTTTAATTAAAGGCATTGCCTGCAATAATAGGGCATCTTGTTCGGCGTTTGGACCTTCGCCCTTCTCTCCAAAAAGGCCCATAGAAATAGCCCAGGGCAGGATGAGCTTTTTTAATTCTTCATCCGCCTTCATGCGAATATATTGGCCATTGTACCACTGCAGGCGCTTATAATCGAAAATCGCGGGGGCCTTATTTAATTTTTCAAGGCGAAATTTTTGGGCCAATTCTTCGAGCGTAAATAAATCTCTGCCCTCTTCGTAACTGGCCCCCAAAAGAGCGACATAATTGAGGAGGGCTTCGGGCAAATAGCCCTGGGTACGGAAGTCGTCCACGCTGGTGGAGCCATGGCGTTTAGAAAGTTTTTTACCATCTTGGCCCATGACCATGGGGAGATGGCAAAAAATCGGTGGCTGCCAGCCAAAGGCCCGGTACATTATAACATGCAAGGGAGTGGAGGAAACCCACTCTTGGGCCCGCAGTACATGGCTAATGCCCATAAGGTGGTCATCGACAATATTTGCCAGGTGATAGGTGGGAAAGCCATCGGTTTTTAACAGCACGGGGTCGGGGTTTATGTCGTCATTCTTCCAGCTAATTTCACCTAGAAGTGCATCGGTAAAACTTGTACTCTGGCCCAGGGGAATTTTTAAGCGCAGGACATAGCTTTCGCCGCGCTCTATTCTAGCTTGGACCTCGGCGCTGTCCAGGTTTCGGCACTGCCTGTCGTAACCGGTTTCGGCAGATTTCTGGGCCTCTCTTTCGGCTCGGATTTTTTCCAGCCGCTGGGGGCTACAAAAGCAGGGATAGGCGAGGCCTTTTTCCCAAAGAATATTGGCCTGTTTTTTATATTGCTCTAGGCGTTGGCTCTGCACATAGGGGCCAAAATCTCCCCCCTTCTCTGGTCCCTCATCCCAATCTACCCCAATCCAGGAAAAAGTGTCGAATAAGTTCTGCACAAACTCCGGGGCGCAGCGGGTCTGGTCGGTGTCCTCTAGGCGAACAATGAACTTTCCGCCCGCGGAGCGCGCAAAAAGATAATTGAATAGGGCGGTTCTTAGGCTGCCAATATGTTGAAGCCCCGTTGGCGAGGGGGCATAGCGTACGCGTACTTCCATCAATCTACTCCCAAATAAAACGAGTATAGCAAGTCCCCTCTAAGCCGTCCAGAGAATCATGTTGAAAATCTCTGGCCGGCAGCCGTCCAGAGAATTAAGGTGAAAATCTCTGGACGGCAGCCGTCCAGAGAATTAAGGTGAAATTGGCTGTATTCAGGCTCCCTACTTTAGCAGAACCCAAGTGGCGCCACTGCCACCGAAACGGGCCTCGGGGTGTCCAGATTCGCCTACAAAGGGGCATTGTTCAATAAACATGCGCACATCCTTCTTTAGAATGGCCTCCCCCTCGCTGTGGTTTCCCTTGCCATGGACTAACTGAATTTTTTCGTAGCCAAGCTTTTTAGCCCTATCAAAAAAGGCCTCCATTGCGGTCTGTGCCTCCTCGCGGCTTAGACCGTGGAGGTCCAAAACGGCATCGGGGCGCGCTCTGCGCAGGCGTCGGCGCCGCTCCATCGAGCTCTCTTCCGCCTCGGCCAGGGCATCTTTATCCACTATGTCATTCAGACGCATCCAGGCCAATTGAGGTGGTATTTTCTCTTCGGCAAAGCTACTGTCTTCCTGAATTTTTTGTCTATTGTTTGCTTTTTTATGTTTTTCTTCTTCCCACTGCTCTAGAATTTTACCAAATCCCACCCTTTCCTCCAGCTTAATACATAATAATATCTTTTTTTTCGACCCAGGCTCGGCGCTCGCCAAAGTCGACAAGGGCCCACTGGCCGCCCGACTTTAAAACACGCACCGCCTTACCAGCAGGTAGCAAGGCAAGGGGCGGTTCGGCTGTATCGGGAAGGCGGTACAGCTCTGCCCCGCGGGATAGGGCCGTGGCCCCACCACCCAAAACCCCCATTGCCCTGCCCTTGACATAGCCCATTCGCAGAGCGGGGCCTAAAAAACTTATAAGCGATAATCCAAAAATAATAAAGCACTTTCGCCGATTCATGTTTATTTTAAATTTTTGTAAAAATATTAAAATGCTGCCCACAAAAAAACCTAAAACACTCAAGGGCAATAAAAATGCAACGGGGGCTGCAGGCTCGGCAGCCCAGGGCCCAAGGCCCAGGTCCCGTTCTATCTGCCAACGCAGACTGCGCACGAGGGGAAAAAAACAGCCATAACGCTCCTCACGGCGCAGCAGAGCTATTAGCTCGGCCTGGGCCCCCTCTTCGTATAGGGCCAGAGCCTGGTTATAGAGCTGGCTCCACCGTTGGCGCCCAAGGGGTGGCACACGGGGCATAAGGGGAAACAAGGGCGCCTCGTGCTGTGCAAAGGGGCTGGCCTGGGGCGCACCGCTCCCTGGAACCGCTTCCGCTGTCTGCGCCATCATAGATGTC
>CAZBJJ010000047.1:0-4020 GCA_964492245.1 uncultured Spirochaetales bacterium | reverse complement strand
GCGCCATCATAGATGTCGGCGCCATCATAGATGTCGGCGCCATCGGAGATGGTGGCGCCATCGGAGATGGTGGCGCCATCGGAGATGGTGGCGCCATCGGAGATGGCGAAACATCAAAGGAAAAGGGTCTGACCTCCACCTCGCCCATCCCCGGCAAGGCAAGCTTAAACGCGGGAATTAAAAACCTACCCGGGCGCAAAGGAGTAAGGCGGTAGACGGCTACCGGGGAAAATTCGCCCAGGGCCTCGGCACCAATATGCTCTAGAACACTCTGGGCTTCCAAAATGGTATCCGCCAGTAGGGGAAGCTTGGCAGGAGCAAAAAGGTCCTCGCGAAGTGCCTTCATCACCTCCTTACTAAGTTTGGCAGAGGGAAAAAGATATAGTATTGATGCCTGGCCCTCCATAAAGGGAAGTTCTGCGGGAAACCAAGAAAAAAATGGAGCCACTTGTACATCAGTCTTTTCTACTCTTAAAAGAATCCGTGGCGTGGGCATTGACTCATTGCCAAAGACAACCGGCAAAGAGTGAAGAACCACGTTTTCGGATGTATGTACCCGGAAATCTAAGCGCAAAAGCAGGCCCCGTCGACGCTCCCCCTGCTCGTCGCGGTAAAGGCGAGAAGAAATTAAATAGCCCTCTAAGCTCAACTCGGCAGGAAGGCTCGACTCCTCCAAGCTAAAATCGCCGGTGGGAAACCAGGAATACAAGACCTCTAGGGCCACAAGAGAGCCATTTTGCGCCTGAGGCGGATCGAAGCGGGCAGAAATCCAAGGCCCCTCCAACCAGTCCTCTTGGTCTTGGGCAAATAAAGTGAAGATATATTGATGGCTCCAGAGCGAGAAAAGCCAAAAGAAGGCAAATATTTTTAATAATCGGGCCATAACTTCTCCTCTCCCTGCCAACGGCTGGACTCCCAGCGCCTTTGCTCCCCCTCCTGCAAAAAATCGATCAGCCGGCGCAGGCCCGCATCGAAGTTTCCACCCTGCTGCGCACGCGACTTGCTTCCCGCCTGGGCCTCCTCTTGGCGCTGTGCCGCTAGAGCTAATTCTAAATTTTTTTTAGCATCAAAGCTCAGAGGCTCTATAGTCAGTGCCTGGCGAAAGGCCTGCGCCGCCGCATAAAAATCGCGATCTTTAAACTCTGCAAATCCAAGATTAAAGAAGCTGTTAAAAGCCAGACTTCGATACCGGTCGTCCAAAGAAGCGGTGTCGAAAAAGACCCGTGAAAGAGCAGTATGTAACTGTCGCTTTGCACTGCCTGTTTCGCCCATCGAAAGATATAGCGAACCCAGTTCGTAGGCTGCCCAAGGGCCCAGAGTCTCATCTTCCACAAAGTCCAAAAGAATGGCAATTGCCGGAGTCTGTTGGGCGCGAGAGCTTAAAAAACGGGCCCTGAGAAAGGCAATATTGCCCCGAAGGCTGCAGGAGGAAAACAGGAACATACTGATAAACAAAATCGATACCCTTATTTTGAACCTTCTCATCGCCTTGGCCTCCACAAAAGCGCCAATCTGCCCAGGGCATAAAAGACAAGGGCAAGGGCGGCAAAAAAACCATGGCGCTCAATCCTCTCAATTCGCCAGAGCTGGGCCCCCTCTCCAGAACTAAAACTTAAAAGCCAGGGCAGAAGACTCTCGGGCCTGCTAGATGTAAAGGCATCCAGATACCGCCCCCCACCCCGCAGGGCCACAGCCTTTAATGTCTGCGTCTGCCGGCGGGTGCGCAAAGGCTTTTCTGGCAACTTTCCATCTCGGTAACTATCCTTTTTTAACAAGCTGCCCTCTTCGCTGCCAAAGCCAATTGCAGAAATTTTAATGCCTTTTTTTACCGCACGGTCGACCGCGGCTATCACCGAGCCATGCAGGGCCTCGCCATCGCTGAGTAAAAGCAGATGGGGAAAACCCTGCGAGGAGGGGGGAAAGGAGGTCTGAGCCATATCGATAAGGGCCTCGAGGTCGGTACCCGAAGAGGCAAAGGAGCTGGTGGAGAGCCCCAAAAGAAGGGTTTTAAGACCAAGGGCATCCTCGCTCATCGGCTGAACGACAAGGGCCTGTCCCTTGCCAATCGAAAGTGAAAAACGCGCCTGAGGCAGATTTTCTATCAAATAAAATATTGATTTTTTTGCAGCCTCTAAACGACTGGGCAGCTCATCCTCGCTGTCCATGCTTTTAGAAATATCCAAGGCTATGGCGATATCCAGGCCAGAGCGTGGCGAAAGGACTCGTCGCTCCCCCCAGGAAATACCCAAAAGGGCAAGGAGGGCAGAGACAAGGGCCAAAAAAAAGAAGAGACGGGCCAGATTTGTCGCATAGCCGATCTGGCGAATTACGGTGGGCAATTCGAGATTGTTAAAATGAGAATAGGCTCGGGCAAGATGAGCTTGGCTCCCCCTGCCTCCTAAAAACAAAAAGCGCAATAGGAGCACGGGAACCATGAGCCCTAGGCCAACTAAAAGCAAGCCCCGATACAGGGCCTGGGTCTCCTGCTCTACGCGGGTGCGCCCACCTTTTACGGTGCTCTGCTCCAGGCTTTGGAATGCCCGTTCAAAGTCCTTTACATCCTGTGCAGGAAACCAAAGCCCCCCGGCCTCTCGGGCAATGGCAGCCAAGGCCTTTTCGTCGTAGTGCGAAGTGAACAGGCCGTGGCGGCGCTGTCCGGTATGCGGGTCGGTATAGTCCAAAAGGGTCTGGCCCTCTGAGCCAATGCCAATAACAAAGACCTGAATTCCCGCCTCCCTAGCCAGGCGCGCCGCCGTTTCGGGGTGGACCTCTCCGGCATTGTTTTCACCATCAGTTAAAAGAACAATGTGGCGGGACGGCGCCCGAGAGGCCAATAGATGGAGCGTGGCGGTGCCGAGCCCCATGCCCAATGCACTTCCCTCGCCCAGCTCGCCCACCTTTAAAGCGGCTAGGCTTTCTAAAAAGGCCGCGTGGTCTTCGCTGGGCGGGCACAGCACGGCAGCGGTTTCGGCCATGGCTACCAGGCCCAGCGACGAAGAGGGATGTGCGAAGGCAAAGTCTTTAATCAATTCGCGCGCCCGCTGGAAGCGACTTTCGCCATCCATATCCAGGGCCGACATGCTCGGGCTACAGTCCAAAGCAAACACAATGTCGCTACCCCGATCCAACTGAATAACTCGGCTTTTATAGCGCAAAGGGGTGGCGCTGACAAATAAAAACAAGAGCAAGGCAGAAATTTCTATAAAAACGAGAAGGCCATGTAGAAATTTTAGCGAAGAGGGGGCAGAAAAGGCCTGTCCGCCCTCTGGTCCAAGGGCAAGGGGCAGGCGGGAGCGCCGACGCAAACGGCGGTACAGGGGCACACAAGACAAGGTGCAGAGCAATAGAAAGACAGCCAGCCAGGGGCTTTGAAAGCGAATCATGCTTGCCCCCCTGTTTTTTGCTTATCCTGGCGCGGTGCCCTTGAGCCTTCGCGCTGGCACAAAAGTTCGTCGCTTTTTTGACAGGCCCTAAAGCAGGCCCCGCTTATTTCCACTACATCTGCCTGTGGCCGACCTTGGCGGGAAAAACGTAGCAGATCGAAAAAGCTAAAAAATTGCCTGTACGGTTTAAGTTGTTCTGCACTAAAGAGTTCGCTATCAATTTGATATAGACGCAGTAGCTCATTTGCCGTAAAGCTGGCGCAATTTGTAGAAGATAACAGCGAGAGCCAGGACCGCAGCTCTACCGAAAAAGCCTGGAGCTGGTTTAATCGTTGATCCTCGTTTTTGCTCTTTGTCGCAATTTGGCGAACAAGGCGTTCCAGGCGCCGTAACATGCGGCGACGGGGGCGGCGGGCAAGATAGGCAGCAAGGCCGGGGAGGAGGCGGAGGCGTAAAAGAAGCAAAAAGGGGAGCACCAAGGTAATTGCAAGAGCGAGGACGATAAGCAACAGGCGGGTACCCGGTGGAAAAAGTGCCCCACGCATACCGGCCAGTTCTCGAGTACCACTGCTGCCCTCCCAAACCGAGGAAACCGTAAAAAAAAGCCCCCGAACTTCCCGCTCACCCACCAAAAGAA
>CAZBJJ010000046.1:0-16244 GCA_964492245.1 uncultured Spirochaetales bacterium | reverse complement strand
AGCAGGAAGTTGCCGGCGAAAAAACAAAAATTTGCAAATATTGCAAGGCCGCCATTAGAAACGGCAAAACCGTTTAAACGCCAAAAAAAGCTGCCTTTTGGGGTGGCTTTTTTTTTGAGCAAATTTTAGAATTAAAAAGCATATTATTAAAATAATAATTGACAGAATAACTAATCTTACTTAAAGTAAGTATTTAGGAGGAGAGTATGAAGAAGTACCTAGCTATTTTAGCAGTGGTTTTATTGGCTTTTGTATCGTGCACTAAAAAAGAAGGTGGCCAGGCAAAAGGTTCCGATAGAAAGGTTGGAGGCACTATTAAAATTGGTGTTGCCGGTGCCCACTCTGGAGACCTAGCCTCCTATGGCTTGCCCTCTGTCCATGCTGCCGAGCTCGTTGCAGAAGAGTTCAATAGGGCCGGTGGAGTTATGGGCCAAAAGGTGGTACTGGTTATAGAGGACGATGAGTGTAAGCCCGAGACGGCTACCAGCACCGCATCCAAATTGGTAAGCGATGGCGTTGTTGCGGTAATGGGGCATATCTGCTCTGGTGCAACCGAATCGGCATTGGGCGTCTATGTCGATACCGAAATGGTTACTATTTCTCCCTCGGCTACGCTCCCCTCGCTTACTCAGAGCCAAATGTATCCTTCTTTCTTTAGGACAATTGCAGCCGACAACGACCAGGCAAAGGTCTCGGTAGAGTTTATCGTTGAAGAGCTTGAATTAAAGTCGATTGCCGTTCTACACGACAAGGGGGCATACGGCCAGGGCTTTGCCGAACTGGTTAAAGAATATGCAGAGGCAAAGGGCGTTGCTGTTGCGCTGTATGAGGGGGTTAACCCCGGTGCCCCCGATTATTCTTCGGTTGTAAATAAAATACAGAATAGCAAAGTCGAAGGTGTTGTCTGGGGGGGCTATCATCCCGAGGGCTCCAAAATTGTCCAGCAGATGCGGGACAAGGGCATGAATCAGGCCTTTATTTCCGACGACGGGCTAAAGGACAATGCATTTATCGAAGTTGCCGGTAAATACGCCGAGGGCGTCTACGCCACAGGCCCTTCGGATACCAGCAACAATCCAATGGCTATTAAGGCAGTTCAGGATCATATTGCCAAATATGGCGATGAACCTGGGGCATTCTTTTTAAATGCCTACGCTGCCACTTGGGCATTACTGAATGCAATCGATATTGCCGAAAGTACTGATAGTTTCGATATTCAAATGGCTTTGCGTATGAACTATGTGGAGACACCCCTAGGCAATATTAGCTTCGATTACAAGGGTGATGTTATAGGCTTCGGCTATTCTATGTTCCAGGTTCAAAATGGAGCCTACGTCGAATTGCAATAACTGGTATTAGGAAGACCTACTGGACAGATGCTCTAGTAGCTGCCGATATCCTAGTAGTATACAAAGTAAAGGGGCCGCCATGAACACCGAGCATTTCCTTCGGGCATGGCGGTTTTTTTGGAACATTATTGATGGACTATTTTTTAAGATTGCTTTTAAGCGGGGCGGCGAAGGGGAGTATTTATGCTCTTATAGCTCTGGGCTATACAATGGTGTATGGCATTGTTCAATTGATAAACTTTGCCCATGGCGAGATTTATATGATTGGTGGCTTTATCGCCTTAATTGTCGCCGGTCTTCTGACTCCCTTTGGCCTGCCAGCTTGGTCAATTTTGCTGGTATCAATTTTATTTGCCATACTCTTTTCGTCCATGTTTGGCATTACCGTAGAGCGCTTGGCCTATCGTCCTTTGCGAACCAAACCAAGGCTCTCTGCCTTAATTAGTGCCATCGGTATGTCTATAATTTTGCAGAACTTTGTTCTGCTTTCCCAGAGCGAAAAATATCTCTTCTTTCCCTCTTTTTTGCCAAGCCTTGCCTTTTTGGAGCCCTTTAAATCGTATTTGAACTCGACTCAATTTATCATCCTCGTATCTACCACCATTATAATGATTTTGCTTTCTATTTTAATTAAGTTTACTCGTATGGGCAGGGCAATGCGAGCAACGGCGCAGGATAGAGAGATGGCACAGTTGTTGGGAGTAAACATAAACAAGGTAATCTCGGTTACCTTTGTGCTTGGCTCCTCGCTGGCCGCAGTCGGTGGCCTTATGGTTAGCTCCTATGCGGGACAGATAAATTATTATATTGGTTTTTTGGCGGGTATTAAGGCCTTTGTTGCTGCGGTTCTCGGCGGAATTGGCAGCATACCCGGTGCGCTCTTGGGTAGTTATATTTTAGGCCTTACCGAAAGCCTAGGTACCGGCTATATAAGTAGCGACTACGAGGATGCGTTTGCCTTTCTTATTCTTATTTTAATCCTTGTGATAAAGCCAAATGGGCTCTTAGGCAAGAAAGAGCATAAAAAGGTATAGGTATGAAGAACAAGCTTATTAAAGATTTATTACAGGCCCTCTTCCAGGCATTTTGGTTTAGCTGTTTGCTCTTCCCTTTTTTGGTAATGAAGGTCTCGGTTGTCAACGGCGTAGCTAGTCTTTCTTGGCGCTGGGTGTTTTTGCCCAGTGTTTTTGGGATTGCCTTAATACTTTCTCTTTTATGGCAATTTGGCAAGACTTTAAAAGCAAAACGTAGCTCTCTGTTCAAGGTTAAAGCCTGTCCGGTGCGCTCAGTCTTTGGCAAGATGTCCCGGTTTTTACAAGAAAAAACCATTTTTCAAAATAAGGCTCTGTATATATTTATCTTGTTGATTATCGCAATTGCCTATCCCCTTGTTGTGGGGTTTTACTCGACTGGCATTGTGGTTACAGCAATGATCTACGTGCTCTTGGCCCTCGGTTTAAATATAATTGTGGGCCTGGGGGGGCTGCTTAATTTGGGCCATGCCGCCTTCTTTGCGGTGGGCGCTTACAGCTATGGGATGCTGTGGAAATATATGGGCCCCGTATTTGTAGCTAAAGGCATTCATACAGGCTTGCTATTTTGGCTTGCACTGCCCCTTGGGGCCGTAATGGCCACTATTTTTGGCATCCTTTTAAGCCTACCGGTTCTGCGCCTGCGGGGCGATTATCTGGCAATTATCACCCTGGCCTTTGGCGAAATTGTACGGATGTTCCTGCAAAATTCCACAAAACTGACCGGGGGGGCACAGGGTATACGCTTAATACCAAAACCCTGGTTCTTTGGCATTAAATTGGGCATAGCGCCCGCAACCACATATATATATTATATAACACTTTTTTTTGTAATTTTGGCCACCGTAATGGTAAGGCGTTTGGAAAATTCGCGGGTGGGGCGTGCGCTCGAAGGCATGCGCGAGGACGAAATTGCCTGCCAGGCTGTAGGGATAAACCTGGTTAAAAACAAGCTCATTACCTTTGCTCTGGGCTCTTTTTGGGCAGGAATTGCCGGGGTGCTCTTTGCCGCTCGAACGGGTTTTATCAATCCCGGATCATTTACCCTATGGGAGTCGATTATTATTTTAATGGCGGTGGTCATTGGGGGAACTGGTTCAATTCCCGGCGTGTTTATTGGGGCCCTCGTTTTAAAATTGCTGCCAGAATGGTTTAGGCCACTTTCGCAGTATCGCATGATTATTTACGGTGTTGCCATGATTCTTATTATTATATTTAAGGCTGATGGCCTTATCCCGCGCAAAAGAAAGGTGTATTCACTTTTAGAAGATGGAGTAGCCGATGCGAAGTAATACCTCGGCAATTTTAAGCGTACAGGATTTATCGATGGTGTTTGGAGGGCTGCGAGCCATAGACCGCATAAGTCTGGAAATAAGAGAGGCTGAAATTACTGCACTTATTGGCCCAAATGGTGCAGGTAAGACAACCTTGTTCAACTGTGTTACTGGGGTTTACCGGCCCACCGAAGGAAAAATACAGATATCTCCCCGCGCCACCAAAGAGCCTCTTTTTATACAGGGAAAAAACCCGCATGAAATTAACCGACTGGGCCTGGCGAGAACTTTTCAAAATATTCGCCTTTTTTCTAAAATGACCGTATTAGAGAACGTCATGCTTGGGCGAAACAATTCGCTAAAGGCAGGAATTTTTGGAGCTCTCTTTAAAACCAGGGCGACAAGACAGGAAGAAGAAAGGGTTGTGCTGGAAAGCCGAGATATTTTAAAGCAACTTGGGCTTTTACCCCTTGCAAACGAGATGGCCGCAAACCTTTCGTATGGGGCCCAACGACGCCTAGAAATTGCACGCGCACTGGCCACCGATCCCTTTCTTCTGCTCCTCGACGAGCCTGCTGCGGGAATGAACCCCCAGGAGACAAAGGAATTAGTGGAAACCATCGAGCTTATCCGCAACGAGAACAAGGTGAGTATTTTATTGATTGAGCACGACATGAGCTTGGTTATGAACGTTTCAAATTGGATATATGTTATGGACTATGGAAGACTTATTGCCGAGGGAAATCCTATTGATATTCGGGCCAATGCCGAGGTTATAAAGGCCTATTTGGGAGAATAAGATGGCTTTATTGGAATTGAAAAAGGTAAACGCCTTTTATGGAAATATACAGGCCCTTAAACAGGTATCGCTGAAAGTTGAAAAAGGGGAAATGGTAAGTCTAATTGGGGCAAATGGGGCAGGAAAGACTACGACCCTTATGAGCATCTGTGGCCTTATTAAAGACCGTTCGGGGAGTATTTTAATTGATGGCAAGGATATCAGCAATATTCCTGCACACGAGTTAATTAATTTTGGCATTTCGCAGGTTCCCGAGGGCAGACGTATTTTTCCCGATTTAACCGTATTAGAAAATTTAAACATGGGGGCCTTTGTTCGCCGAGATAAGCTGGCGATAAAGCAGGATTTGGACGAGGTCTTTAATCTTTTCCCACGATTGGCCGAGCGAAGGCATCAGATGGGCGGTACGCTTTCGGGAGGGGAACAGCAGATGCTGGCTATTTCGCGCTCGCTTATGTCCCGCCCCGAAATACTGCTTTTAGATGAGCCCTCTTTGGGCCTGGCTCCTCTAATAGTGCAACATATTTTCGATATCATACAAAAGATAAATTTAGAGAGAGGGACAACCATACTTTTAGTTGAACAAAATGCGAATATGGCCCTAAAAATTGCAAATAGGGCCTATGTGATTCAAAATGGTAGTATAATGATGAGCGATAAGGCCAGCGTATTGTTGGAGAACGAAGAGGTCAAAAAGGCCTATTTAGGGCTGTAAGGGCTTGGTAGGGCTATATTATAAGATCTGGAGGTAGAAGATGACTGTTGGGCGTTGCATGACTAAAAACCCGCTGTATATTGGTCCAGATGTGACTGTGCCAGAGGCGCAGGCTATTATGCGCCGGGAAAAGGTTCGACGTCTGCCGGTATTGGACCGGCATAATAAGCTGGTGGGCATTGTAACATCTACCGACCTGATACATGCCTCGCCATCGGGGGCCACCGTTTTAGATGTGTATGAATTGAATTATTTAATTTCAAAACTGGAAGTTCAGAAAATAATGCAGAAGAAGGTGCTTACGGTAACCGAGGATATGACGGTGGAAGATGCTGCCCGTATTATGGTGGACTATGATATTTCCGGTCTACCGGTAATGCGCGACGACAAATTAGTAGGCATTGTCACAGAATCCGATTTATTTAAATTATTCTTGGAGCTCTTTGGGGCTCGCCACGCAGGCCTGCGGGTAACCCTTTTACTACCCGAAAAAGAGGGGGTCTTGGGCTCTCTAGGTAGCAGCATTGCGCAGGCGGGAGGAAATATAGTGGCCTTTGCGACCTTCGATGGCGAGGACCCGTCGAATAATTATTGCACCATGAAAATTCAGGGCATGGATAAGAAGGCCATTAACCGTGTTGTCGGCCCCCTTGTAGATAAAATTATCGATATTCGCAGTTAAAAGCCTATTCAAACAAGCTTATTCGGCGAACCGAAGGATTGCTGCGAATACTTTTGAGGACCTTTTTAAGGTCCTCTTTTTTTTCTAGCTCTATAGTAAAGCTGCCATTCTGGAAATCGCTTTCGGGTTTATCTAAACGCCCTTCTATAAGCTGTCCTTGGTGTTTACAGACACTGGATTCCAGCTCAGAAAAAATATCGCTATCCCTGTCGCAGGCAATATGGAGGCGAAAAAGGTGTTTGTCTTTATCGGTTTCCCATTGGACATCTATTCTTCGCTCGCTAAATTCGCTAATATGCCCTAAATTCTTACAGTGGCTGCGGTGTACAATAATACCCCGACCCCGAGAGACATAGCCAATTATGTTGTCGCCCGTCATCGGTTTACAACAGCGTGCAAAATGGACCATTATATCGCGTTGGTTTTCCACACTTACCATGAGCGGCTTCGAGCTAGTGCTCGTACGCTTTTCGGGGCTTGTAAGCGGTGTTTTACTGTCTATCTCCCGCTTGCGGGCAACAATATTGCGATCGATTATAAGCGATTCGTCGTTTTGCAAAAGCCATGCGCGAATTTTCGCTCTGGCCTTGGAGGTCTTAACGAATTTGAGCCAATTGATATGGGGATGAGCTCTGTTGTTAGTGAGGATTTCGATAACCTGGGTATTTTTTAATTCGGCCGAAAGGGCAATAATAGCTCCATCGGCCTTTGCCCCTGCGCAAGAATCGCCAATAGCAGTATGTATTTGATAGGCAAAGTCGATGGGTGTCGACCCTATGGGCAGCTCAATTACCTTGCCTTGGGGAGTAAAAACATAGATGGAATCCTTTAAGAGTTCCTGTTTAATTGAATCGAGAAAACTTACCGAGGCCTCGCCCGATTCTAATTTTAATTCTTTCCAGTCGCGCAAGCGGTTAATAATGGGCAGGTCTTGAATATTGACATTGTCCTTGGTCATACCTTTTTTATAGAGCCAATGGCTGGCAACACCAAACTCGGCCAGCTGGTGCATTTGGTGGGTGCGAATTTGTATTTCGATAAGGGTGCCAATATTGGCCATTACAGTGGTGTGTAGGCTTTTGTAGCCATTGGACTTGGGCATGGCTATGTAGTCCTTAAATCGGCCTTCTATGGGCTTATACAGGCGATGTACAAGGCCCAAAATAGTATAGCAGTCCTCTTCTTTTTGGCAGAGAATTCTAATGCCCATAAGGTCGTAGAGCTCGTCGTTTATTTTATTTCGTTTGCGCATTTTTTGGTAAATGGACCAAAAATGCTTGGCCCTGACATACACCTGAACTTCCAGATTGGCCTTTTTAAACTCGTCCTGCAGGCTGGTCTTTGCGTCTTGCAAAAACTCTTGTCTTTCGGTTTTTTTTAAGGCGACGAGTTCTTTAATTTGGCT
Source organism: uncultured Spirochaetales bacterium (assembly GCA_964492245.1). Lineage (GTDB taxonomy): Bacteria > Spirochaetota > Spirochaetia > Treponematales > Breznakiellaceae > CAZBJJ01. Next base: position 8,989 of record CAZBJJ010000046.1, on the reverse strand, counting down.
ATATACATCGCGATGCAGATGTTTTAAGGAGAGGTCTTCTAGCTCGGCCTTCATCCAGGAAATACCCAGGCGGTCGGCAAGGGGGGCATAGATATCCAGGCATTCTTGGGCAGTTAATTTTTGCTTTTCAATAGGTAAATATTTTAAGGTGCGCATATTGTGGAGTTTGTCGGCGAGTTTAATTAAAATAACCCTTATATCATCCACCATGGCAAAGAGCATTTTGCGAATGCTGGCAGCTTCTTGGAGCGATTTATTGCGAGACGACAGTCCAGATATTTTAGTAAGACTTTGAACTAGCTTTGCAATATCCTGGCCAAATGTCTCTGTTAGCACATTGCTTGCCTGTATCTCTTTGCCTTCTAAAACATCGTGGAGGAGAGCTGCACAGATGCTGTCGCTGTCCATGCCCATTGTTAAAAGTATGTCTGCACATGCAATATTGTGGACTAGGGCAGGTTCTCCCGAAGCCCGCAGGCTGTCTTTGTGCCTATCAGCGACATATTCCAAGGCCATAAGAATTTTTTGTCGCTCTTCCGTGTTAAAAGAGGAAAGTTTTTGTTCAAAATTGAGTCTTACGTCTTCCATAATTAAAGCCTCTGTAGCCATTATGTGCAAAATTAATCGGCCTGCGCAACTCCTGGGTGCAGGCTTCTGTATAGATGCTATAATGTTTATGCAATTAAGGTCTATAAGCAAGGCTGACGCGCGGAATACCAGCCAAATCGTCGAAGAGCTGAGAATTGATAAAGCTATTTTTTTTAAACTCTTCTGCTATGGCCTGGCCCTGATTTCCCCCTGCCTCAATTAAAATACTTCCCCGTTCTTTTAGGTATAGGGGGGCCTGGGCAATAATTTTGCGAATAATATCTAGGCCGTCTTTGCTGCCACCAATTAGGGCGAGTCGAGGTTCTGCCAGAACCTCTGGTGCCAGGCAAGGAATTTCGTTGGCAGCTATGTAGGGCGGATTGCTTACGATAATATCGAACAAGGACGATGGGCCGGGCGGAGGAAGGGCATCGAATAAATTGCCCAAAAGCCAGGTAATCTCTTGCCCCTTGGCTAAGAGATTGCGCTCGTTTGCCCTAGCTATTTCCAGAGCAGCTGGCGAAAGGTCAATGGCGGTTATGGCAAGATGAGGACGCAGGTGTTTTAAGGCAATGGCAATACAGCCACTTCCGGTGCACAGATCTAAAATGCGGATATCTGAATTTGGAACAAGAGAGTCGATAAGTTCGAGGCTTTTATCTACAAGAATTTCTGTTTCGGGGCGGGGAATAAGGACATCGCGGTTTACTAGAAATTGCAGACCATAAAATTCCTTGCTGCCAACAATGACTGCTACCGAAAGACCCGAAAGTCTCTTGTGAATGAGGGTGGTAAAATTTTCTTCCTCTTCGGTGCTGAGCTCTTTGCGCCAGAGGGCCAAAACCTTGGCACGGTCTAGCTTCATGGCATGGCCCAGTAGGAGGCTTGCATCCAATTGGGCGGTTTTAATATTGTGGCGCTTAAGTTGAGCTGCCCCCCAGGCAAGGGCCTCCTGCGTGGTCATAAGCGTTTAAGAGGCGGTAGCTTTTAAGAGTTCTTCTTTTGCTGTAAGTTTTAAAGCTTCTAAAAGCTCAGCCATGTCGCCTTCCATTATAAGGTCCAGCTTGTAAAGGGTAAGGTTTATGCGATGATCGGTTAAGCGGTTTTGAGGAAAATTATAGGTGCGAATTCGTTCCGATCGATCCCCAGTTCCCACCTGGCTGCGCCTGTTTTCGGCCCGTTCGGCACGGGCCTTTTGGTCTTCCAGCTCGAAAAGGCGAGCTCGTAAAACACGCATTGCCTTCGCCTTGTTTTTAATCTGGCTTTTTTCGTCTTGGCAGATAACAACCAGACCAGAGGGCAAATGCGTAATGCGTACGGCGCTATCGGTGGTATTTACGCTCTGTCCACCTGGTCCGCCCGCGCGCATTACATCAATACGCAAGTCCTCTTGATGAATTTCAATTTCGGTCTCCTCGGCCTCTGGCAAAACGGCGACAGTAACCGTCGAGGTATGAATGCGGCCCGAGGATTCGGTATCGGGAACTCGTTGAACACGGTGTACACCCGATTCGTAGCGCAGATTTTCGTAGACATTTTTTCCACTTATAGAAAAGACAACTTCTTTTAGACCGCCCAGTTCAGTTTCGTTAGAGTCCATAAGCTCGGTCTTCCAGGATTTTTCCTCGGCAAAACGCTGATACATGCGATAGAGGTCGGCGGCAAATAGGGCTGCCTCATCTCCACCAGCACCCCCACGAATTTCCATAATAATATTTTTTTCATCCAGAGGATCCCGGGGAATTAGCAGGAGTTTTAGCTCGTTCTGAAAATTTGCAAGAGTAAGTTCCAGATTTTCTAGCTCTTCCTCGGCCATTTGGCAGAGGTCTGCGTCTTTTTCGGTTTCTAAAATAGAGTTAGTATCGGAAATTTCGTTTTCGATATCTTCAATTTTATGCTGAAGATGGTCCAGCTCCGCCAGATGGGCATGTTCGCGCATAATCTCGCGATATTTTTTTTGGTCCTTTATTATATTGGGATCTTGGATTTCAATTTCCAGCTCACGATATCTTTCCAACAATTGTTCTAATCGTTTGTTCAAAACCACTCCCTTAACTGCTGTATAAAAAAGATTTTGCAGTCCTATCTTAGCTAAGAGAATAACAAAAAAATAAATTTTGGGCTAGAACTTGAGTTTATTATTCCTTAACGCTCAACTGCGAGAAGACCAATTCCTGATTTGTGGTAAGTGAGCTAAGGTTATTTGCAGTAAGGGATAATAATTCAGCCTGCTCCACATACTCGTTGACCGAAGAAGATATTTCCTCTAGTCGCCGAATGCTCGAATTGCTCATATCTTCAATTGCTAAAATATTTTGCTTTACCCCATTACCCGCTTCCACAATATCCATTACCGAATTTTCGATGGTTGAAATTTCTTTGTTAGCCTCTTCTATTGCATGTACAATAGATTCGAAGGATTCTTTGGCCCGTTGGGTTTTATCTAAATTTGCATCCATTTGTACTATACCCTGGCTACTGTTAATTAAAATATCGCTCATAGAACGGGACACTTCGTTTATTAACAGACGGATATCCTCGGCAGTCTTACCAGAATTGCCGGCTAAGCTTCGAATTTCGCCAGCTACAACTGCAAAGCTCTTGCCTGCTGTACCTGCTCTTGCGGCCTGTATCGAGGCGTTTATCGCTAAAACATTGGTGCTTTCGGAGAGATTTTCGATAATTGCAGCGAACTCGTTCACCTTTAAAAGTTTTTCCTGGAAGGCGTTGAGCGATTGTGAAATAGTGTCGATAACGGTTTTAAGTTTTTCGGTCTCTTGCCAGGTGGCAGCCATATAATTGCTGCCCTGTAGGGATTGGTCGGTCATATCTACGAGGAATTGGGCATATTGGGCAAGGCTACTCTGCATATTGGCAATTTGCTCATTTAAGGTGCTAAGTTCTTTGTCGGTACCGGCAATTTTATCTTTTTCGTTTTCGATATCGCCATGAATCCCCTTTATGGAATTGACAATTTGGGCAGTGGTTCTCGAGGACTCTTCTGCAGAGGCGGCAAGGTTCTGGCTGTCTCGGGCAAGAACTTCGCCATTGTTAATAATAGTGAGTAGAATTTCCCTGAAGTTTGAGGGTTCGGTATTGAAGCTTGTCACTGTTAAGCCCTTAGAGATGGCCTTATTTATTGCAGGGGTAAGATTGGGGTCGACTACAACTGTGGCAATGCCATCGTAATTTTGGGCGATAAAGGAATCGATAATAGGAGCAAATATACTGACGGAACCAAAATCGTTCCAAGTGTTAAAGGCATCGACAATGGTAACCTCTATGCCAAGCTCTTTTAAATGTTGCCTGGCAGCTTCGGCACCTCTGCCGAGCCCTTCGAAAAATCCGGTGGAAAGCGGCATGATAAGAGCGAATTTGTAGGCCCGCTTGGGTCGGCGATCTAGAACCTCGGCAAGTTGCCCTTTTTCCTCGTCTTGCAATATGCGCTTATTTTTGGCGTCATCCCAATAGGAGCGGTAATTGTCGATGGTAATGGGAATGGGAGGCATGAATAGCTTAGGCGTAGTGGGCTTCCAGTTTGAATTACAGGCGTTGTATAAATGGATAAGCGAATTCCAAGCTTGGGCAAATGAGTTTTGTTCAATAAGCAGAGAAAACTTCCCCTCTTTTAACAGCTCAATGTTTTCGGGAATTGCATCGAAGGTGGCAATTTTTATTGATGGGTTAAGCTTTTCTACAAGCTCTGCCACAACCGGTGGGCTGTGTCCGTCGGTAATGTAGATGAGCGAAAGATTGCGATGCTCTTCGATTATTTTTTTGCTACCACTAAGGTGACGTCCCTGTTTCCCGCCCCTTCAAAAACATCAATTAATTTTATATTTGGGGCATGCTCTAAAATATAATCTACGCAGCCCTTCATTCTAAGAACATGGTTTATTTGACTATAAGATGGAATAATACAGGCAATATGGCCCGTGCCATGTAATAATTTATCTATTTCCTGCCCTGCTAAATGGCCCTCTTCGTAGCTATTTGCCCCAGTAAAACAAAGCCTCTTGGAAGGAGCGGCGGTAATTGAATTAAAATCTTCAATAGCCAATTCAAGGTCTCGTTCAACTTTTTGGGCAATTGGGGTCTTTGCCGAAAATGGGGCAGGATCGATTGTTTTTCGTATATCTCCCGAGGCAAAGGCACTAAGGCCGTGGCCAAGAGAGGAGATGGTGATATCAAATATATGAGAAAAATCCTGCATTAAATGTTTTTTATCGCGGTATAGTCTTATTATAATTAAAAGACTTAAAACAAGCAGGATTAAAAGGAATATGCCAATAATAAAAAAAGTAGACATCCTGGTACTCCAATAAAAAAGATAAAGCTAAAATAGTATACCTTTAAATTATAATAAGCCAATAAATTTCTCAGATCTATAAGAGGTTTTCAGTAGACTTGGGTTTTGGGGAAGACTTTTTAGGTTTTGTCATAGCTTCTCCATTAAAAAAACCAAACAAGCTACCACAAAAGCCGCCAACGATGTGTGCAAACTCGCTAATGCCATTTTCTGCATCAAAAAGTGCATTTAATATTTCTCGGCCTAGGTACAGTATGAGTATTAAAATAAAGGTGAGTGGTATTTCGCCTCGTTTAAAATTGGTAAAAGATATCAATAGGACCATCATAAATGCCACGCCCGAGGCCCCCAGTAGGCTGGTGCTAAAAAAGACTGCATTTAGGATTCCTGTTATAAAGGCGGTGGTGAGTATCATAAAAAAAATAGTAAAAGAGCCGTAGAGTTCTTCTAAAATGGGCCCAATTAACAGGATAATGGCAAAATTTGAAATAAGATGGTTCCAGTCTGCATGTCCTGCAACGTGGGTAAAAAGTCGAAACCAATTGAGAACATGCGAAAAACTAAATTGGTTTTTACCGGGTATAAGGAAAAAACCTTGGATTAAATTGGGGAAAAAAGTGTTATTTAAAAGTAGAATAAGGGCAGAAAATAAAGAAAAACTTAAAATAGCCGGAGAATTATATTTTATCTTTGCACCCACTGTTTTAATCCTTTAATATAATTTCTACGGGGCAGTGGTCCGAACCCATCACCTCGCTGCGAATATGTGCCGCTTTTAGTGCCTTTGCAAAGCCCTTATTTACACAGTGATAATCAATTCTCCAGCCAATGTTTTTCTCCCGGGCCTTAAAGCGATAGCTCCACCAGCTATATTTTTCGGGCAAATCGGGGTAGAAACTGCGAAAAGAATCGGTATAACCGGCTGCTAAAAACTCTTCCATCCAGGCCCGTTCCTCGGGTAGGTAGCCGGGATTTTTTTCGTTGGCCTTGGGGTTTGCCAGGTCTATGGGCCGGTGCGCAATATTGTAATCGCCACAGAGGACGAGGTTTCGGTTCGATGCTACCAAGTTGTCGCAGACCTCGCGCATCGCGGTGCAGAATGCCAGCTTGTAGTCTAAGCGGGCTCCGCCCTCCTGGGAATTGGGAAAGTAGGCGTTAATTAAGGTGAATGTAGGGTATTCGGCTATAAGCACCCGCCCTTCGGCATCGAATTCCTTAAAACCCATATAGCGAATATCCAATGGGGCGGTTTTGCTGTATATTGCCACTCCCGAGTAGCCAGGTTTTTGAGCTGAGGCAAAGTGGGCCTGCCAAAACCCTTCAGTTTTTAAGGGAATTTCAAGTGTTTCATTGTTCAATTGATCGGGGCGGGCCTTTGTCTCTTGAAGACAGATAATGTCCGGTGAATCTTCTTGCAGCCATTGGGCAAAGCCCTTATTGGCTATTGCCCGCAGTCCATTTACGTTCCAAGAAATAATGCGCATGCAAGAAGTATATCAGAATTATTCTAAATTTGACAGCCAATCGTTTAGGATTTTTACTATGCCGTTGTCGCTCAGTTTTAAGGCCTGCTGGCAATCGGGACAGTGAAAACGCCGATCTACAAGGGTCTGCTTAACACAGCCTATGCAGTAGGTCTTTGAGCAATTAGGGCAGATGCCTGCGGGCATGGTATCGGGGGGCTCTGCTCTAAGGCTAAGGGCCCCTTGGGGGGGGAGTTCTCGGGGCACTGTCCACTGTACATTGCAGAGACTACAATTGATGTTGCGTGTAGTGGCCATTGTAATGGCATTTTCTAACTCTGCCAAACTCTGTTTTAAAGGAGAATTCTTTTTTATAAGCTCTTCCAATTGAGCAATACACTCATTGGCTCTTTCGTAACGGGCCATTTGGACGTAGTTCCAAGCCAATGAGAAGAGGAGATCGGTATTATGGGGTTCAGCTTCAAGGCCAAGGCGCAAGGAGGCCTCTGCCCGAGGGTATTCCCCTTTTTTACCGGCCACATAGGCAATGAGCTCTAAGGTTTTAACCGCGGGTTCAATTTCGTAGGCCTTGGCTAAAAGTTCATCGGCTTCGCCGTAGCGGCCCTGCTCAATTAAACAGCCAGCCAGATTGCGATACCATTCAGGATTATTATCGTCTTTTTTTAAGACCAGCCTAAAGGCCTCTTCGGCATCTTCTAGGCGGCCTAGCCGGTACAGGATATTGCCACGGCGCGTATCTATAAGGGGGTCGCCCTCTAAGGGGTAGCTGGCAATATATTCAAGGGCCTGTTCATGGTGTCCCTGCCGAGATGCCAATTCCGCTTTATTTGCCCGCACTTCTTTTATCGACCCCAGGCTGGCCTCTGCCTGGGCCAGCATTGCCTTGGCTCTCTCCCAATCTTGTCTATCCATAGCAAAACAGGCAACGAGGTTGTACAGCCAGCCATCGGCTTCGGCATGTTCTAAAAGCATTGGGAGGTCGGCTTCCAGCTTGGCGATATCGCTTTTTGTTCCCGAAAGCCAACGCGATTCGGCCAAACGGAATAAAAACGGATAATAATCGCTCTGGAGCGAAACCGCCTCCTCTAGGAGTTCGATGGCCTTTGCCCGTTTCCCTTCCCGAATAAGTAACAGACCCTGTAAATAGGGAACAGCGGGGTCTATATCTTCGACCCGGGCGCAGAGGTTCCGCGCACTTTGTAGGTCGATGCGGGCCTGAATCCAGTTTTCCATGGCAAAATGATATTTGGCCGAGAGGGCATGGACCTTGGCTTCGGCATTTCCCCATTTTAAAAGGGTGGGCAATAAAAGGGAGAGCTCCATATATTCTTCTGTATTCAAAAAGGCATTGCCTGCATTGAGCCAGAGTTCAAGGGCCTTCTCTGTGTTTCCAGAGTTTTCGTAGGCCTGGGCAGCATTTTTAAAAAGCAGTCCCTGTTCTGTGGTCCTGTCGTTCTTTTGAGCCTGTTCTGCCAATTGCTCATACTCTATTGCCGCTGCCTCGTAGCGGCCCAGATTATACAGTGCATGGGCTAAAAGGGTGCGCACCCGGGAATTGCCGGGTTGTTCTAGTAAAAAAAGATTTGTTTTGTCGTAGAGCTGGCTATAATTGCCCTCGAGGTAGAGAAGGCTTAGCTCCAGCTCTATGGCCCGATCCTGCATATTGGCGATATTAAATTGCTCTGGAGAGCTTGTTTCGCTTTCGGTGGGGGTGTTTTTTGCCAAGGGGCCCAAGAGCTCTAATAGCTCATATATATAGCTTTTTGCCTCCTGCAAAAGCGAGAGGGAAATAGCTGCTTCGCTGGCCAATAGTAGTTCGGCTGGAAGTTTTTCTTCGCGTTGTTTCCAGATTTTTTTAATTTGTACGAGGGCTGCGCTGGGCTGCTGGATAGCCATAAAGCTCTGGGCCAGGGTCAGGCGGGCCTCCCGCATTGGCGGGACCTCCTCTGCCCATGTTCTCCAGGTCTCCTCCACATCTCGGGGTCGGCTATTGAGGCTCAAGTTTTCTAGAATTACCGAGGGCCTGCCACCTTCCTCGTAATTTGCCAACGCGAGGGCTATTGTTCCGGCAAAATGCGTATCGTCCAGGATTTCGCCCGCCCAAACCCTGTCGATAACTAAGGTAATACGTCGGTCAATTGCAATTATGCTCAGCTCAATTGATTCTTCTTTGGTTATTTCTCTGCCCTTTGGTAATTCGGTCCATGGAATAAGGGACTGAGGATTTCCATTAAAAACCTGGTCTAAGCGCCACAGGCCCTTGCTCGACAGAAGAAAAAGATAATAGTTATCGCTCTCTGTTTTTCTAAAGAGGAGACCGGCAGAGCTATAAACACTGTCTGGATCGAAGATAATCGAGGCCTTAATTTCTATGTCTGCCACGCGCCAGTGTTCCAATTCTGACCAAGCCAAGCTATTGCCTTTTTTTAATTGTAGTTTAATGCCCTTTTCGGAAAATTGGCAGGAGTACGCTGGATCTTCAAGTATTTGAAAATTGGATTTTCGTAAATCTTCTAAGTTAAATTTACGCTCTTCGATTTTAAGGGCATATTCATCCTTATAAGATTCTTTCCGCCTTGGCCACAGCGATAAAAGCCATTTAAAAATA
>CAZBJJ010000045.1:3601-17271 GCA_964492245.1 uncultured Spirochaetales bacterium | reverse complement strand
TAAATATGTCCGAGCGAGTTTGGAGGATTAGCCCCGGGGGGCTAGGTGCAAGGTTTGGGGCACTACCATTGCACAACTTGCCGGCCGAGACTATACTTTCCAGTAAATATGCATAACACCCAGGAATTGAAAACGCAGATTGAAAATCTAGCCTCCGAGTCTGAAAGCCTTTTTTTGGGACTTGCGGCAACCTTTCCCATAATACAGCGAGAAATGCAGCACAGCCTCGAGCAGAGCCATCAGGACAAAGAACCTTTGGAGCAGCTGTTTCAAACAAGCCATCAATATGTGCAACAGGCCATTGAGCATTTTAGTGCCATGCACGAACGCGATACCCAGCTCTTGGAAACACTGAACAAGGGGATACAGGGCCTGGGGGGCCTGGACAATAGCATAGCCCAAATTAAAGACGACAGCATGGAAATGGAATTGATAAGCCTGAATGCCATGACTGTTGCGCTAAAAAGTGGGCATGCCGGCAAGGCCTTTTCGGTAATTACCGATGAGCTACAGCGCCTTTCTGGGCGGACCATTCAATTGACCGACCAACTTATCGAGAATGGGAAGTATATGCTCAGCCAGTTTCAGACATTTAGGGAGGAGCTCGACGGCCTAGAGAAAGCGGAAGAGCATTTTTTTAAAAATCTGGAAGATAAAATAAATACCCAGTTTAACAATTTGGAAAACATGCTTTTAGAGATGAGTAAAAAATTTAAAGAGCTTTTGCTGTGGGCGCGCAGCGTAACCGAGCCTGTGGGCAAGATTATGGAAAGTGTGCAAACTCAGGACATTGTCCAGCAATCTTTAAATCATGTTCTCATGGCCTTGGAAGAGCTTGAGGGTTTGGAAAATGGTGAAAATACCGATCCCCTTGTCTTTCGCAAAAACCTTTGCGAACTGTCGGCCAGCATTTTGGCCGATGCTGGCCAGCATTTACAGGAGAATGTAGATAAAATAAAGGAAAACGCCCGCCTTATTGCCAATGTGTTGGAGGAAGGCGAAAAGCGACGGAATTATTTAATTGATGAATACAGCCGCAAGAGCATGGAAAATTGCGAAAGCTGCATCTTTAGCCAGGCCGCCCAAAAGCTCGACGAGGTGAACAAGGACATTGGGGCCCACCTAAAGACAAAACAGCTCATTGCCCGCAATGGCGAACGCCTGGCCTCTACGGTAGAGGCCCTAGAGACCCGCTTTAAGGCCTTTATTCGCATTATATCGCGGTTTAAGACAATCAATATTGCCAGCAGAATTGAGGTGGCAAAGCAGTCTGGCCTTCCGGGCATGCAGGATACTGTGCACGAGATGTCCCGCCTTACCGAAAAAATAAGCGAGGATGTTCAAAAAGCCCTCGATGCCACGGGGCAGTTTATTGGCGAAAGCAAGCTGTCTATTGTGGATTTTAACCTCCAAGCCGAGGAAGAGGCCACACGCACCGGTAGGATACAGGAGAGTTTTTTTGATATTCGGCGCGAATTAAACCTTCTGCGCGAAAACATTTTGCGAGAGACGCAAAATTTTAATCTTTTTACCCCTGGCTTTACCACCGAAATATATCGGGCCGGCGAAAAAATTAAGGACTTCGAAATACTTATAGATAAGCTTGTAGAAACCCAGACAGTATTTAGCCAGAGTGCCGAGGTACATCGCCAGAAATTAGAATCTAAAAATATAGATGATAGCTTGGACAGCATTGACAGCGAGCGACTGCGCAGTATTATTCAGCGCTTTACCATATTGGCACACAAAAAGGCAGGCGGACAGTTGGCCGAGGTGGAGGTCGAAGAGGGCCATATACACGACGAAGTGGTGTTTTTCTAACAATTAATTACAATTATTGGAAAAATTTCTCTGGATAAGCGATACTTTGCAAGGTGAATGTTTTTTCTTTTGATGTACGCAGCCTCGCCTTGTTTTTTAGCATAGAGAGCCTAGCAATAGGCTTTTTCTTTGTATGGTTAAAAGTATTGGCAAAACAGTACCGGGGAATAATATTATGGGCTTTCTCCTTTGTTCTGCTGGGCCTGGGCTATTTATTATTTGCGCATAGCCATTTGTTTTTCCTGCCATTTGGAGAGATTTTTGCCTCCACTATTTTTATTGTCTCGGCCAGTTTCCAGCTCCATGGGGCCGCCGCCTTCGACGGAAAGGCCGATAGACAGTCTTGGTGGTTTTATCTGCCACCGGCCCTTTATCTTGCCCTTGTTCGCCCCCTAGCCCATGTTTTTGACAGCTCTGCCCTGCATTTTATTAGTTCCAGCTTTTTTTTGGGCTCTTTATATGGTATAGCCGTGTTTTTCCATCTGCGGATGGCTAAAAAGGCCAGCCCCTGGATAAACCGCTTTATTGCCTTTGTGTTTTTAGGAAACGCCCTATTCAATTTCCTGCGCATTGGAGTGGCCCAGTCAAGATCAGAGGTATACGAAAATGTGGCGATGGGCAAGATGCCTGGCTTTGTAATTCTCGTTGCTGCGGTTTCGGTTGTTTTATGGGTTTTAGGCTATATACTTTTAATAACCAGCCGGCTTTCCTTAGACCTGACGGCCTCCTTCGAAAAGGAGCTGGAAGACCGGGCCCGCCAATTGCGTCTTTCCAAGCGGTACATAGACCTGTTTTTCGACCTGGGCAGCGAATGTCTGTGCATTTTGGACCTGAAGGGGAAGATATTAAAAATAAACCCCAGCTGGAAGAACGAATTGGGCTGGGAGGAAGAAGAGGTGCTGGGGCATTTTATAGTGGAGTATCAGCACTCGGATGACAAAAATTTTCTGGAATTGGCCAATTTTACCGAGGAGGGGCCCACTCATAAAAATGATATCCAGTGCAGGCTGCGCCTTAAAAATGGGGGGCATGTTTGGCTTTCCTGGTCGCTGACCTATGTAAGGGACAGCGAAATTATCATTGGCTCGGCTAGGAATATCAGCGCCCAAAGGGAAAGCGAGGAGCGTTTAAAATTGGCCCAAAAAGAGGCCGAAAGGGCCAGCTGGGCAAAGAGCCAGATGATAGATTCGATAAGCCACGAGTTGCGCACTCCGCTCAATTCTATTTTGGGCTTTGCCGCTCTTTTGGGGACCTATATTGCCGATACGCGGGGGCGGGCCTATTTGGATTCGCTGAGCTCTGCGGGGCGTAGCCTTTTGGCGGTGGTAAACGATTTGCTGGATTTTACCCGAAGCGAAACGGGTATTATTGAGCTGCGTATGATTCCCTTTAATTTGCGCCAGATTTTCTTAGATTTGCACAATGTTTTTTATTTTGCGGCAAAGGAGAAAAAAATTAAATTCAGCCTTTTTGCCAAGACAAAGCTGCCGCAGTTGGTGCTTTTAGATATAGATAGATTGCGCCAAGTTCTTATAAACATTGTGGGAAATGCCATTAAATTTACCGATTCCGGTTCGGTTTCGGTGGTTATGGAGAGCTTTAACGAGGAGGATGCCCCCAAGGCCGATAGCGAAAAAAAGACCTGGAAGGTTTCTCTGCGCTTTACGGTAGAGGACACCGGTATTGGTATCCTAGAAGAGTACCGCCGCTACCTCTTTGTGCCCTTTAGCCAGCAGGATGGCCTTGTCTCCCGCGACTATGGGGGCACTGGGCTGGGACTTACCATTGCAAAGCGACTTTTAGATGCTATGGGGGGCAGCATTAGCTGTGAATCGCCCATAGATAGACAGCGGCAGATTGGTAGCCGTTTTATTATTGATATTCCCCATATTACCGCCACCGGTGGTGCGCAGGCCGAGGGCCTGCGCCTGGACGACGAAGGCGAGAACTCTATTAGTCGCAGCGAAATTAGAAGGGTGCGCAAGGCAATGCGCCTTAAACCTCCTATATCGCCCTACGATGAGCTAACCGGTCTTATGTCCCGCAAAAGGGTACTTACCCATCTGCACCAGGAGATAAACCGTATGCAGCGCGAAGAGGATGTCCTGGGCATTTTAATTTGCGATATCGATCGCCTAAAGCATATTAACGATACCTATGGGCACGACGCCGGCGATATGATTATTCAGAGCATTGCGCAGTATATGAACTCGATAATAAAAAAGCCGGAGACCTTAGCGCGCTGGGGGGGCGATGAATACTGTATTGTCATCCCCAGCTGTAATTGGCAGCGCTTAGAAAAGCTCGCCGGCCGGCTTATCGACTTTGCCGCCGGAAAGGACTTTCTGCACGAGGGGCAGCGCATACAGAGCTGTATAAGTATTGGCACCAGCATTATCCACCCAAAGCCTGGCACGCCTGCCTATATCAATACAAATGCCCTTATACGCTATGCCGAAAATGCCGTCCATACGGCAAAGGCCCAGGAGCACTGCGCCTGGGAGTTTATAGAAGTTCCTTCTCTAGAATTAGAGCAAAAATAGCGGTTAGGCGTTCCCGGCCAATGCTGCGCAAAAAGCCTGCCAAGCGCGGTCCCTGATCCTTACCCACCAGGGCTTGGTAGGAAATTCTAAAAAGCTCCTTGCTATCAATTTCCAGTTCCTTTGCCAGGGCGTATAACTCTTGGCCAAGACTTTTGTCGTCGGGGAAGTCATCGAGGCAAAGCACCACTTTATTATAGAGCTGGGCCAGCACTTCCTTTTCGCGAGGGTCCAGCTTGTTTTCGTCGCCTTCCACCCGCAGGTGGTAGCGAAAATCTTCGGGGGCGCATTCGCGTATCCAGTACCAAGCGCAGTTACAGCGCGCAATAAAATCTTCCCGCTGTTCGGGTTTTACATCGCCCAAATGGGATAATACTTTTTCGATATCGCCGTCGGCAATTTGCAATAAATTGCAAAGATGGCGAAAGGCTAGCTGGTACGGCATCTGTTTTGCCATGCCATGTACCTGGGAAAGCTCGTAAATGCGGCGCTCCCGTTCGTAGATTCCAGGGTTTTTGGCCTTTTCCAGGCCATAGGCAATGCGTTCGGTCTTGTCGTAGTCTTCGTAAATTTTTATAACATCGAGGTCGAAGCTAATGACAAACTCGGTATTGGGGCGGGTGCCGGCAAAGAGGTAGCGCACGACTTGGGGCGTGTATACGCGCAAAATATCTGGCAGGTCCACCACCTTTCCCTTAGAGCTGGACATCTTGCCGGGGTCGCCTTTAATGCCGATAAAATCGTATCTAAAGCTGATGGGGGGCTCAAAATTATACACCTTGCGGGCAATGTGCTTAGCGGTGTCGAAGGAGCCGCCCTGGCTGTGGTGGTCCTTGCCAGCAGGTTCGAAGTCGACCCCCTCGTGGGCCCAACGCATGGGCCAGTCTACGCGCCAGCCAAGTTTAACGCCCTGGGCCTGGCGGATATCCACGGTTTCGCGGTGGCCACATTCACTACACTGATATGTCAGCTCCCAATCGCCATTCCAGCTTAAAATTTCGGTGGTGTCGCGGTTACAGGAGGAGCAAAAAACACTAACCGGCCACCAGGGCCCCCTTATTTTATGCTCATCGTCCCTATAGCTGTTTAAAATATCTACCAGCTCTTCGCGTTTTTCCAATGCAGTTTTTATTTCTTTGGCGTAGGCCGAGCGGCGGTACTGCTGGGCCTGGTACAGATATTCTGGTTCGATGCCCACTAGTGGCAAGACCTCTTCTACATCGACCTCGTGGTGGCGCGCATAGCTTTCGTCGCGCTCCCAGGGGTCGGGCACCATGGTAATGGGAAAGCGCAAATGTTTTTCCAGCTCTTCCTGCCTTGGCATGTTCTGGGGCACCTTGCGAAAGACATCGTAGTCGTCCCAGGAATAAATAAAGCGCACATTTTTGCCCTGATCTCGCAGGGCCCGCACGACAAGATCTACCGAAATAATCTCTCTAAAATTGCCAATATGCACGGTGCCCGAGGGGGTTATACCCGAGGCACAGGTATATACCTTTTTTTGTCCCTTTTCGCGGACTATCTGTTCGGCAGTTATATCTGCCCAGTGTACAGCCTTCTTGCTCATAATTTTGGAAGTATAGTTTATTTTACACTAAGTTTAAAGACGCCATCCCACCTCGGGGGCGGGGGATTCTGCTTAAAGAGCTGAATGCGCTCGATAAAGACCTCGGCCGCTTCGTCTTGGTAGCTTTCGGCAATTTTGGCAAAACTTTTTTCGGCCATCGCCCATTTTCGGTCGCGGTAGCGCTTGAGCGCTGTCTCCCAGTCTTTAACTAGCTTTTCGTCCTCTGCTTTTACCTGGTCCAAGGATTTTAGCACCTCGTAAATGCGCACCGGCTCGCTCTTGCCTTTTACGGTTAAAAGGTCGATTTCCCGACACAGGAACTCGCCAGAAACTTTTTCCCAGACCGCCTCGCTTATCAGGCTGTCGGTGGCATAGGCCTTGTTGGCTCCCTCTAAGCGAGCTGCTAAATTTACGGTATCGCCAATGCTGGTAAAATCCATTCGGTCCCGGGCCCCCACCGAGCCAAAGACCACTGGGCCGGTATTTATTCCAATGCCAATCGAGACAACGCTCTTGCCCTCGGCCAGGGCGCGGTCCCGCTCGGCCTTCATTTCTTCGCGTATTTCCAGGGCACAGCGCACAGCTTTAAGCTCTTTATCCTTGCCCTCGAACATGGCCATAACCTCGTCGCCGACAAATTTATCCACATCGCCCTGATGCTTCATTATTATAGAAGATTGCAGATCCAAATAGCGGTTTAACACTTCGACAACCTCTTGGGGCGAAAGGCCCTCGCACATTGTGGTAAAACCGCGAATATCGGTAAACAAAAAGCAGAGTTCGCGTAACTCGCTGCTTGGACCAGTTTTATCGGCCGAACGCAGGGTGGAGGCCGAAATATAGGGCACAATACCCCGAATTACCTGGGTCATATTTCCCACCTCATGAGAGAGGGATTTAATTTCGTCCTTGGTCAAAACCCTGTCCTGGTATTTTAGCAGTTCGCTGGAAATTTTTGTCTCGCCTTTTATCATCGACGAAAGAATATCCGAAATCGATGAGACACTCAGACGCAAAAACAAAATGGGCAGGACAATATTGCGCCCAATAAGATAGGTTAAAAAAATTGATAAATAAATAGCAATAAAGGCGATGGAGATAACCCGGATAAGCGTTCTAAAAAAGGGCTCAAAGACGGTGTCGCGGTCGTACAGGACCTGGACAAAGCCGATGCTCCTGCCCGAAAGGCGGACCGGTGCTCTAAATTCGTACTGGTGCAGGACCTCGTCGAATTGATAATCGGCCTCCTTGGCATCGATATAGGCTGCGCCATATTCCTGGCCGTTCTTTCCTATATTGGTGCTGGACTGTGCGCGAAAGCCTTTCCCATCGGGACTGCGCAGATAATAAGTTATACCAATAAAGGGTATCTTTGTCTCGGCGCGTATATTGTTTTTCGATTCGCTACTTAGGTAGTCCTCTATCATTATTGAATCACCGGGGTTGGAGCGAATAACATTGGCTGTTCGCTCTGCCAGGCTCAGACCATTTTGGATGATGGAGTCCACCATTGTTTTTTGAAAATTGGTTATGGTTAAAAACGAGATTATCAGGATGATAGCTACAATGAGGGGCACAAAGGAGACAAAGAGCCGGCGCTGGATACCGCGGTTTAAGACAAAGTCCAACAGTCTTTTTTTGCCACTTCCTTTTATCCGATAGGCTAAATAGTCCTGGTAGGCGGGATTTTTTTTGCTCAATGAGCGGATTATGATAATTAAAAAGGCTGCATTATAGACAATGGTCAGGCCAAAATAAATGTACTCTGCAAGGCTGATGTGTAAAAACCAAGAGGGCCTGCTGGCATGGGCAAAGACGTTGAGCAAATAAATAATAAAAACGCCCAAACTCAATATTACCGAATGTAAAAGCGGTAAACTTCGCCCGGGCCGTAAAAGGGCGGGCAGTTTTTTTAAGAAAAAGGGCGAAACGCATTTAAAAAGGGCAATTGCCCCAAGCAGGCCTAAAAAGGCCCAAAGAATGCCGCTTCCAATAAGGCTTCCGGCCAATTTTGGTAGCTCGATAGGCGAAAAAAAACAATAGGCTTCTTTTTTTAAGCTTTTTAAAATTATTGGCAGAATAATCCAGCTTAAAAAGACAAGGGAATAAAAAATATCGACAATGGCTATTGTTTTTCTCTGTTGGCTTTTCGTCGTATCTATCTGTTTTTTTAATTTTTCTTTCTCGTTTTTCATCTTGGCCTCTCCTATTGCTCGCTAAATTGGTCAATAATGCGCTGCTTATCTTTAGAGCGTTCTAAGTAATCTGCCACCTGCTCGTAGCCTTCGTTCCAAGAGTTGACAAGCGAAAAGGACTCTATAGACAGCCTAAAATTTTCTTCCCTATAGGCGACAAGTCCTTTTTCGTATTCCTCTTTTACAATGGTCTGCACCCTGTTTCGATATTCCTGTATTTTTTCCCGCTCTCCGGCATTGAGCGTCATCGATTCCAGCTCTGCCAACAGGGCCTTTACCTCGGCTAGATTAAAATAGTCCAAGGCCGATTGGACCTGGGCCAGTATGTCCGCCGGTTTAATCTCCGCGCCCTCCTCGGCCACCTGGGGTTTAGGTGCTGGTCGGGCCGCCACCCTTGCCACTGGGGCGGGGGTCCGCCAAGCGGTGGCAATGCGCTTGCGCGCCTGAATTGCCGCATCGGTATGCCGCACGACAAGGGCGGCCTCTATTTTTTCCAAGGCCAGGGCATAGCGGCGGTTGCGCTCAAGGCCCAGGGCCCAGTCGTATAAAAGGGTAAAGCGCAGGTCCTCTTCTTCGCGTTTAAAGGAGTCCAGGGTCTGCACATTGATACTTTTAATTCTGTCGGCCTGTTTTAGGGCGTTGGTAAATTGGTCCTTGGTTTTTAATTCATAGGCGGTAGCTACAATGTCATCGACAATGGCTTTTAAAGGCTCTCGGGCCAAATCGTACTGTATTTTTACCGATTTATTTTCGGCGTTTAAACTGAGGGCCCGCGCCGAGCCATACAGGGCCCGCACATAAAGGCGCTCTTTTTCGGCAGGGGACATATCGGCGCGAATTTCTTTAAGGCTGCGCTCGCTGGTGTCGTTTAGGCGGGCAAGGCTTAAATCGCGCAGGGAACGGGTGTCGTTGTAAAGTTTTTGGGCATCCCTGTTTGTTGGGTCCACATCGATGGCACGCCGAATGGCAAATAGGAGCTGGTAATCCTCGTTTTCGCTGCGGGTGGCCTTCGAATACAGGCGTCTCGCCTCCTCTAAGCGGGCTTTTACAAAGTCGAGCTTAAAGGTTCGCAGGCGGTTGATATACAGCTCTGCCCGTGCATTGGCGGGGTCCAGTTTTAGGGCATTGGTAAAATACCGCATTACCTTGTCCATTTGAGACAGGTCGCCTTTTTCAATTAAATGCAGCCGATATTCAGCTATGCCCTTTTCGGTAAGGGCAGCCGATTTTGATGAATCGTCTAAAACCTTTATTAAATAAAAGTCGGGCATGCCGATACAGGAAAAAAATGTTAGACTGGCCAACATTCCCAAAAGTAAAAACGAACCCGATTTCATATTCCTTCCTCCCTCTAGTTGCCTCATCCCCGCCGCCAGCTTCGCTGGCGCGCCAGCTATGCTGGCGCAGGTCGCTATGCTGCCGCCGCCAGCTTCGCTGGCGCCTATTCCCACTCGATGGTGGCCGGGGGCTTCGAGGAAATGTCGTAGCTCACCCGCCCTATTTCCGGAACTTGATTTGTAATCTTGGTAGATATCTCCAATAAGTCCTTCATATCAAATGGATAGACATCGGCACTCATTCCATCTTCGCTTAAAATTGCGCGCAATACAAGGACGCGGCCATATTTTCTGCTATCGCCGACCACTCCCACCGAGCGAATAGGCAAAAGTACGGCAAAGGCCTGCCAAATTTTTTCGTATAGGCCCCGCTGTTTTAGCTCATCAATATAAATGGCATCGGCCTCGCGCAAAATATCGCAGCTGCTCTTGGTAACCTCGCCAATAATGCGCACGCCCAGACCGGGGCCCGGAAAAGGGTGGCGAACAATGACCTGTTCATCCACATTGAGCAGGCGCCCAAGGGCACGCACCTCGTCTTTATACAGACAGTCCAGGGGCTCTAAAATGCGACCGGCCTTGCGAAGGGCCGCTACAAGGGGGCTACCCACATTGTGATGGCTTTTAATAAGTTTGGCCTTGTTGCCAACCCCCTTACCGCTTTCAATTAAGTCGGTATACAAGGTTCCCTGGGCCAGAAGGTAGTTGTCGTTTAAATTGAGCTTGGCCACCTCCCGCTCCTGAATTTTTATAAAGAGGTCGCCAATTATTTTTCGCTTTGCCTCGGGGTCGCTGTGACCCGCCAGTGCCGCTAAAAATTCCCCCTCGCAGTGGACAATGTGCACATGCTTTGCGCCCAATTTTTCCAAGCTTGTCTTTACCGCCTCGGTCTCGTTTTTCCGCATAAGGCCGGTATCCATATACATTAAATGAACGAGGTCGGGGGAATGCGTTTTTAAAAGCAGGGCACCGGCAACGGTGGAATCGACCCCGCCAGAGATAAGCAATAAAACCTGACGGTCGCCAATTTCGCGGATAAGCCCCTCTTTTAGCGAATCGACATAGGCCTGCATATGCCATTCGGCCTTGGCCTTACATATGCCAAAGACAAAGCCGCCAAGAATGGCCTGCCCCCTTTGGCAGTGGCTGAGCTCCGGATGAAACTGCAGCCCCAGCCAGGGCCTGCTACTATGGGCAACAATTGCCATATTCCCCTCTGAGCTGCTGGCTAGGGCTATAAAATCCTTTGGCAGTTCGGCAATGGACTGGCTGTGGCTCATCCAGGTGGTAAACGAGGCCTCCTGTTCGTCGCCAAAGGAGGCAAGAAAGTCGGCGATGTGCTGGGGCGCCTGCAAAAGGGCTGTAGGATTTAGCTGAATCTTCGTCTTGCCTGCTTCTTCCCGCCCCTCTGCCTCTACTCGCCCCCCATGGTCGACCAGCATGCGCTGTAGGCCATAGCAAATGCCCAATATTGGCAGCCCAAGCTCGTACAGGGCCGAATCTGGCCTGCCTGCCCCATCAGTATATACCGAATCTGGGGAGCCGGAGAGCACAATGCCCCTTACATTTTCTAATTGCTGTGGGCCCAAGGGGCTGTCGCCGGCCAGAATTTCGGTATACACCCCAAGTTCACGAATGCGTCGCCCGATAAGCTGGGTGCTCTGGCTTCCAAAGTCTAAAATAAGAATCTTGTCCATAGTGGCGTCCTAAAGCTGAAAAATATTATGAGCGCGAATAATTCGGCGCCTCTTGGGTAATCGTTACATCGTGGGCATGGCTTTCGCGCAGGCCCGCACCGGTAATTTTTACAAATTTGCGATAATTGCGCAGTGCATGTATGTCCTTGCAACCACAGTAGCCCATGCCTTTTTTAAGACCCGCGACCATCTGGTGCAAAAAGCCCTTGAGCTCGCCCTTATAGGGCACACGGCCCTCGATGCCCTCGGGCACTGGGCTTTCGTCCTTGCCAATCTGATAGCGGTCCCCTGCCCCTTCGGCAATGGCGCCAAGGCTGCCCATGCCGCGATAGGTCTTGTAAATGCGCCCATCGTAAATTATCTCCCGGCCGGGGGCCTCTTTTAGGCCGGCAAAAAGGTTGCCCAGCATAACCACACTGGCGCCGGCGGCAATGGCCTTGGTAATATCGCCAGAGAACTTAATGCCCCCGTCGGCAATAATGGGGATATTGTGTTTTGCCCCCTCGTCCGCAGAATCTAAAACGGCCGAAAACTGTGGCATACCCACACCGGCTACAATGCGTGTGGTGCAAATTGAACCAGGGCCAATGCCCACCTTAACCGCATCGGCCCCCGCCTCGATAAGGCGCCGGGTACCCTCGCCGGTAACCACGTTCCCCCCAATTACCGGTATATTAAAGCGTTTTTTAAGGGCCCCGATGGCCCGGGCCCCATCGGCGGTGTCGCCATGAGCGGTATCGAGAACCACAAAGTCTACGCGCGCCTTCTCTAAAAGGGGTAGGCGCACCTCCCAGTCGTTGGGCGAAATTGCCGCACCAACAATCAGGCGCCCCGATGTATCGAGGGCCGCGCGGGGGAAACGCTCATGTTTTTCCATATCCTTTACCGTAATAAGGCCGGTTAAATGCCCGGAATCGTCAATTACGGGCAGTTTTTCTATGCGGTGTTTATCAAACTTTTCCCTTGCGCTGGAAGTGGAAGGGGTACCTGTCTCGACAATGGGGTTGCGGGTCATAACATCGCGCACTAAAAGACTGTCGTCCCGGCAAAAACGCAGATCGCGCCCCGTAATAATGCCCACAAGGCGGCCCTCGTCGTCTAAAACCGGCATGCCCGACACCGCATATTTGGCCATCATCGCCTTGGTATCGAATACCGTCTGATCTGCATGTACGGTAATGGGAGAGTCGATAATCCAGTTTAAATAGCGTTTAACACTGGAAACCTGGCGCGCCTGTACCTCTGGCGAAAGATTGCGATGAATAACCGCCGAACCGCCCTCGAGGGCAAGGGCAATTGCCAGACGCTCCTCGCTAACCGTATCCATCGCCGAGGACAGAATAGGCACATTCAGTTTGATATTCGCACAGAGCTGTGTGTCCACCCGACAGTCCCGCGGCAGGACCTCGGAATACCCGGGAATTAAAAGCACATCGTCGTAGGAAAGACCTTCTTTAAACATATATATACCTCTCTAAAATTGTTTGTGGCGTTGTGGGGGCCAAAGTGCCCAAGGCAGAGAAAAATATAGCTGTATGGGAATTTAAATTGATGAAGATAGGTTCCATGCGAAAGCTTGACACAAAAGTGGGGCTTTTGTCAAATGCCTTAGCCGAAAATCCCCCATATTTGTCCAAGATTTGCAATAAAAGGATCTAAAAGCACAAAAATTGCCATAAGAATAAGGGCGGGAAGAAAGTTGGCGGTTTTAATTTCCTTTAAATGCAGGAGGTTTAGCGCAATCATTATAATAAGGGCCCCGCCCAGACCGGACAATTCATCCAGCATAAGGGGAGAGACCCAGGGCCTTATTGCCCGGGCGCCCAGGGTAAGCGCCCCCTGGTAGACTAAGATAGAGAGGGCAGAAAAGGCCACACCGGGGCCCATTGCGGCGGCAAAGAGGATGGCAATAAAGCCGTCTAAGACGCTCTTGGTAAAAATCATATTGTAATCGCCCTCGGCGCCCGCCTTAAACGAGCCAATTAAGGCCATGGCCCCCACACAAAAGAGCACCGAGCCATTTAAAAAACCCCGTCCAAAATCCCAGCCATTTTCAATTTTTGCGGCATTGTGCGCCGGGCCCCTGGTGCTTATGCGCTCTAGGAAATGGCCCAGGGCCAAGATGCCCCCATCTATCTTCCACCAGGTTCCCAGAAGGCCCCCGCCCAAAAGGGCCAAGGATAGATATATGGGCTTTGTGCTGGAAAACGCCATATTCATGCCGAGGACAAGGGTGGCAATACCGGCGCCAATGTAAATAACATTGCGAAATTCATCTTTAATGCGGCTGCCAATACCAATGCCAATAAGGGAGCCTATAATAATTGCTAGACAGTTTACGAGGGTGGCAAACATAGCATGAAGGTATTGCTCGGCGTAAAACTTGTCAAGGCGATAGCACCACCTGCCAGGTGCAAGCTTCGGGGAACCACCTGCCAGGTGCAAGCTTCGGGGTACTACCTGTCAGGTGCAAGCTTCGGGATACCACCTGTCAGGTGCAAGCTTCGGGGTAC
>CAZBJJ010000045.1:0-3501 GCA_964492245.1 uncultured Spirochaetales bacterium | reverse complement strand
ACCTGTCAGGTGCAAGCTTCGGGATACCACCTGTCAGGTGCAAGCTTCGGGGTACTGCTAGAAGGAAAATACCACTTAATATATCCTTATCAATATGAATGGCTATTTAATTGAAACCCACCTGCACACCAACTTTGCCAGCCGCTGCGGAAGGAGCTCCGGCGCAGAACAGGCACGCAGATACAAGGACCTCGGCTATCACGCAATTATCATTACCGACCATTTTATTCACGGCAACTGCGGTATCGACCGAGGCAGGTCCTGGGGCGAACAGATGGACGAATTTGCCCTCGGCTACGAGGATGCCCGCAACGAGGGCGAAAAAATTGGCTTAGAAGTCTGGTTTGGCCTTGAGACCAATTTTCAGGGCAACGAGTTTGTCTTAACTGGGGTCGACAAGGAATGGCTAAAAGACCACCCCGCCATTACCAGATGGTCGGTCGAAGATCAATTTAAGGCGGTCAATGCCGCTGGGGGCCTTGTAATTCATGCCCACCCCTTTCGCGAAGAGTCCTACATACCTGCTGTCCGCCTTTTCCCCGGCCTCATCCATGCTGTTGAAGTTTGGAATATGGGCAATATAGGCCGCAGCCCCCTATTTAACCAGCGGGCAGTGGACTGGGCAAAAAAAATGAGCCTACCGGCAACCGGTGGCTCGGACGCCCACCATGTAAACGACCCCCATGGCGGTATGCTCTTTGAGCAAAAACCCAAGGACCTGGCCGACTTTATCGCACAGGTAAAAACCGGCCAGGGTTGGGAAGTAATTACCCAGCCCATATAATTGGGCTGGCAATCTGTTTAAGACATTTTTTTAGGCGACATAGCCCTCTAAAAGTTCGCGGCG
The DNA here is from genome assembly GCA_964492245.1 of uncultured Spirochaetales bacterium. Taxonomy (GTDB): domain Bacteria; phylum Spirochaetota; class Spirochaetia; order Treponematales; family Breznakiellaceae; genus CAZBJJ01. Next base: position 2,654 of record CAZBJJ010000045.1, on the reverse strand, counting down.
CGAGGCCTGCTGGAGGCGCTCAATCGCCTTTTTCTCTATCTGACGAATGCGCTCCTTGGTAAGATTAAATTTGTCCCCCACCTCTTTGAGCGACATGGGCGCAAAGCCGTCCAAGCCAAAGCGCATACGCAAAATACTGGCCTCTTTTTCTGCAAGAGTAGCCAGGACCTTTGCCACATCCTCGCGAAGGGTGGCATCCAAGGCCGCCTCTTCCGGCGCCTTATAGGCCGAATCCTCGATAAAATCGCCCAAACTTGTCGTATCGCGGTCGGTATACACCGGCGTATCCAAGGACACTAAGTCGCGGCTAATACTGGTGAGCTCGGCCACCAAGCCCTTATCTAAATTGAGCAATTCAGCAATTTCGGCAATTTCGTCGTATTCGCTCAAATTACCCGCAAGCGTCTTTCGGGCCTTTTCTATTTGAACCAGCTCATTTGCGCGGTTCAGCGGCAGCCGAATCATCCGCGATTTTTCGCAAATAGCCTTTAAAATTGATTGCCTAATCCACCAGACAGCATAGGAAATAAAATGGTAGCCCCGCTCCACCTCAAAGCGCTCTACGGCATTGAGCAGACCAATATTTCCTTCGCTAATTAAATCTTCCAGGGGCAAACCCTGATTCTGATATTTTTTTGCAATATTTACCACAAAACGTAAATTTGCCTGGGCCAAACGGTCCCGAGCAAGGGTGTTTCCGGCTCGCGCCTTTACCGCCAAATCTTTTTCCTCTTCGCGGCTTAAAAGAGGTACACGATTGATATCATTAAGATAGATCGAAAGAATGTTTTCATCTCTCCCGGCGGACCCACTTTTAGATGCGATCCGACTTTTAACTGCACTCATAGACAGCCTCCTATCAATATAATAGCAAGAAGCGTGCCATCCATATAAATAATTTGAAGATTTATAAACTTGGAATGCTTATCTATTTGCTGTATAAGAAATTAAAATATTTTCATATTGATGGTGATAGCCCGTGCCATGCAAATTTTGGCTTCGGGAAGGTTAAACTTGAGTCATTTACTAATATTTAGGTCCTTTACCTGTATCATAAAGACACAGGCCCCCTTATTTGGGATTAGATTGTGTTAAATTGACCCAGATCTATGAGCATTTCTCTGGTAAGGCGGAAAATGTCCCTCCAGCACCCTGCCCTCCAAGGCAATATCCACATAAATTTGGGGCCTGGCCGCCTTGAACAGGGCCAATTTGGCAGCGCACGGCATATTTTTAAGCCTTCCCGTCGACTGAACCTGCTTCCAAACATCAAAAAGCAGGTCGCTTATGGCATCTCGCTCGGCTTGCGAGGCAAAGCTATCAGTTTTTTTACTGACCAAATATCTTTCCAGCTGAATTTTTCTAAAGGCCAACCAGTCGTCCATTTCCTGGCAGGAGCTGCGATACATACCATAGGCATTGACGCGGCGCTCGTAGGTGGCCTTAATTTTTCCGGTTGCCACCAGGGAGCGGGCCCGCTTCCAGGCGTCGGCTGCAAGTTCTTTTTCGCCGGCCCGCAAGAGTGCCAGAGCCAACCAATACAGGCAACGCGCCTGAACACTGGCAGCTCCCCTCTCGTTTGCCAGAAGGCAACGCGAAAAAGCCGCTACCGCCTTGCCAACAAGCCCCTTGGCCAAATATCGCTTTCCTCTATTAAACTCTATTTTTTCGCGCATCTCTGCCATACTGCAAAAAATATACTAAAAAGGCTGCCCAATAGGCAAATTCCAGGTGCAAGCTTCGGGATACTAGCTGCCAGGTGCAAGCTTCGGGGTACTAACTACCAGGTGCAAGCTTCGGGGTACTAGCTGTTTTTATAGGGAAAAACCGGCAAAGGTTCGTATTTAAACCGACTTTTTCGATGTAAATCGTCGATTCGCTCTTTAAGGGCGGCATCTTCAATCTTGCCTGTGCGTATATAGCGGTCTAAGACGGCATAGCTAAAACCAAGGCGCTCCTCGTCGCTTTGGCCGCTCAGGCCGTCGGCGGGAAGCTTGTCCACCAGCACATCGGGCAGGCCAAGACTGCGCCCTACTTCCAATATTTCGCCCACGGTAAGGTTTCCCAGAGGCGAAAAGTCGCCGGCGGCATCACCATAGCGGGTGGAATAGCCGACCCAGTCTTCCGAGAGGTTACAGGTATTCGCCACCCGCCCATTTAGCGACTGCGATAGTGCATACAGGGCCGACATGCGCAGCCGAGCCGGTAGGTTAATCTGGCTCTGGTCGCTAAAAATCACGCCTTTTCCCTCTTCTTCGAAATTCTTCAAAATTTCCTGTTTCAGTTCCCCAAAGGTTGCACCTATGTTTACGGTAAAATTGCGTATGCCCACATGCTCTACAAGGAGGCGGGCCATATCAATATCATCCTGTATTCCATTTGGCATTAAAAGACCCACTACCCGCTGAGGGCCCAGGGCCTTTGCGCAGAGGGCTGCCACCACCGAGCTGTCCTTCCCGCCGGAAATACCTATTACGGCATTGCAGTCTGGACCATTCTGCAAAAACCAATCGGCAATCCATTTTACAATGTTCTCAGTTGTTTTTTTCGCTTCAAACGCATAGGGCAAAGCCGCCATATCAGCCTCCAGAATTGAACTATAAACTAGTTTATCGAATCTTTCACCTGGGCTAGCCCAGGTGCAGGCTTTGGGG
>CAZBJJ010000044.1:0-17482 GCA_964492245.1 uncultured Spirochaetales bacterium | reverse complement strand
CTTTTGCTTGTAGTCATCTATGTTGCCTTTATAAGTTTGGGCCTGCCCGATGCGCTTTTGGGTGCCAGTTGGCCGGTTATGCACCTCGATTTAGGGGTCGACATAGAGCTTGCCGGTCTTTTACAGATGACCATTGCCGGGGGGACCATCCTGTCCAGCATGTATGCCGGTCGTATGCTGCGCCGCTTTGGGGCTGGCCCAGTAACCGCGGTAAGTGTGGCATTGACCGCCCTGGCGCTATTGGGCTTTTCGCTTTTTCCCTCCTTTCTCTGGTATTTTTTGGGCGTCATCCCTCTGGGCATTGGCGCGGGAGCTGTGGACACTGGGCTCAATGCCTTTGTCGCCGAGCATTTCGAATCGCGCCATATGAGCTGGTTGCACAGTTTTTGGGGAGTTGGTGCCCTGGGCGGGCCCCTCGTGCTCTCTCGGCTCATGGCCGCCGGTTTTACCTGGCGCAATGCCTATTTTTATATTGCGCTATTTCAATTTTGTCTCGTTTTTATACTGATAATCTCGCTGCCCCTGTGGAAGCTGCCCAAAACCTCGCTGTTCAAAGCGGACAGCCCCCAAAGTGGCCATAAAAAACCAAAAAAAACGTCCAATTTTGATCTGTTAAAAATTACCGGGGTGCCCTTTGCCCTATTTTCCTTTGTTTTTTACTGCGGCGTAGAGGCCTCGATGGGGCTGTGGGGGGGAAGCTGGCTGGTTGAGGTGCGGAAACTCGATGCGGCCTCGGCGGCCTTTTGGGTATCCACTTTTTTTGGCGGCATTGCCCTAGGTCGTTTTTTAACCGGGTTTTTAACAAGATATATATCGAACAGAAATCTCATACGCGGGGGCGTTTTTGCGGTGGGCCTGGCAATTCTCTGCCTCATCCTGCCTCTGCCACTGCCCCTTACCCTTGCCGCCTTTGTATTTGCCGGCCTCGGCTGCGCCCCCATTTTTCCCTGCATGATCCACGAAACGCCATTGCGCTTTGGCCTGGAAAACAGCCAGTCCATAATTGGCCTGCAGATGGCCAGTGCCTATGTGGGCATTACTTTTTTACCCCCCTTTTTTGGCCTGCTTTCTCGCCTCATCTCGCTGTCGTTTTTGCCCCTGTTTTTAGCCATAAACGCCCTCTTTCTTTTAGCTTCCAGCGAGCGGTTGCGACATGTTCGAGCTGGTCGCTAGAGCCGTAAAATACGGGAATTGGTAAGGATTTCGATACCCGAATCGGTCAGTAGGACGTCGTTTTCTAAACGGCATCCACCATGGCGGGGGTCGTAGAGCCCAGGTTCGATTGTAAAAATCATGCCTGGTTTAAGTGTCCAATAGTTTTCGGCCCTTTCGCGCAAAAAGGGCTGTTCGTGGGCATCCAGACCAATGCCATGGCCAAGGCTATGGGGCATGGTCTTTTTAGATTTTGCAAAAAAACTGGTGGCCACCTTGCTCAGCTCGCTGGCCTTCATGCCCGGTCTAATCGAACTGATACTCTTGTCGTAGGCCTTTTGAACAAGGTTGAGCATGCGGTTCTGGGCCGGGCTCAGATTGCCGCGGGCAATGGTCATGGTTACATCGGTAGAATAGCCCTTATAGCGCAGGCCGAAATCCAGAATAGATAGACCCTCATCGCCGATGGGGGCATTGGTAAAGGAGGGAAAGGCATGGATAGCAAAGGAACGATCCTTGCCCGCTGCCAGGGTTTCGAAGGAGGTGCCTTCGCAACCGCGTTTGCGCCCCTCGGCGTCGATAAACAGGGCTATGTCCAGTTCGCTCAGGGCTTTGCCGCTTTCAAATTTGGCAGTAACGAGGTCTATTACCTCGTTGGTAATAGCGCTGGCTTTGCGGTAAATTGCAATTTCATGCTCATCCTTAACACTGCGAAATTTTTCCAGGACATTGTCAACACCATCAAATTGGCAGATTATATGCCAGTCTTTTAAAATCTCGACATAGAGTAAAAAGGTGGGGTAGGGGGTCTTGCCAGAAATTTCCACCCGCGAATCCTTTGGCAGGCTTATATAATCTAAGATAGCCTTGCTGGCAATAATGGGGTCGCGGCCAAATTCATTATAGGGCAGGATGTGGTCGGCATGGGCATTTGCCTGGGCCAGGGGGAAGTCCCAGGGAACTAGAACAGAGCGCTTGTCTGCCAATAGAAAAAGCAGGGCATCCCCATTGTGTCCCGAAAGCCAGCGCAGCGAGGTATTTCGTCTTGCCTCACTGTCTTCTATTATTAGGGCATTGATGTCGTTATGTGCCATCCAAGTATATATTTTTTCACATCTTGATGCGTAGATACTGTTCATTGCGCTATTATGCCCCTTGTTATTAGCTCCTGCAAGGCCTGTCTTGTACTTGCTAGCTAGCAAAAAATAATCTAATATTATGAAAAGACTCTGTTATTGCAACCGACTGTCTCTCTGCCCCGTCTTATATTACATCCAGTTGGATGCATCCACTGGGATGGTTTTTTAACATAAAAGGAACGTGTTCATGAATAAAAGTGCATTCCTCGGTATAGATGCCGGTTCTACCACCGTTAAATTTGCCATTGCCGACGAGCAGGGCAAACTCTTATATGGCGAATACGAACGCCATCGAGCCGATATTCGCAAAACACTTATACAATTGGCAGAAAACGCCTTTAGTTTTGCCGAAAAAATGGGCGTCGAGGAATTAAAACTTGTTGCCACGGGTTCTGGTGGCTTTGCTGTCTCTCGCTGGCTGGATATTCCCTTTGTGCAGGAGGTGGTTGCGGCAACCACGGCGGTGCGCTCAATAATTCCCCAGACCGATGTGGCCATCGAACTCGGGGGCGAAGACGCAAAAATAACTTATTTTACCGGTGGCATTGAACAGCGCATGAATGGCACCTGTGCTGGGGGCACGGGGGCCTTTATCGACCAAATGGCAGCCCTTTTAAATACCGATGCCGATGGCCTGAACAGCCTGGCCCGTGCTTCTACCACTATATATCCCATTGCCGCCCGCTGTGGCGTATTTGCAAAGACCGATATTCAGCCCCTTATTAACGAGGGCGCTCGCCGCGAGGATATTGCTGCCAGTATTTTTCAGGCAGTGGTAAACCAGACAATTTCTGGCCTGGCCTGTGGCAAGCCCATTCGGGGGAAGGTGGCATTTTTAGGGGGCCCCCTTCATTTTATGGAGCAGGCCCGACGGCGTTTTATCGAGACCTTAAAACTCAGCGAAGAAGAGATAATAGTGCCCGAAAACTCCCAGCTCTTTGTGGCCTTGGGGGCGGCCTGCGAGGCCCGCGAAAATGGGCAGAGCCTTTCTATAGCTGAATTGCGCCAGCGCATTGCCAGCCTTACCGAGGTGGTCGAGGCCGAGGTCTCCCGCCTGCCGGCTCTTTTTGAAACAGACGAGGACCTAAAAATTTTTCAGGAACGGCATGCAAAAGACACAGCCCCACGGCGCCCCTTGGCCCAGGCTAAGGGGGCCCTTTTCCTGGGCATAGACGCAGGGTCTACCACAACTAAGGCCGTCCTTATCGACGAGGATGGGGCAATTTTAGAGGATTTTTACCAAAACAATGGGGGCCACCCCCTGCAAACGGCAATTTCTTTTTTAAAGGAATTGTATCCCCGCATGCCCCAGAGTTCTTGGATTGGCCGCAGTGCAAGTACCGGCTATGGGGAAAATTTAATTCAGGTGGCCTTAAAGGCCGACTTTGGCGAGGTGGAAACCATTGCCCACTGCCGGGCAGCAAGGGCCTTTTCGCCGGATGTGGACTTTCTTTTGGATATCGGTGGCCAGGATATGAAGTGCCTGCGGCTTCGAGATGGGGCGGTAACCTCCATTCTGCTCAACGAGGCCTGTTCCTCGGGCTGTGGCTCTTTTTTAGAGACCTTTGCGAACTCTTTAGGGCAGTCCATCCAGGAATTTGCTCAAACAGCCCTACAGTCGCGCAGCCCGGTCGATTTAGGAACCCGCTGTACGGTTTTTATGAACAGCCGAGTAAAGCAGGCCCAAAAAGAGGGCGCCTCGGTGGGCGATATTTCTGCGGGCCTATCCTATTCGGTTATAAAAAATGCCTTATTCAAGGTTATTAAGCTTCGCGACTCCTCCAGCCTGGGCAAGACCGTCCTTGTGCAAGGGGGCACCTTTCACAACGATGCCGTGTTGCGGGCCTTCGAACTGGTTACGGGGCGACAGGCAATACGCCCCGATGTCTCTGGCCTTATGGGGGCCTATGGTGCGGCCCTATTGGCGCGCGATCAGTGGCAGCGATCTGGTTCTGCGGGGGTTTCGGCCATTGCCGGGCTCGAAGAGCTGGAAAATTTTACCAACGAGACCGAAATGCGCCGCTGCCTAGGCTGTACCAACAATTGTATGCTCACGGTAAACCTCTTCCCCGGCGGGCGCCGCCTGGTGAGCGGGAATCGCTGCGAGCGCGGCCCCGATTTAATTGCGAACCAAGATAAGAAAAAGGCCAATGCGCCCACAGAAAAAAAAGAGAAGCTGCCCAACCTCTATGCCTGGAAACTTTCGCGTACCTTTGCCTATACATCGCTATCGGAAGAAAAGGCCTACCGGGGCCGCATTGGTATTCCCCGCGTACTGAATATGTACGAGAATTATCCGCTTTGGCATACCTTATTTACCGAACTGGGCTTTAAGGTGGAGCTTTCGCCGCGCTCTACCCGGGCCATCTACGAAAAGGGCATAGAATCTATTCCCAGCGAATCGGTCTGCTATCCGGCTAAGATAAGTCATGGCCATATAGAGGCACTTATAGATTCTGAGGTCCCCATCATTTTTTATCCCTGCGCCCCTTATGAGCGCAAAGAAGATGCGGAGGCGGGGAATCAGTATAACTGCCCCATTGTTACCAGTTATCCAGAGGTAATTCGCAACAATGTGGACGGCATCAGATCGGCGCGGCCGGGCCAAAAGCCCCTGCGCTATATGAATCCCTTTTTGCCCATAGACGACCGCGAACGCTTGGCGGTGCGCATTGCCGAAGAGTTTGCCGACTATGGGGTCAGCCTGCAAGAGGCCCAGCGGGCGGTGTGGAATGCATGGGCAGAGCAGGAATCGTTTAAAGAGGCGGTGCAAAGAAAGGGCGAAGAAGTCCTTAAAAAAATGAAGGAAAGGGGCTGGCAGGGGGTTGTGCTTGCCGGTAGACCCTATCATTTAGATCCCGAAATTAACCATGGCATTGCCGAGCTCATTTCCTCGCTTGGATTGGTGGTTTTAACCGAAGATGCGGTGGCCCATCTTGGCAGCCTTGTCCGCCCCCTGCGCGTGGTGGACCAGTGGACCTATCATACCCGCCTGTACAATGCCGCGCAGTTTGTTACCACCCGCGACGACCTGGAGTTTGTGCAACTTACCAGCTTTGGCTGTGGGCTCGATGCGGTAACGGCAGACCAGGCCGAAGAGATATTGTTGGCAAAGGGGAGGCTGTACACCCTGGTTAAAATTGATGAGGGCTCCAACCTTGGGGCGGTTCGTATTCGCCTGCGCTCTCTTATGGCCGCAAAGCTCGAGCGGGCTCAGCAGGGCCTGCACCCCGAACAGCCAGAGCTGGCCAAGAGTCCGCGGGTTCCCTTTACTGAGCAAATGCGCCGCGACTACACCATTTTGGCACCGCAGATGTCGCCCATACATTTTCGCCTTTTAAAACATGCCTTTATCCACTCCGGCTTTAATTTCGAAATTCTCCCCTCTACCGATGCCGAAGCGGTAAATACGGGGCTAAAATATGTGAACAACGATGCCTGTTATCCATCAATTTTAGTGGTGGGTCAACTTATGCAGGCATTGGAATCTGGCCAATACGATGTCAATAAGACGGCCTTACTCATCACCCAAACTGGTGGAGGCTGCCGGGCCACCAATTATATTGCCTTTATTCGCCGGGCCCTGCGCGATGCGGGGCTAGCGCATGTGCCCGTTATTTCGCTGTCCGCCCAGGGCTTTGAACAAAACCCTGGTTTTAAAATTGCCCCCGCTATCATGCACCGCGCCTTTATGGCCCTGGTCTATGGCGATTTATTGATGCGCGTTCTGTACGCCACGCGCCCCTACGAGGCCCTGCCGGGTTCGGCAAATGCCCTGTACGAGGAGTGGAACGCAAAGCTCAAAAAAGATTTAAAATCTTTATCCATTTTAAAATATCATCGCAATATTGCTGCCATTGTCAAAGATTTCGACAAGCTCCTGCTGCTGGATATTAAAAAACCGAAGGTGGGTGTGGTCGGCGAAATTTTGGTGAAGTTCCACCCGACAGCTAACAACGATATTGTAAATGTCCTCGAGCGCGAGGGGGCCGAGGTGGTAATGCCCGATCTATTGGACTTCTTTTTCTATGCCGCCTATACGAACGATTTTAAGCATAGAAAGCTTTCAGCTTCTAAGAAATCGGCGCGCATGGGTAATTTGATAATCTGGGCCCTAGAGCTCTATCGTAGAAAAATGAAAAAAGCCCTTGCTGCCAGCCAGCGCTTTTACCCGCCGGTCCATATAACCGAATTGGCCAAGGGGGTCGACGATATTGTTCAATTGGGCAATGTGAGCGGGGAAGGTTGGTTCTTAACTGCCGAAATGGTGGAGCTCATAGAGCATGGGGCCACCTCAATTGCCTGTGTGCAGCCCTTTGCCTGCCTGCCGAACCATGTAACGGGCAAGGGGATGATAAAAGAACTGCGCCGGCGCTACCCCTGGGCAAATATTGCGGCAATCGACTACGATCCCGGTGCCTCCGAGGTAAACCAGCTCAATCGTCTAAAGCTTATGCTTGCCCACAGTATGGACGCAAACGAGGTGCCCAGCTGTGCAGAGGCTGACGAAGAAGCCATTGCACATGCAGATACAGCCATAGTTCGGTAAGAGCCTTCTTATGCTTGGCCTGCTTTTTGCCGATATTTAGGGGAATGGCACCCATGTTTTGGCCCAGGCAGCTCCAGATTTTACTGTTACGCCTGTTCGCTATCAGTCTATATCTTCTCTTAGCTCTTTCAAGCTTTGCCTTCGAAGCCAGCTTATATGCTGGCGACGACGCAATGCTGCGTCGCGAACTTGCCCAGGCCCTGGCGGCTGGCTCTTGGGAGGAAAATGTACAAAAATTAGCGGGAGAAAAAAAGCTGGCCAGTGGCGATAGCGTGCGCGTGGAATATGCTGCCAAGGAGGCGGGTCGGGCAAGGCTGCTTATGCGCCCCTGGAAGCATGGCGAATTGGCCCCATATCCGGCGGGGAGCTGGGATTTTACTATAAATACCGGAAAAATTGAGGCGGCCCGCTATTTTCCGCGCGAAGATTCCGAAATTTGGCTTGAATTTATCGTAAGGCCCGGAGATATTGTTCACATTAGCCTGCGCCTGTATGGGGCCTGGCCCGTGTGGCGACGTCAACTTCCCTTAAGGCCGGCAGATATTCTTCAATTGCCTTTAGATAGGCTCTTAGCCCGTCTAGATAAGATAATTCCCTACGATTTAATCGAGATATATCCAGAAGACTACGCCGAGCTGCGCCACTTCGAACGCCTTTTGCGCCAACAACTGCCCCTGCGCTACGCAGAGGATGGGGCCATAGACGAAAAGGGGCGGGCGGTTTTTATAAAAGATGGCAGTCTTCAGGGCGAGCGCCCAGGCCTAAACTGTTCTGGCTTTGTAAAATGGGTGGTCGACGGTGTTATTGCCGGCAATGGCGGGCGGGCGACCAGCATTGGCGAATTAAAAAAAGCCCCCCTGCCACGCGGTCATGGCCTTTCGGAGGTCTGGGAGGGCAGCTTAAACCCCTGGTTTGGCCTGGACTGGGTGCGCAACCTGGCCATACGGGCGGCAAGTCTTGCCGATACCCAGGGTCGCCCCCCCCTAGTAGACGAGTACGAGGTGGCCAGCGCCCCCTTTGCCCTTTTGGACCAACATTTGTTCAATCCTAGGGAGAGGGACAGTGGTAAGGGCCCCCTTCCTTGGCCGGGTTTTTACGAAAACTCCGGGTTCCCGGTGGAGGGTCTTGCCGCCCTTTTGTACAGCCTTTCGGCCCGCGATAGCAATTCGTTCTGGCTGGTTTCGATGAACGATACGCCTAAAGGGGGCCTTCAGCGACAGCATTCGCATGTGGCGGTGCTGGTACCACATTTTAGCGAGACCGGTGGCTTTCGCATAAGCGTCTTCGAAAGTGGCAGTGCCACCGATTTTTCCCGCTTTGTCCGCCGCTATTTGGGCTGGAACGCCTATTTGGCGCGGGTAAGTTTGGCCCCCGACTTTTTGCCCTCGGACAGCCAGGCCTTTATCGATAGCGGCATGAATTTGTGGCGGGGGGGAATAAAAAGATGATAGCTCTATTTTTAAAAGGGGGGCCGATAATGTACCCCATCTTATTGGCCGGCCTGCTGGGCCTGTTTTTTACCATCGAAAGGTTCCTGTATTTCTTTGTCGAGTTTAAAAAAGTCCCCAAAAAAATCGAAGCCCTCTGTAACGCCAGAGGCGACGCCTCTGGCGCCGCCTCTGGCGATGCCTCTGGCGATGCCTCTGGCGATGCCTCTTTAGAGGACTCCAATCTGCGGGCCCGAGTTGCCTTGGCAATTGATGCCGAAATAGGCCAACTCTCGCGCTTTGTTTCCACCCTGGGCACTCTTTCCAGCGTGGCCACCCTCTTGGGTCTTCTTGGCACCGTTACCGGCAATATATCTGCCTTTAAGGTGCTCTCCAGCGCCGGCTATACCGGCGACCCCGCCAGCCTTGCCGCCTCAATTGGCCAGGCCCTCCTTACTACAGCCTTTGGCCTAGCCGTCTCCATACCGCTTTTAATTGCCTACAACTTTTTTGTCTCCCGCATTGCGCACGAAACAAGCTCTTTAGAACAGCTTGCCGGTAAAAAACTCCTCGAAAGTCAAAAAAAATGATTGAAAATCTCTTTGCACCCAAAAAGCGAGAACGTTTTGGCCGTTATCAATTGGATCTTGTGCCAATGATAGACATCGTTTTTCAGCTCATCCTGTTTTTTTTGGTTTCTACCAGCCTTCTGCAGCACCGGAACCTGGCTTTGGACCTAGCTAAAAGCAGCAGCAATCGGGTATCGGAATTTGGTATAGAAATCATACTTAAAAACTCCGGCGCCATCAGTATAAATGGCAGGGAGCAAGGCAGTGTGGTGTCTTTGCAGTTGCGCGAAGAGCTTTCGGACTTTGCCAAGGCTGATGCCAATACGCGCGTGAACCTGCTAGTGGAGCGGGATGTCCCCTTTGGCCATCTGGTACCCCTTTTGGACGCTCTGCGCGAAGAGGGCCTTACCAGGGTGAACCTGGAAACTCAATTAAAGTAGCCAAAACTTAAAATCTGTAGTATAAATTCTACTATGATAAAGAGTTCTATATCGGCCCTGGCCTTCGACCTGGATGGCACCCTCTATCCCAACTACCGCTTTTACATAAAACTTATCCCCTTTTTAATTAGGCACAATCGTCTGCTCTATGCTATGGGAAAGGCGCGAAACCATATGCGAGATAGGGGACATGGGCATTCGTTTTTCGACGAACAGGCCCGCATTATGGGCGAAATATTGGGCGAAGATGCCGACAGTGTGCATGCTCGCACAGAGGCCCTTATTTACCGCGGCTGGGAGCCCCTGTTTGCCGGGGTAAAATTATTTGCGGGGGCAGAAAACTGCCTTACCACTCTGCGCAATGCTGGTTACCGCCTTGCCCTGCTGAGCGATTTTCCGCCAGAAGCTAAATTAAAATTCCTTAAATTGGACAGCTATTTTGATGTAGTCCTTGGCAGCGAGACCTGTGGGCGCTTAAAACCCGACCCCCTGCCCTTTAACTGCCTAGCAGAAAAATTAAAACTTTCACCTGAGCAAATTTTATATGTCGGCAACTCGGTGGCCTACGACGTGGTGGGGGCAAAAAATGCCGGTATGAAAACCGCAATTATATGCAGCCCCTTAAAAAAGCTGTTTAGTCGGAAAATTCGCCACTCTGGGGCCGATTTTATTTTTACCAAGTATCGCCAATTGCAAAAATTCATGGTAAATTAGGTAACTATGGTATTCACGCTTGGGAATTTAATTGTATTGGGCCTAGTTCTGGCCATTCAATTCCTCTTTCGTCAATTGGATAAAAACAACCGGAGCCTGGAAAAGCTTAGAAAATATGGCGATCATTTAAAAGGCGATCTGGGAAGCTTTGTTGCGGCTCACGAACAGGGAATAAAAGACTTCTCTATAGAGCTTGGGGTGCAAGAACAGGCAGCGCGCGAACTTTTGAACAGGCTTAAAACAGTGGACGAGGCCCTTTCCAGCAAGGCCGATACCATTAGTAGTATTGGAAGCCGCTTAAACGAATACGATGCCCATTTGGAAAAACTTGGCGAGCTTACGACAAAGACAAAGACGGATATTGCAGAAATAAAGAAAAACGCCGCCTTTACCGAGACCCTGGCGCGCCGCATTAAAGATGGGCAGGAGCAATTGACTCAGGTGGAGCGGGAAATACGTGCTATCGAGGAGGGCTTTGCCCAAAAAAACACGGCCACTCTCGAGGCCCTGGGACGCCAGTTGACCGAGGATATAGAAGGTCGCATCGAAGATGTTCAATCAATTGCCCTAGCCCTGGAAGATAAATTTGAAGATTCTAAGGCCAAACTGTCTGCCAGTGCCAAGGAGTACGACGACAAAATCCAGGCCAACCACAATATAGCGGAGAATATATTGAGCCAGGCAATTGAGCAGGCGCGAGAGAGGGCCAGCGAGCAGGCGGCGCGCGCAGAGGAGGAATCTTTTGCCAGCTTAAGCGCGAAGGCGAATGAGCGTTTAAGCAGTTTTCAAACTGCTCTGGATTTAAAAATTGGCGAATATCAAGAGATTTCGAAAACGAGGCTTCTGGAAGTTCAGCAAAACTTAAAGGCAGAGCGGGAAGCTTGGCAGGCCGATATTGACGAGTATGCAAAAAAACTTGGGGCGCAGCGCAACGATGCGGAGACCGCATTGGAAAATTATCGCCAGCGGGCCCAGGCAATGTTAGAACAGATACAGGCAAAGGCCGAACCCATTGCCGAAAACCTCGAAAAAGAAATCCAATTGCTCCAAGAGCAATTCAGGCGCAGCGAAACATCAATTTTAGAACGGGCTGGGGGCTTAGAGTCCTCTATAGAAAATGTGGAAGGCGAATTCCGCCGCCAAATAGATCGGGCCGGGAAGGCGGTACAGCAGCTGGCCGGCGAGCTTTCGGACCGCGTCGACAATTTTAATCGGGATTATCTGCAGCGCCTAGAGCAGGCAATTTCGCAGGCCGAAATGCAGGGGCTTTCGGCTATAGATTCCCGACTCAACACCTATATCGATGCGGCCAATGAAAGGTTCGAACGCATCGAGGGCTTCGATACCGAAATTGAAAATCTGGAAGAAATACTTAAAGTGAGCCTGGGCCAAACCGAGCAGCGCATACAACATAGCTTCGAGACCTTTGTACAGACCTCTGCCCAGAATTTTACCGCGGAAGCTGGCCGACAGGCAGACAAATTTAATACTCTCCGTGCGCAAATAGGCAATTTAGAGGCCGAGATAGAAGCCCTTAAAGAAAAAGCCTACGAAAACGTCTCCGAAAAGCTGCGTATTTTCGAGGACGATTTCTTTGCCGATATTAAAACACGCAGTTCAAACATCGATGGCGAACTGCAGAGCTGGAAAGATGGCCTTGCCAAGCGCCTGGAGGAACTTGGCAGCCACAGTGACCAAGGCCTTGAAAATCTTAAAAACAATTTTGCCCAGACAATGGATGCGCATATTTCTGCCATGCAGAAGCGCCTTCTCGAGGGCCTTAACAGCATAGAAAAACGCAGCCAGGCAATACAGGCCTCTGCCAATGGCGAGGTTGAAGTCCTTAAGGCCAACTTGGATACCTGGCATCAGGATATAAAGGGCCTTCTGGAGGAAGAAAAAAACAAGAGCGATACCCATATAAAGGTGGAGCTTGCCAGCCATCGTCAGGAAATTGCCGACCTTATTAAAGATGACGAAAGAAATATTCAAGAAAAGCTTGCACAGTTTACCGGAAGTATTCAGGAGCAAAAGGACGAGATCGATGCCCTTCTCGAGCGACAGACGAAGGATATGGATTCGCTCAAAGAGCGCCTTGCCGCCCATGCCACTGCGGTAGGCGAAGAGCTGGAAGAGCAATTGGAAAAAATTCGCAGTACTAGGCGCCTTGTGGACGAAAACGCGCTGCGTATAGATAAGGATATGGACAGCCAGCGGGCAGAGATAGCGGAAAAAAATGCCCTTCAGCACTCGCTGCTCATGGATAAATATATAAAATTAGACGAGGCCTTGAACGAAAGCAGCAAAAAACTTGCAGAATTTGTCGAAAAAACCGCTCTTTTTACCCGGACAGATACACTACAGGCCGATTTAGAGCGGAGCATAAAAGATCTCCAATCGAATATAGATCGCCTGGGGCAGTACCGCGAAGAAGCAGGGCAATTAGAGGCAAAATTTACCAAGATTAAAAAGCTCGAAGAAGAGGTAAACCAAAAAATGACCCGCTTCCTTGCCGAAAAACGACGCATAGAGGTGATGGAAGGCGATTTCGAAATGCTATTAAAGACCGCTCAGACGGTGGATTCAAAGCTGGCCCAAGTTACTAATAGCAACGACACTATTCAAAGTCTTCAGGCCCAGCTGCGCCGCTTGGAAGATGCAATTGGCGATGCCGATGCAAAATATCAGCGTATAGAGAAGAAAAACGACATTCTGCAATCCACGGCTCAGGGCATTGACCAGCATTTCGAGGCCCTTCAGGCTGCCGAGGAGCAGGCTAAAAACCTGGCCCAGCTTTTCGCAGACTTAGACCAGCGCCATAGGGCGGTGAGTGAGCGCATTGCCATTCTTGCCAAAGAAAAAGACAGTGCCGATGCCGTGGTAGAAAAGCTTAGTAGCCTCGATTCCACCCTCGAAGATTTGGATGGGCGTATAGAGCGAATGCAGGTTGCCCGAAAGTGGCTGGCCGATACCGAAACCCGCCTGGGCCAAATTTCCCAGCAGGCGCAAGAGCAAGTAAAAATTATGCAGGCGCTGTTTAAGAATAAGCGCAAGGATGCCACCGGTTCTGGAGATGGCGCTCCCCCCATTGGGGTTAGAGAAAATGTTCTGGGGCTGCGAAAACAGGCCTGGGATATTAAGGATATTGCAAAGGCCATGGACCTTTCGGTGGGAGAGGTTGAATTGATAATTGAATACGAGGCCGGCCGTTAGGAAAATGCCGCGGCCGCTAGTAAAACGCCGCGGCCGCCTTCAGTTGAATCTGCCTATGCCCTGCTCAAAAGACAGACCACATTGGCCGCCACCGCCCCCTGCCGACCAATTTCGTCGCAACCCTCATTCGTCTTTGCCTTCAGAAAAACTTGGTCAATATCTACATTTAGGCAGGTGGCAAGATTGGCCCGTATTTTATCGCGGTATTCAAGAATTTTTGGTTTTTCACAGATAATAACCGCATCGAGGTTTACTAAATGCCAGCCCGCCTTCCGTACCAAGTTCCAGACATCACCTAAAAGAAGCATCGAGTCGGCATCTTTGTATTTTGGATCGCTTGGAGGATACAATTGCCCGATATCGCCCAGGCCCGAGGCCCCTAACAGGGCGTCGCAGACAGCGTGTGCCAGCACGTCGCCATCGCTATGGGCCAATTCGCCCTTGGACGCGGGAATCTCCAGCCCCGCTAAAACAAAGGGTCGGCCTTCGACAAGGCGGTGTAAGTCCTGCCCAAGGCCAACTCTGTAATGCATCACTCGATTTCCAACTCCTCGAAAATCATCTGCTCTATTTCCTCGGGCTCTTTGGCAAGGGCCAGAGAGAGCTCGTCTTTAAAAAGCTTTAGGGCAGAATCGTAGAGCTTTCTCTCTTGAATGGGGAGTTCTTTAATTTTTGAACGGTGATACAGCGAACGGACAATCGAGGCAATGCTTACCACGCTGCCATCCTTTAAAAGATCTAGGTTCATCTGGTAGCGGAGCTTCCAATCGCTTGGAATGGGCTCATACTCTTGCGACATAAGGTCGATGGCTGCCCTGGCCTCCTGTTCGCTCACGATGGGTCGAATTCCTAATTCGTCGGCCTTGTCTACCGGGGCCATAACCGTCATGTCCGAAACTTCGAGGTAAATGACATAGTATGAAATTTTTTTTTCTTTGAACATCTTCTGCACAATATCGCAGATCTTGCCCACCCCTTGGCTGGGGTAGACAATGTGTTGGTTAATTGTATAGGCGCTAGTACTCATTTAAGTGAGTATATCACAAAAACTAATCTTTGAACATGGGGGCCTGGGCCAAAAGACTCGGTCTATTGCCCAAGACCACCCCGGGCAAGGGCCTATACGATGCCCATTCCAAATATTTATAGGGATGAATATCCAGTGCATTGGGATACCAACCCAAAATTTCGTCGGTGTTGATAATATTTATTGCTGGCGAGTGGGAAATGGGTAGGACCGTGCCGTAGTCTAATAATAGTTTTTCGGCCTCTGCCAAAACTTGCCAGCGCTCCTGGCCTTCTAAAAGCATCGACCTTGTAATAAGGTCTTCGTATTCCTCGTCGTCATATTCGGCATCATTTAAATTCGACCCTTTTTGCCACATCTGTAAAAAGGTGTAGGGGTCTGCAAAATCGCCAATCCAACTGGTAAAGCCCACGGTGTAATCCTTGCGTTTTAGCGAGGGATAGTATGATGAAAAAGGAACTGTTTCAATTTCAACCTGAATACCCAAGCCCCCCTGCCAAGCCCCCTGCATGAGTTGGGCAATTTTTTCACTCTCTTTGGAGGGTGTTATAAGAATTTTAATATTGGGCAGTCCAATGCCTTTAGGGTAGCCCTCGGCATTTAAAATGTTTTTTGCCTCCTCTAGGTCTGTTGCAAAAACACCCTCTAGCTCGGGGTAATCGGGAATGGGATAGATAAGGGTCTTTGCCGGAAGCATATAGTCGGCACGCAGTTCCTCCCAGGGCAGGGCCAGGGACAGGGCCCTGCGCAACTCGCGTCTATTCCAGGGTTCCGAGGAAGATTTAATAAAATAATAGTGAGTGGCAAACATGGCATTTACCGTAATGCCACTTCGGTCGCGCAGGGCCTCGATATCCATGGCACCGGCCAACCACTGCACCTGTCCGCTGTCCCAGAGATTGGAGGCTGCCTTCCCATCTTCGGGGAATAAAATATCTATGCGGTCAAAGCTCACTTTTTTTTCGTCCCAATACAGCGAGTTTTTCTGCAGGATTAGGCGATCTGTTTTTCGCTCTACAAGATAATAGGGGCCATTTCCAATAGGCGGGACTTCGGAGAGCTTGCTGCCGTTTAATTGCGAGGAATGCACAGGGGCAAAGGCGTGATGGCAGAGCATGTTTGGAAAATAGCTGGCCGGATGTTTAAGCTGCACTTCCAAGGTCTGCGCATCTTTGGCAATTATTTTTACCGAGTTTGGGTCGGTATTTTCGCCCATTCGGTATTCCTTGGCTCCAACAATAATATCGAAAAAGGAGGAGTAGGGGGCCCTGCGATCTGGCTCTAAAAGCGAAAGCCAGGCGTTTTTAAAATCCTGCGCGGTTACCTCGTCCCCATTCCAGTATCTGGCATTGTCCCTTAAAACAAAGGTCCACACAAGCTTGTCCTCGGAGAGTTCCCAGGCCTTGGCAAGGCCATATACTGGCTCGAGGGTAAAGGGATGATAGGTAAACAGCCCCTCATAGAGGGCGGTAAAAATTTGGGCCTCGTCGGCGCTATAGGAAAGGCGGGGGTCCAGCTCTAAAATGCCATCATTTATAGTCATGGCAAAGACGTTGCGATCCAGGGGCTCCGGGCGCAAATGGGCCGAATCGCCTTCTTCGCCATCCAACTCGGCTATATTGGGGGCGATCTGTTCTATTTGGCCTTTTTGGGGCAGCTCCTTGGTGCCGGCGCAACAGGCAAGGAGCACGACAGTAAAAACGGACAAAAGACTGATATATCTTTTTTTCATAATTCCTCCAATGTGGTTGACAAGGTCTTTAGTCGGCCTTTATGCCAAGGCGTTCCATCTGGTCTAGCTCTTCTTTGCGCGAGATGTACTCGTGCCGCTTTTGGTTTGCCTTAAGTAGTGCGTTTTTAACACTGGTCAATTCGGGTTTAATGCCAAATATGCGGTCGCGATCGTCGCGCTTTGCCTCGGATTTAAAAAACAAATCCAGGGCGTTTAAGGTCCGATGTAGAGCCTGTATTTCTTCAATGTTTTTTCCTAAAATATCAATAAGCAGTTTGTCGTCCGCATGTTCCAGTTTTCTGTTCGTATTGCTGGCCCTATTGGCTATCGACGAAAGAAACCTGCTTTTTCTGTCCAATTCAATGGCAAATTGATAAAAATCCAATTCTTCAATTTTTGAACTGGCAGTGGTGGGATCGAAAAACTCAATATCATAAAATATCTGGCTGGTCTCTTTGTTCATCATCTGCAGAACAAGGCGCCGAAGTTTATCCATAAAAGTATTTTTGGCGGATTCCAGCAGTTGGCTGTTTTGCGTTATTTTGCGGTGAATGTCGGAAAGGGTAAAACTGAGGGTTCCCAGTGCCCTAATGCCCTCCAGCAGGGTGACATTAAAGTTTTTTGTCTCAATTACCACCTTGGGGCTTTCAGCATTTTTTCCCAGATTTTCTAAAAGAATTCGTTTAATCCGGGGACCTTCGCCAGAATAATCTTCGTGTAAAATTTCGTCGATAAGCTCGGGGTAAAAGGGGCGGTCGGCCATTGCCTCGGCAAACTTCCGTTTTATTTGGCGCATGGTTTCATCTTTATGGGTAATAACCGTGGCGGGATCAAAATCCAGATAGTCCATCACCCTAAGCCTAGTCTCCAGCTTATAGGATTCGCGGTGGAAATCGGAGAGCTCTTTAAGCTGTTTTAAAATAGTTCGCGAGCCCTTTTCTAAACGCATGGTACAATCTGCGGCAATGCTTATGGAAAGCTGGTCATTCCCGTTTTTTAGAACAGTTAGTAATTCCATCAGTACCTTTGTGTTTATATTTTGAGAGTTTGCACTTAAGCCAATCCAATGAAAATATTTAACAAGGCCCAAGACAATTTTTAGTTTCTCCATCTGAAAAGATTCAACAGTAAAGGCATAAAAATTGATAAGAAAGTCCAACTGCACCTCGTACTGCGACAGGCGTATGCTTATTTGATCAATTTTATCGGATTCGGGAAAGGGCCCCTCGGGCGGGATTGCAATATCGCCCACCTTCATTTCGTGTTGATAAATATCTTCGTGAATTATCGATTTTTTTAGAAGTAGCTTATAAAGGCCAGAAAAAGCCCCTTGGAAAAGCCGGAACTCATCCTTAAGGCGGGGCATCAGGTCCGAATCCAACCAATTCTTTTTTGCCTCCAGAGCATCGCTTAGCTGATTATTATAGGTAGCAACATCACTCATCACTACACAGTATCGTATAATCAAATAAAAACGGCAACTGCTGTCATACTATATTGTATGAAGTATTTAATTTTTC
>CAZBJJ010000043.1:0-17938 GCA_964492245.1 uncultured Spirochaetales bacterium | reverse complement strand
CGGTAGCGCACTAATACCGATGGGTTTCGGGAACAGAGATCTTCCAGATCTTTTACCAATGTTTCCTTAATAAGAGCTGCAGCCTCGTCCACATTGGTGTGGGCACCGCCAGCAGGTTCTTTAATAATGCCGTTTACCACCTTGAATTCAAGCAGATCGGCACTGGTAATGCGCAGCATTGCAGCAGCATCCTTTGCCTTGGTGGCATCGCGTAGCAAAATACTGGCACAGCCTTCGGGGCTAATAACTGAATACACCCCATTTTCCAAAATATAAATTTTGTCGCCAACGCAGATACCCAGCGCTCCCCCCGAACCGCCTTCGCCAATAATAACGCAGATAATTGGCGTTTTAAGTTGGGAAAAATCTCGCAGGTTTCGAGCGATTGCCTCGCCAATGCCCCGTTCTTCTGCACCAAGGCCAGGATAGGCACCGGAGGTGTCTACAAAGGTGATAATTGGGCGATGAAATTTTTCGGCCTGTTTGGCTAGGCGCAGGGCCTTTCTATAGCCCTCTGGATTGGCCATGCCGTGGTTGCGGCGCATGTTTTCTTTTAAACTGCGGCCTTTTTGGTTGGCAATAAGGGTAACTGGAATGCCATTAAGGCTGGCTATGCCCCCAATAATTGCTGCATCGTCGCCATAGGCGCGGTCGCCATGGAGTTCAATAAAGGAATCGAAAATGCGTTCAATGTAGTCCAAGGAATAGGGGCGCTCTGGATGCCGGGCCATTTCTACCCGTTTCCAGGTCTGCTCGGTGCGCGAAGCTGCCTTAATTTTTGTCTCTAGGCTTTCGAGCTCTTCGTTCAGGTCCAGCCCCGAGGCCTTTGCCATTTTTTTAAGTTCGGCCAATTTGCCGCTCAAATCGGTTTTTGCCATATCAGTTTCCTCCCGAAAGACAGCAGGCAGGGCGGTGCAGGTCTATAAGTGAAATAAGGGTCTTGCGTTGGTCTTTGCGGGCGACAATGATATCTACAAAGCCCTTTTCCTGCTGGAATTCTGCGCGTTGGAAGCCATCGGGCAGTTTTTGGCGGATGGTCCCTTCAATTACGCGGGGGCCGGCAAAGCCGATAAGGGCCCCAGGTTCTGCTATAATTATATCGCCCAACATGGCGAAGCTGGCGGTAACGCCTCCGGTGGTTGGATCGCAGAGAACGATAAACAGGGGTACCCCTTCCTTGTCGAGTTCGGCAGCTGCGCTGGAGGTCTTCGCCATTTGCATGAGCGAAAAAATACCCTCCTGCATGCGGGCGCCACCGGAGGTAGCATAGATAATAACTGGCAGTTTTTCTGCGGCCCCTTTAAGCAGGGCACGGCTAACTTTTTCGCCGACGACGGAGCCCATCGATCCCCCCATAAATTTAAAGGACATTGCGGCCAGAACTACCTGGCGCCCATCGATGGTGCAGGTGCCTGTAATAATTGCCTCCTTGGTCTGTGCTTTTTCTTCGGCCTCGCTCAATTTTTCTTCGTAGCCGGCAAGCTCGATAGGATTGAGCGAGCGCAGGTTTTCATCTGTCTCTTTAAAGCTGTCCTTGTCGGCAAGGTAGGCAATGCGTTCTCGGGGCTCCATTCTATAATGATGTCCACAGCTGGGGCAGGTGAGCAGGGCCAGGGATATTTCTTCGGTGCTATGGCTCGCCTTGCACTGCGGACATTCGTTTGATTCAGTTGACACTCTCGACCTCCTTCTCTATCTCTGCATAAAAGCCAGTGCCCACATTGCCTTTGCGGAACGTTTTATGTGCTAAAATCCACTGTTGTTGCGCTTTGTTTGTCTTAATTCCCTCGATGCGCAATTCTCGCAGCGCCCGCTCCATACGCAAAATTGCTCTTTCCCGCGTAGGGGCATGCACAATGAGTTTTGCAATCATTGAGTCGTAATGGGGGGGGACTACACAGCCCTGGTATAAAAAAGAATCCCAGCGTACGCCGGGCCCCCCTGGCAGGTCCAGACGACTTACCGTGCCTGGAGTGTGGGCATTTATGCGACATTCAATTGACCAGCCGTCTATGGGCAGCTTGCCAGTTGGGATTTCCATCTTGCCCTTGGTGCAGGCTAAAATTTGCTGGCGGATGATGTCGACGCCAGTAACGAATTCGCTTACCGGGTGTTCCACTTGGACGCGAGCATTTACTTCCATAAAATAAAAATCCTTGCCCGAGACCAAAAACTCGATAGTGCCGGCCCCACAATATTTTAATTCGGCAAACATGCGGCTTGCCCCCTCGGCCATGCGCTGGCGCATTTGGTCGTCCACCGCGGGCGAGGGGCTCTCTTCGATAAGCTTTTGATGCCGTTTTTGAACAGAACAGTCGCGTTCGCCCAAAATTGATACCCCCCCCTTACCATCGGCCAAGATTTGCAGTTCCACATGGCGCGGGTTTTGAATATATTTTTCAATAAACACGGTGCCATCGGCAAAATTGGCCTCGGCTTCGCGACTGGCTATTGCTAAATTTTCTGCCAGCTCCTCGCTCTTCCAGACAATGCGCATGCCCTTGCCGCCCCCGCCAGAGGCTGCCTTAATGATAACCGGGTAGCCCAGTTTTTCGGCGACTGGCCTTGCCTGTTCGGCCGAACTTACCGCCCCCTCGGTGCCGGGAGTAATTGGTAGCCCATATTTTTGGGCGGTTTCGCGGGCCACAACCTTATCGCCAAGCAAATCGATGACCTCGGCATCGGGACCAATGAATATAAGCCCCTCTTTGCGCACTGTACGGGCAAAGTCTGCGTTTTCGGAAAGAAAGCCTACGCCCGGGTGAATGGCTTGGCAGCCAGTTTTAAGGGCGGCCATAATAAGGTTTTCGCGGATTAAATAGCTTTTAGAACTGGCTGGCGGGCCAATACAGACTGCCTGGTCTGCCAGTTTTACGTGGAGGTTTTCGGCATCGGCGGTGGAATAGACGGCAACCGCCTCTATGCCCATTTCTTGGCAGGCGCGAATTATGCGAACGGCAATTTCTCCGCGGTTTGCAATTAATAGTCGTTTTATCACTGCTGTACTCCCACTCGAGCCCTAGGCGCGGCGAACTTCGAAAAGTACCTGGCCATATTCTACAAGATCGCCATTTGCCGCTTTTACCGCTAAAATTTCGCAGTCGAATTCGGCTTCCAGATGGTTCATCATCTTCATTGCCTCTAAAATACAGAGGGTCTGGCCTTTTTTTATACGCGTGCCAACCTCGGCAAAGGCCGGGGCGTCGGGGCTAGATGCCTTATAGAAAGTGCCCACAATGGGGCTGGTAATTACTTCACCATTCGTTTTTGCTGTGCCAGCATTGCCAGTGTTATCGCCAGCCTCGCTTTTGCCTACCAGGTTCAAATGGACCTGGCCGGTAGTAGTTCCCTGGTTGCCGGTGGCAGCGGTCTCTGTATTGCCGGTGGCTATCGCCTCTGTGCCTTTTTTAAGCACGAGGTTCAAACTGCCTTCGCTAAAATGCAGTTCGCTTATATCGCTATTGCCAAATTTTTCTACCAGCGTCAGAAGTGTTTTTTCGTCCATGCTATGTGCTCCTCTTAGTAATCAGCCTAAATTTTTTCGGGGTTTACTTCGGCATCGTAATCGACACCGGCAACATCAAAGCCGTGTGCTTCGAGAAAATCGTGTTTAAACCCCTCGACATCGGCAAGAGAAAAAATGTTTTCTTCGGTAATTTTATTCATGCGCTCTTCGGTTTCCCTTTGAACGTCTTCGCGCATTTCCCAGTCGTCTATTCGAATACGCCTAGCAGAATCGACCGCTGTTTTCGACATGTCTGCATTCGCCTCGGCCGTGTACAGCCTGTCGCGGTACAGGCGTACAATTTGCTCGACACAGCCTTCGTGCAGTTTTTTTTCTTTCATCACCTTAAAAAGGCTGGAAATATATAGGGGGATGATGGGAATAACTGCGCTGGCCCGGGTAACTAGGGCCTTGTTGACCGAAACCCAGGCGGCGCCCCCAGTTTTGGAAAGCTTCGAGTTTATAGCATTGGCCGCCCTCTCTAAATCTTCCTTTGCCCGGCCAATGGTGCCGTTTTTGTAAATGGCCCAAGAGAGCTCGGGGCCAATATAGGTATAGGCCAGGCTGCGGACCTTGTCGTCTAAGACACCGGCCTCTGCTAGGGCATCGACCCAGAGCTCCCAGTCTTCGCCCCCCATCACCTTTACCGTATGGGCAATTTCCTCTTCGCTGGCAGGGGCAGCACTGACTAAGCTTAGCTTGCCGGTGAACATATCCATGGTTTGCCCCGAGTATTCGCTGCCTATGGGCTTAATTGCCGAGCGATACATAATACCATCGCGGGGGTCGGTGCGGACGGGGGAGGCAATTGAATAGATAAAGAGGTCGACCTTTGCGGGAATTCCCGCCTCGGCGGCAGCACTTTTTATAGCCTTTATTGCCGCGTCCTTGGCCTCGTTGGAAAAAGCATCGAGGTCCAAATTGCGCGAGATGAGCCCCGCTTTTTTAGCCTCGGCCTCGAAGGCAAGGTTGTTATAAAACCCGGGGGTCCCCAGTTTTTTTTCGCTGCCGGGCCTTTCGAAAGAGAGCCCCACCGTAACAGCCCCATAGCCAAATGCAGCTGCCAGACGGCTGGAAAGCCCATAGCCGGTGGAAGAGCCAACCACAAGGGCAAGGCGCGGAGGCTTATCACTATTGCCAATATGTTCTTTTATATAGGCAATCTGATTTTTTAAAGCCTGGGTACAGCCAGCCGGGTGGCTGTTAAGACAGATATTGTTGCGAATCATGGGTTTAACTATCATTTAAAACTCCTTTTATAGATCGGCAGGGGCTTCGCCTACAAGGCAGAGCCATTCGGCCTCGGCAGCTAGTTCATCGCCCACATAGGCCTTGCCAGCCTGTTTAATCATTTTCGCCGAAGCCCTGAGCGTCTGAATCTCTAAGCGCACCTCGTCGTTTGGGCGCACCTGCCGGCGAAACTTTACCTTGTCCACCGAGGCCAAAAAGAATAGCCCCTTGTCGCCGAGCTTTCCACTTTTAACAAGGCCTGCGCCACCGGCCTGCGCCATGGTCTCCACTAAAATAACACCGGGAACCACGGGATATTTGGGAAAGTGGCCCGAAAAAAAGAATTCTTTTTCGGTAAATACGTGCCGAGCCACAATGCGCTCTTCGCTCACCTCGTCTAAAACATCGACAAAGAGAAAGGGTTCGCGATGGGGTAAAAGCTTTTCAATTTCGTTCATCAGATTTCTCCTTAATTACTCGTTGGAATATATTTTTTGAATACAACAACACCATTGTGTCCGCCAAAGCCCAGCGAGCCCGAAGCAGCTACATCCACCTTGCCGTATTGCACCTTGTTGGGCACATAATCTAGATCGCATTCTGGGTCGGGATTGTCTAAATTGATGGTGGGGGGAAAAAAGCCTTCCCGAATTGCCAAAATGCTGGCAAGCGCCTCGATGGCCCCGGCACCGGCAATACAGTGGCCGGTCATGCCCTTGGTGGAAGATATTTTAAGCTTGTACGCATGCGCTCCAAAGGCCTTTTTTATCATCTTTGTTTCGGTGGGATCGTTAATCTCGGTCGAGGTGCCGTGTGCATTGTAGTATTGTACCTCTTCGGGCTTTACACCGGCATCCTTAAGGGCAAGGCTGATGGCCCTAGACCCGCCTTCGCCCTCGGGGTCCGGGGCAGTTATATGGTAGGCATCGGCACTTACACCGTAGCCGGCAAACTCGGCCAGAATTTCTGCGCCCCGCCCCCGTGCGTGCTCCTCGGTTTCGAGCACAAACATGGCCGAGCCCTCGCCCATAACAAAGCCATCGCGGTCTTTGTCGAAGGGCCGACTTGCCTTTTCGGGGCAGTCATTATATTTGGAGGAAAGGGCCTTAATCATTTGAAAGCCCGCGATGGCAAAGGGGGTAATAGCCGCTTCGGTGCCGCCGGCAATGGCCACATCGCAGCGCCCAGCGCGTAAAAGATCGAGGGCCTGGCCCAGGGCATCGGTACCAGAGGCACAGGCAGTAACCTGTGTAAGGGCCGGGCCCTTCGTGCCATAGAGCATCGAAATATTGCCGGCAGCCTCGTTGTTTATGAGCATGGGAACAGTTAGGGGAGGCAGGCGACGGGGACCGGCGGAAATAAGCTTTCTAAAACTTTCATCCACTATCTCCCAGCCACCAATGCCATTGCCAACAATGGTGCCGGTCCTTTCGGCATCGCAGCAGAGTTCCATCTGGCCCGGCTTAGCCTCTGATTCCTTTAAAAGCCCTGCTTGTTCAAGGGCCTGGCGCGAAGCAGCCACAGCCAGCTGGGTAAAGCGGGCCATTTTGCGGGCATCTTTTTTATCCATCCACTGGCTGGGATCGAAGTTTTGAACGGTAGCACAGACCCTTACATCAAAATCGCTGGTGTCGAATTGGGTAATATTGCAGAGCCCACTTTTCCCTGCCTTTAGGGCGGCAGAAAATTCGTCTACGCTTTTTCCAATGGGGCAGACAACGCCCATACCAGTTACCACAATCTTCTTCATTCAATTGCTCCTAGAATTTCATCTATATTGTTCGCCGTACCGGCTCCAAAGCAGGGAATATCTTTTACTGCATCTACCCAAAGCCCTTGCAAGACCTTGCCTGGCCCCACTTCCAGGGCCCTTGCCGCAGCGGATTCCACTGTTTTTGCAATGGCCTGTTCTTCGTCGCTCCAGCGAACGGGTTCGGTAATCTGGCGTAGGGCCAGGCTGCGGGCCTCGCTGGCATCCCTAATTACCTTAGCGGTAACATTGGAAAAAATGCTGGTATGACCCTGCTTAAAATCTGTTTTGTTTAAAATTTCGGCAAACTCATCGGCGGCAGCCTGAACGAGGGGGCTATGAAAGGGTCCGGCAACGTTTAGGCGCACTACTCGTCGGGCCCCCTCTTTTTTAAGGGCTTCCTCTGCCACATCTAGGGCAGTAGCTGTTCCCGAAAGCACCACCTGGCGGGGTGAATTCAGGTTTGCCACATAGATGTCCTTAAGCCCCTGGCGCTGTAAGTTTTCCACTGCGCTCTCTACAACCGTGGGGGCCAGGCCCAGAACTGCTGCCATGCCCGGTTGGCCAGCCTCTAAGCCTGCTGCAGCCTTTAGGGCATCGCCAGCCTTTTGCATAGCCTTACCCCGGGCAAGTACCAATTGCATACAGGCATCGAAGTCCAGTATGCCCGCAATATGCAGGGCAGCATATTCGCCAAGACTGTGTCCGGCACAAATATGGGGTTTAAGCCCCTGTTCAATTAAATAATAGGCTGCAGATATATTGGCCAGAGTAAGGGCTGGTTGGGCAATATTGGTCGGCTGTAGGTCTTTGGCGCTGCCATTGTTCAAAAGATTTAAAAAATCTATTGAACAGATATCGCCAGCCTGCTTAAAAAGAGTTTTTACTGCATCACTTTTTTCGTATAAATCCACCGCCATGCCGGGAACCTGAGACCCCTGACCGGGAAATAAAAAGACATTCTTTTTTACCATATAAAAATATTCCCCGCATAGGTAAGGCCCGCGCCAAAGCCAACGGTTAAAATAATATCACCTTTTTTTAATTTGCCCGCACGAGCTACCTCGTCCAGGGCCAAGGGAATTGAGGCTGCCGAGGTGTTGGCATATTCTTCGATATTTAAATAAAACTTGTCTTCGGAAATGTTTAAGCGTTTGGCTGCAGCCTGCACAATGCGTGCATTCGCCTGGTGCGGAATAATATATGCCAGGTCTGCTGCGCTAAGCCCCTCTTGCTCTAAGAGCGTTTCGATTGTTTCGGTTACTGCACGCACTGCAAAGTTATAGACGGCCCGTCCATTCATTTCTATATGGGGGGCAAGTTCTACCACCTCGCCCTTTTTCCAAGGATTACGTGTGCCCCCGCGACGCAATACCAGGTGCTCTGCACCATCGCCCTCGGCGCCCAAAATTGAGCGCATGAGCCCGCGCCTGCCAGGCCCCTGCGAAGGAGCCTCTGTTTTTTCCAATATAACTGCTCCTGCGCCATCGCCAAAGAGCACACAGGTACTTCGGTCTTCCCAGTTGATAAGGCGCGAAAGCAATTCTGCCCCGATAACCAGGGCCCGTTTTCGCTGGCTTCCCATATTTAAAATGCCGGCGGCCATCTCCATTGCATAGACAAAGCCGGTGCAGCCAGCAGCTATATCGCTGGCTCCCGCCCGTTTTGCTCCAATGCGATCTTGAACTAGGCAGGCCGTGGAGGGAAAGCCATTGAAATCGGGGGTTGTGGTGCCCACAATAATGATATCCAGGCTCGCGGCCGCTTCTTCTACGCTGTCAGCCCTTCCTGATTCCACTAATTGCTCAAGGGCACGAAGGCTCGCTTCGGTGGCTAAATCGCTAGTGGAGGTGTTTTCGTCGGCTATATGGCGGGAGCCAATGCCGGTATGGGAGCGAATCCATTCGTCCGAGGTGTCGATTTTTTTTGCTAAATCAGCATTTGTTATACGCTGGGCGGGAACCGCCCGGCCGGTAGCAATTATTTCTATAGCCATACATCATCCTTTTATGACAAAGTTTATCAAAGTGTCGAAATGATATCAAGAATATCATTCATGAATAAAAAGTCAAGATGTCTTTTTTCTTGCTTTCTTATTCAAGTTTTTGTATTCTATATATATGAAACTGTTATATAGATGACGGTTTACATTTTGGAGGAAGAATGAGTGCAGAAATTCATTTAAATGCAAGCAATTTTAAAACTGAGGTTTTAGAAGCTGAGGTACCGGTCTTGGTCGATTTTTATGCAGATTGGTGTATGCCCTGTAAAATGATAGCCCCAATGATTAGTCAATTGGCCAGCGAATACGAGGGCAGGGCGAAGGTCGGCAAATTAAATGTCGATGAAGAGGCCGAGTTGGCCGGTAAGTATAATATTATTTCTATCCCCACCCTTTTAGTGTTCAAGGGCGGGGAGGTGGTTAAGCAAAAAACGGGTGCAGTCCCCAAACAGGAGCTGGAAAAGCTTATTGCCGACCTCGTTTAAATTTTGTGCAATACTTACTCGTAGCGGACAGTGGTGTTCGGTTTACCAGGACTGGCGCCACTGCTTTTGCAAATATACCAGTTTTCGGCAGAGTTGCTGTCTTCCTCGTCTTCGCAGCGGTTAACTGTGCGGGTGGCAGTTGAGGCTGACGTGAACACCGCGTCGGAGGGGCCAATGGGGCCATCTACAGCGAGCCAGGCCCCCTGTTCGGCCATTATAAGTGTGGCCTCTTTAATTTTCTTGTTTTTCCATTCGCTTGCGTCGTAGTCGGCCATAACAATTGCATCTAGAATCTGTTCGTCCTGATCCATCAATATAATAAAATCGTTTTTTCTTGTCCTCTTTACACTTCCTTCGATCCAAAAGTCCCGGGCCCAGTCCAGCGACTCGCCCCCTTGGCTCTCCTGTATCGATTCCGTTTCCTGTACCCATCCCTCGTCTATGGTGCGTAAATGCAAAACAATGTATTCGCCGGCCTCTACCTCGCAGGGAGGGAAAATAAAAAGTGGCACTTCTAGGCCCCCAGTGTCATTAAAAACAGCAATACCGCCCAAATTTCCTGCGCTAAATGTTTTAAATTCGATGTATTCATATTTGGGCTTGCTAGCATCAGTTCGAATTTCGTTGATAAGCAAGGTAGGCATTCTATCGTTTTTGCCCCGTACCGGTACAATGGCCGTTAAGCTATTGCCATGCTCGTCCTCGACTTCTAGCTCGATGATGTACAATTCGCCAGCTTCCATCTCCTGTTCAAAACTTAAAAGCTGGCCGCAGTCCTCGTATTCGGTGGTGTCAATTTCGCCGAGATCCTCGTCGATATTGACACTGCGCACTTTTACCATTTTGCTAAAAATAATCGCCAACTGCCGGCTGTCCAAGCTGAGCACTTTTTTTAGGATGGGGGGAGTGCGTACCTCGCTCCATACCTCTTCTACTTCTGCCTCTGGCAGGCAGGCACAGGCAGTTGCCGCTAAAACTGCCACAGTTAGTTTAAGATGCAGTTTCTTAAACAGACGTTTTCGTAGATTCATATAAGCCTCCTTATAAAAAAGGCCCTTGGCTACAAAAATAACCAAGGGCTATATCTATAAGTATGGGTAAAACTGCTTTTTATAGCTATTATTTTAAAAAAATTGTCTCTGCCATGTAACGAATTTTCGGACCGACACTGTTTTCGTGCCATTGTTCCACAATAAAGACTAAAGATGCCTCGTCTGGGGCCAGAATTACTTGGCGAATTCGATAGGCCGACACGCCCATGCGCTTTATAGCCGGGCTCCCCACTATGTATTTTTCGGTTTTTCCATCGGCCCTCTGATATTCTAGCTCAATAAAAAAAGATGAAACCGTTGTTTTCCCCTTCTTTCCCACCCAGGGCACCAGACGGGCTTTAAAGGAGGAGGAGTCTTCGAAGACCCTAAAGCTAATGTTTTTTTCTCCCTGTTCTTTTGCCCCTTCGTCTACAATGCTTTTATACAGGAGCTCGCCCTTGTTCTCTATCTGTATTTGATGCGTTTTTACCAATTCCTCTTCTGCCAGAAGCAGGGCCTTTAGGCAGTCTGCGCCGTCCTGGCCGGCAACAATTTTTTCCTTCCCGCGGAGGCTTTTTTTCCCCTTTGGGACCCAGGCATTTTTTGCGATATCGACGACAAAAACATCTGCCCAAGCTTCTAGGGTATCGGTAAATACCCCATGCTGACCAAACATATATTTGCTATTATCGCTAGAAAACCCAAGATCGACAAAGACGGCGCTGTCCCCCGCCCATACAAATGACAGACTTAGTAAAAATGCAGTGCCTATGGCAAGTTTTTTGAGCATATCTGGTCCTCCTCTTTGATTGTCGACAAGCTATCTTTAATGCTTTAGGAAAGTAATAGCTTGTTTTCTTTTTTGGGGGGGACTATTATTCTTTTATGACCCTAAAAACGCGCAACTTCCTAATAATGCTCTCGTTTTTCATTGCCCTTCCCATTTTAGGCATGATTGTTTTAAAATTTTCTTCCATCCTGGTGGGCCTTGAAGCTTTTTCTCGCCTCTCTCTACCCCGCTCCCGAGGACTTTTACAACTTATAGCTGCCCGATTTTTTGCGCCTGTCCCTGTCGCTTCCTTTGCATCTGCAATTTTTATCTGCCTTGTCTCTGCGGTCTGCCAAATTTTGCTCTATTGGTTTTTCGAAAAAACCAATGTCTACGAGGTTTTTTATCTTTCCATTTTTATGCTCTCTTTTAGTGCCGAGGGGCTCAGACCTTTTTTGTATCAGTCCTCTGTCGAGAACTGGCCCATTGGTAGAGTCTTTTTTATTGGCCACGTCCTGGTTTTTGCCCGATTTTTGGGAGTTTTTGCCTTTTTAGGGGCCAGCCTTACTGCCTGTAATCGCGATTTTCGCAAACATGGCAGAAGTGGCTTGATAATTTTTGGCCTTGCCTTTTTGATAAGTGTAGGTGTGCCCGTCGATGCCTATTCTTGGCTTTCAAATGGTACGCCAAAAATTGGCTTTGCAATTATTCTTTTTTACACAGAAAATATATTGATGGCGATGGCCTGCCTAAGTTTTATGGTGGCCTTTTATATACGGGAGGCCAGTGAATTCCGGTTTTTAGGGCTTTTTGCTCTGTATATTGCCTTGGGTCGAGATGGCCTTTTATATGGTGACAGCTACCTGCCAACAGCCGTTGGGGCGGTGTTTTTAATAGTGGGCCTAGTCTACATGATTCGCCGTATCCACCGCTATTATCTATGGATGTAGTGCAATAAGGTAGTCAAGAATTTTATTGCTGGTTTCCAAACCTGTGGTGGATTTTAAATTGTTGAGCAGGGTAATAAGCTTATAGTTGTTGGCCCGTTGGCTTTTTTCTGCATTAAAGAGCCTTTGTTGCGCAGTTTCCAGCTCTTGCCAGTTTATTAGAC
Source organism: uncultured Spirochaetales bacterium (assembly GCA_964492245.1). Taxonomy (GTDB): domain Bacteria; phylum Spirochaetota; class Spirochaetia; order Treponematales; family Breznakiellaceae; genus CAZBJJ01. The sequence continues at coordinate 6,055 of CAZBJJ010000043.1, read as the reverse complement.
CCATATTCCAGCGCTCAAAAACGAGCTTATAGGCTTCCATCGCAATTTCCACGCTTAAGGCAGAAGAGGCAATTTGGCTTTTAAAACTTACAATGTCGTAAAGGTTTTGAAGCAGAGAGGCCTCTAAATTCTCCTTTGCGGTGCGTAAATTGAGGCGGGCTAAGTCCTTTGAATAGGTGATACTCTGACTCGATTTAATGCGCGAGCGCAAGGGAAAAATAGGCAGACTGGCAGAGATGGAAAATCTAGTCCGCTCCAGCAGACTGGCCTCGCTGTTGTTTAAAGAGAAGGAGAGGCGGGCCGAAAGGGGCAAATACGAGAGTGCGTCCTCGATTACCGCATAATCGGCCTCCTCGAGGGCAATGCGACTGGCCAGAATACTGCTGTCGTTTTCGCTGGCTATAGACAGGAGCTGGCCGGCTATATCATTTAAATTATCTATGTTTTCCATTAAATACTGGGCAAGGGCGTCTTCGTGGGTAATTTCTTTTCTTTCTAGGCGGGTAAATTCCAATTTTACGAGATTTTCAATGTTTTTTAATTCTTTCTTTAGGGCAAAATTGGCACGAAGCTCCCCGTTTTCGCTGGAAAGCAGATTGGCCTGGGCCTGGAGAGTATCGCTGTGGGGCAGAATCCCCATTTTTTCTTTTTGAAGGGCGAGCTCGTAAGATTTTTGTGCTGCCTGTCTTTCTTTAAGGGCAGCTTCCAGATTGTCCTCTGCTTCGAGGGCCGAGTACCAAGCGGCTTCAAATTCATGGAGAATTTCTAAGCGCCTTGTCTGTAGGTTGGCCAGTTTGGCCCTTGTGGCGGCGCTGGCCTTTTTTAAGGCAAAGTAGCGTGAGCCATTGGCGTATAGGGTCTGCGTTGCGCTTAGTCCAATATTTGGTTCCAATGTGCCCGCTTCTGCATTTCCGCCAATCAGGTCGGCGGCCGAGCCGTCCAGCGAAAAGCTGGCGCTTAGGCTGGGAAAAAAGCTGGAAAGGGCGATATTTTCCCGGTTTAATGCGGTGCGAACGGCAATTTCGGCCTGCTGTAAGGCGGTGCTGGAGGAAAGGACGCGCTCTTTGGCCTGCTCGAAGCTCAGGGCCTGTTCGGCAAAAATTGGGCCACTTCTAAGAGCTAGCAGGGTAAAAAAAGCGGGTAGGGCTATCAATGTGTAAAAAATATTTCGCTGAGACATGTTTACTCCGTTCTAAGGGCGTCGATAGGATTCATGGAGGCTGCCTTGCGCGCCGGATAAAAGCCAAAAAAAATACCAATAAGGGCAGCAAAGCCACTGGCGAAGAGAATGAAATATATATTGATGATGGCGCGTATGTGCCAAAGATTGTTTAAAAGATAAATGGCCAGAAGCGAGAACAGGATGCCGATAAGGCCACCTATAAACGAAAGCACCACGGCCTCGGTTAGAAACTGTCGCAGAATATCAATTTTGCGTGCGCCAATAGAAAGGCGAATGCCGGTTTCCCGAGTGCGTTCGCTCACCGACACAAGCATAATATTCATTATACCGATGCCCCCAACGAGGAGGGAGACAGCGGCAATTGCCGCTAAAAGAACGGTGAGGGTCTTACTGGTGGAGGCCGCCATATTGATAATTTCTTCCTGGTTAAAAATGGTAAAATCGTCTTCGCTGTCAATTGCCAGGCGGTGGCTAATTCGTAGGATATCCTGCACCTCCTGTTGGGCATAGCTCATATAATCTTCGCCGCGGGCACTCAATTCGATGCTGTCTAAATTTATCTGGCGGCTAAGGCGCCCACGGGCGGTGTTCAGGGGTACCAGCACCACATTGTCCTGGTCGTTGCCCATGCTGTTTGTGCCCTTACTTTCGAGTACGCCGATTATGCTTACCGGAGTGTTTGCCAACCGGAGGGTCTGTCCAATGGGCTGCTGGTTTTTAAAGAGCTCGTTTACGAGGCTGGCCCCAATTACGGCCACCTTGCGGCGCATGTGGTTGTCCTCGGGCGTAAACATATCGCCTTCGGCCAGCTTCCAGTTGCGTATATGCAGATAGTCCTCTTCGCAGCCCCAGACGGTCGTGCTCCAATAGCCACTGCCCCCTGCGGCGGTTAGGCCGGCACGGACAATTCCCGAAACTGCCGAAATATAGATTGCCTCTTCGCGAATTGCCTGTACATCGGTGCTGGTCAGGCGGTTTGCCGAAAAGCGGCCACGCGGGGGCAGAACCTGAATGAGGTTGGTACCCATTGCCGATATGTTTTCCCTGATAACTGCCTGGGAGCCTTCGCCGATGGATACCAGTATAATTACCGAGGAGACGCCTATTATTACTCCGAGGCTGGTTAAAAGGCTGCGCATGCGGTTGCGCATTATGCTGCGCAGCGAGAGCCGCAAAAGAGTGATGCTGTTCATAGCCCCTCCCTGTGCTCGGGTGCCGCCCCTTGGCCCGAGAGAAATTTTTCGTGTTCGCTCTGCCAGCGGGCAAAGGCCTGTGCCGCATTGGCCGGCTTGGCTATGGGTGTATCCGAAAGAATGCGCCCGTCGCGAATGCTCACTATGCGTTGGGCAAAATTGGCAATGTCCCTTTCGTGGGTAACCATAATTATAGTAATGCCCTGGCTATTGAGCTCTTGGAAAAGGGCCATAATTTCCAGGCTGGTGCCGGAGTCGAGGTTGCCGGTGGGCTCGTCTGCCAGAATAATTGATGGTTCGCCGACAAGGGCGCGGGCAATGGCAACCCGCTGTTGCTGGCCGCCAGAGAGCTGGCTGGGGATATGGTTTAACCGATTGCCCAGACCCACGCGTTCTAGGGCGGCAATGGCCATTTGTCGGCAGTCTTTGCTTCGCAGTTTTTTGCCCTGGCTCAATTTTCGCCGGTATAAAAGGGGCAGCTCTACGTTTTCTACACTCGAGGTGCGGGGCAAAAGGTTAAAGCCCTGAAACACAAAGCCCAGTTTTCGGTTGCGAATTTCCGCCAATTCGTGAGGTGCCGCCTTTAAGATGTCTAGGCCATCTAAAAAATAGCTGCCCCGGGTGGGCCGGTCTAGGCAACCGAGGGTGTTCATTAAGGTGGATTTGCCCGATCCCGACGCACCCATAATTGCAACAAATTCACCGCTGCTTATAGATAAATCTATGCCCGCTAGGGCCCTTACCAGCTGTTCGCCTACAAGGTAATGGCGCTCAAGGTCTGTCAATTCCACTAGGGGCATTATTTTACCGCCCTTGGTAGGCTGCGAGTAATAACTTTTTTACCGAGCAGTCCTTGTACATCTGAAATGTTCAAGAGATTTTCGCCATCAACAGCTAAAATCTCGCTGTTCAGATTGTCGCTGGCACCAACGAGGACCTGCACCGAAGAAATACTGCCGTCTTCGGCTAGGAGCCAGATTTTTCCTGGACTGCCTGAGCCATCCTTGCCAGATTGGGAGTTTAGAGATTCTGAGTTGCGCGCGCTGTTTCGGTTGCGCGCGCTAAAGCTACCGCCCCCCATTAAGCCCGGGCCTGGCATACCGCCTATGCCGAGCAGGCCCCCGTTTGGTGTTGAGCTATTTTCTGCTTTTATGGCAGCGGTATCTGCGGGAGTATAGCGGAGTGCAGAATTGGGAAGAATAACTACATCTGTCCTTTCGGTAACGATAAAGTTTACATTGGCGGTCATGCCGGGCAGGAGCAGCTTGTCGTCGTTTTTGGCTTCGACAATGACGGTGTAGCTTACTACATTGCTGGCAGTGGTAGGTATCAACCTAATCTGTTTAACCAATCCCTTAAATCTGATATTGGGACTGGCCTCTACGGTAAAAGAAACTTTTTGTCCTTTTTTAATGCGACCTATATCCAGTTCGTCCACCTTTGCCTCAATTTCCATTGTCTGAAGGTTTTCGGCAAGGGTAAATAATTCGCTATTGCTGGTTCCGCTGCCCACCACCGTCTGCCCGCTTTCGACGGCGCGGTTAAGGACGATGCCATCAATTGGAGAGAGAATTGTGGCATATTTTTCGATATTTAAACGCGCACTTTCTTCCGAGGCCTGCGCGCTAATAAGGCTGGCCCTACTGGAAAGATAGGAAAGTTTTTTTTCCGAGAGTTCGGACTCCGATATTAGGTTTTGCTCGCGAAGCCGTATGTTTTGCTCGTATAGATAGGTGTTGTATTCGTGCTGGGCCTGGGTCCTTTCCAAAGATGCTTGAGCCTCTTTTAAAGTGATGAGCATTTTTTCGGTATTGATGCGTGCCAGTACCTGGCCGCGGTGGACTGTCTGGTTAAAATCGACAAGGACCTCATCTACATTTCCGGTTACCTGTGCCAAAACAGATACCGTGCCCACCGCCTTTACATTGCCGGTGCTACTGACGGTTTCTTCGATATTGCCTATCAGAATTGTCGAGCTGCGGTATTGTTCTTGGCTATTCGCCCTCCCTCTGGTGCAGGAGGTAATAAAAAAAAATGAAGAAAGTAAAATTATAGTGAGGTGTAAGTTTACTATTTGACGGATGGTTTTTTGCTTTATAAAATATAAGTACATGTTGCCTCCAAAATGCCGGTGCTACTATTAAAGCAACTGCCATGTCGGAAAAGATACATTATATTATAGATGGAAAAAAACTTCACTATCGAGGATGGAATATGACGGGGAATATTTTTGATTGGCTTACTTGGCGGGGCGATTTAAGCTTTAAGGCTGCTCCCTTTAGCGAGGTGGACGGGCTGGCGCTATCAATTTTAGTTTTTCTACCTCTCGAGGGCATTGTGCCGGATATTAAAATGGGTTGGCCTATAAGTCTGCGCGAGGCGGCAGATTCACTTTTGAGTCAAGAGGAGGTTATTCCAAGTGTTCAAACTGAAAAGGACAGGGATTTTTTAAGATTGATGGCCGATAGCGAGCGTTTTGGTCATTTGTCTTTGTTTGCCATGGAGAGCATTCGAAGTGAAAGGCGCGAGGCTCAATTTGCCGGTTTGGGTATTGATACTGGCGATGGGCATATATTTATTGCTTTTCGCGGTACCGATCTTTCGCTGGTGGGTTGGAAAGAGAGTTTTAATATGAGTTTTTTACAAAAAATTCCTTCCCAAGAGTTGGCGCGTGATTATGTCGAGAAGGTGGCCCGTTTGCGCAGGGGGCGTATTCGCCTTGGGGGGCATTCAAAGGGCGGGAACTTGGCGGCCTATGCTGCTGCCTATGCCAGTGGGCCGGTTAAAAAGCGGATTGTCTCTATTTGGAACAACGATGGGCCTGGTTTTCATGAGGATCTTTTAAAAGAAAAGGCCTTTGAATCAATTAAAAGTCGCTTTTATTCTTTTTTGCCTCAATCCTCCATTATAGGCATGCTTTTGGAGCACAACGAGACCTTCGCTATTATTCGCAGCTCACAGACTGGCATTTTGCAGCACGATCCCTATTCCTGGCAAATTATTGGTCCGCGTTTCCAGCGGGTGGAGGCTCTCGATTCTCGGGCTCAGTTTTTCGATAAGACTATTAAGGACTGGCTCGAGAAAATTGATGTCGATAAGCGCGAGGTGGTTATTGAGGTGCTATATGAATTGGTTAAAAGTACGGAGTCGAAGAGTGTTAGCGATTTGTCGAGTAATTGGTTAAAAAATGCCTGGCTTATTATTCAGAGGTTTAATTCCTTAGATGCCAAGTCGCGGGCCATGCTTATGGAGGGTAGTCGGGTGTTATTCAGGTCGGCTCGAGAGAATTTAGCCCTGGCGTTTCAGCGATCTTAGGTGGTGTCCCAAAGCCTGCACCTAGCCCCCCGAGGCCTAGGTGAAAGGTTCGCTGTACTATACTTGCTTGACAGAGATTTTTGGCAGTGCTATCTTTTCTTAAAAGATTCTTTTCTGGGGCGATTAACTTAAGCAGGAGAGTGCGCGCCAGCGTGCACCTTCAAGGCAGTTTTTTTGGGCGATTAACTCAGCGGGAGAGTGCGCGCCAGCGTGCACCTTCAAGGCAGTTTTTTTGGGCGATTAACTCAGCGGGAGAGTGCGCGCCAGCGTGCACCTTCAAGGCAGTTTTTTTGGGCGATTAACTCAGCGGGAGAGTGCGCGCCAGCGTGCACCTTCAAGGCAGTTTTTTTGGGCGATTAACTCA
>CAZBJJ010000042.1:0-18321 GCA_964492245.1 uncultured Spirochaetales bacterium | reverse complement strand
TCTCTTTAACAAAGTTTGATATATCTTTCATAGTACACCTTATCGGGTATAATCACAAGTTTTCTAAGTTGTTTATACCCGAAAGGGTGCAGTTTGTCAATAAGGCAGCATATTATACCCGAAAGGGTGTAGTTAGCTTCCTGGGCTTTGCCGACTATTTATTTTTGCTTCTTACTTGTTTTAAAGCACTTTTGATAGTACTATGCGTCTTAACTCTTTTAAAACAACATCATTTGAAGGTTTTTCTGTTTCAATAAATATATCTTATCGAATTTCTTTAGAGTTTATAATGCAAGAAAGCAAAATCATTCTGATAAATGTGGGTAGACATAGAGATATTTATGGGAAATAAGGGTATTTAAATGAAAATAATACATTGTGCAGATCTTCATTTGTCTTCTGGCAACAGAGAGTATTCTCTTGGCGTTTTAAAGGAGATTGTTGATATTGCCAATGGGCAAAAAGCTGATTATCTTCTTTTTGCAGGTGATATTTTTGATTCCTTCGACGAAATCGAGAAACTGAGTAGCGAATTCAAGGGAATACTTGGCACATTGGACGAGGCTTGCGAAGCTTTTCTCCTAGTTGGCAACCACGAAGACCTAGGGCGAAATAAAAAATCCATTTCATCTACCAATTTTGGCTTGGCAAAAGAGAATGTCATCACTTTCGAGGATGCTCCCTTTCGCCTTATTGAGCGAAAGGGATTAGAAATTCTGGCAATCCCCCATCAAAAAGATTACCGAGGATATATCGATTGGCCTGTGCCAACTAAAAACACCGGTTTTCGCATCGCCCTTGCCCATGCATCGAACGAGGACCTTTCGTTTGCAGGGCTTTTCGATGATGAAGAAGAAAAAGCAGGCGTTATGGACAGCGATCTCTTCCAGCGATTTAAGGTCGATTACGCTGCCCTTGGCCATATTCATTTGGCGAATAATAAAACAATGGGCCAAGTACTTATGGCGTATCCAGGCTCGGCCAGGGTTTGGCGAAAAGATGAATTCGGTCCCCGATCGCTCAATCTTTTGGAATGCTCCGATTCAATACGCCTTAAAAAAATTGAGCTTAAAAGTGCCGGCCAGTTTCGATCCTACCACATAGACTTGGGGCTGGACGGAAAGCCATCGAGTGAAATTGCAGAACAGGCAAAAGACTGGGGGAAAAATGATTGGATACAGATTGAGCTAAATGGCCTGGTAGAGGATATATCTGTAGCTGATATGTTTGAAAAGAAAATCTTACACGATTACAAAATGAAGCTAAGAAAATTGAAAATTATAAAAGACAATCTTGAAACCTGTTCTGGCATTGCTTCCCAGGAAATTGCAAAAAAGTTTTTAAACATCTGGGAATCAAAAAAACCTGCGATGCTAGGGGACGAGCTGGAGGTCTGGCAAAAAGCCAGAGAAATAGGGCTTAGGAAAATAAAGGAAGTTATGGAGGCAAAAAGATGATTACCCAATTATTGCTTACCAACTTTGGCAAATTCAAAAATAAATCTTTTACTTTCTCGGATATAACTGTTTTCCAAGGACCAAATGAGTCGGGAAAATCCACCATCTTCGATGCATTATTCGAAAATATAAGCAAACCAAAAGGCACAAGTACTGGCGGTAGGGAATTAAGAAAACGCTATGGCGATTCGTCAGAGAGGATTTCTTCCCTTGAATGTAAGGGGGAAAAGCTTGAAATTGATGAGGAGGAATTCTTAAACCTTTACGCGGTAAAATCTGGGGCCATATATACAAACCTGGCTTCGGGTAGCAATTGGATTGCCAAAATTCAATCTTCGCTCTTTACTGGCGGCATCGATCCGAGAGTTCTTTACCAACAGCTGAGTCAAGAAGCCTCAGAAAAAAAATCTTCAGCCCATATAAGGCAATTACTGGCAAAGCAGGGCGAAAAAGAAGACAAAGAAGCCCTTCTTAAAGAAAAAAAAGATGAACGCGAAAAAATTCTCCAACAAGAAAAAGAGAATAAAAAATCGGGCACTGAACAGACGGGCCTTTTAAAAAAGATAAAAGAAAATGAAAAAATCCTTTCGGAACTGAAAGAAAAAATTGGGGCTCAAGAAAAATTACGCGAAAAAAACAAACTCTATGGCATATTACGGACAATCGATATCTTCTTCGAGAACATAAAAAAACTGAACTCAATGGCCATATACGAAAAGGACCGATCAAAAGAAATAGAGGATCTTGAAAAAGCTTTTCAGCTTGCCAAGGAAGAAGGTAGCGTCAAAGAGGTCGAAGCAAAATCAATTAAAAAAGAAATTGACGAGATAGAAGCGAGCATGGATGAATTGCACCACAGAGCTGTAGCTCTATCCATAAAAATCAACCCTCTCAATGCGCTTTATGATCAAATTGAGCGGGAACAGCCAAAACCTATCATTAGGCAGATTACAAAGTGGAACAAGCCCGTCATTGCAATCGCCTTGGCAGCTATCCTATCGGGTATCCTTTTGGCAGTGCTTATGGCTTTTTCTCTATTGGGTCTTACAATAGCTGCAGCAAGCTCCATTGCTGCTATTATTGCGATATTTGCAACGAAAAAAACTATAAACAAAGAAGAGACTGCAGGCATCGAAGGCTTTACTCAAAAGATGCTAAAAAGATGGCGAGAAATTGTTGGCGAGGAAGAGGCTGAACCTAAATCTATATCAGAAATAAATGAATGTATTATTAATTTTAGGTCCCGCTATGCCCATGCACAGGACGATTATAAGCAGCTTGGTATAAAGCTAAAAGATAAAAAGGCAGACTTCGACATTGCGTATAAAAATTATCAAGATGTAAGGGATAAACAAATTGCACGTAAAGAAGCAAGGCAAGGCTGGTTTACAAAAATGCAGGTCGAAGACCTAACGCAATATGGAAAGCGCATCTTAGAATATTCACATTTAAAAAACTCAAATTCAATGCTTGAGAACGAACTTAAAAATAAAATGCTCGAACAGCAATGTGAGGATGTACCGGCATTAAAATCAAAAGTTACCACTTTAGCAATGCAATATGAAAAAGAACTGAGCGGAACAAATTTGCTTTCCGATATTGAGCTTGCGAAGCTTAAAAAAGACGAGCAAGGGCTTTCTGCCCTTGTAGATAATTTTCGCGAGCAGGAAAAAAATATCGCCGAAAAGTTTAATAAGGGTGTCGGCCATATTTCAGGGGCACTTGGCAATCTACCCGAAACCATAGCCGATCTTCAAAGACAGATTGGCCTATTGGAAAAAGAAATTCGCAACATAGACCTTAAGCGACGGGCTTCGGGCTTTGCGGCAAAAATATTTGAAGAGATCTCTGAAGATTCTTCCATGCAATTTGCAATTGTCAGTAATGACATTGCTCTTCGCTTTGGGGAATTTATGCCCGGAATGGAGTCGGTCCAATTTGGCTCCTTTAGTGAAGGCGACATCAGGGTTAAAGATGGCGGGGGCAAGTTCCGCCTGCCAGAACAGCTTTCTACCGGCACCCGAGATGCCTTTTGGCTAGCTGCAAGGCTTTCGCTTGCTCTAAAGGCTAGGCCGGAGGAATCGGGAATTCTCGTCTTGGATGAACCCTTCCATGCCCTAGACCTAGAGAGGGTTAAAAAAGCTGTAGAGCTGCTTAAAAAGTTTTGGGAAGACTCAAGGTGGCAGATTGTGCTTTTTACCAAGGATGAAATTCTTTCCGACATCATGAAAACTGTTTTTCAGACAAAATCAGAAATACATATACTCTGATATCAGTACACCAAAGCTTGCACCTCGGCTTATTTTAAGGCTTTTAAGTGCCTTAAAAGCGGCCTAGAGAGCCGCTTATATGCAAAGGTGCAAGCTTCGGTGTACTACAAAAAACATAGCCCTTAGTCGCTAAAGATATAGTCCTGTGCCTCGTCTTTGCCCACATACACAATGAGGTTGCGCAGCTGAATATCTGGAAGGTCGGCTACAAGTTGCAGGTTGCTGGGATGGTTTACATCTAGGTCGTAGCCCTCGCGACGCCAGGTGGTTTCGTAGAAGATAAGCTTTTTGTCGGGAGAAAGCCCCATGCGCATAAGGCGTTTTGCTCCGGCGCGGACAAGGGCTGCTTTTTCTATGGCAGCTTCCAGGTTGCTGGTTTCCCAGACGCCAAGTTGAACCGGGTTGTGGGTATCGCGGAGGTCGCCAAAAAATTCGCCGCGCAAAAGGATGTCGCGTTTTTCGCCCAGCCAGGCTACGAAGTCGGCGTGTTCGGCAAGCTTGCGGTCGCTGGCGCCAAAGGCCCCTGTTTCGGGGTTGAGGGTAAATATGACGGTACGCTTAATAGCCTGGGAGTAGGAGAAAAACAGGACCTCGTCCCAGCTTTCGTCAAGTTTTAGGGATTGTAAAAAATCATTTTTTTCGATAAAGCGTTCAACAGCACCGTAGAGCATGTCTTTTAATTCGGGGTAGTCGATGCGGGCCTTGTCGAGGTCGGCCTTAAAGACATCAATGTTAAAACTCCCGTTGCGCACCGACAAGAAAGAGCGGTACAGCTCGCGCACATTGTTTTTTCGGGCAAACTGCAGGATAAGGTCCCAGATTAAAATTTCAAGCTTGCGCAGGCGCCATATAAAGGCGGCAATTTTTTCGTTAGGGCTATCTTTGTCGAGTTCGACGGATACGTGGAGCGAGGTAAATTCTGCCCAGCGCGATTCAAGGTTGGAGAGTTCCATTTCGTCGGAGCCTCGGGCCATAGGGATGCGGATTTCCCAGCGAGTCCACAGGCCTTTTTCGCTGGTAACTTGAATGTTTTCCTTGCCAAAGGTGCGGAAAATTTGCCTTGTGCCCTGGCCCTCGCCCTCTTCCCCCTTGGTGGTAATGCCGACAAATTGATAATAGCCGTTATCGTCGAGCTCGAGGCGGTCGGCGGCTATGCCTACGCCGTTGTCCGTAATCGTTAAAAGCATTTGGTGTTCTTCGCGGTCCAGAGAAATGTCTAAAAGGCCTTTCCGCCCCGAGGCGCGGATGGCATCTAGGGCGTTGGAGACGAGGTTTACCATGGCGCGCCCGGCTTCGAGGTAGTTAGCGCGCACCTCGGAGAGCTCGGGGCCTAGGCGCAGGGTAAGGGCACAACCCATGGGCGAGTGGTCAACAAGGGGAATAATGCGATCGACGATGACATCGCGCAGATTTACCGTTTGAAAGCGCTGGACGGAGTCGCGAAAAAGGTTGAGGGTGTTTAAAAGGGCGGTGGATTCGCGGTTAATATCTTCGATTATGCGCGAACAGTTTTCGGCCGAAAGGGCGCCAGCCATGTCGCCGAGGACCTTTATTGCCTTTTTGGCGTCGTGGCGCACGCGGCTTAAGTCTTCGCTGGCACCTTGGGCAAAGCTGGTTTCGCCGCTGCGTTTAATTATATAGGCGGGGTTGCCGCGCACGAGGATAAAACTTAGGGCGCGCCAGGCAATGCGTTCGACCTCGTTAAAGCCCCGCTTTTTGTAAAAACTGAGGGTTTCGGCCTGGCGTTCCCAGACATAGAGATCGATTATGGCATCTTTGGGAGCGTGTTCGGCAAGGTAGCTTATAAAGGCCGAGCCAATGCCCTTGCCCCGCCCAAAGGGGCTGGTCACCTGGCGGTAGATGTGCAGGCGGTCGCGGTCGGGAGTGGACCAGACTTCCATATAGCCAAGAATTTCCCGCTCCTCTTCCCAGACTAAGGAGTGTTTATAGTCTTTGCGCAAGCTGCTGTCGGCGGCAAAGGGCGAGGGCAGTATAAAGGAGTCTACATTAAGGCTGGGGTTGCGCAGGATGCGTTTTTCATATTCGGGGTTGAGGGGTTTAATAAACAGGGTCTGCATGGGTTCTCCTTTTTAGCTTTTGGGCCCTTGGGCAAAAACTATAGCGGTATAATATCATATATAGTACACCGAAGCTTTCACCTACTCCTTTTGCAGCACTGGCTACCTCTTGCCGAATCCTGATTAGTTCGGTATCCTTTACATAATTGCGTAATGTGTCATTATACGCAGAAAAGGACTTTGAATATGTTAGTAGTTTTAGAAAAGAATTTGGCCAGTGGCGATAAAAATAGAATACTCAACTTTTTAAAAGAGCACCAGTATAAGGTGCGCGAACAGATTTTGGGCGACGAGGTAATTCTGAGTGCTGCGGGAAAGGGCGATATTGATGTGCGCGAACTCTCGCTTTTGCCGGGGGTGGAGCGGGTCTCTTCTACGACAAAGCCCTACGAATTGGCTTCGCGCGAGGGCCACGAAGAAGATTCGATAATATCGGTGGGCCCAGTTAAAATTGGAGGTGCCCGCATTGTGGTAATGGCTGGGCCCTGCGCTGTGGAAAGCCGCGAACAGATATTTGAAACAGCACAGCGAGTGCGTGAATCCGGTGCCGTCCTTTTGCGCGGCGGGGCGTTTAAACCCCGTTCCAGCCCCTATTCCTTCCAGGGCCTGGGCATCGAGGGCCTAGAGTATATGAAGGCTGCGGGCGAAAAATACGGCATGCCCATCACCAGCGAAATTGTCTCGCCCGAAAACGCCGAGGCAATGAAAGATTTAACCGATATTTTCCAGATTGGTGCCCGCAATATGCAGAACTTCGAGCTTTTAAAGAAAGTTGGCGCTCTGCGCAAACCCGTCTTGCTAAAACGGGGGCCCTCGGCCACCATCGAGGAATGGCTCTTGTCTGCCGAATATCTTATGGCCAGTGGCACCAAGGATGTCATTCTCTGTGAGCGCGGCATTCGCACCTTCGAAACCTACACGCGAAACACCTTGGATATCTCGGCAATACCCGTTATTAAAAAACTCTCCCATCTGCCTATATTGGTGGACCCCAGCCACGCCTTGGGCATTCGCTCAATGATTAGCCAAGCGGCCCTGGCCGCCATTGCCGCGGGTGCGGATGGGCTTACCATAGAGGTGCATCCTCATCCCGAAAAAGCCCTCTCCGATGGGCCACAGTCGCTGTACCCCGAGCAATTCGAAAAGCTTATGCGCGACGTCGAGGCCCTGGCCCCGGTGGTTGGCAAGGAACTTTTACGCACACCCCGGCCCAATGGCAGGGGGACCCATGTAGCGGCCTTTATTGGCGAAAATCCTTTAGCGGGGAGTGCTAAGGCCACCGTTCCCCGCATTGTCTTTAGTGGCGAAAGCGGTGCCTTTGCCGAGCAGGCCTTAATTCGGGCCTTTGGCGAAGATGCCGAAAGAAAGGGCCTGTCAAGTTTTTCTGCCGTCTTCGATGCCGTCCTCGATGGCAGCGCAAGCTGGGGCGTAGTGCCAGTAGAAAACAGCCTCGCTGGCTCAATCCACGAAAATTATGATCTTTTTATTCGCTATCCCGATATCTCCATCGTTGGCGAATTAAAACTTAGAATTTCCCACTGCCTTATTGGCACTGGCGATAGCGACATCAGCCTGATAAAAACAGTGCGCAGTCATCCCCAGGGTTTTGCGCAGTGCCAAGACTTTTTGGCCAGCCATGGCGATTGGATCTTAGAGCCCTGCAACAACACTGCGGGGGCGGTGGTGTCGATACAGGAAGAGAAAGATAAGACGATTGCGGCAATTGCCGGCGATATTGCTGCGCGCATTCACGGCTTAAAGGTGCTCAAAGAGGGCATCGAGACAAACCCGCTCAATTACACCCGCTTTTTAGTTATTGCCCGCGACCGCGATGACGGCTTGGTAAATGTACCATCGGGTCTGGGTGATGGCAGTAGCGACAAGGCCTCCTTGGTCTTTTCTACGCCAAATGAACCGGGCTCGCTCTTTGCCTGCTTAAAAATATTGGGCGATAAAGGCATCAATCTTTCTAAATTGGAGTCGCGTCCCATACCGGGAAAACCCTGGCGCTACCTTTTTTATGCCGATGTCAATGTATTAGAGGATAAAAAAGCCTTCGAAAAGGCAGTGGATGAGTTGAAAAAGAAGACAGAGGACTTTAGAATACTAGGAATATATCGGGCTTCGCTGTAAGCTCGATGTGGAGGTAGGTATGAAACGACATATCGTGTCGGCCCTTGTTGAAAACCGATCGGGTACACTCAGCAGGGTATCTGGGCTGTTCAGTCGCCGAGGATTTAATATCGACGGCCTGACAGTTGGGGAAACTGATAATCCATCGGTCTCCCGTATGACCATCGCCGTAAGCGGCGATGAATCGGTGCTTGAGCAGATTGTCAAGCAATTGGACAAACTTGTAGATGTAATTGCAGTGCGCGAACTGGCGCCAGAGTCCTGCATTCGCCGGGAACTCATCCTGCTTAAACTATCTGCAAACGAGACAAATCGAGCTGCTGTCCTCGAAATTGCCAGCATTTTTAGATCCCATATTATTGATGTATCCCCCACCACTATTACCATCGAAGCTACCGGCGACACCGACAAGCTAGATGGCCTACTATTGCTATTGCGCCCCTACGGCATTCTAGAACTAGCCCGAACCGGTCTAGTGGCCCTAGAGCGCGGTTCCCTAAACCTAAGCATTTAATCGGCGCAGACTGTTGCACCGGAGAGGGCCCCTTGTGCGCCCGACGGCCGCTGCTTTACAGGTTTGCGCATCTTCCTCTGAATGTAACGACGCCCGAACTATGGGCGGAAGGAGATATATATGAGTCGTATTATTAAGATTTTTGATACAACCTTACGGGATGGCGAGCAGGCCCCAGGCTGTTCAATGCTTTTGCAGGAAAAGCTTCAGGTGGCCCGAAATTTGGAAAAACTGGGTGTGGATGTAATGGAGGCAGGTTTTCCAGCGGCAAGCCCTGGCGACCTTGCATCGGTAAAGGCGGTGGCCGAAATGGTAAAAAGTGCCTCGGTGGCGGGGCTCTGCCGCGCCTTAGAAAAGGATATCGATGCCGGACGCGAGTCGCTTAAAAAAGCTGTTGCCCCGCGCATTCATACTTTTTTGGCCACCTCGCCCATACATATGCAGTATAAGCTTAAAATGAGCGAAGACGAGGTAGTGCAACGGGCAGTGAGCGCGGTGGCATATGCCAAGGCCTTTTGCGAGGATGTAGAGTTCTCTGCAGAAGATGCCTCCCGCTCTAACCCAGATTTTTTATGCCGCGTCTTTGGCGAAGTTATTAAAGCGGGGGCCAAAACCCTAAACATACCCGACACCGTTGGCTATGCCATTCCCGAAGATTATGCTCGCCTTATTAGCTATGTTATGCAGAATACCCCGGGTATAGAAAAAGTGACGGTTTCGGTACACTGCCACAACGATCTGGGGCTGGCAGTGGCAAATAGCCTTGCCGCAGTTGGGGCGGGGGCCAACCAGGTGGAATGCACGATAAACGGCCTTGGCGAGCGAGCGGGCAATACCTCGCTGGAAGAGGTGGTCATGGCTTTAAAAACGCGGGGCGACCTGTTAAAGGCCGATACCCGCATCGATACCAGGCAAATTTATGCGGCTAGCCGCCTTGTTTCGCATGTAACGGGCGTGCGTGTCCAGCCGAACAAGGCAATTGTCGGCGAAAACGCCTTTGCGCACGAGGCGGGAATACATCAGCATGGCATTATGGCGAATCGCGAAACCTACGAAATTATGACACCGGAGTCGATAGGCCTGCCTAAAAACCGCATGGTCCTGGGCAAGCACTCTGGCCGCCACGCCTTCGAGGACCGTCTTAAAGATTTGGGTTTTTCCTTAGATAGAGAGGGCGTGGAAGAGGCCTTTGCCAAATTTAAGGACCTGGCAGATAGGAAAAAAATGGTTGGCGATAGAGATATCGAGGCCCTGGTAGCGGGAACAGTTGCAGCTGTTCCGGAACTGTGGCGCTTAGAGCGCTGGGTAGTAAATTCGGGTTCAAGTTTAAGCTCGACGGCCACCATCAAATTGCGCCATTCTGCTGGCGAAGAATTGGAGAAGGTTGCTGTGGGCGATGGGCCAATTGATGCCGCCTTCCAGGCCATCGACAAAATTGTGGGCAGGCAGCTGGCATTAGAGTCTTTCGAGCTGGGCGCGGTAACCGGGGGCGAGGATGCCCAGGGCGAGGCCACAGTAAGAATTTCTTTAGACGGCAAGCGCTGGACGGGGCGTGGCCTTTCGACCGACATTGTCGAGGCCTCCATAAAGGCCTATGTGTCCGCTATAAACGCAATGGAATGGGAGCTCAGTGCAGTCCGAGGGCCGGAAACTTCGAGCTAGAAGCGGAGGCTTCGAACTAGAAGCGGCAACTTCGAGCTAGAAGGGGAGGCTTCGAGCTAGAAGCGGCAACTTCGAGCGAGACAATAAAATAAATTGAAGGAGTAATTGGTGAATAGACATATAGAAATATTCGATACCACCCTGCGCGACGGGGCGCAGAGCGAGGGCATAAGCTTTTCGGTAAAGGATAAACTGTCCATAGCCCAGGCCCTGGACGAGCTGGGCGTTATGTGGATAGAGGCGGGAAACCCGGGCTCGAACCCAAAAGACCTGGAATTTTTTAAGCGGGCAGACGAGCTAGAACTAAAAAAGGCCCGCCTTTGCGCCTTTGGGGCCACGCGCAAAAAAGGAGTGAGCCCTAAAGAAGATGCCAATGTCCGAAGTTTACTTTCGGCCAATACCGATGCCGTGGCCATTTTTGGCAAAAGCTGGGACCTCCATGCCACCGAGGTCTTGCGGGTGAGCCTAGAAGAAAACCTCGCCATGATTGCCGACACCATTGCCTTTTTTAAGGATGCCGGCAAGACGGTCTTTTACGATGCCGAGCACTGGTTCGATGGGCTAAAGGCAAACCACGACTACGCAATGCGGACGCTACAGGCTGCCCTAGAGGCCGGTGCCGACCGCTTAGTGCTCTGCGACACCAATGGTGGCAGCTTCCCCAGCGATATACAGGCTTCGGTGCAGGAGGCAATTGAACTGGTTGCCCGCTTTGGCGGTCCGGGTGCAGAGGATCCGGGAAGGCTTATAGGCCTACATTTGCACGACGACAGTGGTATGGCCACAGCCGGCTCCATTGTTGGTATTCAGGCGGGCGCCCGCCATTTGCAGGGCACCCTAATTGGCTTTGGTGAACGCTGTGGCAATGCCGCACTGGCAGCCATCATCCCAAGCCTGGAATTAAAACTGGACTATCCCTGCCTGCCCGAGGGCAGTTTGGCCAGCCTGTACGAAATATCTCATCGCATTGCCGAAATTTCCAATGTGAGTGTGCCCGATGGTATGCCCTATGTGGGGCGGCGCGCCTTCGCACACAAGGCGGGTATGCATGCCGATGGCATTTTAAAAGTGCGCTCCAGCTTTGAGCACATCGACCCCTCTTTAGTGGGCAACGACAGACGCTTTTTAATGAGCGAGGTGGGTGGGCGTTCTGCAATTGCCGAGCGCGCCAAAAAAGTGGATGCCAGCATTACCAAAGATCATCCCGTCTGTGCAGCCCTTGCCGTGCGCCTTAAAAACCTCGAAGCCGATGGCTGGCTTTTCGAAGGCGCCGATGCAAGCTTTGAGCTTTTAGTTATGCGCGAACTGGGCACCTATATTCCCCATTTCGAAATAGAAAAACATCGGGTAGTTAGCGAGCACCCGAGTATGAATGGCAGCGTCTGTTCCTATGCCTGGACAAAGGTGCGGGTGGGCACACAGACCGAAATTGCCGCTGCCGAGGGCGATGGGCCGGTCAATGCAATTGACGAGGCCCTGCGCAGTGCCCTGGAACGCTTTTTCCCCCACTTAAAAAAAGTGCGGCTTTCGGATTATAAAGTAAGGGTAATTGATGGCAACGACGCCACTGCAGCAAAGGTGCGCGTTTTGATAGAATCTACCGATGGAAAGGTCAGCTGGACGACAGTGGGCGTCTCGACCGATATTATTGAAGCCAGCCGCCTTGCGCTGGTAGACTCAATTGAATACAAATTGAGCCAAGGAGAGTAAGAATGGGAAAAAATTATTCAATTGCCCTCATTCCTGGAGATGGAATAGGCCCGGACATTATGGAAGAAGCGGTGGCGGTCTTGGATTTAATCGGGGACAAATATGGCCACAATTTTAATTATGTAGAACTGATAGCTGGCGGTTGCGCCATTGACCAAACAGGTGAACCCCTTCCGGCAGAAACCTTGGAAGCGGCAAAGAGTTGCGATGCAGTGCTTTTAGGCGCCGTTGGCGGCCCCCAGTGGGAGACTCTCCCCGGCCATTTGCGCCCCGAGCGCGCCCTTTTGGGCCTGCGTGCGGGCTTAAACGTCTATGCAAATCTGCGCCCCGCGGCCCTTTTGCCCCAGTTGCGGGCCGCCTGCCCTGTTAAGGACGAGGTGCTTATTGCTTCGAACAGCGAAGGCAAGGCAGAATTTGATCTTTTAATTGTGCGCGAGCTCACCGGGGGCCTGTATTTTGGCGAGCGCGGACGCAGCGAGGACGGCAACGAGGCCTTCGACACCGAGCGCTATTCCAAAATGGAAATAGAGCGAGTACTGCGAACCGGCTACCAGGCCGCTCAAGGTAGGCGCAAAAAACTTTGCGTAGTGGACAAGGCAAATGTGCTAGAATCCAGCCGGCTCTGGCGCGAGGTGGCCCAAAGGGTGGAAAAAGAATACCCAGAAATCGAAACGACATACATGTATGTGGACAACGCGGCAATGCAGCTTATCCGCGCCCCAGGCCAGTTCGATGTAATAGTAACCTCCAACCTCTTTGGCGACATCCTCTCGGACGAGGCCAGCGTCATTACTGGCTCAATTGGCATGTTGGCCTCGGCCAGCCTGGGCGATGCCAGCGATACGGGCAGGGGTACCACCATGGGCCTGTACGAACCCATTCATGGCTCTGCCCCCGACATTGCGGGTATGGATGTGGCAAACCCTTTAGCGGCCATTCTTTCGGTCGCCATGCTTTTGCGCCACTCCTTTGGCCTGGAAAAAGAGGCCAGCGCCGTAGAGGCCGCGGTACATAAGACCTTGGACGCCGGGTATCGCACCAAGGATATTGCCAGCCGCAGCAAGGGCGAAAAAGCCAGTGCCGAGAAAATCCTGGGCACAAAAGAAATGGGCCGCATGGTCTTAGCGGCCCTGGAGGAAATGTAATGCAGTACAATGGATCGAGAATATTAATCGAGGCTCTTATAGAGCAGGGGGTCGAAACCATATTTGGCTACCCCGGTGGCGCTGTACTTTTCATCTATGATGAACTGTACAAACAGAAAGACCGCATTCGCCACGTACTTACTAGCCATGAACAACATGCCGCCCACGCTGCAGATGGCTATGCCCGCTCCACCGGCAAGGTGGGTGTATGCCTTGCCACCAGCGGCCCGGGTGCGACAAACCTTATTACCGGAATTGCCACAGCCTATATGGACTCAATTCCCATTGTGGCAATAACCGGCAACGTTCCCACAAACCTTTTGGGCAAGGACAGCTTCCAAGAGGTCGATATTGCGGGAATAAGTATGCCGGTGGTCAAGCACAATTGGATTGTAAAAGATGTAAACAATTTAGCCGAAGTGGTGCGCGAGGCCTTTCTGGTGGCGAAGGCCGGCCGGCCCGGTCCAGTGCTTATTGATATCTGTAAAGATGTTACCGCAGCAATGGGCGAGTGGGTACCCCGCGAGCGTATGAATTTACCGGGCCCCGCAGCCGAGCGCGCCGAACGCCTAGCCCAGAGCCTGGAAATGCCCCCCTACAGCCCCGAAGATATAGAAAACACCGTGCAGCTAATTAGCCAGGCCAAGCGACCACTTATTTTTGCCGGTGGTGGGGTAATTATTTCGGGGGCCAGCAAGGAATTAGCGGATCTTGCCGAGCGCATCGACGCACCGGTTACCACCAGCCTTATGGCACAGGGCTGTATGCCTACGACGCACCCCCTATTTACCGGCATGATCGGCATGCATGGCTCGCGCGCCTCCAATGTGGCGGCCCAAAAGACCGACCTACTCATTGCCATTGGCGCCCGATTTTCCGATCGGGTTATAAGCCGGCAGGATAAATTTGCCGTTGGCGCCAAAATTCTTCATATTGATATCGATGGCGCCGAAATAAACAAAAACATTCCCACTGCGGGATCGGTGGTGGGCGATGTAAAGAGCATTTTAACCGATGTGCTTAAGACCCTGCCTGCGGTTAAAAGTCCGGGCTGGAATGGCGACGTGGCGGAATGGAAAAAAATTAATCCCGGCGCCCATGCTGCAAACCGGCAGCTGCACCCAAAGACCATTATCGAAGAGACAGCCAAACTCGTTGGCGAGGACGCCCTAGTGGTAACGGATGTGGGCCAACACCAGATGTGGGTGGCCCAGTTTTATCCCTTTGTTAAACCTCGTAGCTTTCTTTCCAGTGGTGGCCTAGGCACCATGGGCTACGGTATGGGCTCTGCCCTAGGCGCAAAAATTGGCAACCCCAAGCGCCCTGTTGTGCTTTTTACCGGCGATGGATCTTTTCGCATGAACTGTGCCGAAATGGCCACCATGGCCAACTACGGCGCCCCCGTCCTTATTGTGCTTATAAACAACCGCGTTCTGGGCATGGTGCGCCAATGGCAGACCCTGTTTTACGACGAGCGCCACGCCGAGACCACCCTAGATAGGCCACCGGAATTTATTAAGCTGGCCGAGGCCTATTCCTGTGCGGGCTTTAGGGCCACCGATGCGGCCCAGTTTAAAGAGGTGCTTGCTCAGGCCTGGGAGCGGGTAAAATCGGGGCAGGCAGCCTTAATCGATGCCATTATCGACAGTAACGAGCAGGTGCTGCCCATGGTGGCTGGTGGCAAGGCAATTGACGAACAGATAATGTAAGGGGCCCACACTACCGGCGAGTCAAAAAATAGGCTATACTAGTAGCCATGTTAGTAGACGACCCCGCAGTTGCCGAAAACTTAGACGAGCTTTCTCTGGCACTTTCCCATTGCAAGGACCCTGTTTTAATCCGCTCTTTTTTAGAGAGCCTTTTAACGCCCTCCGAAACCGCCGATGTTGCAGCTCGTTGGGCCCTTGTTAAAGAGCTTAAACAGGGCACAGTTCAAAGAGAGATAGCAAAAAAACTGGGTATTAGCCTTTGTAAAATTACCCGTGGCTCGCGCGAACTAAAAAAGGAAAACTCACCGTTCGAAGCGATGCTCGCATTAATTGAGCCGTAACCGGGCTAGAGCTATCAGTCTAAAGAATTCCCACCTTAAAGGTCTTTAGCAGCCACCAGCGGCGCAGGCGCTCCAGCCAGACGGCGGCAAAGGCAAAGGCCAGACGCGGTAGAATAATAAGCACAATCGGGACCCCCATAAGCACAAAAAGAATGCTGTCCTCTAAAAGCGAATGGCTTAGGGCAAGGTGATGGTTCAAAAGATTTGCATCTTGGATGGGGATTTTTTCGCTGTCGGTCTGCTCAATTAAAACCGCTGAACCATAGGCCAACCCGATGACATTCGCCACAATCCATAAAAACGAAGTCGAGCGGGGCAGGCCAAAAAAGGCAACAATGGGGTAGAGTACCTTGGCCAATAGATCTAAAAGCTTGAACTCTTCCAAAATTTTTTGAACAATCATTAAGGCATAGATGATGACAGTCAGTTTAATAACGAGTATGCCAGAATCTTTGAACCAGGTAAAAAAAAGATTGGGCAGGTTCGATAATGAAAGATTTAATGCGGGCACCAGTTCCGAGGCATGGGTTCCAAAGCGTGGGCCAAAGCTTGGTGGCAATATTTTATTTAAAATCCAGGCCGATGCTAGGGCTGCAAAAATGCGCATAAAGACCGTTTTAGCAAAGGAAGTGCCGGTACGCTTCATTATGGCGCATTCAATTATCAGCGAGTGGGCCAAAAGGCACATGCTTGCCAGAATGGCTATCTCGCGGGGGTTTAAATCCAGACGCCCAATAACGGCAATGGCCGAGTAAAGGTTTAAACTGATAGAGCTGATAAACACCAGCGAGGCCTGTCCGGGAAGGCCTAAAAAATGCATAACTGGGTCTAACCAGTGGGAAATAATTGCCAAAACACCGCTTGCATCCAGCAACATTACCACTAAGGATACCGGAAGCATAACTAAAACTAAAAAGCGCAGGGTGGTAAATGCCGGTTTTATTGCATTGGTAAGGGCAGATACTAAGCGACTAGCGAGGGAACTCGATTCCATTCATATATTAAGAGCCCAGAAGTTAGACCTTGTCAAGCAAGAGCATTTATGGCTTATACTCTTGCTATGCACGATAAAAGGTTTTTTCCCGGGAAACAAGCGGGATACGATTTTATTCCTCGGGAATTTATTCCCCCGGGGAAGAGCGAACACTGGTACCGCGATGTCGAAACTGTTTTAGACCTCGATGCTCTGCGCCCTCTAAGCGACAGCGAGCGAAAAACTTTAGAGCAGAATGGAAATCGTGCGAGCTCTTGGGACGAGGTCTTGGTCAGCGACCCATTCGATATCAATTTAATACAAAACAGCAGTTTTTACGGCTTGGTGCGCATTGGACCCCTGCGCGAGGGTCTTTTGCACTACCACGACCTAGCGATACCGGCGGGCATTTACCACAGCACAATTGTTGCCAGCGATATTGGCGAAAACTGTTCGGTGCGCCATGTGGGCTATCTTTCGCATTACATTGTGGGTAAGGAGGTAATTCTTTCTCGAATTGATGAAATGCAGTGTTCGAATCATGCTAAATTTGGCAACGGCATTATAACACCAGGCGAAAAAGAAGAGGTGCGTGTTTCAATTGATGTCATAAACGAAAATGGCGGTAGAGCGATATTGCCCTTCGAAGATATGATTACCGCCGACGCCTATCTCTGGGCCTGCTGGCGCGACGACAGTTTTTTGGTACAGCGTTTGGCCGAGATAACCCAAAAGCAATACGGCACCGAGCGGGGGCGCTATGGCTATGTGGGAAATCAGACTGTAATAAAAAGTTCTAACATTATCAAGGATTGCCGAATTGGCGAGTCGGCCTATATAAAGGGCGCGAATAAGCTTAAAAACCTTACAATCCTCTCCAGCGATAGGGAAAAAACCCAGATAGGCGAGGGGGTGGAGCTGGTAAACGGCATTATTGGCTATGGGTGCAGAATATTCTATGGCTCAAAGGCGGTGCGCTTTGTAATGGGCCGCAATTCATCTTTAAAATACGGGGCCCGCCTTATTCACTCTGTCCTAGGCGATAATTCCACCGTGTCCTGTTGCGAGATACTCAACAACCTTATTTTCCCTTCGCACGAACAGCACCACAATAATTCATTTTTAATTGCATCCCTGGTGGGCGGGCTTTCGAATATGGCTGCCGGAGCCACTATTGGCTCGAACCACAATAGCCGGGCCCCCGATGGCGAGTTGCGCGCAAAGCGGGGTTTTTGGCCGGGCCTTACGGTAAGCTTAAAACACCCTTCGGTCTTTGCCTCCTATACGCTTATTTCCAAGGGGCACTATCCCTGCGAGCTCAATATTCCGCTGCCCTTTTCCCTGGTCGCCTGGAACCAGCGGCATATGCGCATAGAGGTCATGGGGGCCTATTTTTGGATGTACAATCTGTATGCGCTGGAGAGAAACACCTGGAAGGTGGCCGAAAGGGACAGGCGGGCAGAAAAGGTGCAAATTGTGCATACCGATTATCTTTTGCCCGATACCGCCGAAGAAATTCTAAAAGCGATGGAGCTTTTAGCTCTCTGGGTGGGGCAATCAATTTTGGGAGCAGAGGCGGCAGAAAACAGAACAAAATGCTTAGAGATGGGCTTTAAGGTTTTGCGCAAAAAACGGGACCCCTTTGCCCCCGGACAGGAGTTTGCACATGTTTCGGTTGTCGCCAGCGAAATCGATTCCAGCCATGGCGATGCTATCATTTTAAAACCCTGGCAGTCGTTCAGGGCCTACAGCGAAATGCTCGAATATTACTGCGGAAAAAGTCTTGCCATCTGGTTTACACGTCCCGAGGCAGGCAGCCTGCAATCGGAGCTTCGGGCCCTGGTTCAAGATATTCCCAAACTGCGTCGAAGTGCCTGGCAAAACATGGGCGGGCAAATAATGGCCGAAGAGCGGGTGGATGCCATTCGTGCAGATATTAAATTTGGCAAGCTCGATAGTTGGCAGGCCATTCATGCCGCCTACCACCGGGCGGAGCAGAACTTTGTGCGCGATTGCGCCCAACACGCCCTGGGAATGTGGGCTGAATTGTTGGAAACTAGGCCCATTGGCCTCGAAATCGAGGCGGTTAAGGCCTGCCTACTGCGGAGTGCCGACATCTCGAAGGCCATTGCAAAATCGGTGCGTTCTACCCGGCAAAAAGATTTGGAGGACCCCTACCGCCTTATAACCTATCGAAATGCCGAAGAGCTCACCGCTGTTTTGGGAAAAATGGAAGATAATCCCTTTGTAAAGCTTTCTGCCGAAAAATCTAAGAGCTACATAAAAATGATTCAAAACTTAGTAAAATAATGAGAATTGCCGTTTAAAA
>CAZBJJ010000041.1:6898-19252 GCA_964492245.1 uncultured Spirochaetales bacterium | reverse complement strand
GGGCTTGTAACTGGGGCGCTGGAAAATTTCTGGGCGACCCAGGTGAATGATTCGGTAAACTAGTTAAGGCTTGCGGTAATATATTCTTATATATTCTAAAAAAGAGTATACCGAAAGAATTACCGAGAGCCCAAAGACCGCAAGGGCAATATAGTGGATGGGCATTATCCAGCCATGCCCGACCAATAGACGCTCAAAGGAGGCCTGCAAGAGGGCAAAGGCTCCAGCGAGCATGTAGACAACGGCCTTTATCTTGCCCGACCAGCGAGCTCCCATGGCAACACCCCGCCTCATAAATTGCATGCGCAAAAAAAGCATGCCGAATTCGCGATATAAAATAATTACAAATAAAAAGGCGGGCAAAAAACCGTAGAGCACAAAGCAAAAAAAATAGGTCAGGCGGGCAAGGGTGTCGGCAAAGGGATCGAAGAGTTTGCCAAAGTCGCTTACCTCGCCACTGGCCCGAGCGACCATACCGTCGAAGAGATCGGTAAGTTCTGCCACGACAAATAAAACCCAAAGCAGGGGAACCAAATATCTGTTCCACACTTCTGCCGCGGGAAACCAGTACTGCAAGGAAAACAACACAAAAAAAACAGGGGCAAAGACAAGTCTAACGCTGGTCAGTTTATCGGCATTTGTCATAGCCAAAGTATGGGCACTGCTAAAAATTCTGTCAAGCAAAAAAGCCCTAGGTTAGGGCATTACGCTGTATTCCTGTACAAGCTGAATTTCGCTGGTAACCTTTGCCACACCAGGGACGGTGCGCGCACAGGCAATTGCCGATTCGATAGACGACTGTGAATTTGCAACGCCAAAAAGGACGACTTCAGCATTGGCTGTATTGGCTTCTAAAAAGTGAATAGGCACTTTTTCTTCGTACAGAATCTTGTCCACGACCTTCTGCGACAGGAACATCGATGCAATAAGCGGGCCTGCCTTTGCCTCCTGTTCTTCGGTAATAAGGGCCTGGCACAAATGTTTAATCTGGTTTGCCGCTGTGGCCGGATGCATATGCGACATGTTCAAGACAGCTAGATAATTTGAGGCATCATTGACATCCATGTCGAAAAAATAGCGATGAAAGCCAATTCGGTCGTTATCGCTTCGGGTAATAATATTTTTTGCCCGCTTTTCGTCGCAATGATAATAATTGCGAATTCGCTCCATTCTAACCGGATAGGAAGCCACCAGGCGAACAGGCAATAGATTGGGCAGACCTTTAAAAATAGCATTTGCCCCTCGCCCCACAATGATAACATTGTTTTCTGCAAGCTCTTCCAAAATGGCACTGCGCAAATGATGAATATAATCGTCCCGATCTTTCGAAAGAGAGGCCCAAAAGCCTGGTTTTTTTTCATCATATTTTTCGTAGCGGGCACGGGAGAGCCCCCGTTTTTCCATTGTATCGTCTAAATTGGCCTTATCAATTAGGCGATAGCCGAGCTGAGTTGTCAGCTCCTTTGCCGTTTCGTCGCCCAGGGCGGCTAATTGACGGGAAATAGTAATAATTGCCATACAGACCCCCTTATGCAAACAGCGGAAACCCAAGCCAATTCTCAGGTTCCTTCCCTTATAGAATAGTTTTTCTTTATGCCTCTGTCAAAATAATCATGCCTTTGCACGCAGGCTTTCTTCTCTTTTTTTTTCATTTTGCTTGCGCCCAGAAATATCGCGGATAATGCCTACAGTGCCTATGCCCAATCCATCGTATTCGGGCAGGGAACAGCCAGTACAGGAAACTTCGCCAAAGGCATATACCATAGCGTCCTTGTTTTGCTCCTGGTTGCGGGGCAGTTTTATACGGACTTCTAAATTTCGTGTCATTCTAGGTCCGGTCCTTCGCTCGTCGAAGAGTTTGGGGGCCGTTTCGGGGTTCTGCCCTGCAAGAGGAGGTAAGACAATACTTCTGCTAACTTTTTCTACATCGGCTTCGTAAATAATGCTCGAAAAATGCTTGCCAACAAGTTCCTCCGGGCGGTAGCCCAATTGAGAGACCGCCTCGTTTATAAATAAAAAGCGCCCCGAAGCATCCAAGGTATACACGATATCCGGTAGAGAACGAACCAATTCTAAATATCGCCGCTCTGATATTTGCAGATGTACATTCTGACGGCTCAGGCTTTCGCGCACATTTAAAACCTTGCGGATCATTGTGGGCAGGGCTCCTAAATGCCGATGATCGGGATCCCGCATAACGTAGGAACAGGATTCATCGCCAATTAGCGAGTCGACCCGATCCTCTTCGCCATAGTAAGATAAAATAATAAAAGGATGGGGCCACAAAACCAGCCAATCGGCAAGGCTACCATTTTCGAAACCGAGATCGGTAATAATTAGGTCTATGTCCCTATTCGTTAAAAGCTCGTCGGTCTCCTTTAATGTCTTTGGCCAATGCATTACATAGTTCAGTTTCTTAATGGAAATAATGTCTTTAAACCTCTGTTTTTCTGCCTCGACCGTACTGGTAAACACAATATTTATCTTAGGTTTAGTTTGCATAAATATAGTATAACCTACTTTTTTTTGAATTTCGAGACCTAATATGATATAGTAAGAAGGTTCTTAAAAGGAGGAAAGATGAAAAATGAAGAGCATATAAAATGGCAGGAAATAGACAGAAAAAACCTTTTTTCCACCGCCGTCTTCGATTTAATAGAGACTACCAGTCTATCGCCCAGGGGCAAAGAGGCGCATTTTAATGTTTTACAGGCCCGCGATTGGGCAATTGTTATCCCCCATATCAAAAGCGACCGCGAAGATATTTTCTTGATGGTTCGCCAGTGGAGGCATGGTTCGAAATGCGTCTGTGTGGAATTTCCCGGCGGGGTAATTGAAAAAGGCGAGCTGCCCGAAGAGGGGGCAAAGAGGGAACTCTTAGAAGAGACTGGCTACAGCTGCGACAAACTGGACCTGCTTGCCACACTCTCGCCTAACCCGGCAATTATGGACAACCGCGTATATATTTTTTATGCCCAAAACCCGTTTTCCGCAAAAAAACAGGAACTGGATAGCAATGAGTTTTTAGACCTGCTTAAAATACCCACGAAAGAGGTAATTAAAAACAATGGGCTGGCCCCCTATACGCATGGCCTTATGACTGCAGCTCTGGGCCTATGGCTCACTAAAATAGACAAGTAGTTTTCCGAATCATTCACCAAAAAAGGCAGCCAGGTTTTCCTAGCTGCCTTTTACTTAAAATGTTTACAAATTAATTAAAACTTATTTCCCAAAGACAGGATATTCACGCCCGGGCATCCAGCGCCCCTCGCGGTATTCACCCTTAATGCTGGGAATGCTGAGTACTGTTCCCACATGTACCAGGTCGGGATTGTTCGGCTGGCGCAATTTTGTGCGGTTGGCCTCGTAAAGGGCTCTCCACCGGTAAGGATTGTTGTAGACAAAGGAATATTTTGCAATAGTCCAGAAACAGTCCCGGGTGCTTGCCCAGGGGCGCACAACGTAGGTTGCCGGCAGGGGAAGGGTTTCGTAGACGTTGGAAAGCAGGCTAATTACCTTCTGGGCTTCGCCATAGGATTCGTCCCACTGGCCCTCTGCCCGAAAGTTAATTGCCTGGGCATAGGCGGCCTGGGCTGCGCTATATTTATCGGCATATGTTTTTTCGGCGCCAATCGAAGAGGCCCAATTGAGCCGCGTATTGGCCGTGAAAATAGCATTGTTGACCTTGCGCATTAATAGCTGTAAGGCAACATACTCGTCCGAGCGCTGTGCCGCCTTGGCAGCCTCTGCCGCATAATTTACTGCGGCATCGTAATCGCCATATTCGAAGGCCTCGTCGGAAAGCTTTTTAAGCCGCTCGCTCTCGCGGTAATACTCGTTGTTTCTAAGAGCAACCGGTACCACCTGATCGACGGCATCGCTTTGAATCTCGTTCTCGCTCTGTGCAAGGCTGGCAATTGGATGAAACACAATGTTTTCGGATGGCCCGGTAAGGGGAGCATCCCACAGCGAGCTAAGGTCGACAACAAGTTCTGTGCCCCTTTGCACAAGACCGTTTGCGCTGGCAGGGTCTACAGCCCAGAGCTCTTCTAAAGATGGGCTGGCCACAGAGAACACAGGTTCTTCGATAGAGCTTGCCTGCTTATTTGCCAAGTCCGGTTCCGGATAATCTATTGCAAATAGCAGGGGAGAAGCTAAAAAAGTAATAGAACATATAACAGCAAGTAACTTTTTCATCAGTTTGTTCCTCCAAGAATTTCTTCTGCTTCGGCGGCTTTTTCATCGCTGGCCTTAATAGCAGCCTCGGCAGCCTCTATGGCCTGGACAGCCTTCGCCCTCTTCGCCAGGGCCTCTTCGCGAGACTGAATAAAAAGCTCGCCTGCCTCGCCAAAATTCTCGAGGGCTGCATCGTAGTGCTCTGCCGAGACCTCGGTTTCGCCAGCTGTAAAGGCATCTATAGCCCGATTCCAAAGCTCTTTGGTGGCGACCTTCGCTTTTACCTTTTCGGCCTCAATTTTTTCCTCTTCTGCTTCGCGACTCTTAATGCCCACTAAGCGCAAAAGGGTTTTATTGAGCGCCATGTTAAAGCGCAAAAGGGCTTCATCGGCAATATCGCGGGCAGCTTTCATGCCACCTTCACTATAGGCTGGCTCATACTGCTGCAACTTTTCAATTCCCAGCAAGAAGTTTTCTGGATCGTCTTCTTTGCCGCCCTCTTTTTCTATTCGACTGCGTTTAGCCACAGCGGTAGAAGCAGAGGTAAGCGAGAAATAGGCATCGCGGGCATCCAGTATTTTGGGAACCGAGGCATCTTTTTCGCCCTCATCCCAAAGGGCAAAGGCCTTTTCGGCAATGCCATCGCCTAAATCCAATTGGGTTGGATATAAAACAGAGGCACCGGCCTCGACGGCAAGCTCTCTTGCCCTCCCCAGGCGCTCCCGGCTGGATTCCACAAAAAGTGGTAGGGCCGTTGCGTAGGCATCCTGGTATTTCTTTTCTGCCTTGTTATAGGTAGATGTGGTTTCTAAGCAGATCTCGGCATCTTCCTTGGCCTTAAGGCTGGTGGTGTGGGCCCGGTTAATGAGCTCTTCTGCCTCGCTCCAGTCTTTTTCTGCTAACTCCTGGGCATCTACATCGATGGCGGTTAGGCGGGCAGCTTCTGCGCTGGCCTTTGCCTTATCGAGCTTTGCCAACTCGTCGGCAGTTGGTGCGAGCACTTCCTCGACCACCGGCTCTGGATCCGGCTCCTTAACGGGGGGTTTGGTTTTACATGAAGCAAGGCTAAAAAGCAATGTACACGTAAGAATACATAACATACGATACTTTAGTTTCATATACACTCCTGTGGGCAAAGTTTTTCAATTCCACTGCCCATTTTAACTATGATATATCGGAAAAGACAGTAAAACAAGACAAAAATCAAATTTCCGCTACGTTTTTGGCATACTTATAGTATGGATGGTGTATTATATCCATATATTTTATTGGCAAGGAGATTTTTATGGCAGAAATTGATTTTTCGATAAGCCAACACTTTGGGGTTTTTGGCGAAGGCCGTGGCGGCTGGCAAAAGGAGCTCAATTTAGTCTCGTGGAACGGCAGGCCACCTAAATATGATGTACGGGACTGGGCCCCTGACCACGAAAAAATGGGCAAGGGCATTACCTTAACCGAAGAAGAGGCCAAAAAACTGGCAGATCTTATTCAACAAGCTCTTGAAAATAAAGAGAGCGAGAGCTAGCTAGAAAGCGATGCAATGGCCTCCTGGGTCATTGCATCGCAGAGCTCGTTGTACTCGTTACCAGCGTGGCCCTTGACCCAGCGCCACTGTGGCTGGTATTCAGCGGCCAGCTCGTCTAAGCGCAGCCAAAGGTCCTTGTTTTTAACAGGGCTCTTGTTGGCCGTGCGCCAGCCATTTCGTTTCCAACCCTGTATCCACTGGCTTATGCCCTTTTGGACATATTGCGAATCGGTAAACACCACCACTTGGCGCAGGGGCCCACTGTCTGGGCTGGGACCAGCCTTTGACCGGGGAATATTGTGTTCCAACCATTGAAAGGCAGAGATAACTGCCAGAAGTTCCATGCGATTATTGGTCGTATTGGCCTCTGCGCCCCAGCTCTGGTGCACAAGGCTGGCTTTTTGGCCCACTTCCAACACGACAAAGGCCCAGCCACCGGGGCCAGGATTTCCGGAGCATCCGCCATCAGTGTAAATATGAATATCATCTTGCATGTTCTGCAACGTTTCCGCCTTATCAGTATTAAAGTAAAATTATTTTGGCACAAAGGCCAGGGTAAACCAGGGCAGCCAGGTTACCAAGGCTAAAACTATCAATTGAATGAGAAAAAAAGGCAAGACCGATTTATATATTTTTGTGAGGGGCCGGTCGAAGGTGTAGGAGGCGATAAATAGATTCATGCCAATGGGAGGTGTTAAAAAGCCAAGGCTGAGATTTGTTAAAAAAATTATGCCCAGATGCACGGGGTGGATGCCATAATTTAAGGCCATGGGTATTACTAGGGGGGCCACCACCAGGATGGCCGAGAAAAGGTCCATTATGCAGCCAGTAAGAAGGAGGGCGAGGTTGAGTAAAAGCAGGAATAAAAAGGGCGAGGCAATGTGAGCCGCAGTCCAGTCGGCTAAAATCATGGGGATGCGGGCATCGACGAGGTAGTCTTTTAGCGCCTGTGCCGATGCCAATATAATTAAAAGCCCACCGGTAAGGGGCACGCTTTTTAAAACCGCTGCGGGAAATTGTCGCAGGCTAAAATCTTTGCGCACAAAGACTACTAGCACAAAGACATAGACGACGGTAAATGCCCCTGTCTGCACTAGGGTGAAAAAGCCAGAAAAATAGCCCGCGATGACAAAAACAGGTAAGAATATTTCGCCTAGGGCCTCTTTGAGCGCAAAAAGGGTCTTGCGGGGCTGAAAAGGCATTTTTTCGTGGCCTCGGTGCATAAAAATACCGGCAATGGCCATAGACAGGACTAAAAGCAGGCCGGGGAGTATGCCCCCCAAAAAAAGATGCATTATGTTCACCTGCGAAATAGAGCCATAGACAATTATTGCCAGACTTGGGGGGAATAAAATGCCAATTGCCCCGCTGGAGGTTAAAAGCCCCAGGGCCCGGTCCTCCTTAAAACTGCTCTCTTTTAAAATGAGCATTAAAAGGCCGCCAAGAGCCAGGATGGTTACCCCGCTGGCTCCGGTAAAGGTGGTAAAAAAAGCAGAAACCACCACGGCAGCCACTGCTGGGCCTCCGCGAATCCAGCCAATGGCATATTTTACCAGCTCGACCAAGCGCTGCCCCGAGCGCGATTCGGCCAAGAGCACACCGGCAAGGGTAAATAGTGGCAGGGCTGGCACAAAGGCGCCGGTAAACATGGGGTAAGACTGATAGCTCACTGGTTCCAGCGGCCCCCCTGTTGTGGCAAAGGCCAATAGAGCCAGGCCCGAAAGCACTAAAAAAAGGGGGAGCCCGCAGAAGGCGGCAAAGACAATGGCCAGGGCCAGGGGCCAGGCAAGAGTAGCGAGCGAGGCAATGCTGGCATCGCTTAAAACCCATACCATCTCCGGAATATCCATCCAGAAAAGACTTAATATATTGACTAAGGTCGAGAGCGAAGCCCAAAGGGCTGCCACAAATGCAAACAAGGAGGGCAGAGGGTTTTTGCGAAAATCGCGCCAACTGCTGCGAATTGCCAGCACTAAAAAAGAAAGGGGAATTAAGAAGGTGAACAGCCACAGGGGCAGAAAGGCAATTTTTTGGCTATAGTCGAAGGACAAAAGCACCATAGACAGAGAGCTGATAAAAAGGGTCCACAGTATTGCCTGCGTAAAAAAACTCAGTAGGGCGGCACTTATCCAAGCAAAAAAACCCCTTTCGGGCATGGGCAGGCCAATATTCAACTGTTTGTTTTCCCGGCCGGCAAGCATTGCGGCAAAGCAGGCAAAAAACAGGGTTATATGGCTGGTGAGCGGGCCAGAATAGGGAATGGCAAATTTAAAAACTGATAGCGAAAGAACACCGGCAAAGGAAAGAGCTGCCAAAAGCAAGAGCGAAAAAACAGAGGCAGCGTTTTCTATCCACCGCCACAGGAGGGCAAGTTTTTTAAAAACATTTCCCCCAAGAGCCACGGTACTCATTATTATTTACCCAGGGCCTTTTTAACCGCGCCATACATATCGGCGGGGAAAACCGTGCCAATAGATTTCTGAATGCCAACCTCCATATCCTTTTTCCAGGCCTCCACCTCGGTCGCGCTGGGAGTAACAATTTTTAAGCCATATTTTACCATTTCATTTACAGCATACTCGTCCAATTCTTTGGCTCGGGCATCGAGGTCTGCTAAAAGCTCATGGCTTGCCTGCATAAGGGCATCCCGATATTTGGCAGGCACGCGCCTCCAGGCATTGTTGCCCAGAACAATGACACCCACAAAGGGGGCTAAGGGCAGGTCCAACATATTCGGGGCCTTGGCAAACCACTGATACGAGGCCGCCCCCATTGGCGCGCTGTAAAAAGCGTCTATCATGCCCGCATTTAACGAGGTCATCACTTCGTTTATGGGAACTGATACCAACTGAAAGCCCAAATCTCTAAAAGCCCCGGAGAGCGTCTCGTTATCTACGCCGCCAGAAAGTTTAAGCCTTTTTACATCGCCCGGCGAGGCCGCTGCCCTATTTGAAAATATTTTTAACCAGCCCACCTTGCTCCAGGACAGGACCGTAAAGCCCTTTGCATTAATGCGATCTTCCATCAATTGGCGGGTCGCAGCCAGCGCAAGGTCTAGTTCTTCGTCGCTAGAAATAAGCATGGGAATACTTAGGGTAAGAACCTCTGGCGAAAGAACCGAAAGCCCACTGGAGGTAAAAATGCCCCCCTGTAGCTGATTCATACGAATTTTGGCCAGTACATCTTGCTCGGTCCCGGCCACCCCATTGTGGTAGACTAAAAGCCGCACATTGCCATCGGTAATGCGCTGCCATTCAAGGGCCAAGTCGTCGAGGGCCTGGCCCCAGGGGCTGGATGCAGGGGCAATACTGCCAATTTTTATAGTGAGCGGTGCCGCCCAGAGCTGGGTGGCAGAGATGCAGGCCATCAAAAAAATAAAAAGGCCAAATTTTTTTAAACTCCTTTTCATATATTCCTCCATGTATACCATGCAATATGATGCGAGGAATTGCAAGCAAAGAAAGTCTAAAGCGGATTTCGTCGATATACCTCGTTTAGAATTTCGGCGGTCTCTGGCCAATTGATGCAGGGATCGGTAACCGATACCCCATATTTTAAGCCCTGCCCCCGAGGCTTTGGCGCCTGACAGCCCGACTCGAGGTTGCTTTCCAGCATAAAGCCCACCAAGGGCGAGGGAGCCTGTTCGCGCTGAGTTAAAATATCGCGGACCACCTCGACCTGTCTTTCCGGTATTTTTTCGGAATTGCCATGGGAGCAATCCACGACAATTGATGGCGGGATACCCACTTTTTCCAAGGCCTCCCTGGCCGCATCTACATTGTCGCGGCTAAAATTGGGACCAGACTTGCCGCCGCGCAGAATTAAATGGGCGTCGGGATTCCCCGTTGTGCGCATAACAATGGTCTTGCCATCGCGGTCGATACCCACAAAGGAATGGGGGTTTGCCGCAGAGACAATGGCGTTTACCGCAATTTGCACATCGCCATCAGTTGCATTTTTAAAGCCCACCGGCATGGATAGGCCCGAGGCCATTTCGCGATGGGTCTGGCTTTCTGTCGTCCGCGCCCCCACCGAGGCCAGCGAGAGCAATTCGCCAATATATTGAGGGATAACGGGATCCAGCATTTCCGAGCCAGCCGGAAGGCCCATAGCATTTATGCGAATTAGTAGGTCCCTGGCCAGGCGAATGCCGTGGGGTATGTTGTAAGAATCGTCCATATGGGGATCCACAATGAGGCCGCGCCAGCCCAGGGCGGTACGGGGCTTTTCGAAATATACCCGCATAACAATGCAGAGCCGGTCGCGATATTTTAGGGCCAGCTGGGAAAGTCGCGTCGCATAGTCTATTGCTGCCTCTATATCGTGAATTGAGCAGGGTCCCACAAGGGCCAGAACCCGACGATCCTTTTTCTTTAAAATACCGGCAATTTCCTGCCGGGCCCGGTACACGGTGCCGGCGGCCTGTTCGGTCATGGGCAGTTCTTGCGCAAGTTCGGTAGGTGAAATTAAGGGCAATTCCTGGGCAATGCGCAGGTTATTAGTTCGTATCATGCTTATTTCCTTTCTTTTATTTAGGCTGATGGTCTTCCAGTGCGCGAAGGCGGTATTCTGCGCTTTTGGCATGGCCCTCCAGTGCCTCGGCCCGCCCAATAATGCTGGCCGCCCGCAGGGCGGCCCGGTAACCGGCCCCGTCGCTGCACTCCAAGGCGGTGAGGGTTTTTAAAAAATGCCGCACCGAAAGCCCCCCAGTAAAGCGGGCGTTTCCCGAGGTGGGCAGGGTGTGGTTTATGCCACCACAGTAATCGCCAATGACCTCGGCACTTTGTGAGCCTATAAACAGAGAGCCATAGTTAACCAGGCCCTCTTGCCAGGCCCTGCTGTCCTGCACATGGAGTTCTAAGTGCTCGGGGGCAATGCGGTTGGCGGCCTCGATTGCCTGTTCAATATTTTGGTAGCGCAGTATGAGGCCGCCAGCTGCCAGGGAGGCGCGCGCCACTTTGGCTGTGGCAAGGCTTGCGAGCTCGGCTTCGATGGCCACAAGGACGGCCTTGGCCAGCTCTTCGTTTGGCACTAAAAGGCGGGCGCGCGCATCTGCATCGTGTTCGGCCTGGGCTAAAAGGTCCCTGGCTATAAGCTGTGGGTCGGCCGCGGCGTCGGCAATAATCAATACATCGGTGGGGCCGGCCACCAAGTCTATGCCCACCTCGCCATACAGCTGTCGCTTAGCGGTGGCCACAAAGCGGTTGCCCGGCCCCACTACCACATCCACGCGGGGCACAGACTCAGTCCCCAGGGCCAGGGCGGCAATGGCCTGTGCCCCGCCAATTGCAAAGACCCGGTCCACGCCGGCAATGGCGGCTGCCGCCAGAATGCGCCGGTCGGGCTGGCCGTCCTCTAAGGGGGGCGAGGCCAAAACCACTTCCTTACAGCCGGCAACCCGGGCGGTTACGGCCCCCATTAGCACCGAAGAGACATAGGGGTAGGCACCAGCGGGCACATACACGGCTGCCCGCTGGACGGGAACGACCCGCTGGCTGGCAACAAGGCCGGGGGCCAGTTCGCAGCTGAAATCGGCAAACTGCTGGGCCTGGAGCTGGGCAAAGGTCTTTAAATGCTCTGCCGAAAGCTCCAAGGCCTCGACTAAGGGGGTATCGCTTTGGCGCAGGGCCTGCAGGGCCTCCTTGGCCCGGGCCATTGGCAGCTCCAGCTGCTGGGGGTTGGAGCGGTCGAAGCGGGCGGCATAGTGGCGCAGGGCCCTGTCGCCATCTTGGCGCACGGCCCTAATTATTTCGGCCACCACCTTTTCGGTTTCTTCGGCGGTTTTTAGGTCCAGGTTTGCACCACTGTCGGAACCAGCTGGCCCTCTTTTACCCGCCTCCTCTTTTAACCAATCAGCTACCTCTTGCTGTTTCATCAATTTTCTCCTGTATAATGCGCCGCAAACAGGCCACAAGCTCGTCCATCTCCTGTTCTAGGCCTATGCTAATACGCAAATAATTGGCAATGCGTTCCGCTTTAAAATGGCGCACAAGGATGTTCTCTTGCCTAAGGGCCACAAAGAGTTCCTCGGCCTCGATGTCTTTATGGCGGGCAAAAATAAAATTCCCACTGGGCGGGGGAAGGCTAAAGCCCAGATCGGCAAGGTTCTTGGCCAAGCGCTTTCGGCTGGCAATAACCTGGGCATTTACCCTGTCGTAATAGGCCTGGTCCTCTAGGGCAGCAAGGGCCCCAGTTTGCGCAAGCCTATCTAGCGGGTAGGAATTAAAAGAATCCTTTACGCGGGTAAGGCCATCAATTAACTCCCTGTTTCCCAGGGCATAGCCCACTCGCAGGCCGGCAAGGCTGCGGCTTTTGGAAAAGGTGTGCACGACAAGCAGGTTATCGAAATCGTGAATATCGCGCACAAGCGATTGCCCGCCAAAGTCGATATAGGCCTCGTCCACCACCACCACATTTCCCTGGGCCTGTTGGTAGCGCAGAATTTTTATAATTTCTTCGCGGTCCAGGGCCAAGGAGGTTGGGGCGTTGGGGTTGGGAAAAATAATTCCGCCACAGGGGCGCAGGTAGTCGGTAGGCACAATTGCCAGCTTTGTGTCGAGGGGTATTTTTTGATAGGGAATTTGCCAAAAGTTTGCATACACGGGGTAAAAGGAATAGGTGATGTCGGGAAAGAGCAGGGCCTTTGCACCAAC
>CAZBJJ010000041.1:0-6798 GCA_964492245.1 uncultured Spirochaetales bacterium | reverse complement strand
GCACCAACTTCGTTGGTGGCAAAGAAGGCGCCAAAGGCCAGGGCCAAGACCTCGTCCGAGCCATTACCCACAAAGACCTCGGCCTTGGTACAGCCGTACTGTCGGGCCAGGGCCTGG
Organism: uncultured Spirochaetales bacterium; assembly: GCA_964492245.1. Classification (GTDB taxonomy): domain Bacteria; phylum Spirochaetota; class Spirochaetia; order Treponematales; family Breznakiellaceae; genus CAZBJJ01. The sequence continues at coordinate 6,681 of CAZBJJ010000041.1, read as the reverse complement.
CGCAATTCCTCGCTGGCAGGATCGGGGTATTTGCGCAAATCGGCTTGTGCCGCCTCGGCAATGGCCCTTAAAGTGCCCGGCGAAGGAGGATAGGGGTTTTCGTTGGTGTTTAATTTAATGAGCCTTTGGCCCGGACCTAATCGCGGCTGCTCCCCCGGGACATAGGGCTCCAAATTGCGGGTGCGCCTGTTCCAATATTTGCTCATTTATTTTTTGTGCCGGCCCGCCAATTCGGCCAGAACATCCTCCACGCTCACTTTCTCCTTTGCCATTAAAACAGTGGCAAAATACAAAAGGTCGGCCACTTCCCAAATAATCTCGGCCCGGCCCTTTGCGGTACAGACCTCCTCTGCCTCTTCCATTATTTTTTCGCGCACCCGCTCATCATCCAAGGTCGCCGTATACGAAGCAGGGCTCGGGTTTTTAAAGCGATCGCTCACCACCGCGTGCAGGTCCTGCCAAGACCACTGCCGCTGTCCAAAACAGCTCCAACTGCCCGTGTGGCAGGTGGGCCCCGCTGGCACCACCCGGGCCAAAAGGGCATCGCGGTCGCAATCGTGGCGTATACTTAAAAGTTCTAGACTGTTGCCACTGGTTTCGCCCTTCATCCACAGGCCCTGGCGCGTTCGCGAAAAAAAGCAAAGCTTGTTGCGCTGGAAGCTGGCCAAAAGGGCATCGCGGTCGGTATAGCCGGTCATAAGTACCTGCCCCGTATTGCTCTGTGCAATGAGCGGTATTAAATCTACCTTTTTCCAGTTAAGACTTTCCACAAAGGCCTCTGCCATCGAGAGCTTGCCGGTGTACACTGCCATGCCCAACTGGGCATTACAGCCCATTTCGGCAAGCTGCCTAATTTCTTCTAGGCTAGTAATACCCCCCGCCGCCGTTACCTGGCAGGAAACCGCCTGGCTCAGGGTGCGCACCTGCTGCATATCGATGCCCCCTAAAAGGCCCTCGCGTTCGGTGCAGGTAAAAAGCAGCTCGCCAGCCCATTTCTCCACCTGCAGGGCGGTCTCGACCAAGTCCAAACCGGTTTCGGTCTTCCAGCCATCAACTACAATCTTGCCATTGCGCGCATCCACCGCCACAATAATGCGCTCGCGCCCAATGGCCTGGGACAGGCCCTGCAAGAAGCTGCTGTTTACGCCAAAGCCTTCATCAGTTCTAAAGGCCGTAGAGCCAATAATTATTTTTTTAGCTCCCTTTTTAACCAGCTCCTTAGCGCGCTCCACTGTTTTAATGCCCCCACCAACCCGGCAATCGCCCAAATGTAAAAGCGACTCCATCAATTCGCTATTGGCTCCACTTCCCAGGGCAGCATCTAAATCGATAATGGCAATATCGCCATAGCGGTTAAACTCTTTGGCCAGCTCTTCGGGCCTGTCTCGCTCTAGGGCCAGCTCCTTGCCCTGGCGCAACTGCACCACCTTGCCATCTTTTAAATCTATTGAACCAATAATCATTTTATTTTTACTCCTCTGCCTGTCAAATATTCTTTTATTTCGCCAATAGTCGTCTTGCCAAAGTGGAGCATCGAGGCCACTAGAGCTGCATCGGCTCCGGCCCCGCCGCCATCGGCCTCTTTAGGATTTGGGGGCAAAAGACCAGCTGCGATTTGTTCTAAGCTGCCCGCCCCGCTCGAGGCAATTACCGGCAGCGACACCGCCTGTTTTACCCAGCGCAAAAGCGGCAAATCGTAGCCACCACCCATGCCATCGGTATCGATTGAATTAACTAAAATCTCGCCGACCCCCTGCTCGCTTGCCAAAAGGGCCCAGGCCGCTACCTCGCGCCCGGTATCAATCTTGCCCCCCTTGGAAAACACATGCCAGATGGGCCGGCCCTCTTCATCCCTTCCCATCCCCTTTGCATCTATCGAAAGCACCAGGGTAGAACTGCCAAAGGCCCGGGCAATTGCCGATAAAAGTTGGGGATTGTCCAATGCGGCCGAGGAAACCGAGACCTTTTTTACGCCCACATCCAAAAGGCGCTGCACATCTTCCAGGCTGCGAATGCCCCCGCCAACACAGAGCGGGATAGTAATTGCCTCTGCCACCCGCTGCACCACATCGAGCTGGGTCCTTCGCCCCTTGCTACTGGCCCCAATATCCAGCATCGTCAGCTCCTTGGCCCCCTGCTCTTGATACCGCAGGGCCACCTCTACCGGGTCGCCAATGTCCACAATGCCTTCGAATTTAACACCTTTTACTACCCGCCCCTCGTCCATATCCAGGCAGGGAATTATTCTCTTTTCATCCATATATTTTTCCTAGCCCTAGGCTAAAACACCCTTTGTAGAGGGGATACTGTCGGCGGCAGCTGCATCAATTTGGCAGGCCTCTCGCAGGGCCCGCGCCAAAGCCTTAAATATTGCCTCTATTTTGTGGTGGTCCGAACGACCTCGCAACACATCGATATGCACATTGCACTGCGCATTCGTCGCAAAGCCCAAGAAAAAATCTTCCACGGTATCCACCTGAAAACTCCCCTCCCCCGAGACCAGTGGAAAGCCCAAGAGCTCGGCATTAAAAACTAAATAGGCGCGCCCACCTAGGTCCACCACCGCCCGGGCCAGGCTTTCGTCCATGGGAAAAAGACAGGAGCCCACCCGAGAGATACCCCGCTTTTCGCCCAGGGCGCGGGCAAAGGCCATGCCCAGCACAATGCCAATATCCTCTACAAGGTGGTGCTGATCCACGTGCAGGTCCCCCTTCGCCCGCAGCTCAATATCGAAGAGGCCATGTTTTGCAAAGGTCTCTAGACAGTGATTCAAAAACCCAATTGGGCAATCGAGATCCACCTTGCCGCTGCCATCCAGATTCAATGTTACATTGATAGCTGTCTCCCGCGTTATCCGCTCTAGACTTGCCTCTCTGGCCATCTTTTGCCTCCTATAGAACTGCTTTAATAAGATCGTATTCCACAATATCTGTGGCGCCCAATGCCTTTAAGCGCGGCAAAAGCGAGGGCACCTCGCCACGTTTAACCGCAATTTTTACGGCATAACCGGAATCGCCCAAGAGGGGCGAGACAGTGGGACTGCGCATTGATGGTAGGCCTTCGACGAGGGCATCGAACTTCTGTTCGCCCACATTCATTTCCAGCATAACCCGTTCGCGCCCATCGAGCACCGCCTTAAACAACATTGCCAGCTCCTCTATGCGCTCACGTTTTTCCGGGTTCTCCATTGCCTTTTTCGAGGCCACAAAGCGGGTGGACGATTCCAGCAGGGTATCCACAATGCGCAGGCCGTTTTCTTTAAGCGTCTGGCCCGTAGAAGTGTTGTCGATAATCATATCGGCGTCGTCGGGCGGGAATACCTCGGTGGCCCCATAGGTGCGCACCAATTGATAATCGTAGCCCTGTTTTTTAAGCCAGGCATCGCCAATGGCCTCGTATTCGGTGGCCACAATGAGCTTGCGCGAACGCAGGGCTCGCTCGTCCAGCCTTTCTGGCACTGCTGCCACAATGCGCACCCGGTCTAAGCCTAAATCCATTACCTCTACCACATCGCTCTTTGTCTCGATAATCCAGTCCAGGCCGGTAAAGCCAGCATCGTGGCTGCCAATTTCTAAGAGCTTGCCCACATTCTGGGGCTTCATAATTTTGGCATCCAGCCAGTCTACATCGATATTTGGCCGATAGGATCGGTCGGCCAGCTTAAACGAAATACCCGACTCGGCAAAAATTTTGGTCACATTTTCGTAAATGCGCCCCTTTGGAATTAAAAGTCGAACCACACTCATATATTACTCCTTTAATCTATCGCTCACATCGGGAGCATAAAAAAAAGGCCGCGGGCTGTAAAGCCCGCGGCCTAAAATACCGCTTAAACTGCCCTACAAGGACAGATGGACCTTACGCACATTCCTGCAAGAGAAAATAGTAATGATGAAATGCGTAAAGTCTGTTCACACCTGTATCCTAAATACTGCGCCCTATTCTGTCAAGGCCTGTTTTAAATCGGCCAAAATATCTTCGATATTCTCTATACCAATGGACAGGCGTACTAGCTCTGGCGGTAGGCCTGCAGCTAATTGCTCGGCCTCCGATAGCTGGGAGTGGGTGGTGCTGGCCGGGTGAATAGCCAGGCTCTTGGCATCGCCCACATTGGCCAAATTGCTAAAGAGTTTGAGCTTGTCTATAAAAGCCTGTCCCGCTTTGCGCCCACCTTTTAGGCCAAAGACCACCATGCCCCCCCATTTGCCATTGAATTGCTTTTTAGCAATGGCATGGCTTACATCTCCCTCTAGGCCGGGATGCCGCACCCAAGCGACATCTTTTTGCTCGCCCAGCCACCTGGCCACTTTTAAAGCGTTTTCGTTGTGCCGCTCCATGCGCAGGGCAAGGGTCTCTAGGCCCATAAGAAAGATCCACGAATTGTCTGGGGAAAGGCAGGCCCCCAGGTTGCGCAAGGGATCTGTCCTAAAGCGCAGAGCAAAGGCAATTGGGGCTAAGGCTGCCGGAAGGTCGCTGGCCCAGCGCAGGCCATGATAGGCTGCATCTGGTTCGGTAAGGGCGGGCACATTGGCATTTTTCCAGTCGAAGCGGCCAGAATCTATAACCGCTCCCCCAATTGCCGCCCCATGCCCGCCAATCCATTTGCTTAAAGAGTGAATAACAATATCTGCCCCATCATCTATGGGCCTATAATTTACCGGCGGCGTAAAAGTGGCATCGATAACGAGGGGTATGCGGGCAGCATGGGCAATATTGGCCAAGGCGGCAACATCCACTACGTCCAAGGTGGGGTTTCCCATAACTTCGGCATAGACCAGGCGCGTATTCGGCCTAATCGATTTTTTAAAGCCTTCTATGTCTTCGGGGTCTACAAAGCTCACCTCTATGCCCTGGTCTTTAAGCAGGACCGAGAACATTGTATAGGTTCCCCCATATAGGTTTCTGGCAGCTACAATGTGGTCGCCAGCCTTTGCCAAGGTTAAAACAGTGTAATGTATTGCCGCTGTCCCCGAAGCGGTGGCCACTGCTGCAGCCCCGCCCTCTAAAAGTGCCAAGCGTTTTTCTAAGACATCGGTGGTGGGGTCGCCAATTCGTGAATAAATAAATCCCAGTTCCTTAAGTGCAAATAAGTTTGCCGCCTGTTCCGTGGAATTGAACGTATACGCATTTGTGCGCCACAGCCCTACGCCACGCGAGCGGGTTGTGGGATCCACCACCTGCCCGCCATGTACCGCGAGGGTTTCAATACCATGTTTTGCTTCTGACATAGCTGCCTCCTTTTGGCTTATACATTAGTAGCATAGTAAGGTATTAAAATTTAGTCAATATTCAGTGTCACCTATAATTAATTCTTTATCCTCTGTGCTATCAATATTTTTAAATAAAGTTCCCACTATATATTCATCGCTTAAATAATCTGCCAATTCTTTACACATTGCCCTGTTTAAATAAAATGTTTTGGGGCTCGATTTAAAAATATCCTTGCCTAAACTTAAATCCACCAATTCGTTGTCGGTTACACTTATTGTCAAGGTAAACCATGGGCCTTTATCTCTAAATAAATACCCAAATTTTAAGCTAGTTACCCCCTGAGCCTCGTAGCTTTTTCCTGCCCCACCAAATTGATGTAGCGCTGGATATCTTCCAAGAGATTCTAGGGTCTTCTTATTTTCAATTAAACTCTTAGTCTCGAAAAGTCTATTGTAATTTTCGATGGCAAAATACATTTCTTCTCTGGCTTCTTTGCTTAAAAACACTCTTTCGTAGCCTGTTCCATTTCTAAAATTCATTTGCAGTTCGTCGGTTTTAGGAATGTAAATAAAATGTAGAGTATGCCTTTTAAGCTCATTTTTAAAAATAATAGTGGAGAGCACATCGAGTTCGGCTATTTCTATGGGCGGAGCATCCTGCACAAACCGGTGCGGGGGAACAGATCTTAAATCTGCACTAGCACATGAAAACAAAAGAGCTAAAAAGGCAAATAAAAATAAAAATGGGTACTTCATAGTAAATATGATAACAAACTAAAGCTCTTTTGTATACAAAACAGACAAAAAAAGGGCCGCTTTCGCGGCCCTCATTAACTAAGTAATAATAGATTACCAGTTGAGCTTGACAGTGAAGGGGATGCTCCATCCAATGTCGCCAGAAGGGGGGACATCGAGCTGAAGCCAAGCTTCGAGGTTGGCGAGGTCGATGTTCTTGACAGCACCAATGCGAATCTGGGGTTCGAAGGTGAAGTCGTTGAGGTTGGACCAGTTGAAGAAGCGACCGTAGACGGTAGTTCCGCTGAGGTTGTACTCAATCTTGACATCAATCTTCATGCGGACATCGTCGGTAACAACGGTGACAGGGAACCAACCATGAATGGTGAGGTTCTCGACACCGGTGTACTTGAGGTAGGTGTCGAAAGCCACGTGGCTGTAACCGAAATCGCCATCAAAGGCAATACCGATGTTTTCAAAGGCGTAGAGGCCGGCAACAGCGGTCACGTCGGTACCAACGGTGATCTGCTTGGCAGAAGCATCTCCCTCATCCTGGAAACTACCAACAACCTTGCCGAAACCAGCAACATTGTAGGAAACGATTACACCGTAGTCAGTGTTGGCATTGTAGGGAGTAGCACCGTCGCCAGCGAAATCGAGGACAGCATTGCCCCATCCGGGTTCGAGGAAGGCATAGATGCCGAGGTTCTCGACACCGGTGAAGTCGATGGACATA
>CAZBJJ010000040.1:19381-20527 GCA_964492245.1 uncultured Spirochaetales bacterium | reverse complement strand
CGACCCAGGTGAATGATTCGGCAAACTAGTTTAGGTTAGCAGAATATACATTGTGTAAATGCCTTTGGGCAACCCTTACAGCATCTTTAATTTTCTTTACCGGAGTAGACTCTACACTCATCAGCTTATAATTGGGAAAAAATCGCGAAATGTGCAGCGGAATTTCCCGGTCCAGGCCAGCCAGCCAACGGGCCGCGCTCTCGATTTCTTCGAGACTATCGTTTAGCCCAGGAATAACCAAATAGCTAATTTCTACATGGGCCAGCGAACAGGCCAGCTCTATCGACCTTTTGGCCAGCTCGAAGTCGCCGCCCATTTTCGCATAAAAACCAGGGCTAAAGGCCTTTAGGTCTATGTTAAAGGCATGAATATGCGGAAAAACTTGCCGTGCATAGGACCTTTCCAGCTGGCCATTGCTGACAGCAACGATGTTTAAATCATTGTTGGCGGCCCCGGAGTTTTTTGCAGCCTGGGCTACATCAATAATATATTCATAATTGATTAAAGGCTCGTTGTACGTAAAAGCGATGCCAATATTGCCTTGGGCCCTTGCCTCGAGGGCCAGGCTTACCAGGGAATGAGGGTCCAGCTCTTGCCAGTGGCTGTCTGTTTCGCCCGAACGGGCAATATGATGGTTTTGGCAAAAGCTACAGTTCATATTGCAGCCAAAGCTTCCCACCGACAAAATACTGCTGCCCGGATAAAAATGCTTTAAAGGTTTTTTTTCGATGGGGTCTAAGGCAATGGCGGCGAGTTTACCATAGGCAATGTTTTTTATTTCTCCACCGATGTTTTTGCGTGCCTTACAAAAACCCAGAGCTCCTTCGGCAATGGCACAGTGGCGGTGGCAAATATCGCAGTGTTTAATCATAGCGGACAACTTCAAAGCGCTGAAGCTCCACCTTTTCGCTGGGGCCAATACCGGCCTTGTTTTTGGCAATCGCCAGCTGGTCGGCTATGCTGGTAACACCTTCTAGGTTTGGCAAAAGCAGGCCCCGCTTAAAGCCACTGTTCACAATAACACCGTAGCGAATAACGTCCAATTCTTCTGGACCGGAAATATCCTCGATAGGGCCAAGCACATCCACCGAATAGACTAAAGCGGAGAGTTCGGCGGGACTGACCGGATTAAAACGCGGGTCCCTA
>CAZBJJ010000040.1:17013-19371 GCA_964492245.1 uncultured Spirochaetales bacterium | reverse complement strand
GCTTATCGCATTGTGAATTATCTCTAGGGCAAGAGATTTCTGAGTAGGGCCAATGCTGCCAATGCAGCCGCGGAGGTTTTGATTTTTTTTGATGGTTACAAAACAGCCGGCCCTTGTGGAAAAGGCTTCATGGGGAAGTGGGATGTCCTTTGCTTGGTCTATAGAAAGGGTGCTGCCCTTGCTTACAAATTGCTCCAAGGTTCTGCGAGCAAGCTGCACGTATGGGTGTTCGCTTTTTGGATTCATATTCAGTTCCTCTTTGTGTATAAGACAGCCCCATAGCCAACGCCAAAGGGCCCCTCGTAGGCAAGCTTTTCGGCTTGGCAGTTAAGGCCTTCTAGGCAGCCTGCCATTATGCAGAATGAGCGGTGCCCGCACTCGGCGGCCAAGCTTAAAAAAGACTCATCAAAATTGAAAAGCTCATCTAGTTTATTGCTACTTAAAACCTGCATTACGCGGGCGTCATACTCGGGCCCCTCCTTTGCAAAGCCATAGGGCCCATCGGGTAAAAGCTTGTGCGAGAGATCGCCACTGGCAATGTAAAAGGCCCGTCTGCCTCCCTGTTCAAGGGCCTTGGCCAGCAGCAGCCCCAGCTCTCGGTGCATATTTAGCGACAGACCGCTTAGGCCCAGGCGCAGAAGTTTGTAGTTGCTATAGTATTGATTGATAAAATACAGCGGTACGCTTACCCCGTGGTCCAGGGCCGTGGAGCCACGGTCCAGGGGGCCGGCAGGAAAATCGGCGTTTTGGCAGAGGTCGGCTAATTCTGCGACGAGCTCTTCGTCGTAGTCCGCTTCCAGCCTTGTCTGGGTATCGCCAAACGGGGAAAAATCGCCTAGCGCACTGGGCCCTGCCGAGATATGGAAGAAGTCGGTGAACAGGGGCGCATGGGGCGAGCTTATAACAAGGGTCTCTGGTTTGAGTTGGGCGATTTCACGGGCCACTCGATGAAAGGCTTCGATAGTTTTTTTTACCATCGCCTTGCGCGATTCGGGGGATACCTTTCCGGCAATCAGGGGGGGATGTGGTAGCACACAGGCTCCAACAATTGACATGGGAACTCCTTTATTCAATCTATTCCTGGAAAGACAAGCCCAATTTTTTTGCGTACCCGGTCCAGGGTTGCCATAAGTGCCAGGCTCTCGTCCAAGGGCATATTCTCGCTTTCCTGCCTTCCTGCGCGCAGGCAGGTCACCACTTCGGCCGCTTCGTAGTTATAGCCGTTGCCAACAATGGGAATTTCCAAACTGATGGCTTCCTGTCCGGGTAGGTGGAGTTTTGCCTCTTGGGCATACCAGGCCCTTGGCAGATGGATATAGCCCTCCTCGCCAATTATGCTCATTTCGTTGGGCATGCCTGTCATAATAGCGCAAGAGAGCTGGGCCATTTCTCCACCCGGATAGCCAAAGAGCATCGAGGTCTGTTCATCAACACCGTGGGGGCCGATATCGGTAAGGGCGTCTATGCTCTGGGGGGCCTGGTTAAAAATCATTGAGGCAAAGGAGATGGGGTAGATGCCCACATCCAAGAGGGCCCCGCCGGCAAGTTCGGGTTTAAAGCGGATGTCGGTGTAGGCGCTGTCGCTTTTGTAGCCGAAGTCTCCTTTAATCAGTTTTACCCGTCCAATGCGCCCTTCGGCCACCCAACCGCGTATTTTTTTAACCATCGGTATGTAGCGCGTCCACATTGCCTCCATTAAAAAGAGGCCTTTTTTGCGGGCGAGGTCCACCATTTCCTGCGCTTCGCGTTGGTTGCTGGCAAAGGGTTTTTCGCAGATTACCGCCTTGCCATGTTCTAGGCAGAGCAGGCTGTGTTCGCGGTGTAGGCTATTGGGGCTGCCAATGTAGACGACATCTATGTCGGGGTCCTGGGCCAGTTCTAAATACGAGCCATAGGCATGGCCTGCTTTAAAGCGGGTGGCAAAGGCCTTTGCCTTTTGGATATTTCTCGAGGCCACTGCCTCAAGTCTTGCCTCGCCCACCGATTCCAGCCCTGTGGCAAAGCTTTCCGAAATCCTTCCTGCGGCAATAATTCCAAACCGAATTTTTTCCTGCATATGCGCCTCCCTATATAGCATAGCCTAGTTTCCAGAATCCTGCACCTGCATTTTTTAATCTTGCTAGTTTATTCAAGCGGGGTATAATACTAGCATGCAAAGCCTCCTAATTCTCTATTCTGCCCTGGCTGTCTTTGGCCTTGGCGTTACCGTAGTCGACTTTTTTGGCGTATTGGAGCAATTTTCCTCAGGGGAAGGCGCCATCGAAGATGGCGACGGCGGTGATGGGGATGATGGCGCCATCGAAGATGGCGACGTTGGTGGCGGTGATGGGGATGATGGCGCCATCGAAGATGGCGACG
>CAZBJJ010000040.1:0-16913 GCA_964492245.1 uncultured Spirochaetales bacterium | reverse complement strand
GATGGCGACGTTGGTGGCGGTGATGGGGATGATGGCGCCATCGAAGATGGCGACGGCAGCGAAGATGCTGGCAGCGAAGACGCTGATAGCGAAGACCAGATGCACGAGGGACAGTCCGCCCTGGTGCACCATGGATCCTATGTTGCCTCGGCAGAGGGCAGCACCAGATTGGTGATAAAGGCCCTAGGAATGTTTAGGAACCTCGTATATTTTTCGCTCGGCTCGGGGCTTACCGGTCTTTTTTCGCTTATAATGAAGTTGCCTTTTCTGGAAAGCCTTTTGTGGAGTGGAGGAGCCGGAGTTTTTATTGCAGCTTTGGCCAAGCTTTTGCGGCGATTTATTCGAAAGGACTTAGATTCTTCGGTAAAGGCAGAGGAATTTATAATGGACGAGGCAGAGGTCCTTGTATCCATAGGAAGGGGCGAATTGGGAAAGATATCGGTGCGTCGCTATGGCATAGAAAGAGAGTTCTATGCTCGGGCAAGGGATGCATCAGAATTAATTCCCAAGGGCAGCAGGGTGCAGATTGTAGATATCGACGAGGAATGCTGCTGGGTCGACCCATTGTAAATTGCGAAGAAGAACTCAGTATTTTTTAAGGAGGTCTATTGTGTTAGAGCTTTTAAGCAAGGCGTTTTCCCAGGTGTCGGGCGTGCTGTTTGGCGGCCTGGGAGTATTGGCCTTTTTTGGTCTAGTAGGGCTGTTAAAATCTACAATTAAGGTGGCCAGTCCGGATAGCATCCTCGTGGTAACCGGTCGCAAGAAAAAACGGCAGGGCCGGAGTTTCGGCTTTACCGTCGATCGGGGCCGGACCTTTGTGCTCCCCTATTTTCAGGCCGTGGGCAACCTCGACCTTGGGGTATTTCCAATCAATGTGCGCGTGGAAGGCGTAAACTCTGCCAATGGCATTACGGTAGGTGCCGATGCCACCGCCTGCGTCTGTATAGATGACGATGACGAGGCAATGCTCTATAGCGCGGTGGAAAGACTGATGGGGAAAACCACCAAGCAGATTCACGATCAAATTCAGCAGACCCTTATAGGCAATTTCCGGGGGGCACTGAACAAGGCAACGCCCCTGCAGGCAATTGGTATGGAAGATGCGCTGGAGGCAAATGACGATGAAATAATCGGCGAGCGGGCGCAGTTCAGGGCAGAACTTTTAAGCGATATCAATTCGGATTTAAAATCCTTTGGCATGAAGGTTGTCTCGGTTTCGCTTCAAAAAATATGGGACACCTCCAACTATATTGCAAACCTTGCCCAAAAAACCCTGGCAGAAAAGCGGAGGGCAGTGGAAATTGAAGAGGCCCGCCTGCGGGCAATTGCCGAACAGGCCGAAAGTGATGCCAATAAGCGGATGGAAGTGGCCAAGAGCCAGGCCGACGAGGCAATAATCGCCGCAAGGCAGGAGCTGGAAGTGTATCGGCGGGAATCTGCTGGGCGCATCGAAGAGGCAAGGCTAAGAGCAGATCAAGCTATAGCCGAGGCAAAGAATGCCGGCGAGGCGGGGGTACAGGCAGAGCTTATCGGTCTGCAGCGCCTTAAAAACGAAAGCCTTATAACCCTTAAGGCCAGCGCCTTAGAAGAGGTTTCGCGAATCCAGGCAAGGGGCCAGAGAGAGGCCACCAGTATCCGCCAAGGGGCCAGAAACGAAATTCTAAAAGAAAAGGCGGAACTCCTTTCTGCCTTTGGCGATGACGCGGCCAGCGTTTTATTTCTTCAGCAAAAACTGCCGGCCCTGTATAAGGAATACGGCGAAGCCGCTGCCGGGAAGGCGGTGGACAACCTCGTGGTAATGAACGACGAGGAGGGTTTTTCCGGCGCAGTAAATCGGGGGCCGCGGGCCTTTGCCGATTTTCTGCACACCTTTTCCCAGGCCCTTGGTATTGATGTCCGATCCTTGGCCATGCCAGAGAGCAAGGAGGCAGAAAAATGATTGCATTCGTCGTTGTTTTGGGTTTGCTGGTGGGCGTTACCGTGCTTATCCAGCTCCTTACCAATATGAAAATTGTTGGCGGCAACGAGCTGGGAGTAGTTACCGGCTCTGGGGGCAAAAAAGGCTTTAGAACCCTTTCGGGAGGCAGGGCCTTTATCATCCCCTTAATTCAGCGTTTTAATAAATTTGATTTAACGCCCATCACCATAGAGGTCGTGGTAGATTCGGCAATAGCTGCGGGAATTGTGCCCCTAAACGTCAAGGCCACGGTCTCCTTTGCCATTGCAAGTAACGACACCGGGCGTTCGCATGCGGTAACGCGGATTTTGGAAATTGCCACCAACCGAGAAAATTTGCGCAAAATCGCCGGCGATATTATAGAAGGACATTTGCGCGATTCAATTGCAAGTATTACCCCCGAGCAGGTTATGAAAGACAAGGACACCTTGGTGGCCAAAATGATAAACGTCTGTAAAAAGGACCTGGAAAACATTGGCCTAGAAATTACCACCATGAACATTGCCGATGTCGATGACCACCGCCTACCCGGAGTGGAAGAGCCCGATTTATATATTGCCCTGTTAAAGCGGATTCAGTCTGCAAACGCCGAAACTAAGGCGCGACAGGCCCAGGCAGAGGCAAGGGCAGCCGCCGCCGAGCAGGCACAGGCGCGGCGTGGGGAAACTGAGGTTAAGAACCTTAAGAACGAGCTGGAAAGATTAAAGGCCGAGGTCCGCGTTAAGCTGGCCGAGGAGGGCCAGAGACAGAAAGTGGGCATTGAGCAGGAGAGCGCAGGGGCAAGAGCTAAAATTTCAGGTATTAAGGCCGAGATCGAGGCAGAGAAAAAGCATATTGATATGCTTAAAAGCAAGTTCCAAGCCGAACTGGTAACACCGGCTACGGCCGAAAGCGAAAAGGCGGTCTTAGATGCAAAGGCCGCTATCTCTGTCTGGCAGGGGGTGGCAAGGGCCGAGATTGAGCAATTGCAGATAACCCTTGCCACCATGAAGAATGCCGGCAAGGAGGCGCGAAGGGCCTGGATTTTAGATAATTTTGAAACCCTGTTTGCCCCCTTTGCCAAAACGCTCGACAATTACCCAGCCCAGCGCATTTCGGTGGTCAGCGGTATGGGAGGCGAACGGGAGCCAATTTCGGCAATTCATCCCCATGCGGTTTCCAGTGCCCGTAACGAGATTGTCGCTACAGCGTTGGAGGGGCTTACTAAGAAGGAATAGCTTTGGTGATTACTTAAAAAACCTGCGCCAAGGGCGGTTCGCCCTTGGCGCAGGGGCAACGTTTGTGGGTGCGGCGCACTGGGGTGCGTGCGCACTGGGGTGCGTGCGCACTGGGGTGCGTGCGCACCCCAGTGCGGCGCTAAAGGCTAGGTCTGTGCGTCCATCATCTGTTTAATTTTGTCTTCGATGCCCGAAAGGTCGGTGACGTTTTCAAGCACAATGCCATCCTTCATAAAGATAAGAGATGGTGTTTTGCTATAGGACAGGCGGCAGGCAATGCGATCGGATTTATAAATATCGATGCGGCGCAGGCCGACCTTGTCGGAAAATTCCTTCTGGGTTTTTTCGATACGGGTAAGGAATTCACGGTCCACCGTTTCGATGGCATTGTACACAAAGGCCATAATAAGCCCCTTTGCGTTAAGAATTTCCTTTTCCACATATTCAAGCTCTTCCACATGTTTTTCGGCCATAAAACCGGCAATGGCCCCATCGCCCACCGCTGTGGCCACCTGGCGCAAGGTTTTTTCGCGACAGTCGCCAACAGCATAGATGCCGGGCACATTGGTTTCCATGTCCTCGTTGGTCTTAATATAGCCTCGGTTGGTCATATCAATTAGACCCTCGAAAATCTTAGTGTTGGGCACATAGCCAATAAAGAGAAAGCAGGTGTCCACATCGACGGGAATAATCTCGCCGGTTTTAAGATTTTTAAGATTCACCTTTTCCAGGAGCTCGCCGCCCTCGAAAGAATCGACCATGGTGTTCCACATAAAGGACATTTTGGGGTTCGCCAGGGCCTTTTCCTGAGCCACCTTGTTGGCGTCCATAATGCCCTCGTCGTGGATGACCGAGACAATGACCTCTTTGGCAAACTTTGTCAGGAACATGCCCTCTTCTATGGCGGCATCGCCAGAGCCAATTACCATTATGCGTTTGCCGGTATTTCGTGCAGCATCGCAGGTGGCGCAGAAGGAAATACCCCGATCGTTGAGGTAGTTCTCTTCATTTTTAGCGCCGGTCAGGCGTGGCTTATTGCCAGTGGCAATAATAACAGCCTTTGCAATATAGTCTACGCGAAAGGTCGAGACAATGTTTTGGTCGCAGTCTACGCGTACGCTTTTAACGTCGGTCAGTTTTACATCCACGCCGAAACGGCGGAATTGCCTGTCGAATTGTTTCATCAATTCTGTGCCATCTACGGGTTCGACAAAGCCGGGATAATTTTCCAGTTCGCTCGTGTATGTGACCATGCCACCAATCAGGGATTTTTCGATAAGAAGGGTCTTTAAGCGGGCTCGCCCTGCATACAGGGCCGCAGTCATGCCACCGGGACCACCCCCAATAACGACGACATCGTAGGCTTCAACCTTTTTTTCCATCAGCTCAGTTCTCCCGATCGTTTTTTCCCGTACCAGTCGGCGAGAATGTAGATGGCAAAGAGCAGGCCGAATTGGACAATTAAAGCGGGTAACCATCCGCCAAAGAGCTTGGCAAGGTGAATAGACTTGCCGGGATGGAGAAAGTTGGATTTTTTAACCAAATTCAGGATTGGACCGCCAAGAACTGAACCGATAATAAAGAAGACGATGGCAATCCACTGTTGCACAAAGCCTTCGCCCATGCGCATAAGGGTGCCCGATGCACAGCCCCCAGAAATTACTGCCCCAATACCAAAGACAAAGCCGCCAATTAAGGTGTGAATACCCACATTGGCTATATTGCCAACAAGTTTGCCTTCGCCCTGTAGGTTCCAGCCGATGGCTTTTATATGTAGACCGGCATATAGAAGGCTGGAAAGTGCGAGGGCCACTACAAGGGCCTTGGTTAAATCGGTGCCGCCGGTAAGGACCGGGTCGCGCACGGCAGCGGTAAAGCAGAAGCGGGAACGCTGGAGCACATAGCCCAGGCTTAAACCGATGGCCCAGATAAAGGCGCTATTGCCCCCGGGATATTTACCTTGGGCCCAAAAACCTACAAAAATGCAGAGGACTATTGCAATAATCCCCGAGCTAATTTGAATACTGCGTCGGCGTTTTCGCTGTTCGGGGCTCATTTGTGGACGAGAAGATCGGCGAATTGTACCATCACTCATTTCTTACTCCTTATAAAAAATACTTAACCAAAAGCTTGCTGCCCAAAATGGCGCCGCCAAAAAGTGCAATCCAGAAGAGCCAGCCGTGCAGCGAGAATGCCGGCAGGGCAGAGAAGAGGCCACCAATATTACAGCCATAGCTCAACCGCGCGCCAATACCCATAAGAAGGCCCCCAATAACGGCCGCTAGGACATTTTTATAGCTCTTAATACCCTTAATTTTAAACTGGGCAGCTAAAAGGGTGGCAATAAAGGCACCTACAATTATACCCAAGTCGGTAATGGAAACCTGGTTGTTCCAAAATTTAAAGGTATCGGCATTTAAAGCAGCAATCTCTTTAAGTTTTTCGCCACTCATGCCAAACCAGTGTAAAACCCGGCCACCCCACAAGGTAAAGGCGCCGGTTACGCCCCACTGGACCCCGGTTACACTTACCAGGGCAATGGCCAGAACGCTTAAAAGAACGGCACCGGTGGAGTAGCTCCACTCCCTCTTAAAAAAAGTTTCCCAAAAGGGATATTTCTTTTTTTCTGCCATAAAAAGCTCCTTAATTCGATTTCTCGATGAATATGTCCCATTCACCTTCGCCGATCTCTTCGATTTCGACGTTGTGACCAACTTCTCTTGCCCAATCGGGCAGGTTCTTCATTGCGCAGCTATGGTCAATACTGACAATGAGCAGGTCGCCCACTGCCATTTTTTCCATCTGTTTTTGCGCCTTTACCAAAGGAATTGGACAGGCCTCGCCCATGCAATCGAGAGTAAATTCCGCCATATCAAATCTCCTATATAGTATTCCAGAGATACTGGTAATTAGGAGAATAAACTAGTTCAATATATCTGTCAATTTTTATCTATACCTTTTTTTGGGATAAAAAAAGCCGGCCAAAGGGCCGGCTGTTGGCCCAAATAGGGCCAATGTATTTATGATGTAAGACGGAAATTAGTAGTCCATACCCATGCCGCCCATACCACCCATACCGCCACCAGCGGGACCTGCTGCGGGGGCTTCGGGAATGTCGGTAATGGCGCACTCAGTCGTCAGCAATAGGCTGGCGATAGAGACAGCATTTTGCAGGGCAGAGCGGGTAACCTTTGCGGGGTCGATAATGCCCGATTTGACCATGTCGGCCCAGGCCATTTTAGCTGCATCGAATCCAATGCCTTTTTTTTCGTTTTTGGCCTTTTCGGCGATAACCGAGCCGTCCTGGCCGGCGTTTTCGGCAATCTGGCGAATGGGCTCTTCCAGGCCACGCAGGACAATTTTAAAGCCCACTTTGCCGGCATCGGTAAGGTCGCTCAGGTCGGTTTTCTCTAAGCTGGGTACAGCCTGAATAAGGGCAATGCCGCCACCAGGGACGATACCCTCTTCGATTGCGGCGCGAGTGGCCGAAAGGGCATCCTCTACGCGGTGCTTCTTTTCTTTAAGCTCGACCTCGGTAACCGCTCCCACGTTAATTACTGCAACGCCACCGGCCAGCTTTGCCAAGCGCTCTTGGAGCTTTTCGCGGTCGTAGTCGCTGCTGGTATCGGCAATTTGGGCCTTAATTTGGGAAATTCTGTCGTGAATATCCTTGTCTGTGCCCGCGCCGTTAATAACGGTGGTGTTGTCTTTATCAATTTTTACACTCTTTGCCCGACCCAGCTGGCTGATATCGGTATTCTCCAGCTTTAGGCCCAGCTCTTCGCTGATAACCTCGCCACCGGTAAGAATGGCAATGTCTTCGAGCATGGCCTTGCGGCGGTCGCCAAAGCCAGGGGCTTTAACCGCACAGGCGCGCAGGGTACCACGCAGTGCGTTTACCACAAGGGTGGAAAGTGCCTCGCCATCGACATCTTCGGCAATAATAACAAGGGGCTTGCCGCTTTGGGCCACTTTTTCCAGAAGGGGCAGGATGTCCTTCATGGAAGATATTTTCTTGTCGTGGATAAGAATATAGGGATCTTCGTAGTCGCAGGTCATGGTGTCCCGATCGGTAACAAAATAGGCAGAAATATAGCCGCGATCAAACTGCATGCCCTCGACAAAGTCGATGGTGGTATCCATGGTTTTGGATTCCTCTACAGTGATAACCCCGTCCTTGCCCACTTTTTCCATGGCATCGGCAATGGTATTGCCAATGACAGTGTCGTTATTGGCCGACACCGAGGCGACGTGGGAAATTTCTTCCTTGTCTTTAATCTCTTTTGCGGTTTTTTCAAGTTCTTGAACAGCAATTTCCATTGCTTTATCCATACCGCGCTTGAGCTCGATGGGGGGCATGCCAGCGGCAATTGCTTTAAGGCCCTCTTTTACCAGTGAATACGCTAATACAGTAGCAGTAGTGGTGCCATCGCCAGCGACATCGTTGGTTTTGGTGGCAACTTCTTTAAGAAGCTGGGCACCCATGTTCTCGTAGGCATCCTCTAATTCAATTTCTTTTGCCACAGAAACGCCATCTTTTGTCACAGTTGGGGCACCAAACTTTTTGTCCAAAAGCACGTTCCTGCCCTTGGGGCCCAGAGTAACCTTTACCGCCTTAGAAATCTGCTCTACGCCAGATAGAAGTTTGCGACGGGCCTCTTCGTTAAACAATAACTGTTTAGCCATAGTTAAATATCTCCTCTCTTCTCTATTCCCAGTTCAGCTAGAAAATTGATGAATCTGGGGTTTTATGCTTGATATTAGCCCTGTGCTGGCAGTAGCCAGCGGGTCTATAGACAGAAAGATACTAAAAGGACTGCCTATACGGCAAGAGCCCCGCCTATAAATTTTTTAAGGCCTCGGATGCAAGATCGCTGGCACCGTCCTTGGTCTCGGCCAAAGATGCAGATTCTGCTACGGCAAGTTCCTCGCTCGCCTGAGAGCTGGGAAGGCGGTATCGGGTTTTTTTGGCCTTGTCCTGGTCAAGCATGCCCTTGCTGCGCAATAGGGCGTGCAGGCGGTTGGCAAAGCGATGAGTTTCGTCGCGCAGATGCTGTAAAAGCTTAAGGGCCGGCGAATCTTTGGGCAAAGAGATGGGGCCTGTTGCACCGGGCTTCCAGATATCCTCGTTCTTTTCTGCCAGGCCGATGACCGGCAGGGAAAGCCCCAGCGAGGCCAGTACCCCGGCGGCGGCATTGGCCTGGCCAATGCCGCCATCCACCAGCACAAGGTCGGGTAAATCGGCCCCTTCTTTTAGCTGGCGGGTATAGCGCCGGCGGATTACCTCTCGCATGGCCTGGTAGTCGTCTATACTGCCGTCCACTGTGCGCAGTTTATAGTGGCGGTAATTTTTGTTAATTGGCCGGCCCTTGTAAAAGGATATCATCGAGGCCACGGGGTATTTGCCATCGAGGTGGGAAATATCAAAACCTTCAATTAAGTCTAGAGCGCCATCAATATGTAAAATACGTGCCAATTCGGCCAGAACCGGGGCGCTACCACGCTCTTTTAGTCGCAGGCGCAGATCTTCTTCGGCGTTTTGGCGGGCAAGGGCAAGCACCACCTGGTGCCGGCGCTCTTGGGCAGTCGGAAAATCCACCTCTGCTTTTAGCGCCCGCTCAAACCACTGCCCAAGCTCGCGCCGGGCCAATCTGGGCACATCTACATAGATGTTTGCTGGGGGGCGGCGCTCGCTGTGGTAATAGCTGGTAATAAAGGTGCTCAGTGTTTTTCCCGGGCCATCGGCACTGTGGCTGCGGTACAACTCCCTGCCGGTCATGCGCCCCCCGCGCATCGAAAAAACCGTTATACAGACCAATATGCCCTCGCTGGCCAGGGATATATAATCGCGACCCTCGGGGTCGAAATCGATTACCGAGTTTTCCGCCCCGAGGGTTTCAATGGCGTTAATACAGTCCCGCAGCCAGGCGGCGCGCTCGTAGTTAAAATCGTTAGAGGCCTCAGCCATATCCCTATGGAGTTTTACAATCAGTTCATCAGTTTTTCCACTCAGAAGTTCCTCCACTTTTTGAACCTCTTTAGCATAGTCCTCCCGCGAAATTTTTCCCACGCAGGGGGCTGAGCAGCGCCCAATATGCCAATACATGCAGGGGCTTTTCCTATTGTTCATATTGCGGCATTTGCGCAGGGGAAAGAGGCGGGCAACGAGCTCAAGCAGTTCCTCGATAGCGCTCACCTTTGGGTAGGGCCCATAGTATTTAGCGCCATCCTCAATAATGCGGCGGGTGCGGTAGACGCGGGGAAAGGCCTCGTTGGTTATTTTAATAACCGGGTAGGTCTTGCCGTCTTTTAGGTTGATATTGTATTTAGGGCTGTGCTGCTTTATGAGGGTGTTTTCTAAAAGCAGGGCCTCGTACTCGTTGTGGACAATTATTGTCTCTATAAACTGAATTTGTTTGACCAGAATGCTGGTTTTTACATCTTTTTTGCCGGAAAAATACGACAATAGGCGCTTGCGAAGGCTCTTC
This sequence comes from uncultured Spirochaetales bacterium, assembly GCA_964492245.1. Taxonomy (GTDB): domain Bacteria; phylum Spirochaetota; class Spirochaetia; order Treponematales; family Breznakiellaceae; genus CAZBJJ01. The sequence continues at coordinate 7,251 of CAZBJJ010000040.1, read as the reverse complement.
GCCTTGCCAATATATATAATTTTCCGCTCGCTGTCGCGCATAATATATACGCCGCTTTCAAGTGGAGCATTTCTTGCCTGTTCCCGCGGTTCTGTCTGTATCTCGGCCATGCTTTGCCTCTGAATTCTCCGGTAAGGCCCCCTGCCTATTTTGCCGATACTTCTTAATAGCGACCTCCCGTTTTTCTATGAAAATTCGGTAAATCTGTCGCCATTCGGTGCCCTATGAATAGAATATACTGTATTTTTGTCTTTGTGGTTAGCCTTTCTTCCCTCTTGCCGGCCCAGATGCTCGACATGCGGCCCAATCCCAGGACGGGACGGCCCCGTTCGGGTATAGTTTTTGGCAAGGCCCAGGGCTGGTCCGATATGTTGCGCTTCGAAAACACGCTTTTAAGCGAGCGCAATTCGCGCTGGCCGGCAATTCAGCTGGATTCTGGCAGTACCGCCAATTTTTTGGCCTTGGATGCCTTTGTAGATTTCGAAGAGCCGCTGTCCTCGCGTTTTACCGACCACCTTGGCCAGTATCATATTTCGGTGGCGGACAATGTCCTGGCCTCTGCTTTTTCGCAGCGGGGCGAGGGGGCTGCGCTTTTTCAGTTAGCTGATGGGGCTGGTGGCATCAGTCTGGATCCCCTGCCGGGGGCCCTTTTATATGGGACCAGCCTTCCCCAAGATTTTAGCATTGAGTTCTGGCTCTATCCCACAGGTCTTGCCGACGACGAGCGTTTTTTATTTTGGTCTGCCAGTGCGCCCGAAAACACTGCCATACAGGGGGAAAAAGCGGGCAAAAAAGGCCAGAAAATTCTTTGCAAGGTTTTAAGAAATCAATTTCAATGGGATTTTACCCATTTTTTTATCTCGCCAGAAAGTGGCGAGGGGCTGGATATACGGCTTCTTTCGTCTTCGCGCGTTATGCCTGGGAAATGGAGCCATCATCTTTTGCGCTACGATTCGCAGACGGGTTTTTTGGAGTATTTAATTGATGGCGCACTTGAGGATGCTACCCACACCACAAAAACGGGCCGTGAGGGGGGGGCAATCTTTGTCCCGCGGCCGGGCAGGAATGGGCGTATGGAACTTGGGGGGCGGTATGCCGGACTTATGGACAATTTTGCCATTCACCGGGAACGCCTCGAGGCGGTATCGCTTACAAGGAGCAGCTCGCATGCTGGTCGGGTAGAGAGCCGCTGGTTCGATTTAAAGTCGGACGGCGCCCTTCTTGAGCAGGTCGATGTGGATATTCGCAGTCCGGGGCTCAGCGGGTATCGGGTGCTTGTGCGCATGGTCCATAGCCCCTGGCGCAGCGATATCGAATCAGTGCCCTGGCGGGCGGTAGAGGTCGGCAAAAATCTTGGCGATAGGTATAGGGCGCGCTGGTTACAGGTTGCTGTAGAGCTGTACCCGGGCGAAAGCAAGGATCCCAGCCCTATTTTAGAAGAACTCAGCTTAATTATTTCCCTCGACAATCCACCGCCACCGCCGCCTAAAATCTTTGCCCGCCCACACGACGGGGCAGTCGAATTGGAGTGGCAGGCCTCGCCAGGGCAGGATACTAAGGGTTATATGGTATACTTTGGCAGTGACAAGGGAGAATATTTTGGCCTTTCAAACACGGGACTTGCTTCGCCCTTGGATGTACGGGGACAAAATAAAATTATAATTGACGGTTTAGAAAATGGGCGTCTATATTGGTTTACCGTGGCGGCCTACGATTCTCTTCAGTCAGAAATTGGGCCCTATGCCCGCGAAATTGCGGCTCGCCCCCTTAGGATGGACAATGAATTCAAAACATTTAACTGATTTATTTAACCGCGCCCAGGGTTCGTATCGGGTTGGCGATTATCAGGCGACCGAAAAACTATTAAATCTTTACCTTAAAGACGCGGGGGAATCCCGAGAGGCAAGGCTTTTACTGGGTTCTACCTATGCCAGCCTGGGTAAAAACGAAAAGGCCCTGGATGAATTTTTAATCCTCTTGGCTAAGGACGAGGAGGATGGCGAGGCCCTGAACAATCTTGCCGTTTTGTACCGCAAGCTCGAGCGCTACGACGAGGCGCTACAGGCCTTTGAAAAGTCGATTGAGCTGAATCCCGATAAGGCAGATTTATACTACAATCTGGGCAATGTGCATAAGCAGTTGGGCAATGGGTCTGCTGCGGCTGCCGCCTATAAAAAAGTAATTGAACTGGATCCACATTATGTAAATGCCTGGAACAATTTGGGCACAATGTACGACCGCCTTGGCGAAAGCGAAATGGCGTTTAAGGCCTTTCGCAAGGGGCTGGTTTTAGATCAGAACAATCCCACCCTTCACTTTAACTATGGGCTTGCACTGGAGTCCTTGGGGCGGCTCGAGGATGCTGGCAGGGAGTATGAGGCGGCCCTGCGCAGCCGGCCGGGTTGGGTTCAGGCGATGAATAACAACGGCATTATTCAATTTAAGCGGGGTAGGCACAGCGAGGCTCTGGAGACCTTTGGGAATATTTTAATAATAGATCCTAGCAACGCAGAGGCGCACAACAATATTGGGGTTGTGCTGGCGGATATGGGGCGGGACGATGAGGCTTTAAAAAATTACCGGCGGGCGCTGGAGCACAATTCCTCCTACATAAAAGCAATTGTAAACCTGGAGCGTCTTTTAGAAAACATGGGCGATTTTGCGGGGGCGACGGCGGAGTTGGAGCGTTTGGTCAAGCTTGTCCCGGACAGTGTCGATGCGCGTATCCGCTTGGCCCGTATTTATATTCGTCTGCAGCGTTGGCAGGATGCCCTTGGGCAGGCGCAGAAGGCCTTCGAGTGGGATCCCGAAAATGTGGATGTGCTTACTACCTTGGGTACGGCTTGGCGCGCTATGGGGAATACGAAGGAGGCGCAAAAGGCCTTCGAGGCATTGCTCAGTATCGATCCGGGTAATTACGCCTATCATATGGATTTAGCGGATCTGCATTTTCAGAAAAAAGAGTACGAGCAGGCAGAAAAGCAGATTAAGGCTTTTTTAACGCGGAGTCCCGAGGACAGAAATGCGAAGTTGCTTTTGGCCAAATTGTATATCGAGATGGGCAACGAGCGCCATGCGCTGCAAATATTGGAGGAGCTTGCCAAAAAGGATCCTAAGGATGCGGAGGTCATTGTCGGTCTTACCGAGTTGTATCAAAAGCTCGGGGATAACGAGAAGGCCCTGCGGGCTGCGGATAAGCTGGTAAATTTACAGGGGGGGCGGGCGAGCCCGGGAGATTTAGACGATCTCAGTTCTTCCCTTTCTCTGTATGAAAAAACGGTGAAGGCTTTTTCGGCGGGGATTTCGGATGTTTGGGATCGCAATTTAAGAATTTTGCGCGATTCATTGCAAAAAGAGCTTGCCGAGACCCATGGCGACGCTGAACGTCCGCTACTTGATATTGGGGTGGAGAGTATTGGGTCCATCGAAGAAGAGGGCGAGGTTCTGTTTGTGGAGGACTTGGAAGATTTTATTCCCGACGAGGAAGAGGAAGAGCTTTTAGTCGAGGACGAGCTCTTTTTGGAGGATGATCCCTTTGTTTTTTCAGTTGATGATTTTCAGGATGATACCGGTGGCGGGCCAAAAGATGGCTGGTCCGATCTTATAGAAGATCCTGCGCCGGCGGCACCGGCGGCGTCGGCAGAGCCGCCGGCGCCGGCGGCACCGGCCCCAGCACCCGCACCGGCACCAGCTCCAGCACCCGCACCTGCGCCTGCTCCAGCACCGGCGCCGGCCCCAGCACCCGCGCCTGCGCCTGCACCCGCGCCAGCACCAGCTCCAGCGCCTGCCCCCGCGCCTACACCCGCACCGGCGCCTGCTCCAGCACCGGCGCCGGCCCCAGCACCCGCACCGGCGCCGGCGCCTGCACCTGCACCAGCGCCTGCACCCGCGCCTGCTCCAGCACCGGCCCCCGCTCCAGCACCGGCACCCGCGCCTGCACCCGCACCGGCGCCGGCACCTGCGCCTGCTCCAGCACCGGCACCTGCGCCAGCGCCCGTACCTGCGCCGGCAGAGCCGGCGGCGCCGGCAGAGCCGGCGGCACCGGCAGAGCCGGCTGCGCAAGCAGAGCCGGCGGCACCAGCAGAGCTGGCGGCACCAGCAGAGCTGGCTGCACCAGCAGAGCTAGAAGAAGAACTCTTTCCAGACCTCGATTATCCTGGAGAGGAAGAGGACGAGGAAGACCTAAGCTTTGAAGAGGGCGAAGAAGATATTTCCGACGAAGAAGCGCCGGATGAGGTGGAAATTGAGGACCAGGAGGAAGAAGCAGTCCCCACGGTAGACAGCGTTTTAGCCGAAACCGAGCCAGCTAAGGCCCCCGAGCTCGCACCGCCAGATAAATCGGTAAAAAAGACCCTCGATTTATTAAAACACCTAAAAGGCCTATCGGAATCGCTACCAGCCCCCTGTTTGGGACTCTTTAACAAAAGCGATGCGCGGGTTAAGATGGAGTTTCTTATAGACCGGTTAGATGGAAAACCAGGCTTACTCAGGGAAGCCAAAGAAATTGCAATTGCAAGCAGCGAAACAAAGCCCGTGCAGGAAAGCATACCGACAGGCCTGAATGGACTAAAGAAAACACTGGCATATATGCGGTCTTTGAACGAGAATTTACCCGATAGGGACCTGTCCACTGCCCTAGACCGCCAAATAGGCAGCGTGATAAAGGACATAGGTGGAAAAATAAAGGGCCCGCCTGCTGTGGAGGAATAATTGGACGAAAAAGCAATGCATAAAATTCAGGCATACATTCAAAAAATGCCCAGCCTGCCCACAACCGTCACCAAGGTTATGGATGTCTGCAACAACCCCAAAACATCCCCCGCCGATTTAAACCAAGTCATATCCCTGGACCCCGTACTCGTAGGAAGAGTATTGAAATTGATTAACTCCGCCTACTATGGCCTGGGCCAACAGGTGACCAGCCTTGTGCGGGCAATAATAATGCTCGGCATAAATACCGTTAAAAACCTGGCCCTGTCCACCGCAGTTTTGCGGAATCTAACATCCAAGGCAGACTTCCAGGCCCTGGATATGGAGGGCTTTTGGCGCCACTCCCTCTGCGTGGGCGTCGCCGCTAAAATAATTGCCAAACGACGCGGTGTAGACAGCAAACTTTTAGATGAATATTTTACCGCCGGCCTCTTGCACGACATAGGAAAAATTCCCTTAAATGCCGTCCTAGCCGCCGACTACGTACACACAATAGCAGATTCCGACCGGCGCCAGATATCCCTGCACAGGGCAGAGACAGAAAACATCGGCATGGACCACAGTAGCGCCGGCAGCATGATTGTAAAAGCATGGAAATTGGAAGGCGCCATAGGCGATGCCATCGAATGGCACCACCGCTATTTGGAATACGAAGGCCCTTACAAGGAACTAGTATATATAATTGTCCTATCAAACCGCTTTGCCTCCGCAATGGAAATAGGCTTTTCCGGCAACCGCTACCCCGAAAAACTGGATGCGACAGTCTGGACATTTTTAGATCTTGAACGCGATATAGTGGTTGAAATTGCCGACGAGGTAAATGCCGAAATAGAAAAGGCAAAAATTTTCTTGCGCTTAGATTAAATCCTTTAAGGAGCGGGAACATGCTATCAGTTAAGTTTTGGGGTACCAGAGGCTCCACACCCTGCCCCGGCCGGGACACCGTAGAATTTGGGGGAAACACCTCCTGCCTCGAAATACGGGCCGATGAACGCTTGGTCATTGTGGATCTGGGAACCGGCATAAAACCCCTTGGCGATTATTTAATGGGAAATGACTTTCGCAAGGGAGCCTTGGATATTGATATTTTTATCACCCATACCCATTGGGATCATATCATGGGCTTTCCCATGTTCACCCCAATATTCATACCCACCAGCCGCATGCGCATTCGCGGCCCCGTCTCCTACGAGGAAGACACGCTGGAATCTATCATCGGTGCCCAACTCTCGTATCGGTATTGGCCAGTGCGGCAGAGCGAGCTGTCGGCGCAAATAGAATACGACCAATTGCGCGAGACCACCCTGGATTTAGGTGATGGCCTCAGCGTAAAAACAAAATATTTAAACCACCCCATTCTCTGTCTGGGCTATCGTTTTGAATATAAGGGCCGGTCCATCGTTACCGCCTACGACCACGAGCAATTTCGCAATTTGTTCCCCACCGACCCCGAAGACCCCCTTTACGATGCAGAGGCCGCGCAGGAGGGCGAAGAAATAGCCCGGGAGGAAAACGAAAAAGTACTGCGCTTTATTCAGGGGGCCGATATTTTAATTCACGATACCCAGTACACGCCAGAGGAATATGAGGCAGGAAAACAGGGCTGGGGACACTCCACCTACGACGAGGCCATCAACAATGCTCACAAAGCTGGTGTTAAAAAACTCTGCCTTACCCACCACGACCCCAACCGGACCGACGCCCAATTGCAGGAATTGGAAAACCATTACCAAGAGCGCCTAAAAGGAAAAACCGCACTCTCGGTGCTCATGGCGCGCGAAGGCATGAGCATAGAAGCCTAGCCAAGCAGGCCGTGTATAAAAAGGGTGGCCTCGTTGTTTGGCAGGGGCTTTGAATAAAAATAGCCCTGGAAGGAATCGCAACCGGCATGTTTAAGAAAATTAACCTGCTCCTCGTATTCCACCCCCTCGGCCAGAACCGTACACTCAAGGGCATGGGCTAACTCGATAATTGCCTTTGTTACAATGTTGGCCTTCGAGTCTTCGGGAAGAGGGTCGATAAAAGATTTATCAATTTTTACACAGTCTATAGGGTAGTCCTTGAGCTTTGCAAAGGAGGAATAGCCACTGCCAAAGTCATCAATTGATATTTTAAAACCAAGGTCTCTGAGCTCTAAAAGCTTTCTTAGGGCATCTTCCTTGTCCGCTAAAATACTGGATTCAGTTAGCTCAAGCTCAATTAAATGCGATGGCACCTGATATTTAAGGACAATGTCGTGAATGTCTTTAATTAAGTTTGCATCTTTAAACTGGCGAGGCGAAAGGTTTACCGATATTGGCACATTGCCAATGCCTACATTTGCCCAGGCAACTATCTGCGAACAGGCCTGAGAGAGCATACTGTGCCCAATATGAACAATGGCGCCAGTGCGCTCTGCTGCTGGAATAAACTCGCCGGGGTTTCGAATGCCCCCATCGGCCAAGCTCCAGCGGGCGAGGGCCTCCATACCCACAATATGCCCACTGCGAGAAATTTTAGGCTGATACCAGGCTAAAAACTTGTTTTCTTCTAGGGCAATGT
>CAZBJJ010000039.1:13230-21085 GCA_964492245.1 uncultured Spirochaetales bacterium | reverse complement strand
AGCATTACTCTTGGCACTGGAACAGCAAGCTTTACCGGCACAGTTACCAACACCAACGGCAGCATTACCGGGGGCTCCGGCGATCTTGTCTTTGCCGGCGGAATTACCGGCGGAATACTAAACGCTACTGGCAGCCAGAACATATCGGTCGGTGGCGATTTTACCATTGGTTCCTTCGTCGCCGCCAACAGCACCGTAACACTTGTGGGCAACTGGGATGTAGAAAGTTTAGATGCCGGCAACGGAAGCATACGCTTTATTGGAGATGGCGATCAAAATATTATAAGCCATGGCCAAACCTGGCATACTATTGATATAGCCACACGCAGTACCGGCAACCTTGTTATCAGTGGATTACTGCTGGCAGAAAACGTGGAAGTGGCCAGTGGCGCTTACAATATAGCAATTGAAGACGGTGGCACCGTAAACCAAGCCATCAGCTTTAACAACAGCGGGACCCTAAACATAAACACAGATGACAGCCATAACTTTACCGCCACCGCCGGCCTCAATGCCAGCATCCCAGAGCTGAATACCATTGGCAGTATAACAAGCGTCGATGCAGATATGATTTTTGGCAGGGTAGACAGTAGCGGAAGCTTGAGCCTTAGCGCCGGTAGCGGCGACATACAGATTCAAAATAATATAAGCATCGCAGAAAGCCTGAACATACAGAACAGCGGCGTGTTGCGCTTTGACGACAGCGAAGGCAGCAACGACATTGACAGCGTAAATATATCGGTGGGCGGAAACTTTGTGCAGCAGGGCGCCAGCAACGTTAAACTAGCGGCCGATCTCTACATTGGTGGACAGAGCAACTTTACCAGCCCCATCCTGCTCATCGGCAATGTGGCCGCCCAAATTGATGGCAGTGCCACCTTTGCCAACATACAGCCCGACAGCAATGGGGCCTGGCTTTTAAACATAGACGGAGCCAGCCAGGTGAACCTCAGTGGCAATGTCGGTCAGGTACTCGGAGAACTGGCCTCTTTGGAAGTTACCAGTAGCGATATTTTAATTGAAGGCGCAGTCCTGGTTAATGGGGACATAAGTTGGAATGGCCCCATCAGAATTGCAACGACAGAGAATACCGACACCCTGCTCTCCAGTGCCGGTACCATGTACTTTGCCGACACCGCAAGCCATACCAATGGCATTATAGAAAGCGGTCTAGGCGGTATCGAGTTTGCTAGCCACTACCAAGGCGAAGCCAGTGGCTCCGCAAACCCAAGCCTAGTCGGCTACGACAGTGATGTTTCGATACACATTGCCGGAGACATGCAATTGGCAAATTTTGTGCACAGAGATAGCAAGCTTGTCTTTATTGGAAGTGTGGAACAGAGCCTTGATAGCAATGGCCAAATTCTTGCCGATCTATTAATTGATGGGGCAGGACTGCGTATAATTCATTCTGATATTCTCCAGACAGGTGCAGAACGTAAAACTGAAATTAAATCTGGCTATATCGAAATAGCGGAAAGCCGGGGCTGGCTGGCCAGCACAACGGCCGGGGCAGCCAGTGCCAGCCTGTTCAAGGGCATGGATGGAAGCCTTGTCCTACACCCCGGTACCGAATTGCGCGTGGAAAATATCGACCTAGAAGAAACATATTCGGTTGAGCACAGCGAAGGCGGCATAAGCCTAATACGCGCCAATGGCGATGTAAGCTTTAATGCAAGCCTTGCCGGCGATGAGTACAGCCTACTGCGCATGACGGGTAGCGCAAACACTCTTAAAGCCAGCAGCAAGTTGGGCTTTTTAGAAATAGCGGGACAGGTAGAGCTCGGTAGTGCCATCAGCCTAAACCAAAACCTCGATATAGAAAGTGGCGGCCAGCTCGATGTAGGCGTGAACAACTATAACATTCGCCTTGCCGGCCATTGGCGCAGCGAAGACGACAATGCTTTTAATGCAGGCGAAGGGGAGGTGCTGTTTACCCGAGCCCTGGAACGCGGGCCCATAGAAATTCGTGGCTCAAATAGCTGGTATGTTTTTAGCAGCAATATTGTAGGCCAGGAAATTCAATTCGAAAAGGATAAAACCCAGACCTTCCTTGTCGGCGGAAAGTTTCAACTGCTGGCCAGCGAAGAAAAACCCATTCGCATTACCCGCCTCGATACCGACCAGAAAGGCGACCTCGACTGGCTGCTCCCCGACCCGCCCGAGCCCCAGAAAATGTGGCAAATTGATCTGCTGCCCGGCGCCAGCCTCGATTTTTTGAACGTCATTGTCGCCTATAGCGATGCACGTGCCCATGCCATTCGCATTGACCCCAGCATGAATATTAACCTGTATCTGGCAGAAGACTTTATCGAAAATATTAGTGGCGAAACCCACATGACCGCCTATCGCTGGCTAAAAGGCACCGTCTCGGTGTACAGTTACACCGAAGATGCCAACCACAATGGGCGCATCGACCGCATACGCGTTACCTCGGCAGTACCGCTGAACATGGATTTTTCTAGCTTCGACGTCGAGGTTGTCGGCTACGACCTCGATCGCACTAAGGGCACACATGGCTTTGAAGGTATTAGCAGTGGCGAATATGCCTACCAGGAATTCTATATTTATCTGATGGAAAAAACCTATTTAGACACCGGCCATTTGCCAGCATGGAAAATTATTTCCCCCGAAGGCCACAGCCTGCGCGATGCCTCTACCGAACTGCAATCTCTATCCAATTTTGAAGAAGTCATCGATACTGATGGCTACCAAAGTCCTACCGACACCGCGCCCCCCATTATTGCCTATACCCTAGCCCTCCCCGGCTACAATCAAAGACTGATAGTCTTCTCCGAGCCAGTGTTTACTTTAAGCTCCAATGAACCAGAAGGTAGCGACTTAGGAGGGAGGGTTGCAGAAAATGTAAGCCGCAGTGGCCTTACCAGCAGCATAAGCGAATACCTCATTACCATGGATGACAATATTGGCTGGGCGGATATACGCAATGGAAGTTTGCTAAACATTTCTGTGCTCTACGATGCGGCAGAAAAACCATCAGATTACTCCAGCATAAAGGGCTTTTCCAAAGAAATGTTCCCACCGCCCAGCTATCCCCTCTCCGAGCCGGCAAACGCCCTACAAGAGACAGAACATCCAATAAGCGATCTGCTTATCTCGCGCGAAATGGCAGAGCCCAGCGAAGAAATTTATTTTACCTGGCCAATGTGGGCAAAGGATTCGGTGGTAATTGATGCAGACGAGGCGGCCTTCTTGCAGTGGTCGGGCCTAGAGGCCTCGCGCCAGAGCATTGGTCTTGTGCGCGCCTTCGATGGCAGCCAGTGGCTGCGCGACCAAGACTTCGAACTCCATGCCCGTAGCCTTAGCGCCTCCGATTTGCCAAGCATTGTCTACGACAGCAATGTGGATAGCGCTTGGCAGGCCACCGCAGAGCACGGGCCAGTGGGGCTCTGGTTGCCCGAATACAAGAGCACGGTATACAGTTCGATAACACCAGAGCCCAATCCTGGTGTTTCTATAAAAAATGGCAGTACAGAAGCGGGCGATGGTATTGTGTATCAGTTTATGGCTAATGACCCCAAGGTCCTTAGCCCTGCCACACTGGATTTCTTCTTCCGCTATGAAAATGCCTTTGCCGATGGAGAGCCCCGCTATGGCCTGCGCCTAGAGGCCCCCCTTGGCGGCCCGGTGCCAGCCGACTGGTACCGATGCATTCGCCCCTTTAGCCTTAATATACAGGATGTCATTACCCAGCGCGGGCGGGCCACAATTTTAAACAATGTCATCAATCCTACCCGGGGCGAGACAACAAGGCTTTCCTACCAGTTGCACAAAGCTGGGCCAGTTAGTATTTCGGTCTATACCTTAGATGGTTCGGTGGTGCGTGCCCTGTACCGCGGTAGCCGTGCTGCCGGCGACTATACCGCAATCTGGGATGGCAGGAATACCGCTGGCCGAATTGTTGCCCGTGGGCTATACTTTATCCGCATTGTCGGACCAGATATGGACGAAATACGCAAGGTGATGGTCGTAAAATAGGAGGCGCTATGTACCACCGCAATGATTTTCTTACACAGCTTGAACAACTGGGCATAGATCCAAAGGGCAGCCTAAAGGTGCACCTGTCGTACAAGGCAATTGGCGATGTCTTCGGACAGGGCGAAACCGTCCTCGAGGCCCTGGCCCACTATATGCGCGATGGTCTTTTAGTTCTGCCCAGCCACACCTGGGCCCATGTAAACGAAAAAAATCCGGTAATGGATATGCTGCACTGCCCTTCGAATGTTGGCGCCCTTACCGAGGTCTTTCGCAAATGGCCGGGAGCTCTGCGCTCGGCCCATCCTACCCACTCGGTGGCAGCCCTGGGAAGGGATGCCGAAGCCTTTGTCGCCGGCGAGGAAACATTGCAAACCCCCTGCGGAAAGGGAGGCTGTTATTACAAGCTCTGGGAGCGGGAGGCGCAAATTCTGCTTATTGGTGTAAATTTTGCCCGAAATACCTTTATCCACGGCATAGAAGAATGGGACGGAGCGGTGGGCTCTATTTCCCCAAATGCCAGCGACCTCTATGTAATTACCCCGGACGCTCGGCGCCTTTACACCCCACAGTACCGACACTGTGCCAGCATTGGCTCGGAGACCTTTCCCAAGCTCGAACCCGAGGCCTATGCCAAGGGTATTTTGCGCTTTGGCAATTTTGGCAATGCCACTGCCCGCGTAATGGACACGGTGCCGTTGCGCAGTTTTGTTGCGGAAAAGCTAAAGGAGAACCCCCGCCACCTTTTAACCTATTAGTGGTTCTTCGAATCTTTCACCTGGGTTTAGGCCTTTTCCTGCCTCTTTTCGGCCTTGCTACGCTCCCGCTCGATGCGTTGGGCTTCGGCTTCGGTCTTAGAAAGAGCGCAACCGCAAAATTTTTGCCGGTAAAGGCCTAGATCGCGGGCCTTCTGTTGGCCCAGACGATACCATGGACGAAAATCCTTAAAGAAAAAGTTTATACCAAGGCTCTCGCCTACCTCTTCGCCAATTTCTTTAATGGCATTTATATTTTGCCAGGGACTTACCAGCAAGGTGCTGCCAAAGGCGGTAAAGCCCGCCTGTAAGGCAGCCTTTGCGGTATCCTCCAGGCGCAGACGGTAACAGCCCAAACAGCGTTCGCCCAAAACCCCCTTGGCTGGGGCTGTGGCCATGGCAAAACGGTCCGGCTCATAGGCAGACCGAAAAAGTTGTGGGCCTCGAGGCCCCTGTGCCGCAAGCACTAAGTTCTGCCAGCGCAACTCCTCTTCTGTGGCAGAGTTCATATTGGGGTTGGTATAAAAAAGGGCCAAATCCTCCAAATCTGGCAGGCCTTCGCGCACACCTAAAAAACAGGGGCCACAGCAGGCCTGTAAAAAAAGCTTCATACAGGTTCCTCGAGACGACTTACAAGCTCTATCGTCTTGGAGGGCAGCTTCTGCGAGGCAAGGCTCAAACGAATGCTTCCCCCCTGTCCTTTTTTTGCCCGTACAATGGTTAAAAGTCGGCCAGAGAACAGATTCCGCCTTGGTTGACTAAAGGCTCGCAGATCGGTTGGGTCGCCATTGTCCAGAGCCACTAATTCACCGGCACCTTCAACCAGAACCGAGACCTCGCTGCACTCGCGCGGGCAGAAATTTCCGGCAGCATCGACCGTAGAAATACTGATAAAGGCCAAATCCCTTCCATCGGCACAGATTTCTGCCCCTTCGCCCTCGAGCTCAAATGCCACGGGCTCGGTACTGCTGTACACCGAAGCCTGCACCCAGGGCCTGCCCGCCTTCCAGCACTGCACCCTCAACTCGCCTGGCTCGTAGACTACCTCGTCCCAGCGCAGCCGATATTCGAGGGCGCCCTTTTTCTTTCGGCCCAAAGAACGCCCATTTAGAAAGAGCTCAGCCTCATCGCCCGAGGTAAAGACATGCACGGGCGTAATTTCTCCCAGCCTTTCGGGCCAGGTCCAATGGGGCAAAATATGCGCCATGGGAAAATCGGGGCGCCACTGCGACTGGTATAGATAAAAACGGTCCTTGTTAAAACCGGCAAGGTCCACAATGCCACAGTAGGAAGAACGGGCCTCGTAATAGGGGGTGGGTTCGCCAAGATGGTCCCAACCGGTCCAGACAAACTCGCCGGCAGAAAAGGGATGGCTTTCGAGGGAGGCAAAGACCTTGTCGGCGGTAGAGCCAAAGTCCACAGCATGCAATTCGTAGGCGCTAACCTGATGCCTTACCGAATCGCCCCCGCGGCCCTCGCGCACTGGTGCAGAAATCAAGGGCGAAACCGGAAAGAGGTAGATGCCCCGGCTAGAAAAAGCCGAGGCTGTTTCGCTGCTTAAAATTGCCTTTTGTGGATAGCGCTCTTTAAAGGCGGGGTACTGCGGCGCAGTGCGTATGCGGTCGGTGCCTTCGAACTCCGGCTCCTGGCGAATGCCCTCGCCCTGGTAATTCAGGCTGATAATATCGGAGAGTTCGGGCAGGGCCATGCCCGGTTTTGCATAATTCATAGACAGGGCTGCCGGCCGACTATCATCTTCTTCTTTAATAATATCGTACAGGCGCTCAGCTACCGCAGCTCCCTGCATATCGGTGTACTGCTCGCCCACCTCGTTCCCGTAGCCCCAAATTATTACAGAAGGATGATTGCGGTCTCGGCGCACAAAGGCGCGGGTATCGGCTTCGGACCAATCCTTAAAAATCAAATGAAAATCGTGCGGAGTTTTTTTAAGCTCCCAGGAATCGAATATCTCGTTGAATACCAAAAAGCCCAGTTTGTCGGCGAGGTCCAAGAGGCCCGGCGCCGGCGGGTTATGCGCCATACGCAGGGCGTTGCAGCCCATGTCGGCAAGGCGCCGCAGTTGGCGTTCGCTGGCAACAAGGTTAAAGGCGGCACCCAGCGCACCGAGGTCGTGGTGCAGATTCACTCCCCGAAGCCGGATGGGCTGGGCATTTACTAAGAGCCCCTTGTTGGCATCAAATTGAATTGTCCGAATGCCTATTAATGTCTGGAGGCGATCCAGTTCTATATTTTCCTGCACAAGGCGCAGACGACAACAGTACCGATGGGGCTCTTGCTCAGGGGCAGGTCCCCAGAGTCTGGGCTTATCCACAGACATCTGTGCGGTAAGTTTTAGTTTTTCTCCCGCAACTGCCTGTAGGTCCAAAACGCTGCGACTCACCGGTTCCGCGCTCTTACCGCAATCGACCTCGTCAAAAAGCTCCCAGATAAGTTTGAGCGGCTCTGAGCTATCAGTATGAAAGTCGATGGTAAAGCTTCCCTGAAGCTCGGCCTTTTCGCTGCTGGCTGAAAGGGTTTTATAAAAGGCCCCCCATTGGGCAAAATGGATGTTTTCGGTTATTACGAGGCGGACATCGCGGTACAGGCCGGCACCCGGATACCAACGGGCACTGTGGTTGGGGTTGTCCAGCCGAATGGCAATAAGGGCCTGCCCCTGTTCATCAATATAAGGGCCAATGTCCAGGGCCCAAGAGGCATAGCCGTAGGGCCAACCGCCGACTAATTGGCCGTTTACCCAGACGGCCGCATAGGACATGGCGCCATCAATTTCTAAAAAAATGTTCTTGCCCCGGTTTTCGGCTTCAATTTGAATATGTCGGCGATACCAGGCCACCCCATTTACCGGTAGGCGGCCCATGCCTCCACCTACTTCGCTGTCCTGCCCCTGCATAAAGGGCTCGCCAATGGCCCAGTCGTGGGGCAGATCCAATAATTGCCAGGGGCTGTCATCAAAATTAATGCGTACAAAGGGATGTTGGCTTCCGGGGCTTCCTTCCGGCCTTTTGTGCCGGTCCTCAGCGCGGGCAATAAAGGGGTTTGCCGTGGGCAAGATCCAGTCCTTAATGCCTTTGGGGAAGGCGCCA
>CAZBJJ010000039.1:9882-13130 GCA_964492245.1 uncultured Spirochaetales bacterium | reverse complement strand
CGGCGCCAACAGAGACGGCCTCGGTGGGGCGGGCATCGGCTTCACGCAACATATGGGGTTCATCAATTTTTGGCCGAATATCGTAAAAAAGACCATCGTTCTCCTCGCTCCCGGTACAGCGATAAAAACGCCAGGCATTGTTTAAAGGCAATATTATACGAGACATAATTATTTAAAACTCCCAAGATATAATAGCTGCTATGCGGTAAAACTCTAAGCGCAGGGGCTGGGCGGTATTTAGTAGCCTATCCTGATAAAAGCCGTAATCGCCCTCTATTGTATTGTCGGGCCCCTCCCCTTGGCGATGGTTTTTGCGCAGCCCATTTGCTATGGGAATATTCCAAGCTGTCAGGGCACCTGCACCGGCAAAGATTTGCAAAAAGGCCACCGGGGTAAGGCGAGCCTCGAGATCTGCGCCAAAGGATACCGGCGAAATATTGCCCACAAAATTTAAGGCAAGCTTGTTGCCCGAGAGCAAGGGGGAGGCGCCAGTTAAAACCGGAAACTCAAGCTGGTGCGCATAGCCCATTTGAAGCTCCATTGCGCTGGTCGCGGTAAGCGAAAGATTGTTCTTTGGGCCCGCCTCCTGTGCGCTCAGAATTCCAATAGAAGCCCAAAGCAGCACAGAAATAAAAATAGGAGCGATGTAATTTTTCAACACAGAACCTCCAAGCCCTATAGTATCAAATTATTTTTTATTATCAAGCATTTTTATATTGATATTTATTTCTCGATATGCTATAAACGAAAAGTAACCTGAGGTCAGGGCAAGGCTGATGTCTACCAGTGCCTAAAGCCAAGGGCAGCGAATTTATTTTTTGTGCCATCTCTTGCCGCTACGGGTTTCCCGAAGCTTGCACCTGTATAGCTCTAAAAATTGCTGCCCTGCGGGGAGCTATCAATTTTGGAGGCTATATAATGGAAGAAAGAGCGGTTGGCATTGTTGCCATTATTGTAAAAGAGCGCGAAAACAGCGCCCAAAAAGTGAACGAGATCCTCGCCGACTTTGGCGATATGGTTGTTGGGCGCATGGGCCTTCCCTACCACGAACGCAATTTGAATATCATCACCCTTATTGTAGATGCCTCCAACGATCGCATTGGCGCATTGACCGGCAGGCTGGGGCAGATACCCGGCATCACTGTTAAATCCACCTTGGCAAAAATGTAGAGGCAATAATGAATACTGAAACTATAATCGAAGAAAAACTGAGCCCTGCCAACTGGCGAAAAAACCTTATCCGCCAAGAAGAGATAGATAAATATTTAATTGATGGCAAAGACTTTATCGATACCGAAGCCATCGAAGGCCAATTGGAAAAGGGCAAGGCGCACAGTGCGCAGCAGATACGCAGTATTATAAATAAGGCCTATGCCATTAAATTGATGAGCGGGGAAGATCTTGCGGCCCTTGTGCAGGTGCAGGATCCTCAGTTAAAGGCAGAGGTCTTTGCTGCGGCACGCAAAATTAAAACCCAGGTCTACGACAATCGGGTAGTGACCTTTGCGCCCCTGTACTGTGGCAGCAAATGCGTAAACTCCTGCAAATACTGTGGCTTTCGTTGCGAGAACGAAAATATAAACCGCCGTGTATTAACTATGGAAGAGATCGAGAGTGAGGCCCGAGTTCTGGCGGGAAAAATTGGGCACAAGCGCCTAGTCTTAGTATATGGCGAGCACCCCGAGACCTCTGCCGACTACATTGCCGAGAGTATGCGGCGCATCTATGCCATTAAAGAGCGGGTGCGCAATGGCGTGGGCGAAATTCGCCGGGTAAATATCAATGCGGCCCCCCTGCCAATTGAAGAACTTGCCAAACTGCGCGATGCAGGTATTGGCACCTTTCAGGTCTTCCAGGAGACCTACGACAAACGCGTATACAGGGAGGTCCACCCACCACATACACTTAAGGGGAATTATCGCTGGCGCCTGTACGCCCTGCATCGGGCAATGGATGCAGATATCGACGATGTAGCAGTGGGAGCCCTTTTTGGGTTAGCCGACTGGCGCTTTGAACTGATGGGCCTGCGCGCCCATGCCCAGGATTTGGAAAATCGCTATGGCCTGGGACCGCATACCGTAAGCGTGCCACGCCTAGAACCCGCTGCTGGTACCGATTTTTCCTGGGTAAAGCACTGGGTCAGCGACGAGGATTTCCGCTATCTTATCGCCTGCATCCGTCTTGCCATCCCCTATGCTGGGCTTATTGTAACCAACCGCGAAAGCCCAGAGATGCTGCAATCGGTCATTAAGATGTGCACCCAGCGCGATGCCGATACCCGTGTGGGCATTGGCGCCTACACCGCAGCCGAATCGGCCGATGCGCAGGCGGGCGAGAACCAACAATTTCTTCTGGGCGACACCCGTAGCCTCGATGCCATTATTCGCGAGCTGGCAGATATGGGCCATATTGTCTCCTTTTGCACAGCCGGCTATCGCTGTGGCCGTACCGGCAAGAAAATTATGGATGCCCTAGAGTCGGGGCGCGAGGGCTGTTTTTGCAAGCTCAATGCGGTGCTCACCTTTCAGGAATGGCTGGAAGATTTTGCCAGCCCCGAAACCTACCGCATTGGCAGTAGCATTATCGAAAAGGAGTTGGCCGAAATTGAGGCCCGGGTACCGAGGGATTTTTCGCCCGCCCTCTGGGAGCATTTAATTGATGCGCATAAAAAAATCCTAGCCGGCGAGCGGGACCTCTACTTTTAGCTGCCTATGTTACAGACTGAAATGCTCACCAGCCCCCAGGCCCTGCGCCTTCATATTGGTATTTTTGGCCGCATGAACGTGGGTAAATCTAGCTTTCTCAACCTCGTAAGTGGCCAGAAAGCCTCAATTGTATCGGAAAATGCCGGTACCACCAGCGACAATGTGCGCAAAAACATGGAGATAGCCGGCCTGGGCCCTGTGAGCTTTATCGACACGGCGGGTTTCGACGATGCGGGGCCTTTGCAACAAGAGCGCCAAGAAAAAATGGAACTGGCCCTTGCCGAAACCGATATTGCCCTCCTTGTCCTAGAGCCCAATGTGTGGACGAGCCACGAGGAGGCTTTTCTGGTCCAGTGCCTTACAGCCAAGGTGCCGGTTATTGGCATTATAAATAAAATTGATATCCATAGCCCGAGCCAAGCCTGGCTGGACGAACTGAGGTGCAAGCTTCGGTGTACCCTGTCCTGCACAAGTAACCCTAACGACGAAGCAACACGCCACGACCTCATTACCGCCCTGCGCCTTTGCATTCAGCAGGCGGCG
>CAZBJJ010000039.1:7803-9782 GCA_964492245.1 uncultured Spirochaetales bacterium | reverse complement strand
GGCGGCGGCGCCGGGTTTATCGGAGACGGCGGCGCCGGGTTTAACGGTAACGGCGGTGCAATAGTAGTTTTTGTGGCCCCCATCGATGCCGCCGCCCCCCAGGGCCGGCTCATCATGCCACAGGTCCAAAGCCTGCGCGAAGGCCTGGACAGTGGCTGCATCAGCCTATTAGTAAAAGACAGCGAATACCCCCAGGCCCTGCGGGCCCTAAAAAGACCCCCCGACCTCGTCATCGCCGACTCCCAGGTGGCCGCCCAGGTGGCATTAGCCACCCCCAAAGAGGTAGCCTTTACCAGTTTTTCAATTTTATTTTCCCGCCTAAAAGGCGACATACAGATATTGGCCAAGGGGGCACTGACCATTAAAAACTTGCAGGATGGCGATCGGGTACTCATTGCCGAGGCCTGCACGCACCATGCCCAGGAAGACGACATAGGCCGGATAAAAATTCCCCAGGGCCTGGCCCGCTACACCGGCAAGGAGTTAGACATTGTACACTGCTCGGGCAAGGACTTCCCCTCAGACCTAGAAAGCTACCGCCTTATAATTCACTGTGGAGCCTGCACCCTTAACCGGCGACTCATGCTCCACCGCATCCAACGAGCTCTGACAGCAAATCTAGCCATAACCAATTACGGCATGGCCCTGTCCCTCTTCCAGGGGGTCCTTGAACGATGCCTTTTGCCCTTTGGTATCGATACAGAGGTAGAAGCATGAGAAGCGATTTTACCCAGGTTCTCGCCCGAGTTGCAGAACAGGGCGAACCCTCGCTGACAGAAGTCGTCTATCTTCTGCGCAGCGAAGAGGCCGATGAACTTGAACAGCTGTATGCAAAGGCCCGCGCAATTCGCGACGAATACTGTGGCCGGCGCATGGTCGTGCGGGGCCTGGTGGAGTTTTCCAGCTACTGTAAAAACAGCTGTAATTACTGTGGTCTAAACCGTTTTAACCAAGGAGCAAGGCGCTACCGTCTGAGCGAAAGGGACATATTTGCATCGGCCGACCTAATTTACCGCGCCGGCTTTCGCACCATTGTCTTGCAGTCGGGCGAAGACGCTTGGCCCGCAGACCAAATTGCCAAAATAATCTGCGAAATTAAAACCCGATACGACATGGCAATAACACTTTCGGTGGGCGAACGGCCAAAATCAGATTACAAAGCCTGGAAGGATGCCGGTGCCGATCGCTATCTTTTGCGTATAGAAAGTAGCGATGCCGCCCTTTACCAAAGCCTGCACCAAGGCCGCGAACTTAAAACAAGGCTCAAGGCCCTCGAAGACCTAAAAGACCTCGGATATCAGTGTGGCAGTGGAATAATGATAGGACCGCCCGGCCAGAGCCTAGAGCATATCGCCAAAGATATACTGTATTTGATAAAACAGGACTTTGATATGATTGGTATTGGCCCCTTTATTCCCCACCCACAGACCATCTACGCCCATGAAAAAGCGGGGAGCCTTCCCATTACGCTTAAGGCCCTGGCCCTTTTGCGCATTCTCTCGCGCAATGCCTGGCTGCCAGCCACCACCGCCCTCGGAAGTCTTGACCGCGATTATCGCGTAGACGCCTTAAAAGCAGGGGCCAATGTGCTTATGCCCAATTTTTCTCCAGCAGAGGCCAAAAAGAACTACGAAATCTACCCAAATAAGCGCTGCATAGACGAGTGCACCGAAGCCTGCACCTGCTCCTCCGGGGAAATTGCCCGTGCGGCGGGCCTAAAACTCGACTACAGCAGGGCCGATAGCCTAAAACCCGGCTTCCTCGGCAAAATTGATTAAAAATGCTGCCAAAACCGCCGCATGGTTCTGTTCTCTATCCCTTGCCCCATACAAAAGACAGACCCTTTGTAAGGTGGTCAATTTTCCAAGGCGCAGAAGCTCCCTCGCGCTATCCCCCTGTGGCTGACCCTGTAATTCCTTTATATAGCGTTGGCGAAATTCCTCAAAACGCTCAGGGTCATGCCCAAACCATCGGCGCAG
>CAZBJJ010000039.1:0-7703 GCA_964492245.1 uncultured Spirochaetales bacterium | reverse complement strand
CATCGGCGCAGGGCTCCTCATACACCCGCTTAATATGAATATCCATACCCTAAATGTAAGCCGGCACCCTGGCTTAGTCAAAAATTGATTTGACACATCTGCCCAATAGACCTAGCATATAAGTCCTATGCGTCTTCTCTCTCTTCGCTGTATTTCCGACTCTGCGCCCCACTCGGCCTTTACCGACCTCGTCTTTTATGCCGACCAATACTGGTGCGTCTTTCGCGAAGGGGCCTCCCATGCCCTGTGCGAGGGTAGCATTAAGCTGATGCGCTCCGCCGACCTTGCCCATTGGCAAGAGGCGGCCACTTTTTCGCTGCCCGGTCAAGACCTGCGCGACCCCCACTTAGCGGCCCGCCCAGATGGCAGCCTGGAACTTATCTGCGGGCGCACTGGCCTTAAGGACGGCGCCTATACCGATCGGGGTAGCCTGGAAGCCATATATAACAAGGGCAGCTGGGGCGAGCTTACCGCAATTGGACAGACAGGCGATTGGCTCTGGCGCAGCCACTGGCAGGGCCCACGCGCCTGGAGCATTAGCTACCGGCTTCCCGAAAAGCGCCGCTGGAGCATTCACCTTATGAGCCGCAGTCTGCAGACCCCCTGGCGCGAACTTGTCGAACTGCCCATTAAAGGCCTGCCCAATGAGGCCACTATCCGCGAATTTTCTAACGGCAAATTTTACCTTCTTCTGCGCCGCGAAGCTCCAGGCCATCGGGGTCGAGCCCTCCTGGGCAGCGGTAGTCTTTTACCCCAAAAAACTGATGGCCCCCGCATACAATGGCAGCGCCTGCCCTGGCGCATTGGCGGCCCCAACCTTATCGAAATCCCCGAAAAAGGCCTTGCCATTGCCGGCTTCCGCCTTATAAGGCGGGACAGTGCAGGCAGACTTACCGGTCGCTGCCTCCTTGCCCAAGCGAAAATTGATTCAAAGGGGCGTTTGGGCACATTAAAGCTATCAATTGAATTACCCTCAAGTGGCGACTGTTCCTACCCGGGCCTTGTCTGGCAGGGGGATGAGTTGGCTGTTTCCTGGTACTCCAGCCACGAGGGCAAAAGCAAAATATACGTTGCCAGCTTAAAACTATAGAACACCTCTTCTGAAAGCTAGGTGCAGGCTTCGGGGTACTACCATTTAGCAAGCCATGTGATATATTATAAGGGCTGACAGAAACATTATTAGAAGTGCAAGGACTTACCATGAAGATTGCGATTTTTTCAGATACCTTCCTCCCACAGATAAACGGTGTCATTACCGCAACTATTATGCTCGCAAAGGAATTGACCAGACAGGGGCACGAAATACATGTACTTGCTCCATACTATAAAGATTATCAGGGTGATGCCGACCTGCCCTTTCCGGTAAAGCGTTTTGCCGCCTTTCCCGCCTGGTTTTACGAGGATTTCAAATGGGCAATCAATCCAAATCCGGCAATTCTCGCCTATGTGCGCAAACACGATTTCGATGTACTGCATTTTCAAGTTCCCATGGCCCTTGGGCATCAGGCCATCAGTATAGCAAAGTTTTTACGGAAACCCATTGTGGGCACCTTTCACACCTTTTTTGCCGATCCCGACTATTTAAAACATATCAAAATTGATGGGAAGATAATCGAAAAAATTGGATGGATTTATTCAAACGCCCATTACAATAGGTGCGATGTGGTAACTGTCCCCTCCATAGAGACAGGCAAAGAGCTAAAACAGCGCAAATGCAAGCCCCCCATTCGCTATATCTCCAATGGTATCGATCTTTCCCAGTTCGACAATTCAAAGGCCGACGAGGTTCGGGCAAATTATAACATACAGGATGATGACATCGTCTTTCTCTTTATAGGCCGGCTTGCCTACGAAAAAAATCTAAAGGCCCTTATTACCGCATTTAACCATGCCAGCAGCCAAGATTCTCGGCTAAAATTGCTCATTGTCGGTGGCGGGCCGCAGGAAGAGGAATATTTCCAGCTGGTAAATGAATTGGGCGAAACTGCCCGCACGGCAATTTCCTTTACTGGTAGGATAGAGCATAACGACCTTGTTGTCTCTGGCATTTTTGGCGCCGCCGACTTCTTCATCAGCCTGTCCAAGACGGAAAACCAGCCGGTTACTATTTTGGAGTCCCAGGCAAATGGCCTTATTCCCATCTGCCTTCCCGAAAAGGGTCTTAAATCCATGATCGAGCACGAAAAAACCGGCTATTTCCTTAGTAGCGAGAAACCAGAAATTTTTACCAAGGAGCTCTTCTCCCTTATTAACGATCCCCAAAAACTGGATAACCTGCACAGGGGCATTAATGAATTTATCGAAGGACAGGATATCCGCAACATTGCCCAGGAGTGGGTGCAACTATACACCGAGCTTATTGAACAGGAATAATTTTTATAGACTCAACAAAAGAAAGGACAGATAGATGAAGGCTTTTATGGACGAAGATTTTCTCCTTACCTACGAGACAGCAAAGACATTGTATCATCAGCATGCCAAACACATGCCCATATACGACTATCACTGCCATCTTTCCCCAAAGGAAATTGCCGAAAACAAGAGTTTTTCCTCGCTCACCGAAATATGGCTGGGCGGCGACCACTATAAATGGCGGGCAATGCGGGCAATGGGCCACCCAGAAGAGCTTATAACCGGCGAGGGTGAACAGAAATCTAAGTTTTTAGCCTGGGCCCAGACGGCCGAACGACTTATTGGCAACCCGCTTTACCATTGGACGGCCTTAGAGCTCAAGCGCTATTTTGGTATCGAAGGGGGCCTAAGCACATCAAAGGCTCAAGAAATTTGGGAGAGGGCCAATAGCCAGTTGGGCCAGGAAAGGCTGTCGGTCCGAGGTATTTTAAAAGAGTTTAATGTCTATGCAGTGGGCACTACCGACGATCCAATCGACAATCTCGAATATCACCGAGCTATTCGCAATGGCACAGCTCCTATTGGGCCCATTGCCACCCAGGTTCTGCCATCTTTTAGGCCCGATTCTGCCCTGAACATAGAAAAAGCCGATTTTCCCCAGTATATTCAAAAACTGGCCGAGGTGGCTGATATGCCCATTGTCGACTACGAGGGTCTTGTGCAGGCCCTGGCCAGGCGGGTTCAATTTTTTAAAGAGATGGGCTGCCTTTCCAGCGACCATGGTCTTGAGTATGCGCCCATATCAAAGCTTGATAAAAAAAAGGCAGATGTTGTTTTTAAAATGCGCATGAAAAAAAAACAAATTGATAAAAAAGCCGAAGACCTGTTCCGCTTTAATCTGCTGGTCGATCTAGCTCAAGTCTATGCCCAAGAACATATTGCCATGCAAATTCACCTATCTGCCATTCGCAATAACAATACTCCCCTGTTGCAGGCCCTTGGCCCAGATACCGGTTTCGATGCCAGCCACGACCAGAGCCTGAGCCAGGGACTTTCCCTTCTGCTGGATGCCATGGCCACTAGTGGCAATATGCCCAAAATAATTTTGTACTCGCTCAACCCAAAGGATTATTATCCGCTGGCCACCCTGGTCGCTTGCCACCAGAACAGGCTTTCTGTCGAGGGACCGGCAATTAAAAGCCGTAGCCAGCTAGGTGCGGCCTGGTGGTTCCTGGACCACCGCGATGGCATCGAAGAGCAGTTAAAAATTGCGGCAAACACTGGTGTCTTGGCCAACTTTATTGGTATGCTCACCGATTCTCGCAGTTTTTTGTCCTACCCACGGCACGAATATTTTAGACGCATTCTATGCAACCTTATTGGCAGCTGGGTAGAACAGGGCGAAATTCTCCCCAATATGGAGCTATTGGGCGAGATAATAGAAGACGTCTGTTTTAACAACGCAAAAAATTATTTTGAAGCGGGCATTAAGTGAATGGCAAAGCCGCCTATTTCTCTATTTAAATAGACGGTATTAATTTTTCCTCCTTCCTTTTTAATGCTCTCTTCTATGGGGCTGTACCCCAGGCCTTCTAGGTGGGCCAGGGCCCGCTCAATATTGTTACAGCGAAGGCCTATATGGCCCTTTTCTCCCCTAAAGGGGCCCTTCATTATTTCAAAACTCTTACCCGCAAATATCGAAATGTCTCCCTCTTCTGCCGGAAAGCCGAAATGTCCAAAGAGCTGGGCAAGTTCAACTGCAGTTTTTTCGTCTCCTGCATTAAGGCCCATATGCCCAAAGGAGAAGCCGTGTAAATCTTGAACAGCCTGTCGGCAGAGCCGGCTAATTTCCTCCCAATTTTCCGCCCCAATGAGCTCGTTTTTAACCATCCAACTGCCGCCAATGGCCAAAACGGCACTGCGCTTGGCATAGCCGAGCATATTCGCCGGGCCAATGCCCCCGGTGGGCATAAATTTAATTTGAGGAAAGGGCGCAGTAAGGGCGTCGAGCATGGCTAGGCCGCCGGACTGCTCGGCGGGAAAAAACTTAAAAACCGATAAACCCTTTTCTAGGCCCGCTTCGATAAGGCTTGGATTATTCACGCCGGGAACAATGGGCACGGCATGATCGCGACACCAGTCGATAACGGCGGGGTTAAAGCCCGGCGAGACTATAAAGCGGGCCCCCGCCTCGACAGCTGTCTTTGCCAATTCCACATTTATAACTGTGCCAGCCCCAACTAATAGCTCGGGACAGTCTCGGCACATGCTGCGAATTGCCTCTGCGGCGGCGGCTGTACGAAATGTTACCTCGGCAATGGGTAGTCCACCGGCAATGAGCGCCCGCCCGAGGGGCAGGGCCTGCTCCGGTCGCTCAATTTTTATAACGGGCACGAGGCCCAAACGAAAAATATCTTCAAACATGCTGTTCATAGCGGCTCCTTGTGGGCATCAAATATCTAAGCTCTAGATGTACATCATTCTATAGTATTTTATATTTTGAAACAACGTTTTATTTGCTTATTGACAAAGGAAATCCAGACCCTTACTATTTAGTCACTATAGTGATTACGAGGTACCCGATGCACACCATTGTCAGTTTTGGCGAAATTATGCTCCGTTTAAAATCTCCAGCACACGAGCGATTTTTTCAATCCCCCTTCCTCGAAGCCAGCTTCGGCGGAGGCGAGGCCAATGTGGCAGTATCTCTTTCCATTTTAGGCGAGCGCGGCCGTTTTGTCTCGGCCCTTCCGGACAATCCTATTGGCAAACAGGCTATTGCCGAGCTGCGAGGGCATGGGGTGGACACTGCGGCTATAAAACATACTGCCGGACGCATGGGCATTTATTTTTTAGAGACCGGTGCCAATCAGCGTGCATCGAATGTGGTATACGACCGTGAATACTCGGCCATATCGATGGTTAAACCCGGCGATTTCGCCTGGGCAGATATATTTAAAGACGCTTCTTGGTTTCATATAACGGGTATTACCCCCGCTCTTTCGCAATCTGCTGCCGATGCCGCTATCGAGGCGGTGCATATGGCCCGCAATGCCGGGGTAAAGGTCTCTATCGATCTAAATTTTCGCAAGAAACTTTGGAAATATGGCAAGAGCGCTCCACAGGTTATGGGAGAAATGGTCAAATATGCCGACCTCATTGTGGCAAATGAGGAGGATATTCAAAAATCTTTGGGCATTGAGCCAGAGGGCATCGACGTTACCCAGGGCCACTTAAACACCGACGACTACCGCAAACTCGCCGAGCGGGTAAAAAAAGTCTACCCGAATCTGCAAGAAGTGGCGATTACCCTGCGCGAAAGCCTCAGTGCCGACCACAATCGTTGGTCGGCCTGCCTTGCAGGAAGAACTGGCTTTTATCTTTCCAAAAAATACGATATTACCGATATAATCGACCGAGTCGGTGGGGGCGATAGTTTTTCGGCGGGCATTATCTATGGGCTGTTGAACTTTCCCCACGACGAGGAAAAAGCTCTTAATTTTGCTGTGGCGGCATCGGCCCTTAAACACAGTATACCCGGCGACTTCAATTTGACGAATTTGGAGGAAGTTCAGACTCTGGCCGGGGGCGATGCTTCCGGCCGCGTACAGCGCTAAAAAAAGAATTATAGATTGAATTTAAAAAACAGGACATCACCGTCCTGTACAATATATTCGCGCCCTTCTACGCGATATTTACCGGCCTCTTTAATTTTTGCCTCCGAGCCATAGGCGATAAGATCATCAAAATGATAGGCCTCTGCCTTAATAAAGCCCTTCTCAAAATCGGTATGGATGACCCCAGCCGCCCTTGGAGCCGTATCGCCAGCATGGATGGTCCAAGCCCGGCACTCGTCGGGGCCCGCAGTAAAGAAGGTGCGCAGGCCCAAAAGCCGGTAGGCGGCATGGATTAAACTGACAAGGCCAGACTCTTTAAGGCCTATTTCTGCCATAAATACCTGTCGCTCCTCCTCGCTCTCTAAGTCGGCCAGCTCGGCCTCGAATTTGCCACAGATGACCACCGCCTCCGAGCCCTCGCTGCTGGCCCGGGCTTTTACCGCATCCACAAGGGCATTCCCGCCCGAAAGGCCCGCTTCGTCGACATTGCAGACATAGAGTTGGGGCTTCATGGTTATAAGGTGACTGTCGGCCATTGCTTTTTGCTCGTCCTCGCTCAAGGGCACCGAACGGGCCGCTCGCCCATCCTGAAGGGCCACCGATAGTTTTTCGATGGCCTGTAGGGCAAGGTTTGCCTCTTTTTGCTGGTCCTTGGCCTGCACTTTTAAGGCTCGTAGGGCCCGCTCTTTTTTCTTTTCCAGACTGCCCAGGTCGGCCAAGGCCAGCTCTACGTTTATTGTCTCTATATCATCCAAGGGATCTACCCTATTTGCCACATGCACAATATCTGCGTCTTCGAAACAGCGCACCACATGGGCAATAACCCCCACTTCTCGAATATGGGACAAAAACTGGTTTCCCAGCCCCTCTCCCTGGCTGGCCCCCTTTACCAGGCCAGCGATATCCACAAACTCGGTTATCGCCGCCACCTTGCTCTTTGGTTCAAAAATTTTGCTAATCGCATCTAGGCGCCTGTCGGGCATGGCCACAACCCCCACATTGGGGTTGATGGTACAAAAGGGATAATTTGCCGCCTCGGCAGGTGCTCTGGTCAATGCAGAAAATATAGTGGACTTGCCCACATTTGGCAGTCCGACAATACCACAGTTAAGGGCCATAGTTACCTCTTCTCAATTTATTTTCCTAAGCTATCATAAAACGAATTTTTAAATAATAGCCTCTCCCCTGCGCATCCCTTAATAATGGCGTCAGTGTTTTACCGGATAGATGCAAACGATTGCAAAGAGTATAGTCTGCACAGCTATGAACAAGACCTTAAAAACAAACGAGCGGAACCGGGCCGCATTGCCTATGTTTGCCCTCACCCTACCTCTTGTCTTTGAAACTTTTTTTAGAATTTTAGTTTCATCAGTAGACACCTTTATGCTCAGCTCGTATTCGCAGGAAGCGGTGGCGGGCGTGGGTCTAATAGCGCAGTACATTTTTTTTATACACGTCATGTTCAACATGATATGCATTGGCACAAGCATTGTCCTTTCTCAATACCTCGGTGCCAACCGCGACCACGATGCCACCGAGGTCTCGCAGGCCAGTGCCCTTCTTGTAAGTAGTGCCGCAGTTCTGCTAAGTATGCTTGTCTTTGGGGCAGGCAAACCTCTTTTAGCCCGCTATTCCATTGAAGAATCGGTAAGGGAATACGCCTGGCAGTATTTTTCAATTTTTGGGGGTATTGGCTCGTTTTTTATGGCCTTTAACCTTTTGCAGAGCACAATA
>CAZBJJ010000038.1:0-21111 GCA_964492245.1 uncultured Spirochaetales bacterium | reverse complement strand
AAAATAATTTAACGAATCCCGTTGGCCTCGTCGATAAAGGGCTGCCATTTGGTGGCCACTTCTTCGACCTTTTCGGCTGTGGTTGCCCAGCCGCCGTAGACCTGATAGATAATATCGCCAGTGTCAATGCTGGGAATTAGGGTGTTGTACCAGACAACACCGTTTTTGCGCAATCGGTCAATGGTTTCGTCCACTGCTCGGGGGTCGCGGAAGCGGTTCAGATAGTGAATCTTCCAGTCGTCCTCGTCGTCCCAGCCTGGGGTGGGTTCGGTATAGAGGTTGTAGGCAAAGGCAATCATCTCTGCGCGGTCGGCGTCGTAACAGGCAGGGATTACATAGACGTTGTCATCCCAAACGTTGACATAGTCGGTCATGCGGGGACCCTTGGGGAAGCAGACAAAGCCGTAATCGTCTTTCATTGTTCTAATTTGGCTGGCATCGTATTCTGCTGCAACCTGCATTGCTGCCTCGCCATTGCGGAAAGCGGCAAAGGAATAGTCCCAGGCAGAACCTTCGGGGGTGGGCATTTCGTATTTACGAATCATGTTGTCGCCCCAGTTCATAGCTTCTAGGAAGTTATTGGTCTTGGTGGCATTAAAAAACTTCCCGCTTTTGTCGCGATCAATAAAGGTGGCGCCATTGGAGGCGACAACCATGTTAAAGAAGTTTTTACTAAAGTTGGTAAGGGCATAGACATCAATAACACCGTCGTTATTGGTATCGCGGGTAACTTTAGCACAAATTTTTTCGAAGGCATCCCAGGTCCAGGTGCCAGCAGCTTGCATGTCGTATAGGCTTTCGGGGTCTACGCCAGCTTCCTGGAGCATGCGCTTGTTAAAATAAAGACCAAATTTGGGCTCTGGTTCTACAGCACGCATCCCATAGATCTTGCCGTTTACGGTGGTAAGATTGGTAATTGCCTTGACCCACTTTGGCTCTTTAAAATTAAAAGAGGATAGGGTGGAAAGATCATAGAACAGACCGTTTTTCATAGGCGCAGCAATTGCATTCTGGCGCATTATATACACATAGTTTTCTGGTCCGCCATTGGTGGCAAAGTTGGTGAAAAACTCGGGGGAAGAGCCCCAGCTGGTAACTCCCACCTGTTTAATTCTAAAGTTATAAGTAACCTGAATCCAGTCGCGGTATTCGGCAATGGCCTCTTCGACCGCATTGGTGGGGGCAGGTACCTCTGTGGGAGACCACCAGTCTGCCACAATAATATCCATACCTTTAAGATTCCATTTTTTCCCCTTGGAATCCCTAAGAACAGGCATGTTTGCAAATTTCTTTTTGGTAGCAGCGCTTAGCTTAATTTTTTGAGCATAAACCGGACTGCTAATCAAAAAAACGGCAAGAATGGAAATAATTACTTTCCTAATCGTGCGGGTTTTCATGTAGACCTCCTGGCTATTTGCCCCTGCGGCAAATAGCAATAAATATTATGAGATGTGTAACTCACATCTTAATGCCAGTGCTGGTAAGGCTCTCTACAAATTCACGCTGTACAAAGACGTAGAGAATTATAAGTGGCACAATAACCATTATAACACCAGTTGATATTATAGCCTGAATATAGGCAGGTGTAACTGCCATTTCGCGCATAGTAAGGGTTACATAGTTCTGTAGCCTTTCTCCTAAGCTGCCCAGCTGCTTAGAGAGCAGTTCAATTCTTCCCAAGAAAAGGCCGGTATACAGACTATCCGTCCACTGCCACACAAAGGCGAACAGAAAACTGGAAACTAAAATAGGGCGTGCGCTGGGCACAATAATTCGCAAAAAGGTATCTAGGGGGCCACAGCCATCGACATAGGCTGCTTCTTCCAGCTCGGGTGGCATACCTCTAAAGTATTGGCGAATCATAAATATGTACAGCCCATTTTTTAGGCCCATACAGCCAAAGCTCATCATAAGATAGGGCACAATTGAGTTGCGCAAATTCAAAGTGTCGCCTGTAAGACTTTTAAAAATACCGAAGACATCAAAAAACCTAAAGTGAAGATAGAGAGAGGTGGAAATTGTCTGGGGGGGAATGATAATAACTAAAAGAACAGCAGTGAACCAGAGGTTTTTAAGCGGAAAGTGAAAGCGGGCAAAGCCATAGCCCACCAATGCACACATACTCACCTGTATCACTGCCACAAGGGCCGAAACCCAGATGGTGTTAAACAGAGAAAACCAATAACCCATGACCTTCGAAGTTAAAAGATAATTGGCATTGGTTATATCCTTCGGTACGACAATGACGGTGGAATCGTATAAATCGTGTTCGGCCATAAAGCTAATAGATAGCTTGTTAAAAATGGGCTGCAGGATAAGGAAGCACATGCCAAAGAGCAAGAGGGCCCGTGCCACAATGAAAAGACTTGTCTTTATTTTTCGACGCGCCCGGTATTCGTCTGGGCTCAGTATATAATCACTCATAATAGTATACTCCTTTGGAAATAATGAACGAGCTAAGCCCAATTAGCAGCATAACTGTCGCAAAATAGGCCCAGGCTAAGGCAGAGGAAAAACCATAATCCAGGTTGATAATCATGGTGTCCCGTATTTTTTTCATTATCTCGTTGTCCGTCTTCATAAAAAAGTCGATGATGGTGTAAATCCAGTTTACCAAAAGCAGGGGGCTAATCATGGGAAAGGTGATAGTCCAAAGGCTTTCCCATTTGCTACAGCCCTCGATTTCGGCGGCCTCGTACATGCTCTCTGGAATGTTTTGTAAGCCAGAGAGGAAGATGATTATCTGAATTCCCGAAGCCATGGCAATGATGTATACCGAATCTACAATTTCAAAAACCTTTTTAAACAGGCGGTCGTTTAAAACCGTGCCACCGGTGGTAAGGATGTTTTCGAGGACGCCCGTTATGCTGGTACTTCCAGCCGATTTTTCGATGGCATCGCGCATGCTGTTCAGCAGCGAGTTGTTGAATTCCAAGCCCACCATAACGCCCGAAGAGAGAATTACCGGTAAAAAGAAGATGGCCCGTACAAAGGTGCGGCCCTTAAACTGTTGATTTAAGATAATTGCCACAAAAAAGCTAAATACCATGGTGGCCACCGATCGATAGAGCATCGAAGAAACAGCGGTTGTCAACATACGATTGAACTGCGGGTCGATAGTAAAGGCCTTTACATAATTATAAAAATTATTCAGCTGCATACTAAAACCAGAGGTACTGACAGTTACTTCATTCAGGCTCATGTAAAATGATTGAAAAAGCGGACGGAGCATAAAGATTAAAAAGCCAAAAATAAAAGGAGCAATGAATAGATAGCCTATTATAGCGTTTCGCTCCCCTAAAGATCTAAAACGACGTTGCATATTTCTACTCCTCTATACTTACAAAATTGCGAGCTGGGACAATCTTACCATCGAGGGAAATATCCTCGTTGCCATAATTGACATATATCGAAATCCCGTTGCTATAGCTGGTCTTCGTTAAAAACTGACCAAGTTTTTGATGGTCAACAATTGTGCTGTTAAAAACAGGCCCTAGCTTTTGATTATACTCATTATAAAGTCTTATTATGCGAGCTTCCCACTCGCGGTAGGAGGCGCCAAAAAGATCGGTATATTCGCTGTCCTGCAGGCTTGTCCCTTCGCTGGCAATAAGGGCAAAATTCAGACCCGCACCGTGCTCGGCAGCGGTTAAATATTCTTCCTGCCACTCTCGCGCTAAATTTATGGGACGGCCCGTGTAGGGCTTTTTGCCATGCATTGCAATGGCCCAAAAGGGAACGGAAGAGTCGAATATGTTATAACGGTTGCCCTTAAAGCGGACATTGGTAATTATGCTGCTATTCTCTATTGCATAGTTGCTGGCATTCGTACTCATTATATCGAAGCCCTTTGCCGAAGTCTCTTGCAATATATTTTTTTGCAAATTCAAGGCGGACTCCCGGGTGGTTCGCTTTCGGCTGGCGTAGTTGCCCGATAAATCGCTGCCTAAATTGTTGTAGGCAAGACCAGGGGCGTTTAGTTTTTTAGCAGTGGATAAAAAGGCCTTATTCGCTTTTTTAATTGACCTTTGGGTAAGTAAATAAAAAGGCTTTTCACTTACCAGCTTGCCATACCAGATAGGCGAAAACTTAAAAAGTTTGACAACCTCATTACTGGCAAAGCGGGCCGAGTCGCTAAATGATAAAAAACCGGAAAATAGGCCAGAGTTTCGTGCATATTGAATATCCCCATCTAAATAGATGGCTATGTCCTGATCCTTAGCCCAGTGAAAGAGTTTTTTTAAGTCGCCGGAAGAGCCCAAGATGGAAAGGGGCTTTGCCGCTGGCATAAATTTTTGGCGAACCCCTCCGCTTAGGCAGCCAACGAGTCTGGCGTATAGGGGAGCCTGGGATTTATTTTTTATGTCTTCGAGCATACTCTGCATGTCGCCAAAGGTGCTCAAGGGGACGGGTCTGAGTTTGGGAAAGCCCAAAAGCTGTTTTTGCTTATCTATTGCCCCCACAATTTCTAAGGCCAGGGGAATGGAAGTACTCCTATTCGAGCCTTGGCTTAGGGCTGTGTTCTCTAAATATTTTCCGTAAGCCTTGGCCATATCCACATAGTTGTCCGACTGAATAAAGCGAATGCGCTGCTGGATTATTTCGCCAGCGGGCAGGGCTTTTTCGAACACATGGACGGCATCGTTAGATTTTCCCGAGACCTCGAAGGCTTCGGAATGGACAAGTTTGTAGCTGGCATAGGCAACATTCCAAGAGTTGCGCTTTCCGGAAATGTCGGCCTGGATGCTGGCATAGCTGGCCCCCTTCTCTAAAAACGACAAGAGGGAGGCGCCTTCCCGGGCAATACCGAAGACGGGAAAGTTAATGCCCGTCTCTTGGATAACCGCCTTTCTGTCCACTGCGTGGTCCCAGCCGTAGACATCTGCGTAATAGGCACTCTGATTTATCTTGCCATTGTTAAAATTGATTAAAGCTCCATTGCCTTCTGGCACAAAGAGATAGCCGTTTTCGTCGGTGCTCCCTGCGCCAAAATAGGGCAAGAGTGCCAAACGAGTGGGCGGATATTTGCTTTTGTATGCAATATCATCGAAGGGCAGGCTAATTATCAGGTCCTCCCCATCGAGGCTGTAGACGATGGAAACATTGAAGATTGGGGTATCGATTGCCTCTGCACCAGCATACATATCGCTGTCCTGCTGGAAATCGGCGGGAGAATAGCCAATGTCTTCGAAGGTTCTCTCT
Organism: uncultured Spirochaetales bacterium; assembly: GCA_964492245.1. Taxonomy (GTDB): domain Bacteria; phylum Spirochaetota; class Spirochaetia; order Treponematales; family Breznakiellaceae; genus CAZBJJ01. The sequence goes on along the minus strand of CAZBJJ010000038.1, from coordinate 15,909 downwards.
AGGCGCTCTTTTAAGTGTTCCTGAACACCCTCCCTAATTTCGTAGACAACATCGCTTCGCAGTTCGGGATAAGCGCTTAAAAGCTTGTCCCGGCTCTGTCCAGAGCGCAAATTGTCTAAATCGTATTTCTGATAAAACTGGGAGGCAAATTTTTTGTCGCTGCTGGACATTTTTTCTAAGAAGTTATCCATGCGGGCACCGGTAAGCGCGTAGGGGTAGATATAGGTGCGCTTTAATTCCCCGACGGTGTATTTAGCCGTAATGCTATTGCCTGTTTTGGTTACCTCGTACAGATTGCGGTTTACGCTATAGCCAAAGCTGTCGTAGAGGTTTACCACACCGTTTTTGGTGGTATACGACAGTAAGAATATAGATTTTAAGGCCGCTTTTTCCCGTGGAAGGGCCAGCGGATCGCCATCTGGGTCAAGTGGATTCGACCGCCAAGTTTGGCCATTTCTTTTATCCGTTACCGTAAAGCCGGTAGTGCCAGTGTCAAGGGTAAACAGAAGATTGGCGTTTTCCAATATAAGTTCGCTATCTACCTCTTCTTCGTAGCTATAATAGGTAATTGCGCTGTCGGTATCGGGTATCGGGCGATACAGTAAATAGGCCAAAATGCCTACGGCTATCAGAATAACAGCAGATATTATAATTGTTATCAGGTTGTTCTTTAAAAAATCTTTCATGCCTTTTTCCTTTAGTTGAGTCGAAATATAATTTCTCGGGCAAGAGAAACAAAATAAGCGAAGCCGTCGGATATCATGCTAAAAAAGAGCATAAAAATAAAAATAAAGACCAACATTGCAAAGACGGAGACCAGCATAAAAAGAAGCGTTTTTTTAAGCGTATAGGCATGTATCATCATCATGGCTACGACGATGAGCCCCGCAGACCAGGCCAGCGAGATAGTAGAAAAGACCTGGTAAAAGGTACCTTCGTCTACAGTAATAAGACGCGAAAAAATAATAAGGGGAATTTGAATTAGGGGGTAGGGTGTTAGCGCATAGGCAGTGCCCATGTAAATGTTGCCCATTGTCCCTTTTCCGTTAAAAAGAGTGGTAACGCCCCAATTGCAAATACAGAAAATGGCCAAGGGCAGAAGAACCGAGGCAAATTCCATAAAAATATTCACTTCCTGCCAGTTGGTTTCGTTAAATTGGAAGCTGGTAAACTGCAGTTTCCAGACCCTCGTGAGCAGAGTTAGGATGACAATGATATTTGCAGCTCCCATTGAGCCTCTTTTTTCGTGGGTTAAATCCCAAAAGCCATCGATTGGATGGGTGATAACATACAGCGAATAGCGCAATGTATCTCTTATTTGTATCCAAAAATCCCGTTCAGTAAAAACAACAAGTCTGCGTGTAATTATATTCATGATTCCTCGACCTCTTTAATAACATGGCGAATTCGCCCGACAAGCGGGGGAAGAGCTAATAATAAAAATGCAATAGCAAAGAGCAATACTATGTTTTTTTCGACCCATTCCTTACGATATAGGGCAAAGGCCTTAGCGTAGTAGCGTTTGCTGCGCTTTAATTCAAAATATTTCATTGCCTTGGCGTAGTTTTCTTCGCGCAGATAGGCCTTACCAATGCCGATCCAGGCGAGGTCGTAATTGCCATTTTGGCGAATAACTTCCCGCCAGAGGGCTTCAGATTCCTGATAATTGCCACTGGTGTACTGTTCGATGGCGTTATAAATTAAACTGCCATATTCAGTTGGCGTAAGAATGGTAAGCGAATTGTTCTGGGCGTCTAAGACTAAGAGATCCTTGCCGTAGTGATCGAGGGCCACGGGCTTTCTAAAACGCCCGTCGCTATTGCCTTGACCGCCAAATACAAAAAGCAGGCTGCCCTGGCTATCCCAGGCAAAAAGGCGGGAGCGGGTTTCGTCGAGGGCAATGTACATATCGTTGTCCAAAACAGTGATATCGCCAAATTTAGAGGGACCCTCTATACCGGCTGCCTCGCCCCAGTCCAAATCGCCAATGGGAAGATGTGCCCCATTTTTAATAAGGATATCGTTGCCCAATGCATTTAAGCGACGGATAGGCTTTGCCATATCGTACATAAGCTTCCAGGTCTCGAAGGTCTTTGTAGTGGCATAGATAAAATAGTCCTTGTCTATGGCGATATTGTTATATTCTGTTGGTACAAAGGAGGCCAATTGTTCCCGTTGTCGACGGGTGGACAGATTTTTCCAGATAAGGTCGAGCCAGTTATAGGTAACAAGGCTTGCTCCAAAGAAGCCGGTAAAGCTGCCATCGCTTTCGTATTTAATGAGTCCGCGGTTGATGTTTTTGCTTAAAACAAAGGCTCGGCCTTTTCTGTCGGCCACCACGCGCATGGGCATGTAGGAGAGGTTTTGGTCGAAGGTGGGATCGGTGGGTTTTTCGAAGCTCAAAAGAAAGCGGCGTTCGCGGTCCAGTTTTAATACCTTTCCGGCATCGGTGTCACAGATGTAGAAGTTTTCATCTTCGTCTACGAAGAGGTCGGTGGGGCTTACAAATTCAATCTCGTTTCCATCGACATCGAAGTAGGTGGAGAAGATCGAAATGGTCTGCCAGCGATTCGGCCCTTCGAGGCCAATTTCCAGAATGCGTTGATTGCCGGTATCGCAAATCCAAGCCCGGTCATGGGCCACAAAGAGGCCACGAAGGTCTCTGAACATTACATCTGGCGATAGTTCCTTGTACGAAAGAATTGTCTTTACCCGGTAGGGGTCGGGGCCATACTGAATCTTGCCCCAGTAATCGTAGCTATAACTTTCGGCAGAATTGAGGGTAAAAATAGTTCCCAGCAAGAGGATGCTGGCGATTGTATATAATTTGATAGGCTTCATCTCTACTCCTTAATGCCCGAGCTCGCCATGGTTTCTAGCACCTGCGACTGCGACAGGATGAAAATAAGAATGGGGACAGACATTACCAAGACGCTGGCAGCCGCGGCCTCGCCCGTACGGGCAATACCGCCGGCCAATACCTGTTGCAGCGCGTAGACCAAGGTTTTCTTGCTTTCGGTATAAATAACCGTAGAAGCCTGGTTGTTCCAAAGGGCCTGTACCGAGAAGATGGTAAGGGTGAGCCAAGCAGGTTTTACGTTGGGCATTATGAGTCGGGCAAAAATAACCCATTCGCTGGCACCATCAATTTTGGCTGCCTCGATAAGCGAATCGGGGGTGCCTTCCATAAATTGCTTCATTAAAAACAGGCCAATTGGCGCGGCAAAGGCCGGCAGCAAGAGTGCCCAGTAGGTATCTACAATGCCAATTTTACACATAATGACATAGTTGGGAATTGCTGTTACATAGCCGGTAAACATAAGGGCCACAACTACAATGCGAAAAAACAGGTCCCCACCGGGGAACTTGTATTTGGCCAGCACAAAGGCTGCCATCGAGGCGATGAGCAGGTGGCCGAGGGTGCCCACAGTGGTAATGAAGACAGTGTTAAACACGTAACGCGAAAATGGCACCCAAGACTGCCCAAGGGTGACAAATAGATCTAAAAAGTTGTTAAAAGACGGATTTCTTGCATAAAAAATGGTGGGCGGATACCTGAACAGTTCGTCCAGTGGTTTTAATGAGCTGACAATGGCAAACACCAAGGGTGTTACCATGCCAAGAGCTATAAGACTTAAAACTAAATATACCGCAATATCTCCACCCGTGGATCTATTGGGGCTGCGTCGTCGTAGGGCCCTGCGCTGAGTTTTCTTAAGGCGTCGGGCGGCATCATACGTAATCATTCAATTTCCCCTTTCACTATATAGCACATCAGGTGCCAACCCTATTAAGGGCTTTCTGAATAGCCTTGTTTGTTAAAATCATGGTAAGAAATAGCACGGTGGCTATTGCCGAGGCATAGCCCATTTCGAAGCGGGTATAGCCATAGTCGAAGAGGTGGGTTACCACCGTTCGGGCGGCATAGTCGGTGCTGGGATAGCCCGCCAAGGCCATGGTTACATCGGCCACTCCAAAGGCCTGGGTAATAGACATAACGGCACCAAAGAGAAGCATGGGCTTCATATTGGGCAGGGTGATAAACCAGAGTTCCTGCCAGCGGTTTTTAATGCCATCAATCCAGCCTGCCTCGTACTGGCTTTTGTCGATGCCCTTAAGACCCGCGACAAAGGCCAAAAAGCCGGTGCCCAAGCTCATCCATAGGATGACGGGAATAATAACCTTCATTATATAGCGGGGGTCAGCCAGCCAGAAGATGGGGCTATTGATTATACCGAGCTTTAGGAGATAGGAATTGAGTAGGCCATAGACATCGCCTCTAAAAAACACTGAAAAAATAGTAAAAATAGCACCGCCGGCAATGGAAGGGGCATAAAAGATGACCACTGCAACGGCCCGAATCCCCTTAGGTAGTTCGTTTATGAGCCAGGCAAAGAGAAAGGCCGCAATATAGCCACCGGGGCCAGTGATAACCGCAATAAGAAAGGTGTTTTTAATAGCAATTAAAAACACCTCGTCCTGCAAGATAAGATTTAAATAGTTTTGCAGGCCAATAAAATGAGGTTTTTCCAGGAGATTGTAGTGGGTAAAGCTAAAATACATGCTCGAAAGCATGGGCAAAAGATAAAATACGAAAAATAAAAGGGCAAAGGGGAAGAGAAAGAGGTAACTCGTCCTCATTTTTTTTGCATTTTTTATAGCTATCTTTGCCTGTTGCTTTCGTAAAGAAAAATACTTACTAAAAAAATTGGTCATGTTTTCCATCCTGCTACTCCAAATCCAAGCCAAATTCGCGGCGCTTTTTGGTGAGCTCTTCGTTTATTTTTCGGGCATAGTCTATTAGGGTCTCTCGTGGATCGTCGCGGTAATTGATTACCCGCCTAATGGCGTTGGTAATGTGGCGGGGGGTGTAGTAGCCACCGGGAACTTCGGGAACGCCCACTGCATTGTCCAAGGAGGATTCCAGTACCGCCAATTGCTTCGCGTTCCAAGCCAGTTGACGCAGGGCCTCGCGGTTTGCTGTGGCATAGCGGGCAGATCCACCCAATATACTTTCCATTTCTCGGCCAAAACGCACCTGGGTATCGGTAGAGACCCACCATTTTAGGAATTCCCAAGCCTGTTGTTTTACCTCCTCGTTGTCGGTTTGGATCATAACCGAACAGTTGCCCCCTGTGGCAACCTGTCGTTCAAGGGTGGAATTGCCATTGGCCTGTTTTCTATACGTTCCCGGCAATGGAGCAAAATCCCAGAGACCGCGAATTTCTGGCGCCGAAACGACCAGCGTATTGTAGGTCTGGTAATCGATAATACCAATGGGCATCTCTCCCGATCTAAAGCGGCTTACAAAGTCGAAATCCATGGGAAGCCCGTAGCTGGTAAAGAAATCTGTATAGTTAATAAAGGCCTTAACACCGGCTTCGCTGTCCACCTCTGTCCTCGTGCCTAGGGAATTGTAAATGCTGGCCCCGTTCTGAAAGAGCATGGACTGAATAACAGAGAGGTTTGGCATTTGAACCGCAGGATAGGGAATTCCTACCGTAAGGTTGGAGTTTTGCAAGGTGGCCAACATGGACACAAGATCGGTCCAGGTTTCGGGTACCTCTAAATTGAGCTCTTCCAGAATATCGGTGCGATAGAAAAGGACGTTAAAAGATTGGCTTTCGGGCAGGGCCCAGACTCCATTGGCATAGCGGAAGGGGGTTACTGCACTGGGATGAAACTGCGAAATAACTTGGTCAAAGCCTTCAAACTGCGAGAGGTCTTCCACCGCATTTCGCAGGGCGTAGTCCACCGGAAGGGTGGAATAGGTGGAAAGAACGAGGTCCGGACCATTGCCGGCAACTACGGCCGAAAGGACTGCATTTACGTTGATAAGTTTGACATTCACCTTAATGCCCGAAGCGGGGGTAAAGCTGTCGTCAATCATCGATTTTAAAACGCTACTTTGATCGCGGCCGGTAACTAACCAGACCTGAATTACATCCTTTGCCCCCTTTGTATAGACATTTCCTAAGGATTCGTGGTCGACAAAGAAGGAGGACAGGAAGGCTAGAACACTGTGTCCGGCCTTTTTAAAGATGTTTTTTTGAGTTTGCGGCCTGGCATCCTCTACACCAGAAATAACAATGCAGTCGATGTCTAGCTTTGTTTCGGTCAAATTGAGCAAAGAGGTCCCGAGGGCGGTAATATTGTCTTTAAAAGTAGCAAAGGCCTTTGGTATGCGTTCAGGACGCTTGTAAAAGGTTTCAAGCTGGATTGCCAGGGTCTGCGCAGCGGCAATGCGGTCCGATTTTTGTCCCGTATATTCGACTAAGCGATCGACCATTCTGTATAGACGCTTCGACTCTAGGTTCATTGCCTGTATTTCTTCGGGATATACCTGATGGAGGTTATAGTCGCGGTAGGGATCTGGATTAGTCCCGGTCAAGACTAAAATAGTGCGATATATATTGTTTAGGCGGTAAATGCTCTCTTCTAATTCTTGAATAAGAGAGCCAATTTCTCCGAGCGTGGCCTCTAGGCGCAGGCTGTGTCTGCCCTTTTCCAGATAAAACTCGTAGGCCTGACCGGTGGAATCGGCAAGATTTTGCATTTTCCAATCGCGAGAATAATTAAAGGGGATTGAGCGCATTTCGTCGAAGGGAACCAGGCCATCTAGGTAGAGAATTCGGCTAGAGATATAGCCTCTTTCAAAGCGTTGGCGGCCCTTTATGGCAATTTGATACCAGCCAGTCTCGGGGACATCGATATCCCACTCTATCCACTGCCCGCTCTTGCGCCAGGCATCGCCCCCGGCATAATTTAAAACGCTCCTCCAAACCGACCAGGGCTCCGAAAAAGGAGAGGCCCTGTCGTATTTGGCAAAAAGCGAGGGGTCAGAGCGTAGAGGGCTGCTTTCGCCCTGAATTCTCAGTTCGGTGCCTTCGATTCTCTTTGCGTTTGCCGGTTTTGAGGCCCGATATTCTGCATATGTTGGGCTTTTTTGGGCTGGTTTTAGATTGATAGCACCAATGCGTACGGGCTCGTTTTCGCCGTGCAGGCCCAAACGATGTACGCCCCTGCTAAAATAAAAGCTATAGGCCTCGCTCTCGTAGCCTAAATCATCAGAAAAAGACGCCTTAGTCCAATCGTAGATCTCTATCTGCATGGGCCTAATTTCGTTGCCTCGATTGTCGGTGCTTACCGGTCCACCGTCGCCCCAAAGCCTCGAAAAGCTTAGACGCCTTGCGCCGTAAAATGGGAATTCACCATCAATGGTAAAAGCACGCTCAATTTCCACGCCACGTGATGGCAGGGGCTTGTAAGACATTTCAATAAAATAAAGACCTTCTTCTTCTATTAATACGTCCCAAAAAACCGATGACTCTTCGGCTGTATCTACTGCTTGAAAAGGCCAAGAGGCATCCTGGGCTAGGTTCACACCAAAGCTCGTCTGCTTGTCCCATTGCGAGAGGTCGATGGATATCGTTTTTTTTGGTATTGCCGCCTTTGCATGCATGGCCTTGTATGCACTGTATGGATGTTCTCTATCCGATACACTAGAAATGTGATCTAAATCGCTGCCTTCGTATTTTTTACGGAAATCTTTTTCGCCTCTTGCAGAAAACACAAAGATAAGGCCCAAAGATAAAAGCATTACGGTAGCAACGACAATGGCAGAAAGTCTTTTCATTCTCGATCCTTGTAACAAAATAAGTTATAGCAATCATACACGAGATAAAAATAAAGCGGTATGGTCAATATTCCCGATATCTATAATTAATAAGAAAAAGATTAAATATGTGTGGTAAAACAAGAAAGGCGGGAGCCATGGCCCCCGCCTTTTTATAGATTGCTATAGGTGAAAGTCGTAAAAACTAAAAGCGTTTTTCGATGGCCACAAGTTCGTCTTTGAGCTCCTGGGGCAGCTTATCACCAAAAATGGGATAGTGGTTGGCGCGGACGTCTTGAATTTCCTTCTTCCAGCCCTCTATATCTACGGCTAAAAGCTCGGCCATGTCGGCATCGCTGACCCCTTCGGGGCGCTCAATTGCATCTATGGTGGGCATAATGCCAATAGGAGTGTCTTGGGTCTTGGCTGTTCCAGCACAGGCTTCGAAAATCCAGGCTAAAACCCGAGAGTTATCGCCATATCCAGGCCAGAGCCATTTGCCATCCTCTGTTTTGCGGAACCAGTTGACGAAGAAGATTTTGGGCAGTTTTTCGGCATCTGCCTTTTTGCCAATATTAATCCAGTGCTGGAAATAGTCGCCCATGTGGTAGCCACAGAAGGGCAACATGGCAAATGGATCGCGGCGAATTGAGCCAACTTTAAGATCCAAGGCAGCGGCTGTAATTTCGGAGCCCACAATTGAGCCCATAAATACGCCGTGGTTCCAGTTTTTGGCCATATGCACTAGAGGTATGGTGTTGGGACGACGGCCACCGAAGAGAATTGCGTCGATTGGCACACCAGCGGGATCTTCCCATTCAGGTGCAATTACCGGGCACTGAGACGCTGGGGCGGTAAAGCGGGCATTGGGGTTGGCGCCAGGAATGCTTTTGCCATTGGCATCCTTGCTGCCTTCTTTCCATTCATTGCCCAGCCAGTCGATATTTTTTCCTTCTGGTGCAGGATAGCCAATGCCTTCCCACCAGACATCATTATCTTCGGTCACGACGACATTGGTAAAAATAGTGTTCTTTTCGATAGAGTGCATGGCCATGGGGTTGGAATCCATAGAGGTTCCAGGGGCAACGCCAAAGAAGCCGGCTTCGGGATTAATGGCATAGAGCCTGCCGTCCTTGCCAAACTTCATCCAGGCAATGTCGTCGCCGATTACATTTACCTTCCAACCGGGGATGGTGGGCACCAGCATGGCCAGGTTGGTCTTGCCGCAGGCACTGGGGAAGGCTGCTGCGATAAATTTGGACTGCCCAGCGGGATTGGTGAGCTTAAGAATAAGCATGTGTTCGGCCAACCAACCCTCGTCGCGGGCTAAAACGCTGGCGATGCGCAATGCTAAGCATTTTTTTCCCAGGAGGGCATTGCCACCGTAGCCGGAGCCATAGGACCAAATTTCCCTTGTTTCGGGGAAGTGAGAAATATATTTTTGCTCAATTGGGGCGCAGGGCCATTTGCCGTTGTCGCTTTCGCCCACTGCCAGAGGTTTTCCCACCGAGTGATAGCAGGGGACAAATTCGCCATCTGTCCCAAGCACATCGAGCACCTTGGTGCCCACGCGGGTCATGATGTGCATATTTGCCACAACATATTCGCTATCGGTAATTTCGATGCCAATTTTTGAAATTGGTGAACCAATGGGGCCCATAGAAAAGGGGATGACATACATGGTTCGCCCCTTCATGCAGCCGTTATATAGACCAGACATGGTTTTTTTAAGTTCTACTGGGTCGATCCAGTTGTTGGTGGGGCCAGCAGCTTCCTTAGTCTTGGAGGCTATATAGGTGTTTTTTTCTACTCGGGCCACATCGGAGGGATCGGAACGAAAGTGTACCGAGCCAGGTCGTTTTTCGGGGTTCAATGCCTCGGCTACACCGGAATCGACGGCTATTTTAATCATTTCATCATATTCGCGTTGGCTCCCATCGCAGACAATAACCTTTTCGGGTGTCATAAGGGCAACCGCTTCCTCGACCCATTTTTTTAGGCCAGCATGTTTAAGATCGTTCACATTCATAGGGGCTCCTAGTATAAAATTGGCTTTGCTCTTTTTCTAAATGCAGAGCTTAGCTAAAAACATACTAATTTAGCCAGATTAGTGCAAGAGAAAATCGATTGTATTCGTAGAAAGTCTTGCTAAAACGTGTTTTTTTTTGCATTTAGCGCAGATTTAGGCCTAGGCCATTAAAGAAAAAAGACTTCCGCTACCCAGGGCTGGGGCAGGGCGGTAGGGGAGGGCCTCGTGTTGGGCCTGGGCCTGCTTTATTTCGCCACTATATTGCTTAATTAAGGCATCTAGACGCTCGTCGCTTTGGCCGAGGACGCCGGTGGTATCAATTTTGGACTCTTTTTTTAATTTTACCAGTTGATCTATGAGTACGTCTAAAACTTTTAATTTGCTTATGCTCACCCCATGGCTACCTTCTGGCGCAGGGGTTCCCCGGACGTGTTTAAAATTGGAGTAGATGAATGAATTCGGGGCCACCGGCATGGCCACCTTGTCGGCGGCTGCAAAGGAGTAGGCATAGCTCACCGCTCGCAAATTGCCAATATTATTTACCCTTGTCATAACAGTTTAAATATCGACAGGAAAACAATAAAGTTTATAAATATTGATATAGGTGATTCTGCCAGTTCGGTAAACTGAAGTTCTTCGAGGCCCCTTTATTTAGATTTAGCCTGCTCCTGTATTAACCATTCGCGGGTAGTATTTTTTAGTTTTTCGGTTTCGGGTGGTTTTTGATGGGAAAGATTGGCCTGTAACCAGGGAATAATAAGGTCTTCTTTTAATGTATGCCATTGAAAAAAACTTCTGTTGTTTACCACAATCGACTCGGCAGAGGGAAGATGGGAGAGCAATTGAGGGTAAAAACGGGGATATATGCGTTCATTTACCGTTTTTAAGGCAGAAAGCCCCTTGCCAATGCCAAAAAGACTCTCATCTGCCTTTGTCCGACTATAAAACTCCAAGATTTCCAGCCAAGTCGATTCCCGGTAGAGCCAGCGGATAAAATCTCTAGCAGCAGTCTTTGAATGAGATTTTTTGGCCATTCCCAGCCAAAGGACATCGTCGGTAACGGGAATTCCTCCATTTCCTAAAATCCATTTAAAATCTAAGAGGGAAAGGGCCTCTTCGCTTGTGGAAAAAATTTCCTGCGAGGTCGCATAGGAGAGAAGGATTTTTCCCTCTTGTAAAAGTGCCTGGCGGGGTCGGTTAAGGTGTTGGAATGTAAAATCGTCTTCGTTTTCAATTGAGCCATTGTCGCTAAGGCTCCAGTCTCTGAGCCAGGCGATAGCGGAATCCAGGGCAACGGGGTCCCAGCTTAAGACGTTTTTTAGCTGCCAATTGACCTTAAAGTATTCGGTTACAGCAAAGAGAAAGGGACCATCCCAGCGAGGAGCATAGCCCATTTGTGCCTTGTCCGAAAAACGGTTAAAGCTTGCAGAGGCAGTTCGCGCCTCTTCCAAGCTTATAACTGGCCGGTTGGTAAAGAGGGCGGCCTGCTCTTTAGAAAAGATAAAGGCGGGAATATTAAAGGACAGGGGCAAAAAAAATTGGGTGGAGCCACTGCGGCCAGCGTTTAACAGGGCTGGGTAAAAAGCTCTTTCGTCCACAATTCTATCCTCTAAAAGACTACTTAGCGATAAAAATTGTTTTTTCCTAGCGGGGTCCAAATATTTGGAAATTATAATATCGGCCCGGTCGGTCTGCCGGGTTTTTTCTTGCAGGGGCTGGGCTGTGTAGATTATCTCTACAATATATTGGTTTTGGTTGGCGTTGTATAATTCGGCAATGCTGGCAATGTCCGGGCTATCAGTATAAACCACCGCAATCTGGCTTCGGCTAAAATTACAGGAGGTCAAAAAGAGGAATAGAGCAGACAAAAATAATAAGGGTCCCTTTCGCATGAGCCCATCCTAAGAAGCATGTATTTACTTGTCAATTGGTCGCTTTAGATGTACTATGCTGCTATGCTGGTAAAAGATGTGGATGTAGCAAATTTAATTGAACGAATATCGGAACACTATCGGGCCAATATTTCCAATCGATATATTCGCCCTGCGCTGTTAATGCTCGCTCTGGACAACACTACATGGGATCGAATTGACGATCTGGTGGAACGATCCGAGTATTATCGCTACCAAGGAGCACATATTGATGAACTTTACCATCAAATTATTGCCTGTTCCCGCTTTGTGGCCAGTGCCCGCCGCGATTTAGTGCCATCTATACGCTCAAGGCTTTCGGCGGTGCCCACGGCTTCGGGCTTCGATCGAGATAAAATTTTACGCGATATGGCGATAAACAATTTTTCTTCGAATCTTGTGGTCTTTGCCGATTTAGTTAACGAGCTCTTTGTTCGCCTCGTCGACTACGATAAACAGGTTTCCAAAAATAAACCAACGGTGTATTCTAGCCTGCCCGAGCTCCAAAATGTGGGCGCCAATTTAATTGGGGATGAATAGGGCCACATTATTTTGCCATTAACTCTTCCCAAAGTGATGGCTCAAGTACGTCTTTATCAATTTCCTGATATATCTGAGGCTCAAAGCCCAGTGCCGGCTGGTAAATCATTTTAATGTTAAGGTTTGCCAGGTTTCCGGCCTCGGAGCGCAGCATCGAGTCGGGGTCCCGGCTCAGGGCATCCCAGGCCCGTGCCGACTCAGTTAAAAGGGCCAGCGCCTGGGAGCGATATTCGGTACGGCCAGTTTCGCGGGCCAGTTTTTCCAGGGTTACCCCCAGGTTATTGCGCGATCGCATTAGGCGCTCGGCCAGTTCGGCGTGCTCTACACTTCCGGCGGGAACTAATCGGGGATAGCGACTGCGTTGGAGTTCGAGCGTATCCAATAGGCGGTTATAATAGCCTTGGGCCATCTGGTAGTTATTTTGTTTAACGGCGGTATTGGCTAAGGCAAAAAGAAGTTTTCTATTTAACGGTAGGTCTATGGATGCATCGTAAAACCGCTCAAGGGCCTTGCGCCAGTCTCCCCGGTTGTAGTTTATGTAACCCATGCGATAGCGCATTTCTGGTGGGGCCCAGCCATCTTGCTGGGCTCGTTCGTAGGCGGCCATTGCGACGTCGTGGTGGGCAAAGACAAAGTAGTCCAGATCTCCCATATCTGCCCAAATGCGTCCCAGTTCTGGCGAAGGTTTTAGTATGCGCCGAGCAATGGCGTCGTCGTAGAGTTTTGCGGTTTTAGTTAATTGGTCGTTGGCCCGCATAAATTGCTTTTCTTCGGTCAGTTGAGAAGCATAGCGGCGGCCGGCATCAATGTGCATCCACTTTCTTTGGGCTGTCCGTTCTTCTGCTTTATCAAATAAATGTACCGCCTGTTCAATAGTGGCCAAACTCTGGGCCTTAGAGCCAAAGCGCACCTGATACCGGTATAGATGATACCAAGGTTCAGGGTATTCGGGATTCTGTTTAATTGCCCGCTCAAATATTTTACCAATATTGGCAATTCGCATAAGGTTGGGGTCGGGTATTCCCTCGGGCTCTTCTTCTTTTTTATCCAATAAATAGGCGCCGAGTTCGCTCAGGGCCTCGTGTCCAATCTGTCGCTTTTTATTCCCCATAAAATGCTCTTGCAGGGCCAGAACCTCGGAAAGCTTGTCGGTGCGCATAAAATAAGTGAGCATGCGCTCCATATAAATATCTTTTTGACCATAGCGCTCGATGAGTTTTGCATAGGAACTTCGGGCATCTTCGTAGCGCTCCGATTCAATTTCTGCCCAGGCCAAGAAATTGTCTCCCTGTGCCAATAGGCCGTCTTTGTCGTTTAGCTTCCAGTTTAAAAGTTGAACTCTTAAAATTTTGTCGGCCCGCTCGTAGTTGCGCAGTTTGTCCCGTTCTAGGGCGACGTAATCAAGTACCGTTTTTTTGTCGCGCTTAAAATGGCTCAGGCTAGTGTCGTATATTTGGCGGGCCAATTCGTACTGGCGCTTGTCTATAAAGGCTTCTGCATAGCGATAATACCATTTTTTTTGGCGTTGAATTCGGATTGCCGCGTCAAAGCGTTCCAGGGCCCTGGTGTAAGCGCCTTCGGGAATAAGAGCATAGCCTTTTTTATATTGATTGTGGGCAGCTATTGGCCGGTAGACAAAGCGGTAACTCAAAAAGATAAAAACAGCGCTGCATACCGTTATAAAGGCGGCAATTTTTAAAATGGGCAGTACGCGGTTGCGAAAAATCCAGGCGAAGCTGCTCTGTTCGGCCTCCAGTTCTTCGCCTGTTTTTTTCTCGAAGCCCTTGGGAATTACTATGTTCCGCGAAAGGATTTTTCCAGCAAAAGAGGCCATTTCTTTTGGGCCGGCGGCACCAACTAATTTTTGGATTAATTCTGCCATCTGTTCGGCGGGAATAACCTGTTCTGCTATTATCTCTTCGCAGGCCATGCGTAGATTGAGCGGATAGGAATCCAGACTGGCTTCCAGTTTTGCAAAATCTTCGGGGGTTAAATTGATTTCCTCGGTGCTGACGGCGGAAACCTGTTTTTTATCTGGGCGCTGACGGGTGGAAGGGGCTACTGCAGGTTCGGGCGTTTTTGTAAAAAGTGCATCAATGCCCTCTAAAGAAAAATCTTCTAAATCGGAAAAGCCAGATTCGCCATCACCTAGACTACTGTCGCTGTCGGGTTTTATGCCAAAGTCTGCGGTAATGTCGCCACCGAGGCTAAAGGTGTCAAAGCCATCCAGATTAAAATCATCTTCGGTGTCGCTCTCTGTTTCGGTGGCAGAGATGGCAAAGGGGTCGACTTCTTCGCTACTTGAAATATCAAACTCTTCGCTTGCCCCCTCCTCCGAAGTAGACAGCGAAAACTCGGCGCCAGCGGGGGGCAACGAAAAATCGATATCGGGTATGGCAAATTCATCCTCAGCCGCCGGCTCCTCAGCCGCCGGCTCCTCAGCCGCCGGCTCCTCAGCCGCCGGCTCCAGGTCCAGTCCGAGATCGTCGACTACTGGCATCTCAGCCGCCGGCTCCAGGTCCAGTCCGAGGTCGTCGACTACTGGCATCTCAGCCGCCGGCTCCTCAGCCGCCGGCTCTATGTCCAGTCCGAGGTCGTCGGGAATGCTATCCAAAAAATCACCAAAGTCCAGATCGGCAGTGGGGGCCGGGCTTTCTACGCCCCCATCGCTATCAAGGGAATAGTCGGCAGTATCTAATTGCAATGAATTTAATAGGTCATCGACATCGGCAGAGCTGTCGGCGCCAGCAAAGCTGTCGGTGCCAGCAGAGCTGTCGGCGTCAGCAGAGCTGTCGGCGTCAGCAAAGCTGTCGGCGCCAGTGGGCGGGACTTCGGGCAGTATATCATCCAGCTCGGTGCCAGCAGCTAAAAGGTCGGCCAAACCAGGATCGAGAGAACTATCGGGCAGAGGCAAAACGGGCATGATTTCGCCACGGTTTTCGCGAGTCTCCCGCTCCTTCCCCACGTTTTGAAAAGAGATTTGAAATTGTTCCAACTCTTGTAAAGAGGGCATGTCAAGATATTGAAGCAGAAACCGATAATTGTAAAGAACTATGAAAACATACTTTACATTCTTTGCCATATTATGTGCCCTAATAGGACAGGTTCGGGCAGTAGAAGTCGCATCCTATCGATTTCACAACCGAATTCTGGCAATTCAAGAGGCAGGCCCACCAGAAGTCTTCGACGATTCTGTAATATTTACTGCGACAGGGGCAGAAAGAATAGGCATTGCATTTAATCATGAGGGCTATGCAAAAATACATTGGTTCAAACGCCTGTACAAACCCATTGCCCGCATGCCCGAAGATATCATTTTAAAAAACCCCCTGAGCGATAAAGAAGCCCGCTACGACAGCGGTATCTTGTTTTACACCTATGCCTGGCCAGCGGAAATGCAGACATTGGAATATAGGATGATAATTGATGGCGTATGGACCAAAGACCCCTGGAATCCCAATTCCTCGGTAATAGCCACAACGGGCATACAGGTCTCACGTGTCAGACTTGCCGATATCAAGGGAAAAAACAATTACGACAACCTTGTTGATATACGCATGCCCCCACGCGAATTGGATAAAGGACCGCGTATTAGGGGAAAAAGTGTAGAATTCAGCTTTGCAAATAACAAAAGCAATGAGCACATTAGTATCGCCGGCAGTTTTAACGCCTGGGACCCCTTTATGTACGAGCTGCGAGAAACAGAACCCGGCCTGTATACTATTATCCTGGAACTGCCCAAAGGCAGTTATTACTATTTATTTTACAAAGACGGCCAAGCCCTGCTCGACGACACAAACCCAGCAAAGGTCTAT
>CAZBJJ010000037.1:9176-21378 GCA_964492245.1 uncultured Spirochaetales bacterium | reverse complement strand
ATATAGTATGAGTTGAAAGTGCTGAAAAATTTGACTATTCTAGGTGAATGATTCGGCAAACTACTTATTTGATAATCTATTGCTATTACTGTATAAAAATTCTGGGGCCACTGGAGATGGGGAAGGGGAAAAATTGAGTCTACCAGCTTTAGGGCCGCCCTGTCCAAAACAGCAGATTGGGAGGATTCGACTAAGTTTTTTTTGCGCAGTTGGCCCCCTTCATCTACCTCGATATACACTTTTACCTGGCCCTCGATGCCGGCCCGCCGTGCTGCTAGGGGGTAGACCCGGTGTTTAGCTATTTGCCTGCGCAGTTCTTCGAGTAGGGTTGCCTGATTGTTGCCGCCCACAGCGCCGCCAGCAGGGGCGCCATCTGAGCCCGCGACCCCCGCCTTGGGCGGTCCCTCGGGGGTTGCGGGCAGGGGGCTAGCACTCGCTGGCGATCCCGCGGGTGATTCGGGCGCCGCTGGGTTAGCGCCGGGCGCCGTCGGTTTTGCGGGCGCCGAGAGGTTTGCACTCGGGGGCGCCGGGGGGTTAGCGCCGGATGCTGGGGGGCTGGCACTCGCGGGCGCCGCAGGGTTAGCGCCGGGCGGTGCTGGTTTAGCGGGCGTCGGCTGGCTAAGGCTGAGTTGAATGCTCTTTGGACTGGGGCGCCCCGAGAGGGGCGCCCTGCGTTTTACGCAGAGCTCCCCGGTAAAGAGGAGTACAGCTATCAATATAAGAGTAAGAAGCCCAGCGCATAGGTATCTTAAAACATCGGCCTTAGGCATTTTAAGCGAGGGCCCCCAACCCGCTAATATTCGTAGCGCACCAAGAGTTCAAAACTTCTGCCAGCACCAGGGTAATAGCCCCCGTAGTAGACATAGTCGGTGTAGGCCTGGTTTAAAATGTTTTTAGCGCGGACACTCACCGACAGTAGCCCCTCTTCTAGGTTTTTTTCCCACATAGCACTGGCCCCCAATAATATGCGGGCGGGAATTATGTCGATGTCTTGGGCATTGGCACTATCGCCCCCGGAATAGGCCTTGCTGTTCCAGCTAATATTGGGGCCAAGGCAGAGGCCAAAGGGCAGGATTCCCATTACCTCGGCATAGAGCCTGTGTTCGCTCACCAGCGGTACCAATTTGCCATCGAAGGGGCCCCCGACAAAGCAGGCATGCACATAGCTGTAATTGGCGTTGGCTTGTAAAAACCTTAGCGGCTGAAGGTTGAGAAGAAAATCTCCTCCAAGGCGGCGGGTATTGCCAATGTTTTCGTTCTGGAAATTTTCGCTATTAAAGGCAATCTCCTTTTTCATCTCCAGCCAATAGCCCTGAGCACTGAAGGCCAGCACATCCGCAAGTCTCCAGCTTCCGCCAAGGCGAATATCGTTGCCGCGCTCTGGCTCCAAGGTCTGGTTAAAACTATCGCCCGTGCCATAATAGCTGGTTTGCTCGTCCGTATAGGGATAGCGGAAGGTTGTGGCATAATTGGCAAAGAGGTTCAGGCTCTCTGTCGGCCGATACACTAGGCCAGTATCCCAGACCGGTGCCTGCCGCAGTTTTTGGCCGTTCGCCGTACCATCACTATTTTTCCCATTAATTTCGCTTAAATCCCAACGGAAACCCGCATGCAGCGAGAGCTTTTCCACCGGCCACACAGCCAAGCTGGCGAAGGGTCCGAGCTCCCACTGCGAGATAGTAAAGGCATTTCCCAGTTCACTGCGCGCAATGTCGGTGTAATTTTTAACTCCCATATGCACCCAGGCCAGATCCACCCCACTTACCAAACGCAAGGGCAGATTGTTCAGGGCAGACAGCTCTGCCTTTACAGAATACTGTGGACGCGCCTCTATGCGGTTCCATGCAGTTGCGGTGTACGAGGGGGGAAGGCCCCAGTCGGGGTTGGCAAAGGAGGGTAGATTTGCCTTATTGTTTTTCCACTGATAGCTCAAAGGCATCGAAAACATCTGGCCATCGTCCCTGTCCCAAAGGGCCAAAAGGCCTGCTTCCAGAACCTGTAAGTTTGCCGAATCTTCCTTGTTTTTAGCCTGATAGGGCCGGTCCAAAAACTCTTGCCGGCTCAGGGCTCCGGGCATTTCGTAATAGCCATTGCTATATTGCCCAAAAAGTTCCAGCTGCCAAAAATCGCCAATGTATATATCGCCGGCAAGGCGGGCCTGCACATCGTCACTGGCCGATTTCTCTCGCTCCCCCGCGTAATCTAAGCGCTCGACGTTTCCGGTTAGGGAACCGGCCCTGCCCCCACAGGAAAAACCGGTGGCCTGTGTGTTATTTATGCCCGAGGCAGTGCTGCCCACACTCAGCTCGCCAAAGGCGTGTACGCCCTCTTTGGCCCTGTTGGTAATTATATTGATAAGACCACCGACCGCTCCCCCGCCATACAGCACACTGGCAGAGCCCTGAAGGACCTCAATTCTTTCTATAGATTGCACCGGAATGGAAAGCCAGTTTAAGTTGCTCATATCGGGATTGTTAAGACGCCGCCCATCCACCAGCACCAGAACCCGGCCGCTGGAATTTTCGCCGAAGCCACGCATAGATACTTCGGCCTGTGCCGCCCCGGAATAGGAACGAAAGCTCAGGCCAAGGCTGCTCTCTAGGGCCTGGACCACATTGGTGGCCCCGCTTTGGCGAATAGCCTCTTTGTCCACGCGAACAATTAGGCCAGGCACCTGTTCGGCCGGCTCTTCTATGCGAGAGGCAGAAATTATTACCTGAATTTCGGCATTTTCTTCGCCCATCAGGGGGATGGCTACAAAACAAAGGGCGAATATTGCAAAGATGGCTCGTGCAAAACCGGAACGGGCCCATGGGCGGGCCGTAAAAGCAGAGAAAGACATACAAACCTCGACCGGCAGTCCGCGCTACCGGTAAACAGGGTGCGGGCCCCGCTTTTTACTACCGTAATAAGCTTTCGGGGCCTCGGTCCTTGTGCGGCGGGTCGTCTCCTGGCTTGGGATGCAACACCATCCTGTACAGTGGCGGGACCGCCCGGCTTTTCACCGGTTCCGTTTGTCCGCCGCACGCAGTACAGGGGGAATGTATCAAATAAAAAACCTTTAGGCTACATATTGCGCTTTATTTTCTTGGTCGTCGTCATCTCCATGGCTTCGCTTAAAATTTTGGTGCCGTCGATACGCTGATAGGGCAAAAGCTTAGAGTTTACCTCTGCAATAATCGTTAAAATGCGGGCCGAAATATCTGCCTCGCTGGCTATTTCGCCATTGGCCTGTTTAAACAAGTCTCTATTCGGATAGACTAGGGCTTCGATCCCCTCGGCCCCATCGTGCTTGCTATTGATAAAACCGCGCACTAAAATTTGTTCGATTTCGTCGTAGAGCTGGAACTCGTTTTCAATTTCCTCGGGATAGACGTTTTTGCCACCCTCGGTAACAATAAGGTTTTTAGCCCTTCCGGTTAAATACAGATAGTTCTCACTGTCCATATAACCTAGGTCGCCAGTTTTAAACCAGCCTTCTTCGGTAAAGACTTCGGCGGTCTCTTCGGGCAAATTGTAATAGCCCTGCATTACCATGGGACCCTTTACCACAATTTCGCCTACGCCCCGTTCGTCGGGGTCGACAATGCGCATCTGCACACCGGCCACAATTTTGCCCACACTGGTTTCTTTGTAGTTTTCGATGGGATTGAGCGTA
Organism: uncultured Spirochaetales bacterium; assembly: GCA_964492245.1. Taxonomy (GTDB): domain Bacteria; phylum Spirochaetota; class Spirochaetia; order Treponematales; family Breznakiellaceae; genus CAZBJJ01. Next base: position 17,720 of record CAZBJJ010000037.1, on the reverse strand, counting down.
ATAATTGGACTGGTCTCGGTTAGGCCATAGCCCTGTACGAAATCGATGCCCAGCTCGTTGTACATTTTAAAAATACTCGGTGCCAGGGGGCCGCCACCAGAAATACAAATGCGAATAGTGGAAAGACTGGCCTTCTCCAATATCGATTTAAACATTTTCTTGCCCGGGTTTATTCCGGTAAGTTTTTTAATTAAACCAGAAATGCGCATAAGGGTCCGAATTGCGCCATAGGCTACAATACCCTTTGCCCGCACACCGCGCATAATTCCCGCTAAGACCTTGTTAAAAAGCAGGGGGACCCCCAGGAACATGGTAATTTTAGCTTCTTTTAAATCCTTAAGAATCTGGCTGGTGACCATTTTTTTGCCAAAGACGGTCTCGGCCCCCACCGAAAGCGATTCAATAAAAACCGCCTGCATGGTATAGGAGTGATGTATTGGCAAGAGCGCATAAAAAACATCAGTGTAAAAAATATTTAGATTTGACTGTGAAAGATAGCAATCGGCGACAAGATTTTGATGGCTGAGCATGACCCCCTTGGGAATACCCGTGGTACCCGAGGTAAAAAGAATTGCCGCAAGGTCGTTTTCGCCAGCTTCTTCAATTTTGGCCTCTTTGCCATCAATATCGTAAATATAATTCTTGCCCCCCTTGTGCAGCGAGACAATATCTTTTAAAAGTCCTTTCCGATCTTTAAACCAGTCAAATTTTTCCTCGTCAATAAAGGCAATTTTGCATTCGGCGACCTTCATTAATTTTTCAATTTCTTCATTTTTAAGCTGATAATCTATTGGAACCACGGTGGCACCGGCAAAGAGCACGCCCAAATAGGCAATTGCCCATTCTGGCGAATTTTTCCCGCTCACTGCGACCTGCATTCCCTTTTTAATGCCCTTTGCACGAAGGTAGCGGGCCACTGCCTCGATGCGCTCAAGGGCCTGCCGGTAGCTAAGGCTTATGCGGCCCCCTTCGTAGATGGTAAAACAGGGTCTGTTGCCATAGCGGGCGACACTTATGCGAAAGGTCTCTGGCAAGGTGGGCCAAAAGCCATTAAAATACTTGCCCCGATACTCGTCTAAAAAACTCCACGCTGTTGTCTTCGCCATATTAGTTAAACACTCCTTTACATTATTCCTTAGCGCTCTATTTAGACATTGTTTATAGAATATAGTTGCGCTATCTTTTCTATTATATAATGATATATATTTTACCTGGCTTTTGTCGCTATTTATGCACAAATGGGCGAAAATTTGGAGATCTTACATGAGAAACCCCTGTTCCCTTCTATTTAATGCTGTTTTATTTGGTACTCTCTGGCTTTTTGCCTCCTGCGCGGGCAGTTTAAATACCGAGCTCTTGGCCGATGGCTCGGCCAGCCTAAAGATAAACCTTGTCTTCGAGCCCCATTTTATGCGCAGTCTGTCCAATCTTTCCGGCGATGGCGCCGATTTTGCCTTCGATACTGAATCGATGGGCAGGGCCCTGCTTGCGGTGGAGGGGGTTAAACAGGCAAAACTCTCTTCGCCTGCCCCCTCTCGTATTTCCGGCGACATAGATATTGCCAATCTTACTCGCTTTTTGAATATTTCCCAGGACGGGATGATGACCGTTGACAGGAGCCCCCTAGAACTTCTCTGGCTGGGCCCCGCAGTGGGGCAAAAACGTCCCGGCAAAATTAAGCTTTTTTTAGATATCAATAACGCCCCCCTGCTTATGCAGACCATTTCTCCCGACATTGTCGAATACCTCTTTGCCTTAATGGCCCCCCTGGCCAGCGGCGAAAAAATGGACCGCGAAGAATATCTGGAAACAATTGCCATTTTATATGGGCCCGGTCTTGCCGGCGAAATTGGCTCGGCACTTTTTACTTTTTCTCTGCGCCTGCCGGGTACTATAAAAACAGCCAGCCAGGGAAAGGCCCAGGGCTCTCGCCTTATTTGGACCCTGCCTCTAACCGACCTGCTTGTCCTGGAAAAACCTCTTGACCTCGACATTGAATGGACAGAGTAAGAGAGCTCTAACATATAGATAAAAAATTATACATACACCCGTCTTGCCAAAGACCGACTAAAAATATACAATAATACGACGTTTAATACGATCTATTTTTATCTATAACTTTGGGGGTATTCATGGCAGCAGTCATCGAACAAGATATAGAGTTCTCGCCGGAACTTATTGCGTTCATTAACGAATGGAAGGACAAGCCAGGGAGCTTGGTCACTATTTTACATAAAATTCAGGAAGAATTTGGATATATTCCCCGCGAAGCGGCCGAAAGGCTTTCGCACATGTCCGATTTGCCCTTGGCAAAAATCTATGGGGTCATCACCTTTTACCATTATTTTAAGACCACCAAACCCGGAAAATATAAAATTTCGGTCTGCCTGGGAACTGCCTGTTACCTTAAAGGGGGACAGGACCTAATTGAGGAATGCCGCAACATTCTTTCGCTCGAAGAGGGCGAGGTAACCGACGACGGCCTTTTCTCGGTGGACCCGGTCCGCTGTGTTGGCTGCTGTGGCTTGGCACCGGTAGTAACCGTGGGCAACGATGTCTATGGCAAGGTAACCAAAGAAGAGCTGGCGGGCATTATAGCTAAATACAAAAATGCATAATGCACTATACACTCTGCGATCTTGCTGCCGACATTGCTCAGAATGCTGCCGAATCGGGGGCGAGCGAGGTAAGGGCAGAGATTCAGGAGAGTGAACACTGGTTTCGTTTTGCCTACCAGGACAATGGCAGGGGCATGAGCGAAATAGAACTAAAGAGGGCCAAGGACCCTTTTTATACTGATGGCGTAAAGCACCCCTCGCGCAGAGTGGGTTTAGGTATACCGTTTTTAATTCAGACTGCTCGTCAGTCTGGAGGCGAATATCATATAGAATCAGAGCCGGGCCAGGGCACTAGGGTGCAGGCCAGCTTCGACCTGACGTATGTCGACACGCCCCCCTTGGGAGATGTGCCGGCATTAATTCGAACAATGTTCATGTTTTCACAGGTACCACAGTGGCTTGTGCAGTGGCAATTTGAAAACAGAGACGGAGTTCAGGAGATTGAACTGCGGAAATCGGAGCTGGTAGAAATACTTGGCAACCTCGATTCTGCCGCTGCTTTGAATATGTTGGATACATTTATTCGTTCACAGATACAGTAGATAAGGAGAGCACAATGGCTAAAATGAGCTTAGAAGATTTGCGGAAACTCCGCGATCAGCGCAAGAGCGAACTTCAAAAACGAGAAATTGAGGGCAAAGAAATACAGGTTATTATTGGGATGGGAACCTGCGGAATTGCCGCTGGCGCAAAGGAAACCCTCGATTCATTTTTACTGAGTATCGACGAGGCAAAACTGGCCTCCGATGTAATGGTCCGTCAGACCGGCTGCATGGGCCTTTGTCATTCCGAACCAACGGTTGAACTGGTGGTTCCCGGTATGCCTACCGTTATCTATGGCAATGTAGATGGCGAAACAGCCAAAGAAATTGTAAAAAAACACCTTATTGGTAGACAACTCGTAAACAAATTAATTATAGACCGGCCTGCCGCAGACATCGTCGGCTGAGCCAAAAAGCAAGGAGAATATAGATGGCGTATAATCAATACATACTTGTCTGCGGTGGAACAGGCTGCGAATCCAGCAAGGCAGACGATATTTACCGCGCCCTTATTGCCGAGGCCGACACGCACGGCGTCAAGGACAAGGTGCAAATTGTAAAAACGGGCTGTTTTGGCTTTTGCGAAAAAGGCCCCATTGTAAAGGTTCTGCCCCAAGATTCCTTTTATGTCGAGGTAAAGCCCGAGGATGCGGCAGAAATTATTGCCGAGCAGGTGGTAAAGGGTCGCGAGGTACAACGCCTATTGTACAAACCAGATGAGAGCAAAAAAATAAAGCTTTCGGTAGAGGATATTGAGTTTTATCAAAAGCAGGTGCGTATTGTTCTGCGCAACTGTGGCGTTATTAACCCAGAAAATATTGATGAATACATTGCGCGCGAAGGCTATGTGGGCCTGGAAAAGGTCCTTTTTCAATTGAGCCCCGAAGATACCATTGCCATCCTAAAGGAATCGGGCCTGCGTGGGCGCGGTGGCGCTGGCTTTCCCACCTGGCTCAAATGGGATCTAACGCGAAAAGAAGTTAACGATACAAAATACGTTGTCTGTAATGCCGACGAGGGCGACCCTGGGGCCTATATGGACCGCTCCACCATCGAAGGCGACCCCCATTCAATTATCGAAGCTATGACTATCTGCGGAAAGACCGTTGGCGCTAACACCGGCTATGTCTACATTCGTGCGGAATACCCGCTTGCCATTGAGCGCTTAACCATTGCGCTAAACCAGGCCCGCGAATACGGCCTTTTGGGCAAGGATATTTTGGGGTCTGGCTTCGATTTCGATATCGAAATTCGCCTTGGGGCCGGTGCCTTTGTCTGTGGCGAAGAAACCGCTCTTTTGCGCTCCCTCGAGGGCGAGCGCGGCATGCCCACTCCCAAGCCTCCCTTCCCGGCCCAGAGCGGTCTCTGGGGAAAACCTACGGTTATCAACAATGTGGAAACCTATGCAAATATTCCGGTAATTTTAACCAAGGGCGCCAAGTGGTTTAGTTCTATTGGCACCGCAACCAGCAAGGGCACAAAGGTCTTTGCGCTCACCGGCAAGGTGAACAACTCTGGCCTGGTAGAAGTGCCCATGGGTACCACCCTGCGCGAAATTATTTACGACATTGGTGGCGGCATTAGGGATGGCAAAAAATTCAAGGGCGCACAAACTGGCGGACCCTCTGGCGGTATTTTAACCGAAGCCGTCCTGGACACAGCCATCGACTACGAAAGCCTTACCAAGCTGGGCTCCATGATGGGCTCTGGCGGGCTCATTGTTATGGACGAGGACGACTGTGTTGTCGACGTCTCCCGCTTTTATATGGAATTCTGTGTGGACGAATCCTGCGGCAAATGTTCGCCCTGTCGCATAGGTACCCATCAAATTTTGAATATCCTAAATAAAATAGCCAAGGGCAATGGCGAAATGGAAGACATCGACAAGCTGGAAGCCATTGGCAAGGCAATGACCAAGGCCTCGCTCTGTATGCTCGGCGGTTCGGCAGCGAACCCCACACTTTCCACCTTGCACAATTTCCGCGACGAATACATTGCACACATCGTCGATAAGAAATGCGCTGCAGGCAAATGTAAGAGCCTCGTGCGCTTCGAAATTGACCCCGATAAATGTATTGGCTGTGGCCTCTGTGCCCGCAAATGCCCGGTTACCTGTATCACTGGCGAAAGAAAGGCTGCCCACGTAATAGATCAGAGTGCCTGTATTAAATGTGGCGAATGTGAGCGCGTTTGTAAATTTGGCGCGGTCTTAAAGAAGTAAGGAGAAGATTAATGGTCAACTGTAAGATAAATGGCTTTGACGTCCAGGTAGATGCCGGGACCAGTATTTTAGATGCCGCAAAACATATAGGGGTAAAAATCCCCACCCTTTGCTATAACCCCGACCTTCCCGCATGGGCCGCCTGTGGTCTCTGTATTGTTCGCATAGAGGGCTCGCCCAAAATGGTGCGCGCCTGTACCACCCCCGTGGCCGAAGGTCTAAGCATTATTACCCACGATCCCGAAATTGTTCAGGTGCGCCGGACGGTGCTGGAGCTTGTCCTTTCTAACCACCCCGCCGACTGCCTGCAGTGCCCCCGAAACGGTTCCTGCGAACTGCAGACTGTTGCCGCCGAGTTTGGCCTGCGCGATGTACCCTACGAACATTTTTTACCGGGCACCCCCATCGACGATTCCAATATGGCTATCACCCTGGACCCCAACAAATGTGTCCGCTGCGGTCGCTGCGTCAAGGTCTGTCAGGAAATGCAAAATGTCTGGGCCCTGGAATTCTTGGGCCGTGGCGAAAAAGGCCGTATTGCCGCAGCGGCGGGCGTGCCCCTTGGCGACAGCCCCTGTATTAAGTGCGGCCAATGTGCTGCCCACTGTCCTGTTGGCGCCATCTACGAGCACGACGACACCGCCACTGTCTGGAGCCGCCTGAGCGATCCCAATGTGCACCCCGTTGTACAGATTGCCCCCGCAGTTCGCGTTGCCCTTGGCGAGGAGTTCGGGCTGGAACCTGGTACCATCATCACTAAAAAAATCTATGCCGCCCTGCGCCGCATTGGTTTTAAAACGGTCTTCGACACTAACTTTTCGGCCGACCTCACCATTATCGAAGAGGGGCACGAACTGGTGCACCGTCTGACCAATGGTGGCGATATCCCCCTTATTACCTCCTGCTGCCCTGCCTGGGTCGACTATATGGAGAAATATTACTCCGATATGATTCCCAATTTCTCGACGGCCAAGAGCCCGCAGCAGATGATGGGGGCCATGATTAAAACCTACTGGGCAGAAAAAGCTGGCCTGGACCCTGCCAATATTTACTCTGTCTCGGTAATGCCCTGTACGGCTAAAAAATGGGAAACCCAACGCAGCGACGATATGCGCAGCTCTGGCTACCAGGATGTGGATACCTCTATAACCACTCGCGAGCTCGCCCGCATGATTCGCCAGGCTGGTATCGATATTTTAAACCTGCCCGACGAAGAGGCCGATAGCCCACTTGGCCCCTACACCGGTGCCGGCACCATCTTCGGGGTTACCGGGGGTGTTATGGAGGCAGCTGTGCGAACTGCCCACTATCTTGTCACTGGCAGGGAGCTGGGAGACGTTAACTTTACCGCTGCCCGAGGTCTGGAAGGCGTTAAAACAGCCGAAGTAGATATGGACGGCACTAAGATTACCATTGCGGTGGCCCACCAGATGGGAAATATTGCCGCAGTCCTCGACGAGATTCGGGCTGCAAGGGCCGCTGGCAAGCCCAGCCCCTATCAGTTTATCGAGGTGATGGCCTGTCGCGGTGGCTGTATTGCCGGCGGTGGGCAGCCCTATGGCTGTACCGACGAAATTCGCATGAAGCGCATTAAGGGTATTTACCACGACGACGAGCGCTCGAGCTTCCGCTGTTCGCACCAAAACCACTTTATAGACCTTGTCTACAAAGAATTCTTGGGCAAACCGAATAGCGAAAAGGCGCACAAGCTCTTGCACACGCACTACGAGGCTCGCCCTCTGTACAATCGCTAAATAAAGGCTCTTTTATATTGACGTAGGGCTGGCGTCCGCACAACGGTGACTGTTCATGGTTGCGCGGACGCCAGCCTTTTTCTTTGCCCCTTGCCCGAGCCCTTTTTTTTAGATACCGTACTTACAATGATGAGCACGACACTAAAGCGCATAGCCCTTATTGGTTTTATGGGCTCGGGCAAAAGTACCGTCGGGCGTCTCCTCGCCGAAAAGCTCGGCTGGAACTGGGCCGACACCGATGCCGAAATAGAAAAGCAAACCGGTAAGACAATTTCCGAAATTTTTAATGCCGATGGCGAAGAGGCCTTTAGGCAGCTGGAAAGCTCTAGTCTTAATTTCTATGCCAATAAAAAATCGATTGTGCTATCCACCGGTGGGGGCATTGTTTTGCGCGCCGAAAACCGCGAACTTTTAAAAAACTTTTTTGTAATTTATCTTCAAGTATTACCGGAAACAGCAGTTGCACGAAACAAAACAGGCAAACGCCCGCTTTTAAACCATCCTCAACCCTTGGAGCGGGCCCGCCAACTATTGGGCGAACGCGAAGCACTGTACAAAGATACCGCCGACCTGCTTATTCCCGAATCAGACCTGGACTTAGATAAAAGAATGGAGGATGTGTATGAACGTATTCGTAGCGCCATCTAAAATTGCTGGCAGTATTTCTGCCCCTGTCTCTAAAAGCATGTTCCAAAGGGCCGTTGCGGCCGCCCTTTTAAGTGAAGGTGAAAGCCAAATTATTGCCGGCCCCATTTCTCGCGATGGCGAGGTGGCCCTGCAGGTAGCCGAGGCCCTCGGTGCTACTATACAGCGCCCAACTGCTTCAGCTCCCGGGAACCATTTTCGCATTGCCGGGGGCTGGCCAAAAATACTCGCCACCAGCGGGGAGCTCTGCCTGGGGGAATCGGGGCTTTCTTTTAGAATGTTTGCCCCCATTGCCGCACTTGGGAGCCAGCCATTTCGCCTATCTGCCCAGGGCAGTTTGCTCGGCCGCCCGGTGGATATGCTCGAAGAGCCCCTGCGCCAACTTGGTGCCAGTATTGCCAGTACTAAGGGCCTTGCCCCTGTCCACCTGCAAGGCCCTCTGCGCGGGGGCAATATAGAGCTCGATGCATCCTCCTCGAGCCAGTTTTTAACCGGTCTTTTAATGGCCCTGCCCTGCTGCCCCCAGGACAGCCTTATTCATACAAAGAACCTAAAGAGCAGGCCCTATATCGATATGACCCTCGAACTATTGGCCGCATTTGGCATACACATTGAGCGGGAAGGCTACGAATTGTTTCGCATTCCCGGGGGCCAGAGCTACCAAGCCTGCCAATACCAGGTCGAAGGCGATTACAGTGGGGCGGCCTTCCTCTTTGCCGCCGCCAGCTCCGCTGGTGTCGCCAGCTCCGCTGGTGCCGCCAGCT
>CAZBJJ010000037.1:0-9076 GCA_964492245.1 uncultured Spirochaetales bacterium | reverse complement strand
CGCCAGCTCCGCTGGTGCCGCCAGCTATGCTGGCGAACCTGCCCTGACAGTCCATAATTTAAAACCCCAATCTGCCCAGGGCGACCGGGCATTCCTAGACGCCCTTAAACAGGCCGGTACCGCCTTTTCCTGGGAAGCCAATGCGCTCAGTATCTGGCCAGCAGCCCTTAAACCCTTTTCCTTCGATGCCACCGACTGCCCCGACCTCTTCCCACCCCTAGCAGCACTGGCCGCAGCCTGCCCCGGCACCAGCCACCTAACCGGAGTAAGCCGCCTAAAACACAAGGAGAGCAACCGCGGCCTGACAATTCAAAGTGAATTTAAAAAAATTGGTGTTCAAATAGAAATCGACGGCGATATAATGCACGTTTACGGGGGAAGGCCCATTAAAGGCGGGCGGGGCTCCAGCCACAATGACCATCGCATCGCCATGGCCCTTGCCCTATTGGGCCTTATAAGCCAGGAAGGCGTGTATATAGACGATGCTCAGGCAATTGATAAATCCTACCCAGGTTTTTTCGACGATATACAAGCCCTCGGCGCTAAAATATCGAAAGCTAAATAAGTTTATCGAATCTTTCACCTCGGTAAATTTTTAGCAGCTAAAGAATTATAAAAAGGGAGTCTTTGCGTAATGTACAAAATAGCGCAAAAACTCCCTTAAATATTAGGTTTGGCAAGCATAAGGCGAGCAAACTTAAATATTAGGGGCCTAAAGCAAGTCTAGGCTCCCTTTTCAGGTGAAAGCTTCGGAAAACTACATGCCTAAAAGTACCTTGTTCGCCGCATAATCGATATCGGAAATGCGAGCCGGCGTTTGAACAACCTTGGTGTAATCAATTTTTGCCTCTTGAATGGCCTTAAGGTCGTAATTTTCCAGCGCCTTGGTAAGAGGGCTGGATTTTTCCAGAAGCCCAGCGCGCAGATCGTTAAGGTTCTTATCGGCAGCCAATTTGGAAGCCTTTTCCTCGGCCATGCGATAGCTCTTTACGTTGTGCGCAATAAAGTCTTTGCGCAACTGAATTGCATTTTCCTTGCCAGGAGCGGCATCGGTGCGCAGAATATGGTTATCAAATTCGATATGCCCCTTCCAGTTGAGCTTTTCCAATAGCCAGAAGACAGAGATCATCTCTTTTAGGCCGTCCATACCGGTAAGAATGGGGTTGTCATTGTCGAACTGACCAGGCTTCTGGTTACCAACATGCAAGAAGGGAAGCTTGCCCGCATTAAATGCCATACCCGCGGCATTGGTGGCCGAAAGGTTGGTCATACCCTCGTGCTGCAGCAGTTCGGGATTTACGCCCCACATATCGGGATCCTCTAGACGGCTAATAAGGCCCAGAGCGTGCCCAGTGGTCGCCAAGAACATTTCGCCACGGGGCTCATTGGGCTTGGGCTCGATGGTGCAATAGCGAATGGAGAGCTTGTTCTCCTTAATATAGCGGCTAGCCAGGTTAAGACCTGCTTCCAGATATTTGTAGGCATTTGCCCAATCTACCGCAAATTGAGTTTCGTAGCCGTCGCGGGCAACCCAGTAAGTAAAAAATTCAGCCCCAAAGAAGTTGCCAATACGCAGGGTGCGCATAACCTTCTGAGCTGCCAGGGCGCGAATTTCGGGATCGGGGTTGGTAAGACCGCCATTGCGGAAAACCTGATTCCCATGTAAGGAACAGGTAACCATCTTCATTTTTAGGCCGACCTTGTCCATCTTCTCTTTAAGGGCGTGAATTGTCTTGTAGGTTTCGCTGTTGGGATCCTGGTCGTCCATAGGGCTTTCCGGATTCCAATCGACAATATCATCGTCGTGAGTTGCCGTAAAATCAATGAGCCCCTTGGCCTTTGCATCGCAGAGAATATCCATTGCTTCAAGTGGAGTAACCTCGTCCATTACCGGGCCACCAAAGGGATCGGCCACCGTACTGCGTACGCACCAGACAGGCATAGAAATTTGTCTTTTCATCTCTTCCTTCCTTAAGAATGTTTGTGTAAAATCGCCAGGCGATTTTTTATCGAATTACAAAGTGATATATCTATCCCTTGCAATGTTATCATATATAAAGAGGTGATAATGCCTCTAAATATTTTGTGTACTCACCATAGGCGGCATCGTAGGCCTTAACCTTGGCAGGATCCGGCAAAACGGTGGCAGAATTATCTAGGCTGATATGGGCATCGACCAAGCTGCCAAGATTGGTTTTAAGGCCGGCAGCCCGCTCCATACACCATAGGGCCTGAATAGCCCCACCCATTGCCGCTGCCTCATCGCTTGTGGGAATGCGAATGGGCAAATTCATAACATTGGCCGCAATATCGCGCCAGAGCGGGCTCTTTGCCCCCCCGCCAATAAGCCTAATTTCGGTGGCCTTAAAGTCTAGGGCGCGAAAGGCATCGAGGCCAATGCGCATCCCAAAAATGGCCGACTCTAAGGCCGCCCGGGCAATATTCGAGATTGAAAAATTAGCTGCGGTTGCGCCATTGATACTGGCCCGTCCATTGGGCAAATTGGGGATGCGCTCGCCATTAAAGAAGGGCAGAACCACAATGCCATCACTGCCAATAGGGGCCTTGGCCGCCTCTTGGTCAAACTCCTTAACCCCCAGCTTAAACAGGGCGCGTATTTCCTCGCTGGCCACCGTACAGTTCATCGTGCACAACAGAGGCAGCCATCCCCCTGTTGATGAACAGAAGGCGGCTAATTTGCCCTGTGCATCCACCACGGGGCTGTCGCTATAGCCATAGAGGGTGCCCGAAGTTCCCAGGCTCATCGTTAAGCTGCCATCGCGCACCGTACCGGTGCCAATGGCGCCCATCATATTATCTCCCCCGCCAGAAGAGACAATGGTGCCCTCGGTTAGGCCATAGCGCTTTGCCGCTTCTGCATTCACCCGGCCGGCAATATCGTCGGCCTGAATAAGACGGGGCAAAAAGCTCTCCAGCTGTCCATCGATAAGCCCACAAATTTCTTTAGACCAAATGCGTTTGCGTACATCCAAAAGCGCGGTGCCCGAGGCATCGCCAAACTCGGCAATATACTCGCCGGTTAAAAGGAAGTTTAAATAATCGTGGGGAAGCAGAACGTGGCGCAACTGGGCAAAGGCCTCGGGCTTGTTTTTCTTTAGCCAGAGAATTTTAGGAGCCGTGTAGCCCGGTAACATTAAAAGCCCCGTTTTCTGCAAAAGAGCCTCCTCGCCACCGGCAGCCTGGGTAAGCTCGTCGCATTCGGCCGTAGTCGAGGTATCGTTCCACAATTTTACCTTGTAAACCGCCTTGCCATTCGCATCGAGGGGAACAAAGCCGTGCTGTTGGCCGGAAACCCCAATTGCCACAATAGTTTTTTTAAGCTCGCCATCGATTGCCGCAAAACATTTTTCCATTGCATCGGCAAACCAGAGCGCCTCTTGTTCGCGCGTGCCATCATTTTTGGCAATAATATCCACCGCCTCTTGGCTCTTGGCAAGTATTTTTTTATTTTCATAATCGTAAACCACAACCTTGCAACTCTGAGTGCCCAAGTCGATTCCGCAAACTGTCTTCATACTCCCTCCGATAGTACTATAATAGCCCGATATTGTATAAAATGGTATATGCAATATTGATATATTATATCTATAATTGATATATGAAGATTATTGATGCCGTCTATGTCTATCGATTAGTGGGGGGCGAACGCCTTTCCTGGCATGGCCGCTACCACAGTCATGCAAATAACGAATTTGAGCTCCATTTTTTTATGGAGGGCTCTGGCTTTTTTCTTATCAACCGAGCGCGCTACCGCATACAGGCCCCCCAGATTTTTTTAAGCAGTCCTCATGAATTTCATTCGATAATGCCCGACAGTGGGAGTCGCCCCCTAAGCTATTACGCCCTACTTTTTGGCCCCGAAACCGACGAAGAGGGCAGGCCCAGCCCCAACGACCGTAAAGGCCTCGCCCTTTTAGAAGCCCTGCGCGAAAAGGGCCTGGCCTGTGTTTCTGGCGATACCCGCGACCGCTTTTTACTCGAGGATGTCCTGCGTTTAAGTAAATCGCGCCAGAGCGGCGAACGTCAGGCAGCGGCATATCTATTATTGAGCCTTATTTATAAGAACTTTTCCCTATACGAGGGCGATGAGGAGGGCAGGGAAGCAGAGACTTCTGGCCAAATACCAGGGCGAGAAGCCAAAGTTAACGACATCAATATTTATGTAAAAAAAGCGCTACCGCTTATGAGCGAAAACCTGCGCAACGCCAAGGATGTTGGCTATTTTGCCCGTAAACTGGGCATTAGCGAAGAGCATTTAATCCGCAGTTTTAGCAATGAACTGGGAATGACACCTTTTCAGTACTATACCCGCCTAAAGGTCGAGGCCGCCTCGGGCCTTCTGGCCGATTCGCGCATGGCAGTCGGGGCCATCGCCAATTATTTCGGCTTTAAAAATCAATTCCATTTTTCTCGCGTTTTTAGCAAATGCACCGGCCTCTCGCCCCTAGCCTACCGCGCCCTTTATTCGCGCACCGCCGGGACCGCCGCCGGGTCCACAACATCGCCCGACTCCCCAGCTCCCGCCGGGTCCACCAGCGGTGCCACCAGCGACAGCGCCCGATAAATATCCCGACTGCGCCGCTCCCACAGGGCAGCCCTGCCCGCGTCGCCCTTTTTGGCATAGACCAGAGAAAGGGCCCAGCAGGTCTGGGCAAGGCCCCGCGAGTTTTCCGCCCTCTGGTCGTATTCGAACGAATCCAGCAGGGCCGCAATGGCCTGGTCGTATCGGCCCATCCGCGATAATATCGAGCCCATTAAATACCTGGTATTTGCATATTCTAAAAGATTCAGCGGTTTTTTAAATAAGGCTGAAGCCTTCTCGGCCAGGGCCAGAGCGCCCTCTAAATCGCCCTGCCGCGCAGCCAGAGCGGACTCGATACGGTAAACGCGCGCCTGATCCCGCGGGAACCTCTTTAAAGCCCCCACCGCCCGCGCCGAGCGCTCCCGATAAGTGGCATCCGCAGAATCTGGATCCATAAGCTGCGCCTGTAAGGCCACAATTTCGGCGAGGGCCATCAGTTCATCGGCATCGGCAAGGCCGCCGGCAAGGCCGCCCGACCCCGTCCGCTTCGCTGGCGACGCCAACTCTGTTGGCGACGCCAACTCTGTTGGCGAAAACAGCTCGGCGAAGTCGCGGGCAATTCGCAGCGCCAGGGCCACATTCCCCTCGTCCTCGGCAAGGCGAACATCTAAAAGTGTCAGCCCCTCGATAGCGCGAAGGCGGCCTTGGAAATGGTCGATAATCGTGTACAGCCGGTAAGCCTCGCGGTAATAGCTTTCGGCAACAGCCAGCTCGCGCAGGCGCAAGTGCCGATGTCCCAGCTCCAAAAGGGCCGTCGCCTCGTTTGCCACCGTAACAAGTAGGGTCGAGCTCTTCGGGGCCGACGAACAGGAGAGCGCCATCAATATAAAAAAAGTGGATAAGACTAGCAATCTAAAAAGGGAAAGCTTCTTCATATATTGCCCTAAAACTCGGCCGTGCGGCCAGCATCGGGAACCGAGGCTGCATCCAGCTTCTCGGGAACGCCCCCGCGAATAAGCGGATTGTTTTTAACGCCAATAAGCACATCGTTGGCATTGTCCAAGGTGCTGCGTACCTGCTCAATAGCCGCCCCAATATACGGCATCGAAGTGGAAAGCGACTCGGTAGAGGCCCGCAAATTCGCCAGGGCCAGCTCTACCTGGGCCAGGGAGCCCTCGATATGGTTAAAAAGCCTATCGTTGTCGTTCAAAAGCGTGGCAATGCTCCCCTTAGGATCTAAAAGAGTCGGCACCAAGCCGGTGGGATCGCGCAAAACCTCGCTCGTACCCTTTAAGTTTTCTACAATATAATTAATTGCCTGCATACTCGAGGCAAGCTCCTCAAATATAAGCGGTAAGCGCTCTTGAACACCATCCATCAGTAAATCAATTCGCCGGCCATCCAAGCCGTTCAGCCCCGCCAATGCAGAATTTATCTGCACCACGCTCGTATTCAAATTCTCTAGAAGCGGATTAATATTCGACAGAATGCGACTAATTGAGTCGTCCTTCGGCGGCCGATTTACTAGGCCCAGCTCTACCAAACGCTGAGCAGCCGGCAAATCGTAGGAGGGAATAAAATCGAAATCTTCAAGCAGCTCCTGGGAAAAACCTGGATGCAAATTCAGCGAATTGCCCAGGCCAATGGGACTGACATTCAGCTCTAAAATTGAATTTTTTTTAATTTTATCCCGATAATCCTTGTAAATTTCAAAACAAATTTCCGCCTCGTTTTCCTCATTCAGTGCAATATGGCTAATGCGCCCAATTTTAAAGCCCTTCAGCTGAACGGCCATACCCACACTTAGGCCATAGCCCGAAGGAAAGCGGGAATAAAACATCGCATCCTTGGCAAACCAGCGCTGCTTGCCGCCCAAGGCCAAAAGCATAAAAATTAAAAGGACACAGGCAAGAACAACAAAGACGCCGACAATTTTATCTGCGAACTTAATTCTAAACTTCATTTTTCACCCACTTTTTCCGACGCAATCGCTTTTTCCGCCTCACGTATGCGGCGAGCCAATTCCACCCCCACCAAGGGCGCCATACTGGCCACGCTGCCCCGGCCAATAACCGAGCCATCGGCAACAACCACCAATAAATCTGCCACTTCCGCAATTAAGCGCGGATCGTGCGAAACCGCAATAATGGTTTTTCCCGCCTCTTTTTCTGCCTTTAATACAGAGATTACCGTATTAACCGAATCCTCGTCCAGCGAAGCCGTCGGTTCATCCATAAAAAGGACCTTTGGGTCGAGCACCAAGGCGCGCGCAAAGGAAATCTGCTTCTGCTCCCCGGCAGATAATGCATCGGGACGAAAATGCAATACATCGGTATAGCCCGCTCGCAAGGCCACCTCCTGTACCCGCCGCTGCACCTCCGCCTTTGCAAGACCTCTCCTGTGCAAACTTATAGGCAGGGCAATATTGTTATACACCGACTGGTTCGCCCACAGCGCCGCATCCTGAAAACCAAAAGCGCAATCCCGCCGAAAATCCCGCTCCTCCTGGGAAGTGAATTTTGCAATATCTCTACCATTGTAGAGCACTCGCCCGCGCTCGGGCAGCATAAGGCCGGCAAGCGTCTTTAAAAGCGTACTCTTGCCCGAGCCCGCCTTGCCAATAATAAAGCTGGCCTTGGCAGCGGGAAAATCAATATTGATATCCGATAAAATCGTAAAATCCAGAAACGAGACCTCTATATCTTCCAAACTAAAAAGCTCGCTCATATCAAATACGACACCGTAGTAATAATTGCATCCCCAATAATAAGCCAGGTAAAAATCTGGCTCACCGCCCTAATCCCCGCCTGCGGCACCTCGGTACTCGCCCTAAGCACCGAAAAACCCTGATACGTTGCCACCAAGGAAATTATCGCCCCAAAGACAATACTCTTAACCATACCCACTATAATATCTGCTCCCACAATCGCCTGCACCAAACCCTCAAGATATTCGCTTAAAGGCAGGGGCTGAGCAAAGCGCAGAACCACATAGGAACCCAACAGCCCAAAAAAATTAAAATAAATATTCAACAAAAAAGTGGAAATCGTAACCCCCATATAGCGCGGCACCGCCAAATAGGATATAGGATCTATCCCCACCGACACATAGGCCTCGATTTCGTGCGAAACCACCATGCCCCCCAGCTCGGTGGCAATCGCCGTCCCCGAGCGCGCAGTAACAACAAAGGCGGTAAGCAAGGGCCCCAGCTCCCGGGTAATGACCCCAATTAAAATTGTATACATCAAAGAGCCCACGCCAAACTGCGGCAGCAGCGAAATCCCCATAATATTCACCGTCGCCCCAATGCCAACCGCCAGAATCGACAAAAGCCCAAGGGCCTCAACCGCCGTAAACAGAATCTGCATAACCAGCACCTTAAAGGCAACCCTACTTCTTTGAAAAAAGAAAAAACTTTCCGCCACAATGCGCCCCATAAAACCCAGGGCATAGACAAACTCTTTCACTTTTAAAATACTGCGCTTTCCCAACACCGCCACATAACTCATGACAAAATTATAAAGGAGCAAGCCCCCGCCGTCCAGAAGAATTTGGTGGGGGAAGGGCTCTAAGGCCATATTTCTTTTAAGGCCAAGTTCCCGCTAAACCCTCACGGTTCCCCCTCGGCGGGTCCGCGCCCCAAGGGTCGGGTACCCGCCTACCCCCTTGCGCGGCAAGCAACAATACGCAAATGTGTACAAGCACCGATTTCTTGACAGCTCACACCGCTACTCATACACTTAAACTATGAAAGAAGATATCCGCTGGAAACAACGGTTTCAAAACTTAAAAAAAACATACTCAAACTTATCAAGCGTTCTTGAATTACAAAGCCCCGATATTTTTCAGAGAGCTGGTTTAATACATTTTTTTTCAATGACATTTGAATTGTCTTGGAAAACGATAAAAGATTTTCTCGAAGAACAAGGTTTTAGCGATATATATTCACCCCGCGATGCAATAAAAAAAGCATTCGAAAGTGAATTATTGCAGGATGGAAAAACGTGGCTAGACTGTTTAGAAAAACGCAATCTTATGACACATGTTTATGATGAGGAAATCGCCTTAGAAGTAGAAGCCCTTATTAGAAACAAATATTTCAAGCTCATTAAGGAATTAATTGATAACATGGAAGTATACTTTGAAAATAAAAACACCTGATATTTCAGGCACTATCGGTTTGCCTCCTGAAGATATTGAATTAATCGTCAAAGAAATATCAGCTTTTAAGGAAATAGAGAAAGCACTCGTCTTTGGAAGCCGCGCGAAAGGAAATTACAGACAGGGCAGCGACGTAGATATCTGTTTAAAAGGCGATAACCTTTCCATTCATCATAAAGCCTCCCTGTCGTGGAAATTGAACGAAGAGACTATCCTGCCCTGGAATTTCGACATCCTTATTTACAAAGATCTTAACAACCAAGACCTTAAAGACCATATCAACCGCCTGGGCATACAGATATATCCTTAACCCTAGAGTAGTGCCCCAAAGCCTGCACCTAGCCCCCCGGGGCTAATCCTCCAAACTCGCTC
>CAZBJJ010000036.1:0-21409 GCA_964492245.1 uncultured Spirochaetales bacterium | reverse complement strand
TCGGCAACAAATACACCTTTAGACGGATCCTTGCGTTTGCTTCGACCTGTCCCCCCCGCACACTAAAAGCCGGCACTAGGCAGGAGGCAACAAGCTTTCCATTAAAAATAACAGAACAGGAACCACAGCGCCCCATTCTACAACCTGGTTTTGCACTCATATATAAAAATTTGTTGCGTAAAATATCGATTAATCGCTCATTGGGACTTGCCTGAATTAAGACGTCCTCGCCATTTAAAATAAAATTTATATTCATGTTAACTCCAATGCAGAGATTATGCTTCGCGGATCGAGAGGAAATGAGTTTATTGGGGCATTGATGGCCTGGGAAATTGCCTGGCTAATGGCAGAGGGAACGCCAATAAAGGGGAGATCGCCTATTCCTTTGGGTGTTGTTTTTTCTTTTTGATTAAAGTGAATGGTCATCTCCGGCGATTTTGCAAGAGGCAGAAAGCCGTAGTTTTTGAAATTATCGCTATTGGGTATACCCTGGTTCCAGTCCACCGACTCGCACAAAAAGGCACTTGTGGCCTGGTAACAGGCAGTTTCCACCGATGAGCGGGCAATTTTCTCATTTAAAATACTTCCAGCATCGATATTCATCCAGATACCTCGAATATGTATGGCGAAATCGGAGGGATCTATTTCTATTTCTGCCACGGTGCTGGCCCAACTGAGGCCGCTTAAAGACGCCTGTTTCGACTTTCCCAGGACACTGGATGTCCTTGCCTTCCGCGTTACGGTTATCGGCAATGCCTCTCTAAAACGCTGTTTTTGGATACTTTTACAACAGCGCTCAATTAAATTTGTTATAATTGCCGTATTTCTCGAAAGGCTGGCTGGGCCGGCATCCTGCAGGACATCCCGCGTGTCCTCCTTTATGCGCACCTGCTTAATTTCAATATTTAACAGATCGGCAGCCATCTGTCGCCATATAACTGCGGTCTCCGAGCTGGAACTTATGGCGCTGGTAACGATTTCTAATTTGCTGTTTTTATCCAGGGTGGCTTTGACCTCTTGCACCGCGGCTAAGTCGCTATTGTTCATAAAGCCGGAGTTTTGCCAGGTTAAAGAGAAGCCGATGCCTCGAAGTAGGCGTGTTTTATCGCCCTTTCGCATAAGCTCGTAGGAGGCCCATTTTCTTTTGTAATCGCTAATTTCCAGGCAGACCTGAACGAGGCTTTTTATATCGACAATATCCTTTGCTACAATATTGCCATTAAGGAGGGAGGCCCGATGGATTACATTTTTTAAGCGCCATTCCACGGGATCAATTTTTAAATGCTCGCAGATATTTTGAACATGGTTTTCAATTGCAAAAAAAGCCTGCGAAAGGCCATAGCCAGCGAAGGGCCCGCTGGGTGGGGTGTTGGTTCGGACGGCAAAGACTTCGGCAGTTATATTGGCACAGTCGTAGGACCCCGTTGCCCCCACACAGAGCCTTGTCATTATTTCTTGTAAAAATGGGCAGGCAGCTCCACCTTCTATGTGCGCGACAAGGTGGCTTGCCTGTAAATGGCCTTCTTTCGATAGACAACTTTTAATGTTTATTGACATTGCCGGACTTTTAGGGCTGCATAAAAAATCTTCTTCCCGGCTGAGGGCAAGGCGGGTGTTTTTTTGAGTGATGCTGCAGGCAAGGGCACAGAGGCAGGCTATCAATGAAGGATACCAAATTTTTCCGTCCATGTGTTGGCCAGTTTCCATTGGTTCAATAAGAATCTCTGTCATTGGCCGGTCCAGGCCCTGGGCGCAGGAACTGCGGACATGAAAGGGCCACTGTGTGCCTATATTTACGGTAATCTTTTTTTTATCGTAGCGGGCAAAGGCGGTATGTGGCTCGGGATACCAGTGTTCCTGGGCGCTAATTTTGATACTTGTTTCGATTTTTTTAGTGCCATCTTCTAGGAGTGTAAGATTTTCGCTATCCCCCTTACTTAGCCGCTGCTTGCCCAAAAGTTTTTCGGCAGAAAATTTGACATAGTTGTATTGTCCCTTCTGCTCTTCGTATTCGATATCAATTTTATGGGCAAGTTTAATTAAAACGGCAAAGTCTGGTCCGGCCAAGAGGGCAATGGGCTGGCCGTAATAGGATATCTTGCTATTGGCCAAGAGTACTACATCCTTTGCGGGGGGGGCAAGTTGGTTCTTCCCCGGAATGTCCTTTGCTAAAATACAGCTATAGCCCTTTGGCAAGGGCGGCAGTTCGATGTGTTTAATGCTCCCAGAACTTATACTGGAGCGAATTATTAAAACTTCGTCGAAGGGGGGATAGCGCAGGTCTTGGGTGTATTTTAATCTGCTACTCATATTTTGCCCTTAGGCCCTCTTTTATGCAAGAAATGATATACGCAAGCTCCTTTGCCCGTAGACCTGGCCAAATGGGCAGAGAGAGCAGGCCTTCGTGTAAGGCGGTGGCACGTGGCAGGTCGGCATCTTTTAATTGATACCGCTGCTTCCAGTAGCTCATGCGGTGTAGGGGCCTAAAATGGACCGATACACCAATGCCTTTAGACTGTAAAAATTGTGCAAGGCCATTGCGGGTGCAGGAAGTGTTGGCATCAATTTGAATAGGATACAGATGGCGGGCATCGCCGGGGCCGGTGAGAGGAATCTTAATTTCTGGGAGTAGGGACAGCGCCTGGTCGTATTCCCTAGCAATGTTTTCTCGCATTTTTAACAGGTCCTTTGCCCGCGAAAGTTGTACTCTGCCCAAGGCTGCTGCTATATCAGTTAAATTATACTTATACCCCGCGTCGACTACATCGTAGTCCCAGGAGACTGTGGTTTTGCTATAGCGCTGCCAGACTGGTCTGTCTATGCCATGAAGGCGCATAGTGCTCATGCGTGCTGCATGAGCTTTGTCCTTGCAGACAATCATGCCGCCCTCGGCACTGGTTATGGTCTTTGTGGCATAAAAAGAAAAAACCCCAATATCGCCCAGGCTGCCTGCATAGCCCAGATTATCAATGTAAGAGGGAAAGCTATGGGCTGCGTCTTCTACTAGAAAGAGGCCATATTGACGGGCTATGCTCAAAAGTTTTGGCATATCCTGGGCCAGGCCGCCATAGTGGACAGCGCAAATGGCCCTTGGTTTTTTGCCGGCTAATTTGGGACCAATTGGTTTTTCAAGCTGATAGGGGTTTCGACCTTCTAGTATTGCCAGTATTTTTTTCTCTAAATCCTGAACATCCATGTGGGGGCTATCTTTAAGCGAGTCAACAAAGACAACTTCTCCCCCTAAATAGCGGACAGCCTCGGCAGTGGCGGTAAAGGTCATTGTTGGGACAAAGACCAGGGAATCCTTGCCCACCCCCAGTGCCTCGTAGGCCAGATGCAGGCCGGCGGTGGCCGAATTTACTGCCAGACAGTTTAATGTATCAGTGGCGGAAGAGGTATTTAAAAATTGAGCAAATTCCTGTTCGAAGGCCAAGGCTTCTTTGCCGGTGGTAATCCAGCCAGAGCGCAAAACATCCAGCACAGCTTTTTCTTCGGCCCTGCCAATAAGGGGGCGGGCAAAGGGTATATCGGGTCGGCGCAAGGGCTTAATAATCTCGTTCATTGTCTGGAATAATAATCTGGGTAAAGGTCTTCTGCAAGAGCGCATGTAATTGGCGAGAATTTCTGTAGGCCTCGGGGTTTTTGGGGTTAAATTGGCAGATGTCCCGGAGCTCGCAAAGGAGGGAGGGTAAATTGTCGTGAAGCTTAGAGTTGCGCACCTGCTGAATGCCATGGTATTCAGTCTTCTCTGGCTTTTCTTCGGCCCCCCAAAGGTGTTCTTCCAATCTTTCGCCCGGGCGCAATCCAATGTATTCAATTTTAATATCCTTTTCTGGGCGGTGCCCATAAAAAGAAATCATCTGTTCGGCCAGTTCTTTAATAAGCACCGGCTCCCCCATATCCAACAAATACAGCGAGGCATTTTTGCCCACACCGCCTGCCTTTAAAACCAGGGAGCAGGCTTCCGGAATGGTCATAAACCAGCGTTTTGCCTGTGGGTGCGTAACAGTAACGGGGCCTCCAGTCTCGATCTGGCGTTGAAAAAGTGGCACAATTGAGCCCCGCGAGGCTAGGACATTGCCAAAGCGCACCACCATGTAATAGCTGTTCTTATTGGTCTGTAAGCTCTCTTTTAACACGAGTTCTTCGCAAAGTCGTTTAGAGACGCCATAGACCGAGACTGGATCTACCGCCTTGTCGGTGGAAATAAGTACAAAACGCTTGACGCCGGCGGCCTTCGAGGCATGTATTAAATTTTCTGTGCCCAGGACATTGTTTTCGATAGCAGCAACTGGGTTTTCTTCCATCATAGGCACGTGTTTATAGGCCGCAGCATGAAAAACTACATCGGCCTTTACCTGTGCCATAATATAATTCATGTAGTGGCTATCTTTTAGCTCGCCTATAATGGGCACAATGCTTGCTTTTTCGCCAACGCCTTTTTCCTGTAAAAGTCGAAGTTCTCGGTCGATTTCGTAAATTGAATTCTCGCCGTGGCCAAAGAGATACAGCCTTTCGGCACCACCGGAGAGCAACTGGCGGGCTATTTCTCCCCCAATTGAGCCACCAGCCCCACTTAAAAACACCCGTTTTCCCCGCAGGTAGGCCAGGCTTTCTTTAAGGCCAATGTTTATGGGCTTTCTGCTCAATAAATCGCGGGGGTCCATGCTCCGCGTTTGAATAAGATGGCCCTCCCCTTCGATAATTTGGGCAATACCCGGAAGAATTCGAATATCCTTAAAGCCTGCATTTTTTACGAGGCTGTATATTCGGCGAATTGTCTCGCGGTCTGCACTGGGAATGGCAATAAAGGCAATATCCTGTGGGCGAATTGCCAAAAGACGGGTAATATCGGCTATCGGGCCTAAGACGGGAATGTTGTCGATATTAATGCCAATCTTTGCCCGATCGTCATCTAAAAAGGCGACTAAGTCGCCAAAGACTCTTGCCTTCTTGAGTTCTCGGGCAAGTGAGCGGCCAGCAAAACCGGCACCAAGTATATAAATTCGAGCATCTTTCTCTTTAATCATGTTCAATAAATCCTTTATCGCTTGCTCACATAAGTAACAAAGAGGCTTATGGGAAATTTCTCTCCGTATAAGTCTAACACAATGGTAACTCTCCCCTTTCTTTTATCGACCTTGGTTATAAAGCCCTCAAGGCCTTTAAGGGGGCCTTCCAGCACAATAATTTTATCGTCTAAGCCAAAGGTCGCCAATGACTGTTCAGTAATTGACCCAAAGGAGGTAAGTTTTTTAATGATAAAAAAATCATTGCCAGTTAGGGACAGGATGTTTTCATTATTGGGGAGAAAGCGATTAAAGTATACCGATTTTTTAAGCAAATGATAGTTTTCAACGGTCAGCGCATCGGGCAGACAGAGAAAAATATAGCCGGGAAATACCGGGACAATTTTTTTTATATTTTGCCCGTTCTTTCGGCGGATTTCTGTTTTTTTTAAAAAATGAAGCTTATTAGCCAATTCCCTGTCAATTGCATTGACATTGGCAATAAGTTTTTCCTCGCAACCGGTAATAACTTGCATGGCATAAATAAACATTTTTCAAGTATACATGGCTAAAAGCTTTAAACCAATTCCCCCGGGGAATTACTTATGTTTTTTTTTATTCTGTCGAAAAATGTAAAGGGAGTGTAAGGTGAGAACATTATTTATTGCCCTTATGTCGACTGCCTTCCTATATTTTGGCGGGGTAGCACAGGCACAACTGGTTATTGTTCAGATAATTGAAGTTCACGAGATACAGGCCTTGGATGTGGCCGTATCAGATTTAGAGTTTTCTGAGCTTGCCTCTTTTCCCGCCAGTTTGAATTGGGAGACCGGCATAATGAATGCACTTTTTGACAGGGGCTATATTGTAAGCAATGCCCCCCTGTTGCAAGTTAAGAGCAAGGCGCTGCCGCAACAGGCAATTGAATTAGCTAGAGAGACTGGGGCAAATGTTTATCTGCCAGTGTTTTTAAGCTATTCGGTAAAAAATATTAATAGCCGAAGGGCCTTAGAAGCTTTACGGCCCCAAGAGTTAAACCTGCGAATTATGCGAATTGATAATGATATACAGGTTAGCGATTTGAAAAGCTTCGAGATTCCCTTTGCAAATAATGCCAAAGACGAGATTAAAAATGCAGAGCGATTTGGAGAAATTATCTCTACGCTTTTAAAAGGATAGGATATGAAAAGAATTAAACGATTAGCAACTTGGTCGGCCTTTATTGCTGTTTTCTTTGCCACATTTATTTCCGCCTCCGAGTGGGAGGGGGCGGGGGCCCTTGCCGGACCGGGTGAGCTTCCAGAAATTGGCCTGTATATTGCCACAAACGCCTTTCCATTAAACACTGTCTTAGATGTCCGCAATTTAGAAAACGATTTGACAATCAGGGCCATTGTTGCAGCCGCCTTAGATGCCCCCGGGTTTTTAATTACCCTTTCGCGCGAAGCTGGTGCTAAATTAAAACTTTCTGCCCGCGAAATTGGGCGCTTTAGGGTTTCGATGCCCGTGGATCCCATTGCCTATTCGCGCTTTGGCGAGGAAGCTTCGAACATTGACCCAGACTACAACCCCGCATATGCAATGAGCTCTGCTGGTCTTGATATGCTTTTCGATGAATCGGAATTCGAGATAATTGATGATGCCAAAAAAGTGCCAGAAATTGAAGAGCTAAAGCCGAAGGCCTTGGCAGAGGTCGAAGAGGTAAGCAAGCCTGCGCCAGCAATTACCTTAGACGGCAGCCAGGTTCCGGAGGTGGAAAGAAGCGAACTAGAGAGAGCGGAAATTAGTGAAATTCCCTATACACCGCTGGAAGTTATCGAGTTTGATGTAAGTCCCAGCGCTGCAGAGGCGGCGCCTGAGGCGGCACCCGAGGTGGTACCTGAGGTGGCACCCGAGGTGGCGGAAGCCGAAGAAGTGGCGCCCGAGGTGGCACCAGAGGTGGCACCAGAGGTGGCACCAGAGGTGGCGGAAGCCGAAGAAGTGGCACCTCTGGTGGCAGAAGTCATCGAGGGCGAAGAGGATTTTCTTGCCCCTAGCAGCTTCGATGAACTGCCCCTGGCCGAAGAGGAGACCTTATTCGAGGACCAGGCCATTTTGCCAGAATTGGCAGATGTTAAGGAAGATACAGCAGATATTTCGCGCATACCGGAAAACCCCCTTGCACAAAATGGCCTGGAGCCCAATGAGGAGCCCGAAGGGCCAGATCTGCGCGTTGAAAATTTAGAGGACCAGGCCCTCAGTTTTACCAAAGATGAAGCTCGCCCACCAGTTGAGGAAGCGGTAGCCAGTCTTCCCAAAGACCGTGAAGTAAAACCTCTGAGTGAGTTTCCAGAAAAAAGAGAAGATGAGGTGGCAGAAAAGAGTATGCAGTTGCCGAAGGACAGAGAAATTGCGGCAGTGAGCGAGGCCAGCCTGCCTAAAACCATCCAAACCGAAAAGACGATTGAGCTGCCAATTAATTCGGCGCCCATAATACATGCGCTTAAAAAAGGGGAATATTATTTACAGATTTGTGCCCTTAGAAAAATCGAGACCCTCGAAGCCGAAATTGCCAAAAATGCGAAATACCCGCTGGTGGTTCACCCCGAAGTCCAGGGCGAGGACCCTATTTATCGGCTTTTAATAGGTCCCCTGGACCAAGGCGAAAGTGGGGCCCTGCTTGAACGATTTAAGCGCAGTGGGTATCGCGATGCATTTGTAAAAAAAGGCTAGGGCCATTGGTCCAGGGGCTATAGGCTACCTGCCGTGGCAGAGCTTATATTTTTTCCCGCTCCCACAGGGGCAGGGATCGTTACGGCCCACCTTGGGTTGGCTGCGGACTACGGTCGTGCCCTGTGGCTCGCTCTGGGCCATTGGACCCCGTGGAGCCTTGGCCGCTGTGGCGGGCGCTGTGGCGCCCCCAGCAAAGGCCGCCATGCTGCCATGCTGGGCCTGATGGCTGACCATCGAGGGAACGCGCACTTCTCGCTCCTCGTTTGCCAGGCGAACCCTAACTAAATAGACACGACTAGCAATTTCGAAGCGAATATCGTCGATCATCCGATCGAACATCTGAAAGCCCTCTATTTTATATTCAGTAAGGGGGTTTTTTTGGGCGTAGTGGCGCAGATAGACTGCTTCGCGCAGCCCCTCCATGTTTTCCAGATGGTCGAGCCATTTTTTATCGATGGCCTGCAGATACTGCATACGAATAAAGGAGTTGAGATTTTCTTTACCCACAAGCTCTTCCTTGTTGGATAAATCCTCGGCAAGAGCCTTTCGTATTGTTTCGGCCAGCTCTCCACAATTTAGGGCATTATTGATATTGGAAATTGCCGCAAGTTCGTAGCCAAATTTTTCCTTTAGACTATTTGCCAGGGCCGAAAAGGCGGCCTCTGGTTCGCGCTTTGCTCTTGCTTCACAACTGTCGATAAGGTCTTCGAGCATATCGTCGGAAGAATGTGCAATGCGCGCGGTAAGGTCTGTATCATTTAAAATGGCGTCTCGCTGTTCGTAAATAAATTTCCGCTGTTGGTTAAGGACATCATCATATTCCAATAGATGTTTTCGAATTTCAAAGTTGCGCTCTTCAACTTTTTTTTGGGCTCGCTCTATGCTTTTGTTTAATAGTGGATGAAAAATGGGTTCTCCCGGTTCCATGCCAATGCGCGTCATAAGGTTTTTTATGCGCTCGCCACCAAAAAGGCGCATAAGCTCGTCGTCCATCGATATAAAAAACTTTGAGCGCCCGGGATTTCCCTGGCGACC
Source organism: uncultured Spirochaetales bacterium (assembly GCA_964492245.1). GTDB lineage: Bacteria > Spirochaetota > Spirochaetia > Treponematales > Breznakiellaceae > CAZBJJ01. The sequence goes on along the minus strand of CAZBJJ010000036.1, from coordinate 12,653 downwards.
AGAACGGCCCCGCAGCTGGTTGTCTATGCGCCGGCTTTCGTGGCGTTCGGTGCCAATGACATATAATCCCCCGAGTTTATTTACCTCCTCGAAGTCTTTTTTCCAATTTTCATACTCAGTTTGCAGAGCCGCCTGGTACTGTTCTTCACTGGCATTTGACCCTACCTTACGCCGCGCTCTAAATTCTGGGTTACCGCCAAGCTTAATATCGGTGCCGCGCCCAGCCATGTTTGTGGCAATGGTTACCGAACCCTTGGCACCAGCTTCGGCAATAATAAGGGCTTCGCGGGCATGGTTTTTGGCATTGAGCACCTCGTGGCGCACACCGCGACGGGTGAGCAAAGAGGAGAGCTGTTCCGATTTTTCGATGGAGACCGTGCCAATTAACATTGGCTGTCCCCTTCGGTGAGTTTCGGCAATTTCGTCGGCAAGGGCCTTAAATTTGTCTGCCTCATTAAGGTAGACAATATCATCCTCGTCCTGTCGGGCCACCGGTAGGTTCGTGGGAATAACGACGACATCAATATTGTAAATTTTCTGAAATTCAACAGCTTCGGTGTCTGCAGTCCCCGTCATGCCCGCTATTTTGGTGTAAAGCCGAAAGAAGTTCTGAAAGGTAATGGTTGCCATGGTGCGGTTGCGCTGGGCAATTTTAATGCGCTCCTTGGCTTCGATTGCCTGGTGCAGGCCATCGGAATAGCGACGACCGTGTAAAATACGCCCGGTGAACTCATCGACAATTTGGACTAGGCCATCCTGGACAACGTAGTCAATATCAATATGAAAAAGCTTATGTGCGCGCAGGGCCTGGGTAAAATAATGCAGGTATTCGAAGTTGCCTTCGTCGAATAGGCTGCCCTGAATAAGATTGCGCTTTTGAAGCGATTCTTCAATTTTGGCAAGACCATCGTTGGAAAATGAAATTGACTTATTTTTTTCGTTTAATTTGTAATCGCCAATAATTTCTTCGCCCTGGGCCTCGTCGGGGTAATCGCCATTTTCTTTTTTCTGCACCTCGACAAGATTGTCTAAGAGTTTATTTACCTCGGCAAATTTAAAGGTGTCGTCCTCGGCGGCGCCACTAATAATTAGAGGTGTTCTTGCTTCATCGATCAAAATGGAGTCGACTTCATCGATGACCGCAAAATGAAGCGGGCGCTGAACCATCTGCTCTTTGTAAATGACCATGTTGTCGCGCAAGTAGTCAAAGCCAAACTCATTGTTTGTGCCGTAGGTTATATCGCAGGCATAATTTATTTTGCGCCGTTCGTTGTCCATGTTCGAAAGAATGGTACCCACACTTACCCCGAGCAGGTCGAAAACCGGTTTCATCCAGGCGGCATCGCGTTCGGCAAGATAGTCGTTAACGGTTACCACATGCACACCCTGTCCCCCGAGGGCATTTAAATATGCAGCGGCTACCGACATAAGCGTCTTGCCTTCGCCCGTCTTCATTTCCACAATGCGCCCCTGGTGAAGCACAATGGAGCCGAGCACCTGTACATCGTAAGGGCGCTCCCCCAGCATGCGCCTAGCTGCTTCGCGCGCCAGGGCAAAGGCTTCGGGTAAGAGAGCTTCAAGGCTCTCGCCGTTTTTAATGCGTTCTTTAAATTTTTGCGTCTGACTGGCAAATTCGTCCGATGGCAGGGAGGCTGCCCAAGCTTCTTTTTCGTTAACTTTTAAAAGAATGGGGAGCATGGCCTTAATATCGCGTTCGTGTTGGGAACCAAAAATGGCTTTTACTAATCCTTCAAACATATAAATTAAGATACATTGATACTCGGACGTTGACAAGCGTCATGCATCTGTCTATCGTCTTGTTATGAGGTATTACTTTGCTATTTTGCTATGTCTAGCCCTGAGTCTAAGCAGCTGTAGCCGCAAGGAATTGCCACCTCTTGCTCGCGAGAACCTCTTTCACCTGAGCATTGGCCGCTTAGAAGACCAGGTCGATCTTTTTAGCATCGAAAACCGTGGCGAACTGGGCAAGGTGCGCATTGCCATGCAGGATGGCATACTCTATGTGGTCGACGGCAACAGTGGTAAGGTACAGCGCTTTAGTAGCTATGGCGACCTTCTTATGATGATTTACAACCCGGAAAAAAATCCGCCACCGCTCACGCTAAAAACCGAGTTTGATGCCGGCGATATTTTAACCCGTAAGGCAATAGCCTATCCGCTGGAATCGCCGGGCGAAATTTCGGTGGATTCTCGCAAACACGTCTATGTCGAGGATCGTCTGCCGGAATATCGGCATCAATTAAATTTAGAACGCACCCAGATGCTCGAGCGCGTGGTCTTGCATTTCGACAATAACAGCAATTTTATCGACTATTTGGGCCAGGAGGGTCCTGGGGGCAACCCCTTTCCCTATATCGATGGTCTGTATCATTCTGTGCGCGACGAGCTAGCCGTGGTCTGCAAGACCCTCGATGGCTATGTGGTATATTGGTTCGATCGAGAGGGGAATCCGCTCTTTGTCATCTATTTAAATAAGGAAGATGTCCCCCGTCTAAAGGAGGGGCCTGTTCCCTCGTCTTTAGAGAGCATTAAAGTGGCCCCCGATGAGCGCCTTATTTATTTAAAGGTCGACAATTATAAAAATACCATCGATCCCGCATCGGGGACTGTTACGGGCATCGATTTAGAGAACTCAATGCTTTGGACCATGGATATCGAAGATGGCAGTTATATAGACAATATCATTATTCCAGAATATGAGTATCGTTTTGATGACAATACTGGCGTGGATAGCTATAGGGGTATATACTCACTTTTAGGTGCGGGCAATGGGGGCAAGGTCTATTTTATGGCACCCCAACACGCCGGCCCCCCGCGAAATGGATACAACCTTTTTATTTTAGACAGGCATACCAATTCGCGAAAATATGGCTTTATCCCTGTCGAAGACGAAGAGCAGTATTTTTCCTGCTTTAATTTATCGCCAGCGGGCATTGTAACGGCCCTTTTGGCCAGCGAATACGAACTGCGCGTAGTTTGGTGGCGGGCCTCGGGCCTATTGGGCGAATCGGCCTATTAGGCTTGTTGCACATACGAACTGGATATGTATGGATGATAAAGAACTTTTAGAAGCAAAATGGCATTATTCCCGCGAAAAACGCCTGGAGAAGGCCTCGCAGAAAGTGAGAGCATTAAATGCGGAAAACACGGGGAAGCGGCCACCACTTTTAAAGACCATGGTACCAAACAAGGCAACGGCCTTTTTGCTATTGGCAATTGTTCTTTTGGTGCTTACAATTATGTTTACCCGCCTTTTGAACCTGGGTGAAAAGCAAAGCTTTTTAAACAGCGAGTTCACCATTAAGGCCCAAGCCATAGAAGGGCAAACCCAGTTTAATATTAAAAGAAAGAGCCTTAAAAGGCCCTATGTATCAAGTCCTTTTACTTTGAGCATTCAAGGTAGCAATGACGAGATTAGGCTAGTGCGCAGTATGGTAATATCTCCTCTAGCCGAAGAGGAATATCAATTTAGCATCGACGGCAGGGCAGAGAGTTTTTTACTTTTATTTATGCAAGGGCAGGAGCATCTGCTTTTACAGGCGAGAGTAGAATAGGGCTTTCTCTTGACCGCTTTTTGCTAATCGGCCATTATAAAGCTCTCTGTAGTACCAAAATTTAAGGAGATTCCCGGTGTCAGACAGCAGTGTAGAAAAAGAGGCTCGTATTCCCCGCGATTTTATCCGCGAATTTGTGCGCGAAGATCTAAAAAACGGCCGCTATTCAGGGGTGCATACCCGGTTTCCCCCCGAACCAAATGGCTGGTTACATATAGGCCATGCAAAGGCCCTTGTTCTCGATTTTGATATTGCCCGCGAGTTTGATGGCCTGTGCAATCTGCGTTTCGACGATACGAACCCCGAAAAAGAAGATATCAGCTATGTGAATGCCATAAAAAACGATGTAAAATGGCTGGGTTTCGACTGGGAGGACCGCGAATACTATGCCTCCGATTACTATGAATATCTGTACGAAATGGCGATAAAGCTTATTAAAAAAGGGCTTGCCTATGTGGACGACCTTTCCGACGAGGACATGCGCGTCTACCGCGGTACAGCCGTGCAGGATAAGCACAATATTATCGAAACTCCGCCGGGAAAAAACAGCCCATGGCGGGAGCGCAGTATAGAGGAAAATGTAGACCTCTTTACTCGAATGCGCAATGGTGAATTTCCCGATGGCAGCAAGACCTTGCGGGCAAAAATTGATATGACGCATCCCAACCTCGTTATGCGCGACCCGGTTATGTATCGCATTCGACGACTTTCCCACTATAGAGTGGGCGATGCCTGGTGCATCTACCCCATGTACGATTTCCAGCACCCCCTTTCCGACGCCAAAGAGGGAATAACTCATTCCCTTTGTTCGCTAGAATACGAAATTCATCGCCCCCTGTACGAATGGTTTATTGAGCACTGCGAGGTCTTTCCCAGCAGGCAGATTGAGTTTGCCCGTTTAAATATTACTAAAACAGTACTTTCCAAACGCTGGCTCTTGCAATTGGTTCAGGAAAAACATGTCTGGGGCTGGGACGACCCCCGTATGCCCACTCTTTCTGGGCTCAGAAGGCGGGGCTTTACCCCCGAGGCAATTCGCGACTTTATGTCCCGCATTGGTGTTGCTAAAACCGATAGCATTGTCGACGTCGCTCTTTTGGAACACTGTCTGCGCGAAGATTTAAACAGACGCGCATACCGGGCAATGGCGGTAATGAAGCCATTAAAACTGATAATTGAAAACTGGGGCGAACAGGAGGTCGACGAGCTGGAGGCGGTGAACAACCCCGAAGACGAAGCCAGCGGCAAGCGTTTAGTGCATTTTACCAAGGAGCTTTGGATAGATGCCGAGGACTTCCAAGAGATACCCCCCAAAAAATATTTTAGGCTCTATCCTGGAAACTCTGTGCGCCTGCGCTGGGCCTATATTGTTACCTGTACCTCCTTCGAAAAAGATCCCGCCACCGGCGAGATTACCAAGGTCTATTGCACCGTCGATCGCGATACCAGGGGGGGCAATGCACCGGACAATCGAAAAGTTAAGGGTACCATCCAGTGGCTGAGCACTAAAACAGCGATACCTTTGGAAGTTCGGAACTTTGACTACCTGTTTACCGAAGAAAATCCAATGAGCCTTAAGCCTGGGGAAAGTTTTTTAGACAAACTCAATACGAATTCGCTGGAGATAATAAAAACAGCCTTAGGTGAACCCTGCCTTAACGACGAAAAAAGTGCCAATAAGTTTTGGCAATTTGAACGAATTGGTTATTTTTATAAGGATAGCGATTCCACTTTGGAAAATCCGGTGTATAATAGATCGGTTGGCCTGCGCGACACCTGGGGCAAAATTGAAAAAAAGCAGACCAAACAACAGAGCTCAGGAGAAATGCCTACATGATACAATTTTATTTTTTATCAATTGTCCTAAACATTACGGTGGGCCTGAATTTACTCTTGCAGGGCGAGAGCAAGGACTCTGCAGGCCTAATAGAAAATTTGCGCATACTTTTTAAAAATCAGACTCTGTGTCTTATTTTAGGAATTCTTACCGTTCTTGTGGGAGTTTTTAAAATTTTGTCGGTGGTACGTTTGGATGTCCCCATTGTTGGCGATCTTTTTCCCGCGACAATGGGAATATTATCGGGATCGAGCCTGCTTTTTGAATTTTATCGCGACAGTAGTACCAGCGGTATTGATACCATGCCAAGAATAACTGGCTTTTTAAGTGCCCGAAGGCAGTGGATTGGCTGGGCCGCAATTCTTTCGGCAGCCCTGCATTTTCTCTTTCCCAATGTCTTGTTTCTGTAATTATGGCGCGATCGGTAGCAGGAATAGTCCAAAGAGAAGATGGGCATATTTTAGTGGCTCGCCGCTGTCCCGGTGGCGATATTGGTGGGAAGTGGGAATTTCCCGGTGGCAAGGTAGAGGGAAAGGAAGATGATGCCCAGGCGCTTGAGCGAGAATTTCTCGAGGAGCTGGGGGTCCAGGCAAGGGTTGGCAGATTTTTAACAGAGGCCTTTTTTTATCATCGAGAGAAAAAAATCGAGCTCTTTGCCTATTCAGTGCAGATAGATTCGCCACATTTTACCCTTGTTGAGCACAGCGAATACGATTGGGTGCCCTTTAATAATATTTTGCAGTTAGATTTTGTGGATTCCGATAAAAAATTGCTCGATGGCATAGGCAAATCCTTAAAGCTAACAATGGTCTAAAGTATGAATAAATATTTATTAGTCGCGAGCGCTTTGCTATTACTGTCCTGTACCCCTAAAAACAGACTGGAAGACTTATCTTCCCCTCCTGCTACCTCTATTTTAAATATTAGCCTTCGCTATGCTGTGGTACAAAATGCCTATGTACAGGTCTTCGATGTGGCCGCCGACAGGGCAATTGTCTTGGGGCAGTACCGCAAGGGCACTATCATACCCATAAATGAACGAATTTCCCTGGGTCCAGATAAAAATTGGGAGGTCTGGCTCAACAACGAGGGGCCGGTACCCGGCTGGGTCCGCGCAATAGACTGCCAGGTTTTCGACTCCGAAGCGCAGGCGAGAACTGCTGCCAAGGCCTTAATGCAATGAAAGAGTTTTTGGTTTTTTTATTACCCCCGCTTTTAGGGGCAATTATTGGCTGGGTAACTAATGCTCTGGCCATTAAAATGCTGTTCAGGCCTCTTGCAGAAAAGCGAATATTCGGTCTGCGCCTGCCCTTTACCCCGGGCATTTTACCTCGGCAGAGGGCTAAGCTGTCTAAAAATATTGGCAGCATGGTTCAGCGGGAATTGATTACCCAAGAGATGCTTTTAGAGCGCTTACAGGAAAAAAGCATACAGGATGAATTGGCTAAAACAATACATTCCTGGACGAGCTCTCTTGTCGAAAAAACCCCGGCCGAGCTTTTAAATCTTTTTAACACTTTTTTTACCGATAAAGAAAAAGAAGCTGCCTCTGTAATAATACAAAGCTTTATAGACAAACTTTTGGATTCGCCCAGTTTTTTGCATACAATTGAGCGCCTTATAGCCAGCGCATGTGCCAGCGCTAAGGACGATACAGATGCCGAAAACACCGCTTTGACAAAGCCATCAATTGTAACATTGATATTTGACATATTAGATGCACAATTTCTTGACCGGCCCATTTTAAACGAAGAGCAGTTTTCTAGGCTCTTTTTATTACTTTTTCCAAAGGCCCGCCTTGGGCTGTATACGTTTTTAGATTTGCCCGAAATACGTCGTGCCCTAGAAAAATTAGGTCGGACCTTTCTGGATGAAAACATTCAAAAAATGAATAGCTTACAGCGCTTTTTTGTCTCGGCGGCCCAATACGATACAGACCTTTCCAGTAGGATGGGAGAAATAATTGAATCCTTGGTCAATAATATAAAGCAATATTTAAGCAGTGCAGAGGCTGAATTCCTTATTAAGTTACGGCTCTTTGCCTCTCTGGAAAAAACAATTTCCCTAAAACCCTCTGCTCTAGCTGCCAAAATAAGGTCTGCCATTAAAACAGAGGATTTCTCTTTTGCGGCGGTGCTTGCAGATCCCGCCCTGTTCTATAAGGATTTGGCGAAAATGCTGGTGCATTTGCTTAAAACGCGGGGTAAACATCTTGTCATCCAAAGGGCACAAAAATATCTTGAAGAACAGAAAGGCATCAATTTGAATATTCTTTTCCCTTGGTTAAATAATATTAAAAATACCGTGGATATCCGCGCCTTAGGCCTGTTCAATAAACTTGCCAGCGAGAAAATTCCTCAAATACTCCAAAAAATTGATATAGAAGACCTTGTGGTGCGCCGGATAGATAGCCTAGAGATGATACAGGTCGAAGGCATTGTGTTAGACGTCCTTGCCGATCAATTAAAGTGGATAAATGTGTTTGGGGCCATTTTGGGGGCCGCAATTGGGGGAATACAGGTGCTGCTGGCAATGTTTATATAGTACAAATTCCCTATAGGCAATTTGTCGAGGCTATTTGATACTATATATCCTATGGGATATGCAATATGAATGAAAAGAGAAAAATTTTCCCTTCGCTAGCACCGACACTGTCCTATATTCGTCGATATTGGACCTTATATCTGTTGCTGCTATTGCCAATGGCCTATTTTGTGATTTTTAAATACATACCCATGTTGTATATTCAGATTGCCTTTAAAAAATATAGCATTGTAAAATCGGTCTGGGAGATGCCCTGGGCCGATAAGCATGGTTTGGAATATTTTTTTAAAGCCTTTTCCAATCGGGATTTTTTATACGCCCTGCGAAATACCATTGTACTCAATATGCTGGACCTTTTTATCGGCTTTCCCGCCCCAATTATTCTTGCCATTATTTTAAATGAGTTGCCCTATAAAGGGTTTAAACGCTTTACCCAGACAGTGGCCTATTTGCCCCATTTTTTATCTTGGATAATTATTTCCGGCCTGGCCTTACAGCTACTTGCGCCTACAAACGGCCTAATAAATGTTTGGATACAAAAACTCGGTGGCCGCCCCATTCCTTTTTTGAACAATCCCACACTCTGGGTTGGCACCTATGTTGTTTTGGGTATATGGCAGAGTGTTGGGTGGAATACAATTATATACTTGGCCGCAATTACGGGTATTAACCCAGAGCTCTACGAGGCGGCCGCCATTGATGGGGCGGGAAGAATGCGGCGAATTTGGCATATAACCCTGCCAGGAATTCGTTCCACCATTGTCGTCTTATTAGTCCTCAGTTTAGGGCGTATTTTGGGGAGCGAGTTCGATCGTCCCTATGCGCTTTCAAATTCTTTAGTTACCAGCGTCTCGAATGTTATTGCCACCTTTGTATATACAAATGGTATCCGGGGACTTCAGTTTTCTTTGACTACTGCAGTGGGACTTTTTCAATCGGCTGTCTGTGTTTTCTTCTTATTTTTAGCCGATCGCTTTGCCAAAAAAACGGGCGAGCAGGGGATAATGTAGGTATTGTATGATTAAATCGCATAGGTCCCGACTTGCCGATTCTTTTATTGTGCTGCTCTGCCTTTTGCTCATTGTCGTATGCCTTTTGCCGCTTATGAATATTTTATCGCGCTCCCTTAGTTCCTCCGAGGCGCTTATTCGAAACGAGGTTGGGCTTTGGCCAAAGGGCTGGAACTTAGATGCCTACCGCTTGGTCTTGAGCGACAAGAAATACACCTGGTCATTGCTGTGGACGGCCATGCTCACCATTGTCTGTACCATCGTTTCCCTTTTTATGACCGTTATCTGTGCCTTTCCATTGACCTTTAATGAGTTAAAGGGGCGAAAAGTTATTATAGTCCTTATCATTTTTACTATGTATTTTAATGCGGGGACCATCCCTACTTATTTGCTTTTAAAAGATCTTAGGATGCTCAATAGGCCAATTGTCCTTGTTCTGCCCTATACATTAAGTGTTTTTAATATGATAATAATGCGTAGCTTTCTTTTAAACATCCCTATAAGTTTAAAGGAATCTGCCGAAATTGATGGGGCTGGACCCATCCGCATACTCTTGCACATCTACTTACCACTTTCGACACCGGTACTAGCAACCTTGGCGCTTTTTTATGCGGTTGGACGCTGGAATGGTTTTTCGGATGCCCTTATGTTTATGTCCAATGCTCGAAAATACTATCCCATCCAGCTCCTCTTGTACAATTTAATCAACAGCGTATCCAATATAGAAATTGCTACGCAAGAGGGCTTTACCCCTCCCGGTCTTTCCGAGACCATAAAGGCGGCAACAATTATGTTTGCCACCGTACCGATTTTAGTTATCTATCCTTGGCTGCAAAAATATTTTATTTCCGGTGCTACACTGGGCGCGGTTAAGGAATAAAAACAGGAGGAAGATTATGAAGAGACTTGTTTCGGCCCTTCTCGTCAGTCTGTCTTTGGCCCTCGTACTGATGGCCTGTGGCGGCAAGGCGGGCGAGACTGCCAAGGCAAAGGAAGAAGGCGATTTAGTAAATGGTCGCTTTAAGACAACCAAGACCATTACGGTCGAGGTCTACGATCGTGGCAATGACGGTGGCTCAAAGCCAGAGGACAATTACTACACCGACTTTATCAAGGCGGGTATGCTTAAAGACCACAATGTCGAGGTGGTCTTTGTTCCCGTGCCCCGCTGGACAGAGGTTGAAGCGCTTAACAACCTTCTGGCCTCTGGCGATGCTCCCGATGTCTGTGTAACCTATAGTTATCCAACTATCCAAACCTATGCCAATATGAACGGTGTATTGGATATTGCCCCACTTTTGCAGCAATACAAGGGTGAACTGCCCAATCTTTGGAACTTATTAGGCGATCAGAATATCTATTGGAATAAGGACCCCGAATCTGGGGAGCTTTGGGCAATAGAGGCATTGCTTTTCCATAACAACCGGACAAGCGTCTTTGTGCGCGAAGACTGGCTTAAAAAGCTCAATATAAGCGAACCTCGAAGCGCCGAAGAGTTTGAAACGATGCTCAAGGCCTTTAAATCCAATGCCAGTAAGCTCCTTGGTGCCGATGCCAATAAGCTTATTCCCTTCTCCATGGGTAAGGATGTGGGTTGGAGAGCCGACCTGCTTACCACCTCCTTTGTGCCCGAAAGTACCACGGATAAAGAGATGTGGATCCGCGGTTTTGACGACCGAAGATTGCTCTGGCCCGGTTATAAAGAGGGCATTCGCTTCCTCAATAAGCTCTACAATCAGGGTCTTATTTGGAAGGACTTTCCCCTGTATCCCAGCGGCGATAAAACAGAGGATAACAATATTAAGGCTGGCTATGTGGGTGCCTTTATTCACAACTGGGACTATCCCTACCGCGATGCCGACAATGGTATTCATGCCAACTTAAAGAACATTGCTGGTGAGGATGCGGTCTTTATTGCAATAGAGCCCTTTAAGAACAATGCAGGAAAATATCGCAAATATCTGAGCCCGCCTGTAGACAGGAAGGTCTTCTTCCCTGCCACAAACAAGGAGCCGGTGGCCTCTCTCTTATATTTGGATTGGATAAGCAAGCTTGAAAATCGCAAATATCTGCAGATTGGCGATGTGGGCGTAACCCATGAGGTTTTGGCGGATGGCACAATAAAGACTATTGCGGCAAAGGGCGAAAAAATTATGAACTCGCCAGCAAATATCGACTATACCATCACCATAAATGGTCTTGACTTGGGCGATAAGGAATTAAATATTAAGTCCCTTTCCCTGGCCTATGCCGGTGTAGAGGCGCGTTTCTTGGATAAATCCTATTCTATTATGCGCCACGATTCCTATATCACTCCCAATTTCAATGTGGGTCAGATTAGGTCCGAGGAGGGAATGGGGCCTGCTTTGGCTGAAAAGCGCGACAATTTGCTTAACCAGGCCATTGTCGTTTCTCCGGATAAATTTGATGCCACCTTCGATGGCGGTATGCAAGATTATCTGAAATCTGGCGGTCAGGATATTATCGATGAGCGCTTGGAAAAATATGAAGCGGTCTTTGGGAGATAACTAGTTTCCCGAACCTTTCACCTGGGTCACCCTGTAATTTTAGGGTGGCCCAACTTTTTGGTCTTTGGCCATACTTATCAATATAAATGTGATAATAATGACGTATTGTGATTCAGATAAGAAAAACAGGGTATCACGCGATCAAAATGAGAAGATGTAATAATTAAAACGCGGTAAAATAAATAAGAACATAAAAATGAGGGGGTGCTTATGAAACAACGTTTATTGGAGCATCTGCAGGAAGAAAAAGAAATGAAGCTCAAAGGTGGCCTGTATCATCAGACCCAGATTAAACTTGCCTACAACTCAAATAGGATTGAAGGCAGCCGACTTTCAGAGGAGCAGACCCGATACATTTATGAAACCAACACGATTAATATAGCTCCGGAAGAAGCTGCCGATGTGGATGACATTGTAGAAACGGTAAATCACTTTGCTTGTTTTGATTACATGCTGACACATGCAGATGAAGAACTGACGGAGAGCATGATCAAAGAATTTCACAAGTTTTTAAAGCGTGGAACATCAGATGAGCGTAAGGAATGGTTTCGTGTCGGTGACTATAAAGCACGGGCCAATGTGGTTGGCGATATGAAAACGGCAGCACCTGCTAAGGTGTCCAGTGAAATGGGCAAGCTGCTTGATGATTATCATGCGAGAGAGCAGATCACTGTAGATGATATTATTGAATTTCACCACCGATTTGAAAGCATACATCCCTTTCAAGATGGAAACGGACGTGTCGGACGCATCATCATGTTCAAAGAATGTTTACAGCATGACATTATGCCTTTCATAATTGATGAAAAACATAAATTGTTTTACTACCGAGGATTAAAAGAGTACGGAGCCGAAAAAGGATACCTTACAGATACTTGCCTTTCGGCACAGGATCAGTATGCATTAACAGTGGGATATTTCTTCCCTGAAGTTTTACAAGACGGTCCGGAGCTCACACAAATATGAAATGAAATTTTGCATTGACACAGATTTGAACTTTGGCCATACTTATTAATATAAATGTGATAATAATACGCAAATGTTGTATTATAATGTGTTGATTCGGAGGCGGTAGTATGGAAAGACTGGCTATGCAAAAACTGCGTTAGTGTACAATTCTTTCTGTAAATTGGTTGAAAAAAGCAGGCCGATCGGGCTC
>CAZBJJ010000035.1:0-21507 GCA_964492245.1 uncultured Spirochaetales bacterium | reverse complement strand
TCTATATACTGAATGCCAATACACTGGCCCTCGTACCATGGGGGCATTTGAGGAGTAAATTATGGCGGATGTAGAAAAAGAGTACCAGGGACCGGCAACGATGGAAAAAATCGCCTCGCTCGCCAAGCGCAGGGGATTCGTGTTTCAGTCGTCGGAAATATATGGTGGCCAGGCTGGAGCCTGGGACTATGGCCCCCTGGGTATCGAGCTAAAAAATCGAATCCAACAGCTGTGGTGGAAGGAAATGACCCAGCTTCACGACAATATTGTGGGTTTAGATGCCGCTATTCTCATGTATCCCAAGGTCTGGGAGGCCTCTGGCCATGTGGAAAATTTTACCGATCCACTGGTAGATTGCAAAAAATGTAAGGGGCGTTTTAGGGCGGATCAAATTGATGAAGATAAGCTGGCAAAAAAGCAATGTCCCGAATGCGGTGGGGAGCTCACCGATACCCGCAAGTTCAACCTCATGTTTAAAACAAACATTGGGGCTGTCGAAGAGTCGGGAAGTACTATCTATCTGCGTCCAGAAACTGCCCAGGGAATTTATATAAATTACAAAAACATTATTCAATCTAACCGCATGAAAATTCCCTTTGGCATTGCCCAGGTAGGCAAGGCCTTTAGAAATGAAATTGTCACTAAAAACTTTATTTTTCGCACCTGTGAATTCGAGCAAATGGAAATGCAGTTTTTTGTAAAGCCCGGCACCGACAAAGATTGGTTTGAGTTCTGGAAAAAAGAGCGGTGGGCCTATTTCGAAAAGCTTGGGGTAAAGATGGACCATCTGCGTTGGCATCAGCATGGCCCTAAGGAGCTGGCTCACTATGCGATAGACGCCTACGATATCGAGTACCTTTTTCCCATGGGTTGGCGCGAATTGGAGGGGGTGCACAATCGGGGCGATTACGATCTTTCTCGCCACATGGAGTTTTCCGGCAAAGATTTACAGTACATCGATCAGGAAAACAACAACGAGCGCTATACGCCCTTTATTATCGAGACTTCTGCGGGGCTCACTCGCGAGGTGCTTATGATGCTCTGCGATGCCTACGACGAGGAGAAGGTTGCCGATAAGGGCAACGACGACGATTGGCGCACTGTTCTGCGTTTTCATCCCAGCTTGGCTCCTATTACGGTGGCGGTTTTGCCTCTTATGAAAAAAGATGGGCTGGCCGAGCTTGCCCGCGATATTCAGAGCGAGCTTAAAGAGGATTTCTCCACCGATTACGATCAGGCTGGGGCCATTGGTCGCCGCTACCGCCGCCAAGACGAGGCGGGAACTCCCTTCTGCGTTACGGTCGACTACCAGAGCAAGGACGATAACACGGTAACCCTCCGTTTCCGCGATTCAATGGAGCAAATCCGCATCCCGCGCAGCGACCTAGCTTTCCGCATCCGCCAGGAAATTAAAGCCTATAAACGGTTGAAGTAGCTATTCCTTCGAAAATTTCACCCCTGTTTGGGATAGGTGAAATTTTCGGAGAATAAAAAGTTGTCAAAAACTGAATAGTAACAACTCGTTAATTTCACCTCGCAAATTTGCTTTGCTATTAATCATTCTAAAAGCAGGAATTCTTTTTATATGTAATTTTGTGTAAAGTTCATCAAAAAAATTGTCGTTTGGATCTGTGTTTTTAGGATCAGAGTTACTAGCAATTATATATGCACCTCTATCGGATAGCTGATCTATGTAATTTGCGAGTTTAACTTGTTCTTCATCGTCAAAAATGTTTTCTGTATAAGAATTAAAACTTGATGTTTTAGTAAGAGGTCGATAGGGAGGATCGAAATAAGCAAAGGTATTGCTATCAATATAGTTGTTAGATTCCTTATAATCACCACAAATAATATTAGCATTTTGCAAAGCATCAGAAACATTCCTAAGATTTTTATCGTCACATATTAAAGGATTTTTATAGGCCCCCATAGGCACATTAAATTCACCTTTAGAATTAACCCGATAAAGGCCATTAAAACAAGTTTTGTTCAAAAAAATAAACAAAGCAGCTACTTCGATTCCTAAATCTCCTTTACTTTTAAGAAAATTAAAGTGTTTTCGCTTTTCATAATAAAAGTTTTTGCGAGATTCAATGTCCAAAGAAAGATAATCAGATTGAATATCTTTGAGCATTAAAATAAGCATTTTTGGTTTATCCCGAAGAATTCGGTAGGTATTAATGAGTTCCGCATTTGTATCACTGATATAGACATCTAAATGATAATGTTGGCTCAACACATCAAATAATAGGGCACCACCACCGATAAAGGGCTCGGCATATTTATTAATAGTTTTACCCAATTCTTTTGGGTAATATTGTTTAATCACATTGATTAATTGGCCTTTTCCCCCGGCCCATTTTAAAAAAGGCTTAATTGGTTTATTTTTCATATATAAAATTCCTCCCTTGTGAATAAATGTCTATTGGATTATTTTTTCTAAAATTTTGTTTTTTAGCATTGCTATATTAATAAGATAATCGGCTTTATTAAAATATTCACGCAAAGGTTTTAACGTGCTTTTCCAGCCTGCGCCATCTGTTATCCAGATAAACTCAAAATTTTGCGATTTATATCTATTATACATTTCACAATATTCTGTTGCTGTAGATTTTAATTTAGACCCTCCCCCACTATAAAAATTAACTTCAACCAGATATATATTTTTGTTGCCTTTTATTGCAAAATCGATTTTTCTATCAGATTTATCCATTTCAATATTAACGCCCCATTGATTCGCAATTTTATTTTTATCGGCCTGAGCTATGAATTCATGGTTTGTTTTTTTGCAGTGCGCGTAAATAAGCTGTTCACAAATGTTTTCCATCATTTTACCACTTCGATTTTTCCTTGTATTTGTATCTAGTCCTACTTCTACACCATATACATAATCCACAAAGTTTTTAATGTTTTTATTAACTACCATATTTGCAAAGCCAGTATCTCGTAGAAAACAAGCCAGATCAGTGGCTTCTTCGTGAGAATAATTATTTTTGAAAAAATTAAATTTTTTAGATTCTAGATCTTCCAAATTAGTTAATACTTCAATTTCTTTTTCTCGCGTTGCAATTAATATTGGAAAAGCTTCAACGATAAAAGGATTTTTTAAGATTAATAAAGTTAAATCATTAACAAAATTTTCTTTCCCTATTAAATAGTTCATTATGTTAAGGGACAATTCGATGTCTCTTACGTTGTTAGTTACTTTTTCCCAATCTACAAACCACGAAAGAGTTGTAATTTTATCTCTAAATGTTTTTGTAATATATTCAAAAAGCTGATCGTCGCTCGATAAATTTAAAATATCTGTTAAATGTTTATTCATTTTAAGCTCCTTAATTATTAAAACTGACAAACAGGTTGTTGATAAAAGTATTTTCTACCCTGTGTGTTCATTGCTTACTTCCTATTGTGTATTTATTTTTTTAAGCCTTTTCTTTGAAATTATACAATATTCTCGTTCTAATTCTATGCCAATATAATATCTATTGCCCAGAAGAGAAGAAGCGACCCCTGTTGTCCCGCTTCCATTAAAAGGGTCCAATATAATATCATTTTCTTTAGTAGATGCTAAAACTATACGTTTTAATAATGCAATTGGTTTTTGAGTTGGATGTTTACCAAATTCTTTTTCTGCGATGGCTGGTGTGGGGATTGACCACACAGAACGCATTTGAGTGTTCTGTTTCTTTAGTTTGTCTTCGGGGAAATTCCCATTTTTAATAGGCTCATAATTGAAAGTGTGCTTTGCTTTCTTTTGCTTACGTGCCCATAAAAGTGTCTCATGTGAGGCCGTAAAAAAACGACAACTTAAATTGGGCGCAGCATTTGGTTTAAACCATGAGATATCATTTAGCAAATGAAAGTCATTTTTTTGTAACAGGTAGCCACATTGGAATATACTATGGTATGTCCCGCTTATCCAAATGGTGCCTTCAGGTTTTAATACTTTTTTACAGGCCTGAATCCAATTATTATGAAAAATTTCGTCATTTTCAAAACCTTTGCTCTTATCCCATTTTCCTTTATTAACATTAACCATTCTGCCGTTCTGGCAAGTAAAACCATCATTAGAGAGAAGATAGGGAGGATCTGCAAAAATCATATCTATACTATTGTCAGGCAGTTTAGATAAAATTTCTAGGCAATCTCCATTAAAAACATTGTTAAAGGTATCAGAATAAAATGGTTTTATATAATTTTGGGGCTTTGATATTGATGCCAAAATATCATTATAATATCTGCCAGGAGAAAGAATATTCTTAACCATTTGGATGTGTTGCGCTGATGTCAAAACAACCCCCTAATTCATTCTAATTGGTACATTATAAGACATCATTATTAAAATATACTAAGTTTGTCAAAAAATCTAGGTGTGAAAAGAAGTGGTTAATATACCTCATTAATGGGAATATGAAAAATTGGCTTCAATGACAATTCAATATTACCTTACTATATTATGTCTATACAGGCAAAATATGTGTGTTATGCCTGTTGGGCGAGGCTGTTTAAAACCTTGACAAACATGGAAGTGGCAATTAAACCCCAGTTTGCCCGAGCGAGTTTGAAGGATTGGCTTCGAAAGCTAGGTGAAAGATTCGATGTACTAGTCTAGCGCAGCCAGAAGAAATTCGAAGGCAGAATTTAAGTCGTGGTAGCGCAGGAAGGCGTGGGCGTCGAGGGGAGTGGCCTGATCGTTTACGATAACGAGTTTGCCCCCGGCTTCTAGGCAATAGTGTGGCAGACTCGCTGCAGGCTGAACCACAAGGCTCGAGCCCAGTACAAGCATAAGGTCCGCTTTTTTTGCCTCGGTAACCGCGGCATTTATAGTATCCAGCGGAAGGTTTTCGCCAAAAAACACAATATCTGGCTTATACGGCTTTTTACAGGCCTCGCAAAGTGGCAACTCGCCCCTGCGCACAATGCAGGCAATCTCCTTAAAGCTCTTTTCGCGCTTGCAGCCAATGCAGTAATGTTTGGCCGGACTCCCATGAATTTCTAAAACCTGGCGATTCCCCGCCTTGGAATGGAGCATATCGACATTCTGGGTGATAAGCGATTTAAGAAATGTACGCTGTTCAAGCTTTGCCAACACCTGGTGCACAATAGAAGGCTTGAAATCCTGTAGGCCATAGATAAAATCCTTTGCCAAATTATAGTAAACCTCTGGCTCCCGTATAAAAAGCTCAAGACTGAACATACGGTCGGCATCCATCGTTTTATACAGGCCATTTTTGCCCCTAAAATCCTGAATTCCCGAAAGCGTGCTGACCCCCGCTCCCGTAAATGCAACGAGATGTTTTGCATCGCACACGGCCTGTATAAGCTCATCAAAATTTTTATTCATATTGATGAGTATACCCTATATTTAAATAATTTGGACCTGGCCCGCAGAAAGATTGAACATGGTATAAGAGCCGTTATGCATAAGTTCAATTTTAATGTGCCTGGATGCCTTGATGGATGCACTTGTCAGTTTTCCTGCATTCCAGACCATCGATACCTCTAGCCCTCCACGCGCTCGCAGCCCTCGCGCCTTGCCATCGGGCCATGCCTTTGGAAGAGCTGGTAAAAGCTCTAACCGTACTCGAGGCTCTGCCTTAGAAATAGAAGAACCATCGAAAACAGGATGTTGCAAAATTTTTGACTGTAAAAGTAACTCGGTAATGCCGGCAGAACCTCCAAAGTTGCCATCAATTTGGAATGGAGGATGAGTATCAAAAAAATTAGGCTGGGTAGAATTCTTTAATAGTGCCAAAAGATTTTCGTGAGCCTTATCGCCATCGCCCAGTCTAGCATAGAAATTTACAATCCAAGCCCGGCTCCAGCCAGTGTGCCCGCCGCCATGGGAAAGACGGCCCTCCAATGTTTTTCGAGCTGCATTGGCAAGTTCTGGAGTATCGTGCCGATCTATTTGCTGAGTTGGATGAAGGGCTAAAAGGTGTGATATATGCCGATGCCCAGGTTCCAGTTCTTCATATTCCTCTGCCCATTCCTTAATGCGACCCTCTTTATCGGTTTCAATTGCCGGCAGTTTGGCGATGGATTTTTTTAGGTCGTCAATAAAATCGGAATACTCTTCGGGCAGCAAGCGCGTTACAGGGGCAAGGGCGTTAAAACTTGTAATAGTTGCATTAAACAGAGCTCGAATTATCTGGCTATCCATCGAAGGCCCCCTACACAGAGAGCCAACCTCACCGGTGGGAAGGCGGTATGTGTTTTCTGGCGAGACGGAAGGGCTGGTAATCAGTTGGCCCTGTTCATCCTCTTCCAGGTAATCTAAAAAAAACAGGCTGGCTTCGCGCAAAAGAGGCCATGCTCGCTTTAGAAAAACATCGTCAAACGAATACTCCCAGTGCTCAAAGAGATGCAGACAGAGCCAGGCGGCCCCGGTGGGCCAGAGACTTGCAGGAATCCAGGTATCCTGAGGTGCGCAGTCGCCATAGATGTCGGTATTATGATGGGCCATAAACCCCCGCATTCCGTACATTTCTCTGGCAACTTTTTGTCCACGAGGCAGCATAAGTTCAATATGGTCAAACAGTGGCTGGTGGCACTCAGCTAAGTTACAAGCTTCTGCTGGCCAATAATTCATTTGTGTATTGATGTTTATGGTATATTTAGATCCCCAAGGCGGGTGAAAGCTATCGTTCCAAATTCCCTGTAAATTTGCCGGAAGGCAGCCAGGACGGCTAGAAGACATAAGCAGGTATCGGCCAAAGTGCCAATATAGGGTGAATAGATCCTCTTGATCGCTTGCATCATTTTGCAAAGTCTTAAGTCGCTGATTCAATGGGATGTTGCTAAATTTTTTTAGGCAGGAGTCTTTAATATCCAATGCAAAATCGGCTCGCTCAAAAATAGCTTGCCAGTCTTTTATATGGGCCTGCCTTAGTTTCCCGAAGCCTGCACCTAGGGCTGCGGAAATTCTTTCTTGTGCCCGTTTTTGAATGTTTCCAGGCCGATAACTGGTCTCGCCAGCAAAATAGAGGTTAACCTGGGTGGCATGTTTAATTTTTAAAGTATCTCCACAGACAGAAATTTTGCCTTCGTCGCCTTCGATCGATGCGGCAAGAGCGGTAAAAAAATCGCTACCAGCAGTTCCTCCGCAATTGCCCAACAGGTAAATGCCATTTGCGCCATTGATTGTTTTCTGTACGCCTTGCTCAGAGCTCCAGGGACCAGTGGCATGTAAGAGCCTGTCGCGTTCGAGTTTTAGCGAACAGTTGATGCCACCGGTTTCGTCGCATTGCAGATGTAGTACCATAACTTGGTACTCGCTGGAAATAAAACACTCGCGGATAAATGTCCTATCTTCCCAGCGGTATTCAAGCCTGCTTGTCGCCGTTCTAAGGTCAAGACTGCGACGATATCCGCTTATATTTTTAGCTGAAGAAAAGCGGTCTTGAATATCGGGGTTTTGAATTGTATTCAGATACCAAGGTGTTTCTTGTTCACCATGATCGAAATCAATAAAAAGATCCCCTAAGGGTAAATAATGGCCCTGGCTTTCCGGAGTTCCCACCATTGCATCAAGAACAAGTCCCTCTGCTTGAGCAATTTTACCTTCGGTCAAAAGTTGCCGCACTTTTGGAAAAGCCTCTTTTGCGCTGGGGTTTATTCTATCCCTTGCGCCTCCATACCACATGCTTTCTTCGTTCAGTTGTATGCGTTCACGCCTTATATTGCCAAAGACCATAGCGCCAAGGCGGCCGTTGCCAAGGGGGAGGGCAGAATTCCAATCCTCTGCAGGCTCATTATACCAGAGTTCTAAATCGTTGTAGGTGCTCATTGTCTGTACCGTCCTCTCGTTAATTAAGCTTCTTTATCCTAAAATTGGTCTACAATTTAAGAGCCTGTTTAATTACAGCCTCAAAACCGGCGGCATCCTCTGCAATTAATTGGACAGGTCGGGATTTGACGAGGACAGAAGGCTTTATGGCGCCAGAGTTAGTGCTTTCGTCGAGGTGCTCCGGTAGGGCCAGGGTGGTGTTTAGACCGGCCTCCAAAAGCCGGTCGGCAATGGCGTTTAAGGCTAAAAGTTCCTGCTCGGGGGGGCTAAAGGCGCGACAACTGGGGCATTGGCACCATTGGTCAAAATCGCTTCCCGAACCGTGAATATGAAAGACATCAGCATCGGGAAATTTTAAAATGCGCTCAAGGGCCAAGGAGGCAACGGCAGCCAGGGCATCGGGATTTGTAGGACAAAAATTGAAGTCCGCTCTGCGTTTGCCATTTACCATGCGGTTCCAATCTTTTTTGTGGGAAAAGCGCTTGCGCGGCACAAAGCGGTTCATACACCGCCCACCTTTTTCCAAGCTTATGCCCAAGCGCCGAGCAGTATGGCCCATCTGGGGGGCAATTTTTTCCCACAGTGCATCCGAATTGGCAAGCAGGCCCGGTTTTTTAATGCCAAAGGCGCGGTCGTCGGTGAGCACCAAGACAGCATCGAAGCCAATGCGGGCAGCCCATTCTAAGATCTCCACGCCATAGCGCACCCCTTCGGTGCGCCCCCAGCGGGCACAGATGGCAATGGGCAGGGCAAAGGCCTTCCTACTAGGCCCACTTTCCCGGCGCTGGTTTCGCAGGGCAAGCGGAATTTTCCCCTTTTCTAAAGGGCTTACAGAGGGAGATAGAATGGCGTTTTCGCCAGGTTTTGGCCAAAAAAGGCCCAACGATTGTAAAAAATTGCCAATACCGTTCATAAGACCGTGGCGACTGTCGCCATAGAGCTCGACGCGATCAATGCCGGTTCGCCAGGCAAAGCCCTGCAAAACCCCCTCGGGGCCTTCGGGGTGGTCCATTTCGCAATTGACCACGAATATAGGTCGCTCGGCCTCGGGTGCAGGGCCCGTGGCGTCTAAAATGGGCGGGCGTTTAGGGGCTAGGCCGGTAAGCGAGCGTAGGTGCATTATTCCCAAGGCAAGCTCTTCTGCCGCAGGACAGTCGGGTGTGGCCAAAATTGCCCAGTCTAAATCCAGATTAAAAATATCCATCAATTAGAATACTAGCCAATTCGCCAAAGCTTGTCCAATTGCTTAACTAGTTTACCGAATCTTTCACCTGGGTTCCCCGCGAAATTACCCGGCGGCCCAGCTACAAGCCCCTATAAAACTGAGTGCCCGTATGTTATTTTATGTCCAGGGCCTCTATCATCTTTGCAGCATAGCGCCGTCCAAGCTCTCGCTGCCCTTCCAAATTGAAGTGAAAGCGATCCAGCCCTCCCAGACCATCAGTTTTAACCAACCAAGCGTTGGGGATAGATTTAGCGGTGTTCTGAATAATTAAATTATGCCCTTCGCAACCGCCCCCATATAAAAGTTCGCCGACAAGGATTGGTGCATTGGGGATCTCTAGATCGCTACGCAAATTTTCGGTTAGAACCTTCATTTTTGTCTGCCAATTCCGTTTTCCACTGTCAGATTCGCCCTGATGAAAAAGAATGCCCTTTATAACACCATGTTTTTGAGCCTCTTTTGCCCTTTCGATAACCCATTCGTAGGCCCCATCCCAGTGATTATCGGGGGGAATTTTAAACTCGCTGCGTCTAGTGGAGACAATGCCCTTCATATAAAAATCTAGATCGATGCCACAGATGCCCAGTGGCACTAGCCCAATAGTTACGTCTTCGGGCATTTTTTCGATAAGTGTTCTGGCAAAATAATCCCCAGGCCCCAAGCCAAGGTAATTGCTGTGAAGTGGCGGTACCGCAATGGCCCACTTGTTGTATATGCGTCCAAGGCGTGGATTATTCTGATAGGCCAGAACCTTTATCCGGGGGTTTTCCACCATGTCCTCGGGCATGGGTTGGGGGGTGCCCTCCATATTTGATTGCCCCATCAATAAATAAATATGAAAGTTAGGGTCGAATACCGGTTTGTCCTCGGCAACAATCTGTGTAAAGCTGCCGATTGCCAAGATCGCCAAGCCCATCATTAGAATTTTAATGTTTCTATTCATACATCCTCCAAATGTTAGCAATCTAAATATTACACTGCTTAAAATTATAAAGCTAGAAAATTGAAGTATACTAGGATAGAATATCAAGTCAATCTATTAGGGAGGGAGAGAAATGCGAAAATATCTTTTAGTCGCAGCTATTCTAATGGCCGGCCTGCTCATATATGGCTGTGCAACAAGTACCGCACAGACGACTGCAAAATCGGGAACAGCGTCCAAAAAAAGCGGTGCTTCTCGCTCAATGTTTGCCTTAACCGGGGCCGTTGGCTGGGCAGGGGGAGAGAGCATTGCCGTACAGGAGTCGGTTTTAAACCAGGGCCCAGCCTGGACAATTACCAATAAAAACTGGAATGCAGCGGCGGTCTTTACGGTATCGCTGGGCGAAAAACGCTTGGGCCAATTTGTAGGCCTCGAGTGCAAGGTGCGGGCAGAGGCCCCCGACCTCGTGTGGAAACGCTTTGCCCTGGATGCGCCAAAGGATGGGCTTTTGGGCCCCATCGAAACCGACCCTAAAAACAATATCAGCATTGGAACGGCCAATACCGAATTGGCCGGCGAGGTGGGCAAGATCACCGAGATAAGCATTCCCTTTACCGCCCTAGATTCAGAAGTCGCCAGCCTCTCCGGCGATGTGCAGCTGGCAATAGGTATTTCTGCTCCCGGCGGCTCGGCATATACCCTTTTCGATTTACAGCTCATTCCAGTGGAAGAAGGGGCAACCTGTTGGACCGAGGCGCCACCCTTAAAAGATGCCCTTCTACCCTGGTTTGAATATTTTGGCTTTGCGGTAACTGCCCCGGAATTGCAAAATCCCTATATCGCCGAAGGCCTTGCGCACCACTGCAATAGCACCACCGTTGGCAACGAATTTAAACCCGATTACATCTTGGGAAAAGAACCTAGCGAATTCGGCAGCTACCTTGCTGGCGATGGCAAGAAATATCAGGTTCCGGCCAGCCTCTTTTTCGATGTAGTCGATGCAAGCCTGGCTGCCTGTCGCGACAACAATTTAAGCCTGCGCGGACACACCCTTGTCTGGCATTCCCAGACCCCAAAGTGGTTCTTTCGCGAAAACTTTAAAAACACCGGTGCCCTCGTAGATATACCCACTATGAATGCGCGCCAAGAGTGGTATATTCGCAGTCTTTTAGAGCATATAAAAGCCTGGGAAGAAAAAAACAATGCTGGTAAGCGCGTTATAACAAGCTGGGATGTCGTGAACGAGGCGGTCAGCGATGGGGCAAACGAACAGTACTGGCTACGAACCAATGGCGACTGGTTCGCCATTTACAAGGACGATTCCTTCATTGTAAACGCCTTTGTGCTTGCCAATACCTATGCCCCTAAAGAGGTCGGCTTGACGTATAACGACTACAATTGCTATGTCCCCGCAAAGACCGCCGGAATATTAAAGCTGGTAAAAGCCATTCAGGAAAACCCCAAGGCCCGAATAGACGCCATCGGCATGCAATCGCATGTTAAAATTGATTTTCCCGGGCCAAGTAGCTTTCGACGAGCTGTAGATAGCTTCCTGGAAACAGGCCTAGATGTACAAATTACCGAGCTGGATATTCACAGCGTAATGAAAACCGAGGCCGCTAAAAAACAATTGGCCGCCGTATACAAGGACTATTTTTCGCTATTCATAGAAAAGCGGAAAACTCCGACTAAAAACGGGATTCAGGGCATTACCATTTGGGGCATTTCCGATGCAAATACCTGGTTGAGCAACCACCACAAGATTACCAGCTATCCTCTGCTCTTCGACGCCTGGTTCAATACCAAGCCCGCCTTCGATGCTGTTTTAGAGGCGGCAAAACAGTAAAAAAAACAACACAAATTATTAATTACGTGTTAAGCTGGCTTTAAAGTTTAAAGTCAGCTTTTTTTGGAGTGATTATGAAAATCAAACGAATCTTATTGGCCTCTATCCCCACAGTGGCCTTGGCCCTGGGGCTTTTAGGCAGCCTTTCCAGCTGTAAGAAGTCGGACCAAATCGTACTCAGTTACAGTATCTTTTTCTCTGCTACACATGCCCAGACCAAGGCAGCTACAATGTGGGCGCGCGAAGTGGAAAAACGCAGCGATAACCGAGTTAAAATTGTGCTGTATCCCGGCGAAACCCTGTCGAAGGCGCCACAGATATACGATGGCGTAGTAACAGGCATTTCCGACATTGGCATGAGCGCCTTTGCCTACAGCAGGGGGCGCTTTCCGCTTTTCGAGGTGCTCGACCTGCCCCTTGGCTATAAAAATGGCCGCCAAGCCACGGAAATTGCCAATGCGATGTATCAAAAATATCTACCCCAGGAGCTTTCGGAGGTCAAGGTCCTGTATTTACATGGCCATGGCCCCGGCATTTTAGCTTCTCGCAACGCCATTAAGAGCTTTAGCGATATTGCCGGCCAAAAAATTCGGGCAACAGGCCTGTCGGCAAAGATTGTGCAGGCCCTGGGAGCTGTACCCGTGTCTATGAGCCAGGGCGAAACCTACGAGGCCCTTCAGAAGGGCGTAGTAGACGCAACCTTTTGCCCCTACGAAACCCTCGCCGGCTGGCGGCAGGCAGAAGTGGTAAACCATATCTACGACACTAGCGCAATTGGCTATACCACCAGCATGTTTGCGGTAATGAATAAGGCCAAGTGGGAGGCCCTTCCAGCCGATATTCAAAGCATTATCGACGAGGTCAATGCCGAATGGATACAGCGCCAGGGAGAAGCCTGGGACGATAGCGATGCCGAGGGCATAGAGCTGGTAAATAATTTAAAGCACTCCGTGGTAGAGCCAGATGCCCAGGACCGCCAAGCGATGGCCACAGCCGTTCGCCCCATCCTCGAAGAATATGCCAATACCGTCGAATCGAAGGGCCTGCCCGGCCGTGCCATTTTAAATGATATTTTGGCAGCACTGGAAAACTGAGCACATGCAGACTTTGGCAGACCTGTTCTGGAAGACAACGCGCCGCATTATATTGGCCCTGGCCCTGCTATCGGGGCTTGCCATTTTGGCAATGATCGTCGTAACCCTGAGCGATGTCCTATTGCGGTTTTTTCACAAGGGCATTCTGGGCGCCTATGACATTGTGCGCGTTGCCAGTGTTATTGCCATCACCTGCTCCCTGCCCTATGTAACGGCGGTAAAAGGGCATATTGCAATCGAGTTTTTGTACCAGAGATTTAACCGTATAGGCCGCACCGTGTTGGACAGCATCTTTAGGTTGTTATCCTTGTTCTTGTTCGGGCTTTTAGCAGTGCGTTCCTGGCTGTACGGTCTCTTGCTCCTGCGAAGCAGACAGGTAATGCCAACACTGTCTATTCCGGTGTTTTGGATTCCCTGGCTCACCGCACTGTGCTTTGTTTTTGTCTCGTTTTCCATTTTTTATCATCTTACACATCCGGGAAAGGAGTTCATAAAGTCATGAGTCCCTTGGTCGGCGGTCTTTTGGGCTGCCTTTTACTTTTTGTCCTGCTCTTATCGAGTATGCCGGTGGCCTTTGCCATGCTTGCCTCGGGCATTCTAGGCTTTGCCCTTATCACCAGCCCCACAGCAGCCCTGAGCATGGTAAGTGCCGAGCTTTTTGACACCTTTTCTTCGTACAACCTAACGGTTATCCCGCTTTTTGTGCTAATGGGGCAGCTGGCCTTTCATGCCGGCATCAGCGGTGGCCTATTTAGGGCGGCCTACACCTGGATCGGCCATCTGCCCGGCGGCCTGGCAATGGCCACCGTGGGGGCCTGTGCCGGCTTCGGCGCCATAAGCGGTTCTGGGCCGGCAACTGCTGCAACAATGACCACCGTCGCCCTGCCGGAAATGAAAAAATACAACTACTCCGACGAGCTCGCCAGTGGCACCGTTGCAGCCGGTGGCAGTTTAGGCATGCTCATTCCGCCAAGCGTCGTCTTTATCGTCTATGCACTTATGACCGAACAGTCCATAGGCGCCCTCTTTCTTGCGGGT
This sequence comes from uncultured Spirochaetales bacterium, assembly GCA_964492245.1. Classification (GTDB taxonomy): domain Bacteria; phylum Spirochaetota; class Spirochaetia; order Treponematales; family Breznakiellaceae; genus CAZBJJ01. Next base: position 7,590 of record CAZBJJ010000035.1, on the reverse strand, counting down.
ATTCTGCCGGGAATTATAATAAGCCTTATATTTTGCCTTACTATCTATATAAAGTGCAAAAGAAATCCCGCCCTCGGTCCCGCCTGCAAACGCCATAGCTTTAAAGAGAGAATTAAATCCCTCTCTGGTGTTATCGAAATTCTTCTGCTCTTCTTTTTTGTTATGGGGGGCATGTTTGCCGGACTCTTTACGGCAATCGAGGCCGCCGCCATTGGGGCTGCCGGCAGCATGCTTATAACGGCCCTAAAGGGAAAACTTCAGCTTAAAATTTTAGCTCAAACCCTGTTAGAGACCGCCAGAACGAGCGGCATGATATTTATTATCGTTGCTGCGGCAGTGGTCTTTGGCCGCTTTTTAGCTATCTCCCAGATACCCTTTGGTGTAGCCAACTGGTTTGCCAGCCTGCCCCTTCCCGGCTTTATTGTTATGGCCCTTATCATTATCTTCTATTTAATACTCGGTTGCTTTATCGATTCCCTGGCCCTCGTGCTCTTAGTAACGCCCATTTTTTATCCGGTCATATTGCGCTTGGGCTATAACCCCATTTGGTTTGGCGTACTCATTGTTGTTGTCACCCAAATTGGGGTAATTACTCCCCCCGTAGGCATAAATGTCTATGTGGTAAGCGGGGTGCGCCGCGATCTTTCATTGAATACCATTTTTAGGGGCTCCTTCCCCTTTCTCTTTGCCCTTATTGTCTTTGCGGTTTTACTGCTGGCCTTTCCTCAAATTGCATTAATTTTGCCGAATTTGGCTATTAAAGGAGGTCTGTAATGAAGGCTATTAAAAAAATAAATCGCATTCTGTTCTGCGCCGATTTTACGGTGGAATCGGATCTTGCCTTCGAATACGCCCTGGAGGTTGCGGCAGCCTGCCACAATTCCACCCTAATTCTGTTGCATATCGTCCCCGAACCCGATGCCCAATTTTGGAAGGGCTATTTAACGACAATAGAATCAATTGATGAAAATGCAAGGGCCACTATCGACGCAAAACTTAAAGAAAAATATTTAGACAAGATACCGCCGGAGCAGGAGGTTCAGACGAGCATTGTGGTTGGCTCGCCGGCAAAGGAATTGATAAAAACAATTGATGAAAAAGAAATAGACCTCTTTGTCTTTGCACGTCCGGTAAAGGGCAGTAATAATTTTTTACTGCAAGATGGCACCCGCGAAGCCCTGCGCAAAAACACCTGCCCCTTGCTAATTGTCCCTGGAAAACCGAGAAAAGACAAAAAAACCCGACTAAAAAAGAAATAGTCGGGTTTTTCCATCAAGCTATATAGCTTGGCTATTGCGATTTAGGGATAGACAATTTCAATGTAGCTTACGTCGACATTGTCGATATTTGTGCCGTATGCAGGGCCTTTAATAAAGAAGAACTTTACATCCCCTTCGGCAGTAAGCTCGAATTCCAGATCAAAATCGCCCTCGTCTAAATTGGGACCAATGGCATCTAGGTAGAGATTGGAGAGCGTTACCTGTTGGCCATCAATTAGCCAGGCCCTAAAGCCCGTTGTTCCATTGTTTTTGCCCTTGAGTTTAATTTTAAGGGTTTCGCCCTTGCTCACATCGCGGGCAAGAGGGAACTGGAAATATTCCAGGTTTTTGGCATTGACATAGGAATAGTCATCCGCAAAGGTAAAATAGGCCGGAATGGGGGCCGATCCCGTGGTTATATCCACGATCTGGGTGGTACCATCGAAGGGTATGGCCGCAGGTTTTTTACCCTGTTTTGCCGCAGGGGCCGAAGAGCACGAAGCAAAAGCCAAAAGGCTTAGCACACCGACAAGTGTTAAAAGTTTTCTCATAACAAAATCCTCCTCGAAAAATTATAGGGCAAGATCGGATAAAACAAGATAGGGGTTTTTACCTGTTTCCATGCTTTGTAGCTATCAGACTAGACGAGTAATTCCCCATTGTGATATTTTTTATCCGTACAAGATTGCAGCAGTTTTATAGCTTTTGGAGGTAGTTTATGTCGAATTCGGAATACAATCCCTTTGTAAATGCACAGACTCAGTTCGATGCCATTGCGCAGGACTTAGATTTAGATAGTGGTACGCGGGAATTATTGCGTCGCCCTATGAAAGAAGCTCATTTTTCTATTCCGGTAAAAATGGACGATGGAACTACCAAGGTCTTTCAAGCCTATCGTATAAAACACAACGAGGCCCGGGGCCCGGCAAAGGGTGGCATTCGCTTTCATCCCCACGAGACGGCCGACACCGTCCGCGCCCTCTCTATGTGGATGACCTGGAAATGTGCGGTTGTCGATATTCCGCTGGGCGGCGGTAAGGGAGGCATTGTCTGCGACCCCCAGAGCATGTCCCTCGGCGAGCAGGAGCGCATGTGTCGTGGCTATGTCCGCCAGCTCTACCATCAACTGGGGCCCAACCTCGATGTGCCTGCCCCCGATGTTATGAGCAACGGCCAGCACATGCTCTGGATGCTCGACGAATACGAGACCATCTCCGGTGGCCGTTACCCGGGCATGATTACCGGTAAGCCAGTGGGCATGGGCGGCTCCCTAGGGCGCACAGAGGCAACTGGTTTTGGGGTAATCTATGTCCTTAAAGGCTATTTGGCCAAACAAAACATAGATATTGCCAAGACAAGCATGAGCCTTCAGGGCTTTGGCAATGTGGCAGAATATGCTGCCAGAATGTATACCGAGCTCGGTGGCAAGGTTATAGCCATTTCCTGCTGGAACCAGGCCGATAAAAAAGCCTATACCTTTAAAAAGGCAAGTGGCTGTAATATCCCCGAATTGGTCTCGATTAAGGACCGCTACGGCAGCATCGATAAAGACAAGGCCCAGGCCCTTGGCTACGAACTGCTCGACGGAGACGCCTGGCTGTCTCAAGAGGTCGATATCCTCGTGCCTGCAGCCCTGGAAAATCAAATTACCCCCGCAGTAATGCCCAAGGTAGACAAGAGCGTAAAGATAATCTGCGAGGCAGCCAATGGCCCGGTTACCCCAGATGCCGACCCCATCATAAAAGAGCGGGGCATTGCCCTGTTGCCCGACTTCCTCTGCAATGCGGGGGGGGTAACCTGTAGCTATTTCGAACAGGTGCAGTGCAATATGAATTATTTCTGGGACAAGGAAGAAGTACTTACAAAATTAGAATACGCCATGAACAAGGCCTTTAACGCCGTTTACGAGCTAGCCAGGGAAAAAAAGCTCTACCTACGCGATGCTGCCTATATAATTGCGGTAAAAAGGGTTGCCGATGCGGTAAAGCTTCGGGGCTGGGTATAAAAAAAGGGGCCATTGGCCCCTTTTTTACACGCTCACCACTTCTTTTACTTCGGGAATTTCCTTCATCAAATATTTTTCTATTCCCATTTTAAGGGTTATTGTTGCCATAGGGCAGGAGCCACAGGCACCGGTAAGTTTTACTTCGACAATTCCATCTTCGGAAACCGAGACAAATTCGACATCGCCTCCATCGGCCTGGAGGGAGGGGCGGACATCTTCAAGGGCGGCCTTGACCTTTTCTACGAGCATAGCTACTCCTAATAATAAAGCCGTCAATAGTGGGGCGGCTTTTGATTGGGGATCTCTTCCAGCTCCTTGCTTAAATGAAAGAGCCTTTCCCGCGTCTGCAAAAGTTTATTTGCCATGCTAGCACTTTGCCGTTTGTTTTTTAAGACTTCTTCATGCATTTGCAGGACAAAATCTTCCAGCCAGGCCAGCTTTATTTCGAGGCGTTCAAATCGTTCATCTACGTCTACGGGAGCCATTGCCTACAATATACAAAATTTCGCGCTCCGTTGAAAGAGTCCGGTATATTCCCTATAATCAATTAAAGGACGCACCACAACGGAGGTAGGAATGGCTCAGGATGTCAGCTTTGCTGTAAGCAACTTAGGCGAATGTGCAGTTAACTCGCCCATCAGTTTATCTAAGGTCGATGGCGATTTTATTGCCAATTATGTAAGCGACGACGAGTTTATTCGCTACAACGTGGATGCCAGCCCAGGCCCCCAGGCCGATTTACAAAAAAATGAGCTCTTCGAAAAAGCGGGACCGCGGGAAAAAATTTACTTTATGCCCCAACATGTACATGCGGGCATTGTAACTTGTGGCGGTCTCTGTCCAGGTATCAACGACGTTATTCGGGCCCTCGTTCGCTGCCTTTGGTATCGCTATGGCGTGCGGCGAATTACCGGTATTCAATACGGGTATAAGGGTTTTTTGCCAAGTTATCAATTTCCCACTAAGAGCCTAGACCCCGACATTGTAGACGATATCCACAAAATTGGCGGTACCATCTTAGGTACCTCGCGGGGCGGCGGCAAGGAAGTAAAAAAAATCGTGGACGCCATGGAGCGGCTCAATTTAAACATGCTGTTTTCCATAGGCGGCGATGGCACGCAGCGGGGTTCGCTGGATATTGCCAACGAAATAAAAAAGCGGGGCCTAAAAATTGCCATTGTCGGCATCCCCAAAACAGTGGACAACGATTTTTCCTACATTCACCGTTCTTTTGGCTTCGACACCGCTGTTTCGCGGGCCGTAGAGGCGGTTACTGCTGCCCATATGGAGGCGCATTCGCAAATAAACGGCATCGGCCTAGTAAAAGTTATGGGGCGGGAATCGGGTTTTATTGCGGCCCATACAGCGCTTGCCTCCCACGAGGTCAATTTTGTGTTTATTCCCGAGGTGCCCTTCGATATCGAGGGTCCCAATGGTCTTTTAGCTCATTTAGAAAAGCGCTTAGAAAAACGCAGTCATGCGGTAATTTTAATTGCCGAAGGGGCCCTGCAGGACATTTTGGGCGAAGAGAATGCCACCGATGCCTCGGGCAATAAAAAATTTGGCGATGTCGGGGTCTATTTAAAGGATATAATCGAAAAGCATTTTGCCGAAAAAGGTGTGGAAATTAACCTAAAATACATCGACCCCAGTTACACAATTCGTTCCTCTTCTGCAATGCCGGTGGATTCAATTTACTGCGAGCGCCTGGGCAATAGCGCGGTGCACGCGGCAATGAGTGGTAAGACGAAGGTGCTTATTGGTTTGGTCAATAACAACTTTGTGCATCTTCCAATGGAAATTGTTGTTTCCAAGCGCAGCTACGTGGATCCCGAGGGCAGTCTTTGGCGCGACACCCTGGAGGCGACGCACCAGCCCATTCTTATGGTCAATTCCGACACCCTCAGCAAGGTCTTGGGCATCCAGAAACGCTCTTGAAATAGCCCGTATTCCCTGCTATCTTGTGCATACTGGGGAATTAGCTCAGGTGGTAGAGCGATTGGTTCGCAATCAATAGGCCAGGGGTTCGAATCCCCTATTCTCCAAAAAAGACCTTATTGCTATATGGGGTTCGAACCGAAACGAACGCCGAGCGCATAGCGAGGAAAAGCGCACAGGAAGTGCGCGTAAGTGAGTGTAGGCGGGCTGGAGGGGCTCGACAGGAGGTCGGGCCACGGAAGCCGAATCCCCTATTCTCCAGAAAAGACCTTATTGCTATATGGGGTTCGAACCGAAACATAGTACTGCGAAGCTTTCACCTAGTTTTGGGGGCCTGCTCCTGGTCAGGAGCACCGGGCTTTCCGCTTGTAGCTGTTTTGGCCTTCGGCCAAAAAGGCTACCGCTACAATCCCTGGCCCGGGCCGCAAACCTGTCTTAGTGCCCTAAGCTTTCACCTAAAACCTACTCTAGTTTCTTCTTCCAATTTTTATCGTTTTCATTCGCCGCAAAGGGCAAGCCACCAAGGCCAAAAGTATAGTTTAAAGGAATGTAGATTTTTTTAAAGAAACTGTCACTGGGTGAATCGGTGCGATATATGCATCCGATGCTAAATTTAGTAGATTTTAGGCTGCCATTGTTTGCCATAGCAATGCCGCCACCAAATTGTTTAAAATTGGAAGAAACTTTCGCCCATATATCGATATTATTCCATCCATGAAAAATTCTTTCGGCACCGCTAAGCTCGGTTGCTGTGTATTTAAAATTAAAAACCTGCTGAAAACGAAACCTCAATTGATAATACAACATATAACCGTCGTTAAGCACGATGTCAATTTCAGAATATTCATTATTTGCAAGAGGCCAATCCCCACCAGAGCGCTCATAAGAAAGGCCTGATTATTCTGGAGTTATCTGCCATCTATTCCGGTGGTAAGTTGCCCCTGACAGGGCCTTAGTTTTGCCTTATAGGGTGGCAGGTTATGAACGGCCACCCGCCTATGGGCCAGGGATTGAAGCGGGACCCTTTTTGCGTAAGGGTTCTAAGGCAAAAAGGTCTTAAGCGGAAAGCCCGATCATAAATAAAATGTACTGCAATTTTTAATCGTACATTTAATTTATGAGGCCCCCCTCTTCTCCCTCCCTAGGTGTGCAAAAATTCAAGTTCTGGGCAGGCAATTGATGGATTTGCGATTATTCAGCTGGATTTTGTGGTTAAAACTTGAATAAAATGGCCTAATTACGCTGAAAACTCAGTTTTAGCCTAAATAATTGCCCAAAAGTTGAAATTTTGCTCGTCGCGGTATGAAAAAGTTGAAATTTTGCTCGCTGCGGTGTAAAAAAGCTGGAATTTTGCTCGCCGCGGTGTAAAATAATCAGCATGAGTGGATATATAAGTTACGCCTCAGCTGCTATGATGTGGAATGTTCCGAATCTTGGAGCTGTTATCGGTAAGGAAATTACAGAAATTGATGCTGCCGATATAACAGTTACCAAATACAATGCACGGTACCGCAATAATGGCAGAAAAGTTCATTCTACTGAACTTCCTCTTCCGCCTGGTGCAGTAACGGAAAGGGAGAACAGAATGGTTGCTTCCCCGGAATTATTGTTTTTGGAACTCGCAAGTAAATTGAGCCTTCACCAGCTTATCCTGCTGGGACTCCAGCTATGCGCGCATCCGCTGGGGCTGCCTTCAGTTGCAATCACGACAAAGAAAAAGCTTAATACATTTATCGGAAAGACTGATGGGCGACGAGGTCACCGTGAAAGCTCGCGGGCCTTAAAATATATAGAAAACGGTTCCGCTTCCATTATGGAATCGCTGACCCACATGATTCTGGGGCTACCCAACGCCCTGGGAGGGTATGGGCTTCACGGCGCGGTTTTTAATCATGAGATAAGCCTTAAGGGTGAGGCGAAAATACGTCTTGGGCAAAATCGATGTTTTATTGATTTATATTACAAACGTGCAAAACTGGGCGTTGAATACGATAGCTTCACTTATCACAATAGCCCGGCGGAACATGGAAAGGATGCGAAACGGTCAGCAGTGCTTCAAAGGAAAGGCATACATTTGATGCACTTAAATACCATACAATTATATGATACAGACGCTTGCAGGGATTTTGCCTATAATCTCGCAGCCCGCCTTGGGAAACGTATACAAATACGTACAAAACAATTCGAAGAAATGCATTCCCGCCTAAGAAATCTGCTTCCGGTATAAAACTCGCACTTAAGAGGGGGTCGCACTCAAGGGCGGGCCGCATTTAAGGACGGGCTTTTAACAGGGACGGGCCGCACTTAAGGACGGGCTTTTAACAGGGACGGGTCGCACTTAAGGACGGGCTTTTAACAGGGACGGGTCGCACTTAAGGACGGGCTTTT
>CAZBJJ010000034.1:0-21569 GCA_964492245.1 uncultured Spirochaetales bacterium | reverse complement strand
GTGGCTCTGGACTTTGCTCGTTGGGGCAAGCCAAAAATAACAGGCTGGTTAAAAAAGTGAATATTGCAAACACTGCAATCCGATGTTTCAGCATGATGTCCTCCATAAAAGCTAGGGATTCACTAATATATAGTATTGCCCTATTAGCTTTATTTCTCAAGGAAGAGCTCTTTTACAATGCCATCAAAATCTAAACCATCTATATTTTTTCGAGGACCAAGCAGACGCAGGCTGTAGGTCTTGGCAGCAATTGCGGAGGCATCGGCAATAAGAACAGCCTTTGCGCCCATTTTCTCGGCCAAGGTATACTGAGCAACCGGTTTGCTGGCCTCGCTGAGCACCGCAGTATTTATACCTACACCGCGAAATCTTTGGGCCAACTCTTGATAATATCCCATTAAGGACATATCCATACAGGCGATTGCTAACGGGGCAAATCCCGTCTGTAGATGCGAGAGCCCCAGAACCTCAAGCCCAGCTAAAAGGCGATCTAGCCCAATTGAGGCCCCCACACCCGAAAGACGCTCCTTTGTATACAGGCTGGCCAGCTCGTCGTAGCGCCCACCCGAACAGACCGAGCCAAGCTCGGGCAAATCGCATAAAAAGGTCTCGAAGACAAGGCCGGTGTAATAATCCAGGCCGCGCGTAATGCTTGGATCCAATACAAAATGAGAATCTATATCCCCATCCAGCATAAAACGCCGAAGGCTTTTAAGGCGGTCTATATCTTCCCCCGGCCCCCCTACAGCCTCTTCCATTGCCGCCAGTGTTTCGTCCCAGCTGCCACGAGCCTGAATAAAATGTAAAATGCGCTCGGCAGTAGAATCGTTGGAAAGCTCGGCCAATTGAGCCCTTGTTTCCTCGGCACCAATTTTCGACAGCTTATCGACCGTTCGCAGCACCTCCGTCGATGAATCGCCAAGGTTAAGACTTATTAAAAAGCGGTTAAAAAGGCCCCGATGGTTGACATGAATGCGTACAGCCCCAGCGCCAATGGACAAAAGACTTTCGCGCATAAGTAAAAGAATTTCATAGTCGGCAGCAAGACTGTCGCTGGCAACAATGTCAAAATCGCACTGCGTAAATTCACGATAGCGCCCACGCTGGGTGTTTTCGCCCCGCCAGACCTTGGCAATGTGGTAGCGCTTAAAGGGCAAGGGCAGTTCGTTTTTGTGCATGGCCATAAAGCGTGCAAAGGGCACCGTTAAATCGAAGCGGAGTGCTACATCGCGCTGGCCGTGATCGGTAAAGCGATACACTTGTTTTTCGGTTTCGCCGCCCCCCTTGCCCAAAAGTATTTCGCTATACTCTAAAGCTGGGGTATCTATGGGTACAAAGCCAAAACTGCGAAAACAGCTTTCCAGCTTTTCGACTAGCAGGCGCCGCTCAATTTCCTTTGTGGGCAAAAAATCGCGGAAACCTTTTAATATACGTGCTTGGATAAGATCTGACATATTTAGTATGATGGCATAAAACTGAACAAATCGGCAAGGAGGAAGGCATGGTATACACAGTTGATGTGGGCAATACAAATATTGTTGCGGGAGTCTGGAAGGGAGATGAACTCCTACATTCCTGGCGCGTACACACCGTGGCCCGCAAGACCGAGGACGAATACGCTATTATTTTTCGCTCTCTCTTTGCCGATGTCGGCTTGGACCCCCACAACATTAAGGCCTCCTGCCTTTCCACTGTGGTACCCTCTTTAAGCGACCCCATGGCCTCGATGTTGGCGAGCCTCTGTGGGCACCAGCCCATTGTGCTTGGCCCCAGTGTCTATCCTCATTTGGATATCGAAATTACCCGCCCGTACGAGGTGGGCACCGACCTCGTAGCCGATGCAGTGGCTGCCTGGGATTTCTTTAAAGCTCCCTGTATTGTGGTGGATTTCGGTACTGCGCTCACCTTTACCGTGGTCAATGCTCAGGCAGCCCTAGAGGGGGTGGCCATTGTGCCAGGCCTGGGTACAGCAGTTAGCTCCCTTTCGCGCGACACCGCTCAATTGCCCCATGTGCGTTTAAGTGCGCCGCCCCAGGCCTTTGGCAGAAACACTATCGAGGCGATTCAGGCCGGAATTGTCCACGGCTATACCGGTTTAGTTCAGCATGTGGTCGAAAACATCAAAAAAGATCTGGGCACGAAGGCCAAGATCGTGGCAACCGGTGGGCAGAGCTCAATTATTTCTCCCCTCTGTTCAGTTTTCGACAGGGTCGACCTGCACCTAACTCTGCGGGGACTGCGTTTAGTCGTGGACTTGGTTCCCCGAAACTAGTTTACCGAACCCTTCACCTAGGCCCCCAGGGCCGACAAAAGACGGGCTTCGAGGGCGGCAGGTGCCGCGGCACGTACCGATGAAGAATAGGCGCGCTCCTGGCGGCTGAGTTCGACAGACTCTTCGTGGACAATGCCCGAAGGACCAAGCACAATGGCGCGGTTGCAAAGATAAATAGCCTCGCGCACATCGTGCGTTATCGCAATAAGACTGCGTGGATAGGCCTTAAGTAGGTCGAGGGTTAGGTCCATAAGCTGAATGCGTAAGGGTAAATCTAAAGACTGAAAAGGCTCATCTAAGAGCAAAAGAGGGGCAGGCACCACAAAGGCGCGCGCCAAGGCCACCCGCTGGCGCTGCCCACCGGAAAGCTCGCCAGGGCGGACAAAAAGGCGGTCTCCCAGCCCCACCCGCTCAAGCATGGCCGCAGCGCAGTCCCTGGACAGCGCCTGCCAGGTTTTGCCATCAATATAATCGGGGCGATATTCGTACAGGGGAATAGCCACATTTTTTAAAATACTCTGTTGCTCAATTAAACGGGAATCCTGGAAGACAAAGCTAGTCGCCCCGTCCCCCTGCCTGAGCAGCCTTCCCGCAGAGGGCTGAATAAGACCTGCCGCCAAAGAAAGCAGGGTCGTCTTACCCGAACCAGAGGGCCCTAAAACCGCAAGACGCTCGCCATGTGCAAGGCTCAAAGAAAAATCTCTAAAGACCTCCCTACCCGGCCAAGAAAAATCGATCGCAGTAAATTCAAGGCTAGCCGGCACAGAGCCCTGCTCGAACAGAGATGGCGCAGAAGCACTCGGTCGGTACACATCGACCTGCCAGATTTTCTGCGCTATTCTAGTTAGGCGCTGCACAAGCGGAATCGCCGCCTCGCTTAAGCCCGCAAAAAAAACAGTAGCGATGGTCCAGGCAAAGAGCTCGGCTGTCTCCAAATTCATCTTAGCCTGATACATCCCCCGCCCCAGCGAGCGCAAGGGCTGGATAAGTACCTCTGCCGCCACCACCACCTTCCACGACAGGGCAAGGGCGGCCCGCAGACCCGAAAGCAGGCTGGGAACAAGGGCAGGTAGGTAAAGATAGCGAAAGCGGGCCCGGCGAGAAAGGCGAAAAACTCTGGCCATCTCCTGTAATTTTTCGTCGACCTGGGCAATAGCCCCCATTGCCGCCTGGCTTACAATGGGAAAAACGATAAGGAAGGCCGAAAACACCGGTGTGCCCTCCTGCCCAAAAATGAAAAAAGCAATAAGAATAATAGATAGCACCGGCGTTGCCGCAATTAGGGCAAAACCAGGTCTTAACACATCGTAAATTCTTGGCCGCAGCCCAGCAAGTACGCCGACCAGTGTAGCCAGGGGCAGGGCAATGGAGATGGCCAAAAGCACGCGCAGGGCAGAGGCCCCAAGAATGGCGGCAAAGCCTGGCGAAATAAGCAGCTGCCAAAAAGCCGGAAGAACCAGCCAGGGCCCAGGCAAAATTATTTGGGCATTAAAAACAATTGCCCCCAGCGACCACAAGGCTAAAAGCAGGCCTATACCGAGGGCAAAAAGACCAAGGCGCCTTCTCATTCCCAGTAAAAGGCCTTTGCCGGCATTGCCTGGCCAATCGATTTAGGATCGAAGTCCATAAAAACCTTGAACAGGCCTTCCAATTCGCTGCGCCCCTCTTTTGCCGGTACAAAACAATAGGCTGTGCGGGGAATTGCCCGGGCAATTGCTGCTGCCTTCACGCCCAAACCCGCCTCTTCGGCCACCTTTGCCGCCTCGTTGGGATTTTCCAAGACCCAGTCTACAGAATTTTTATAGGCGGCAAGCAGGGCCTTAACCTCTGCCCGATTGGCAGATGCCCAAGGGCGGCTTAGTACCAAAAGGGTCATAGGATAGTCGGGCAAGCCCGTGGCCTCTGTCCAGGCCTCCTGCATATTAAAAAGCTCTTTAATCGAGGAATTGCCCGACAAGACCATGGTGGCAAAGGGCTCGGGTAAAACAGCCAGCGAAATACGGTTGGCCAATAAGCTCTGGGCAATTTCCGGATATGGCAGGGTAAAATCTAAATTGATATCTCCACCAATATCCAGGCCAGCCCCCTGCAAAATGCGCTTAGTAACATAGTCCGGGGTAGAGCCCCCACCAGCCACATAGATCTGTTTACCGCCTAAATCGGCGGGACCGGCAATTGCGCTATCCGTTCCCAAAATAGAAAGCATGCCCCGCCCCACAATGGCGGCCACCTGAATATCGACGCCACTTGAAGCCAGTTTTGCCGCCACATTCGGGGGCAAAATGCCGGCCTGGGCCTGACCCGCCGCAAATTTTGCTACCATAATATCGACCGTGGGGGCTATTTCTGCACGAATTAAGGAATTAGCCGTTTCGGTATTGGCAAAGAGCTGGGCCATGCCCACCGAGGAGGGCCCCTGTAGACCGTAAATAACAAGTTCAGAGCTATTCTTGGAAGAACAGGAAGAAGTAAGAACAACAGAGAGGAGTATAAAAAGTTTAAACAAATGCTTCATAGTGGGCTCAGCATACCAAACTGTCCAAGTAAGGTAAAGCAAGACCCCATCAATTGACAAAAAAAACGCAGGCCCAAAAAGGACCTGCGCTATAAAGGTATCGCTCTATACTTTATTTACTTGCACGCAACACTGCCTGGGCAGCTGCCACACGGGCAACCGGTACACGGAAGGGCGAACAGGAGACATAGGACAGCCCTGCGCGATAGCAGAAGTCGATGGTCTGCGGATTCCCGCCATGCTCACCACAGATACCCACTTTTAAATCTGCCTTGGCCTTGCGCCCCTTTTCGGTACCCAGATTAACCAGCATACCTACGCCAGCCTCATCAATTACCTCGAAGGGGTCGTGCTCAAGAATGCCCTGCTCAATATAGGAGGGCAGGAACTTGGCCACATCGTCCCGACTAAAGGCAAAGGCGGTCTGGGTAAGGTCGTTAGTGCCAAAGGAGAAGAAATCGGCATATTCGGCAATTTCGTCGGCCAGAATGGCTGCTCGGGGGACCTCTATCATAGTGCCAATTTGGAAGCCAATTTCTGTGCCAGTCTCTTTAAGGACATTGGCAATAATTTCCTCGCTGCGGGGGCGAATGAGCTTGAGCTCTTTTACATCGCAGACAATGGGAATCATAATCTCTGGTTTTACCTCGACACCAGCTTTTTTACAGTCCACGGCGGCGCGGGCAATTGCCTCCACCTGCATGTCGTAAATCTCGGGATAGGTAATCGCCAGGCGACAACCGCGATGGCCGAGCATGGGGTTTAATTCGTGCAGGCGCTCCACTTTTTCCTGAAGCTTGTCCGGGCGAATGCGCAACTGCTTGGCCAGGGCCTTTGCATCCCTGTCGTTGTGGGGCAAAAACTCGTGCAAGGGGGGATCCAAAAGCCTGATGGTAACAGGCCGTCCGCCCATTGCCTTGAATATTTCAAAATAATCTTTCTGCTGCAAGGGCAAAATAGTGGCTAAAGCCTCTTTGCGTGCGCCCTCGTCGTCTGCCAAAATCATGCGGCGGAAGTGGATAAGCTTTTCTTTGTCGAAGAACATATGTTCTGTGCGGCAGAGCCCTACCCCCTGGGCGCCAAAGTCGAAGGCGCGCTTTACATCCTCGGGAATTTCGGCGTTTGTACGCACCGTAAAGCCGGCAATATTGCCCCGCTTGCTCTGGCTGCAGACCTCGTCGCACCAGCCAAGGAATTCGTTGAGCTCCTGGCTAATTGCTGGGGCCACAAGGGGAAGCTTCTGGCCATAGACCTGGCCGCTGGAACCATCAATAGTAATCCATTCGCCCTCTTTAAAGGTTTGCGAACCAATGTCCACAGTGTTGGCCTTTACAACGACCTCGTTTGCACCGGCAACACAGGGGGTCCCCATACCGCGGGCCACAACAGCTGCGTGGCTTGTCATGCCCCCGGTGGATGTTAAAATACCCTCGGCCACGTGCATACCCCCAATGTCCTCGGGGCTGGTATCCTTGCGCACAAGCATAACCTTCTCGCCACGGGCCACCCAGTCCTCGGCGTCCTTTGCGGTAAACACAATGCGCCCACTGGCAGCTCCCGGCGAGGCATTGAGCCCCTTGGTTAAGGAGCTGGCCGTCTTTAAAGCGGCGGGGTCAATCATCGGGTGCAGGAGTTGGTCTATATGGGCTGGGCTCACCCGGGGAATAGCGGTATTTTTATCAATTAGGCCCTCGTGCACCATATCAATTGCAATTTTTACCGCAGCTGCCCCAGCGCGCTTGCCACTTCGCGTCTGTAAAATAAAGAGCTCGCCCTGTTGGACAGTAAACTCCATATCCTGCATATCTAAAAAGTGTTTTTCCAGACGATTCTTATAGCCTACCAATTGGTCGTAGACCTGCTTGTTCTCTTTTTCTAGGGCAGAGATTTGCTCCGGTGTACGAATACCCGCAACGACATCTTCGCCCTGGGCGTTCATCAGATATTCCCCATAAAAACAGTTTTCGCCCGTGGAAGGATCGCGGCTAAAGCAGACGCCCGTACCGGAGTCATCGCCAAAGTTGCCAAATACCATCGACTGCACGTTTACTGCCGTGCCCACCACGCCCTTAATCTGGTTCAACTCTCGATATTTAATGGCCCGGTCGTTCATCCAAGAGCCAAAGACAGCATTTACTGCCCCCCAAAGTTGCTCAACCGGATCCTGGGGAAAATCCTTGCCCGTCTGTTTTTTAACAATTGCCTTATAATCGTCTACAAGAGTCTGAAGGTCATCGGCATCGAGGCCCGTGTCGAGCTCCACCTTCTTCGCTTTTTTTGCCTTTGCAAGTATTTCTTCGAAGGCATCGTGATCCACACCCAAGACCACGTCGCCATACATCTGAATAAAACGCCGATAGGCATCGAGGGCAAAGCGAGGGTTCCCTGTTTTTTCGGAAAGCCCCTTAGCTGCCCTATCGTTCATTCCTAAGTTTAAGATGGTGTCCATCATGCCCGGCATCGAGACAACTGCACCGGAGCGCACCGACACCAAAAGAGGGTCGTCGGCATCGCCAAGTTTTTTGCCCATAGCTTTTTCGAGCTGGGCCAAATTGTCCAGAACTTCTTTTTCAAGGCCTTCGGGATATTTTTTATTGTTTTCGTAATACGCCGCACAGACATTGGTACCAATGGTAAAACCCGGCGGAACTGGAATACCTAGATTGGTCATCTCGGCGAGGTTTGCACCCTTGCCACCCAAAACCTCTTTCATCTTGGCAGTTCCCTCTGCCTTACCATTGCCAAAGAAGTAGACACGCTTTTCGTTTGCCATCTAAATTAGACCTCCAATATGTTGTCCCCTTTCGGGAAATTTACCAAAAATCCAGTGCGGGGCATTGCCCCACAGCCACGAGCCCACTATAGTAGAGGCTAATGAAACCTGAAGAACTTCCCGTCTACAGACATCGGGAAAAAATATTGTCCGCCCTAAAAGAGCACCAAGCCATTGTCGTAGAGAGCCCCACGGGTTCCGGCAAGACCACCCAGTTGCCCTTAATCCTTCACGATGCCGGCTACTCCAAAGCTGGCACAATTGGCATAACCCAACCTCGGCGCATCGCCGCAGTTTCGGTAAGTGAGTATATCGCGAAGCAAAGAAATACGCAAATACCCAACCTAGTTGGCTACAAAATGCGCTTCGAAGACCACACCGACGAGCGCACCGCCATAAAAATAATGACCGACGGCATCCTCCTGCAGGAAATGAAGCTGGACCCCTGGCTTTCGAAGTATTCGCTCATCGTTGTCGACGAAGCCCACGAACGCAGCCTGAATATAGACTTTATCCTGGGCCTGCTTAAAAGAATTCTGAGCGAGCGCAAAGACTTTAAGGTAATCGTCTCCTCGGCCACCATCAACACTCAAATTTTCAGCGAGTATTTTGGACAGTGCCCCATTGTAAAAATTGACGCAATCACCTATCCGGTGAGCCTTGTTTACGACCCCCCATCCCTAGAAACCTCCAGCACCAGCCGCTCCGGTCTCGAGGCTATTTTAATTAAAATCGAAGAAATAGTCTCCCGCATCCTCGATGAAAAACGCCCAGGGGATATATTGATATTTCTACCGGGCGAAAAGGCCATAAAAGATTGCATTGCAAGGCTCCATGCCAGTTCTGTCGCAAGATCCATTCAATGTATACCCCTTTACGGCCGCCTTGGCAA
The DNA here is from genome assembly GCA_964492245.1 of uncultured Spirochaetales bacterium. GTDB lineage: Bacteria > Spirochaetota > Spirochaetia > Treponematales > Breznakiellaceae > CAZBJJ01. The sequence continues at coordinate 13,117 of CAZBJJ010000034.1, read as the reverse complement.
GGAGGAGCAGGACCGGGTCTTCGAAAAAGTGCCATGGAATCGCACCAAGGTGGTGGTTTCTACCAATATTGCCGAAACCTCGGTTACCATAAACGGCATTACCAGTGTTATCGACTCCGGCCTGGCCAAATTAAATTATTACAACCCCCGCACCTATACCTCCAGCCTTGTCGAGGTGGAAATCTCCAAGGCCTCCTGCAACCAGCGCAGAGGCCGGGCCGGACGCACCCAAGAGGGCTGGTGCTACCGACTGTACAGCCGACGCAATTACGAAGGGCGCGACCTTTTTACCACCGAAGAAATATACCGCACCGACCTCTCCGAGGTGGTCCTGCGCATGAGCGAATTGGGCATGACCAATTTTGAAGACTTCGATTTTATCTCCAAGCCCAATCGAGCGGGGCTTTTAGGAGGAATCGAAACCTTAAACCTCCTCGACGCCCTAGAAGACGACCGCAGCCTTTCCACCATTGGAAAAATGTTGGCCCGCTTTCCCTTAATTCCGCGCCAGTCGCGCATTATTGTCGAGGCGATAATGCGCTATCCGCAATTGGTAGAAGAGACCATTATTGCAGCTGCTTTTTTGTCGACCCAAAGCCCCTACCTCCTGCCCCCTGGCGAAGAAATGGAGGCCCGCCGCGCCCACCACGGCTTTCGCGATGGGGCCGGCGACTTTGTCTCGCACCTAAATATGTTCAAACAGTTCACCAGCACCAAGGATACCAAGCGCTATTGCCAGCGCAATTACCTGGACGAACGCACCCTACACGAAATTGTCAATATAAAAGAGCAGCTCCAACAGATTGTCTCGGATATGGGCCTGCCCATTCTCTCGGGCGGAAGCACCGAAGACTATCTTTGCTGCGTGGCCCGTGGCCTTATTCAGTTTGTCTGTGTGCGCGAGGGGCGCGAAATGTACCGTAGCCTGACAGCCGATTCAATTTTTATTCACCCAGGCTCCCTGATGTTCCGCGAAACGCCCCAGTATATTGTGGCTGGCGAAATTGTGCGTACCAGCAGAATGTATGCCATGTCGGTCTCGCCCCTGCGAAAAAGCTCCCTGGCCCGCATTAGCCCCGCCCTATTCAAGGGCTTGGTCGCCCCTAGTAGCAGCGAAAATAAAAAAGAGCGGCAGCAAAAATCGCCTGCCCTTCGAGACTTTACCAACAAGATAAAAATTGGCAACGAGGTCTTCGAAATTATCAAGCGAAAGGGTAAAAAAATCGTACTCCTGCCCTGGCCTGGCCTTTCGCGCCTACTGCGCAATAGCGAGGAGCTGCCCCAGGAGGGGCTTTCGCTGTACAGGGACCTTCAGGGAGAGATTTTAATTGATGGGGCCTTCAGGCTTTTCTCTGGCGAAAAGCTCTCCTTAATTCTGGAACAGGCGCCTCGGCTTTTAATTGATGGGGCGGCAAGGCGCAGCTGGTCGCGCAAAAACTTTAATAGCCGCACCCACACCGCAGCCCTTTTAAAAGAATTTCCCAATATCCTGCAACCGGCCCTCTGGCGAAAGGGCAAACAGGATCTTGGCTTTATCTGCCTCTTTGGCGATGGCGCAGGTAATTACTGGTTTAAATGCTCGCGGGGCTTTCATACAGCCCTAAACGAGAGCATCTCCAGCATAGAAGGCCTTATCGACGATTTGCCAGAGGGCCTAGAGAAAGAGAACCGCACAATAATAAACCAAACCTTGCGCCGCCTGAACGAGAGCCTGCGCACCTAGGCGTCCAGCTCTTTTAAACAGTCGCAGAGAAAGGCATTTAAAAACATTAGCCCCTGCACATTTAGTGCCGGAATATCTGGGCGGGCTAAATTTTTTTCCCGCCATTTTTTAAGGCTTTGGGGAATGGCCATTTCGATGCTGCGCCCAAAGCGCCGAGAAAATTCATCCGCATTGGGGCCCGAGACCAGGCGAAAGCCCATCATCAAAAACTCAAACTCGGCAGCCCAGCCCTCCACCTTCTCTTCGCTCATCTCTGCCGGCCCTTTTAGCCAAGAGGCAATATCAGTATCCACCGTACTGCGCCACAGTTCAGGTCCGCGCCGATTAAAAAAAGAGGCGCTGGCCGAGGGCCCAATGGCATACCAACTGGCCATATGCCAGTAGCGCAGATTGTGCAGACATTGCCTGCCCGCTCGTGCGTAATTGGCAATCTCGTACCTGGCTAGACCGCCGACCTCGAGGGCCTTCGCCCCCTCGAACAGCTGTTCAGCAACGACATCCTCGTCGGGCAGGGCCAACTGGCCCCTTTGCACCATTTTAAAGAGCTCGCTGCCCTCTTCTAAAATAAGCGAATACAGCGAGAGATGGCTAAGATTTTTGTTTAACAAAACATCAATATCATCCAATACATTTTTTACATTTTGGCCCGGCAGGCCAGCCATTATATCTACCGAAAGCTCAAACTGTGGGAAGGCCCTGCACATATCCAGGGCCTGTAAAACCATATCCGCCCCGCCTATTCGCCCAATGTTTTGGCGCAACTGCCCGTGTAAGCTTTGAACCCCAAGACTAATTCTAAAACGCAGATCCTCGCCCGCCCTTCCCCCTGCCTGCGCCAATTGCAAGCTCTGCGCAAAAGAGTTCAAAAGCTCTATATCCAGCGATTCGGGATTCACCTCTACCGTAATTTCTTTAAGGCCCTGGGCTTCGGATAAAATAGTATTTAAAAGCCTTCCCAGACGCCCTGCTCCCAACAGCGAAGGAGTTCCCCCTCCTATAAAAACAGTGGACAGGGCCAAGGGCCCCTTACTTACCGGGGCAAGATGGGAAAAGTCTTCTAAAGCCCGCCGGAGATAGGTGTTTAAAAGCTCAGAATTTTTAGAAATCGCCGTGGAGCAAAAATCGCAATATCTGCAGCGCTTGGCACAAAAGGGGACATGCACATAGAGAGAGGGCCTGTTATAAAAATCCTCGGTTAGAACAGCGAGATCTGTATCCATCAATATAAAAACTAGCGTACAAAGCCAAAGCGGCTAAGGGGCCAGTACCTAAAAAACACCTTGCCCCCAATATCGTCCAACTCAATGGGCTGCCAAACCCGAGAATCGCCAGGGCCACTGCGCATATCGGCGCCAACAAAGACCTCGTTCTGGCCAAGTAGCCTTTCCCCCATTGCAGAGGAAAGGGGAAATTCTGCGCCCCAGTCTGCAGGAATGGGCGGAATGTCTATATCGTAGGCCACGGTGCTCTGTTCAAACTCGGTCAGATGCCAGGACTCGCCATGTTTTTTAATATGATATACAAAGTTTTCCATATATACGCTGTCTTGGGGCAGGCCAATAAGCCGGCGAATGGTAAAACGAGAATTCAGCGAATTGATAGCCACATGCTGGCCAGAAAAAAACCGCAGCGGGGCATCGAAGACCCGTAAGGCTAGGGAGGCCTCCTCATTCCGTTGCCGTATAAGCAGTAGCTCGCCGCGGGAAACCTGGGCCCTGCCCTTAAAAATCAGACGCCCCAAGGGGCTCCATGCCAGGGTGGTCACTGCCACGCGGTCTTTGGGCAGCAACAGGGGGCTCATACTCTCGTTTTTTACTTCGACCGTAAAAACAAGATAGGATGAAATTAAGGAAAAACAGATTAAAACAGTCAGCAACCAGAAAACAAAGCCCAGTATGCGGTGTTTTTGTTTTTTCTGTGCGGCATAGGAATACTGTCGCCATTTGCTCAACATTAGCGAATTCCTCCTATCCGATATAGGGGCCAGAATTTTAAAAGGGCTCGCCCCAAGACCTTATCCTGCCGAATGGGGCCAAAATACCGCCCGTCGTGGGAATTATCTCGGTTATCGCCCAGGGGCAGAACCATGTTTTCGCCAATATAGGTGCCCAAACGCATTCGTTGGACCCGATTGCGCAGGGACTCATCCTGGGGCAACATCGCAATTGCTGTCTCGAATTTTTGTTGATAATAGGCCAGCGGATCATAATTTTTTAAACTGCGCGTAGAGCGCCCCGAAATTCCCAGCTCCGCCAAGGTTTCGGTATGGGCAAACTGGCGCATATCAATATAGTCCTCTTCATGTAAAAGCCGGTTTAAATTGTGTTTAAAGCCCCTCTTCTGTATATGCTCCCGCTCCGCCACCCAGCGATCCTCGCCAGCAAAGCGAATATACAATTCCCCATCTACAAAGCGCACAGTATCCCCCCCCATGGCCACAGCTCTTTTAATAAGCAGATGCGGTAGGGGCTCGCCAGTAAGTTTGTCGCGGTCTATGTTTACCAGGGAAAAGGTGAGCATGAAAATGACCCGCTGGGCAATATCGAAGAGGGTGCCCCTCGATTCATAGTCGGGGTTTTCAAAAATAATAACATCTTCCCGCCCTACTTTTATTGGACTGCCAAATTTTAAAACACCCGGCAAGAGCTCTGGGCCATATATCAATTTATTTACAAAAATACGGTCCTGTATTAAAAGAGTATCGATCATCGAACCTGAGGGAATAACATAGGCCTGAAAAAGATACTGATTTAACAAAAGCACATAGCCGGCAGCCCACAAAAAGGCCTCTAGCCAATCGACAAGGGGGTGCTTAGCCTTCTGCTTTTCGCGCTTAATTCTATTTCTGCGTTTGCTCCACGAGAGAAAGGCTTCGGTCCTCCGCTGTACCTGTAAAAAGAAGGCATTCTGTTCTTTCATTTGACAAAAGCTAGCATGAAGAGCTTGCGTTGACAAGGGTTTATTGCCTACCTATAATGCGCCTATGCCATCTAATAGGGTAGGAAAAACATCTAAATCTCCCACAATTGATACTCAGACCGATACTGTGCACCTTCGCCCATTCCTTGGGCTAGCCCCTGGCCAGTATTTAACTATTTTTTATGCCCTTATTGTTATGGCCCTCGTTTTTTTCATATGCATCTACCCCTCTGTGCGCAGACCGGGGAGCAAGCTGGCCTTTGTAACGGAACCCGCGGGGGCGGCTATTCGCATCGACGATGTCTACATTGGGCAGAGCCCCTGTACCGTCTTTGTCCCCCAGGGGGAGCACCAGATTACCGCAGTTATTCCCGGCTTCGAGGCAGCTTCTCTTTATATTGATGGCGATACCACCCTATTCGCCCGCTCTCTGCGCCGGCCAAACAAGACCATAACGCTTCAATTACATGTCCAGGACCCCACTGCTGCCCTTGCCCAGGCTGCCAGCGAATTTGCTGCATGGAGCCTGGCCGGCATGCCCGATAAGCTCTGGCAGCTGCCCCTTCTGCTGTCCGAGGCGGCATGGCGCCTTGGCCCCTATATCGACAGGGAGGCCACAAATTATAGGGAGCTGCTGTATGTGGCTGCCCGCTTTGCCCGCTGGCCCGCCCAGGGTCGCGACCTCCTGCGCGCCCATTTTATTGCCGGCAATTCTGGCGCCATTGTCTCGCCCCTGAGCATTCTTGCAAATATGCAGGAAATAGTTGGCTGGGCATCTTCGCGGCCCGCCTCGGCCGAGCTCCTCGAAGCCCTTGTACCTGCCAACTACACCGAGCTCTTACAGCAGTCCCAATGGTATAAAAATGCGGTGCAGCCCTGCAATCCGCCTAAAGCCCTTAAAGCTGGAGAGAGGGGCATTGGCCTGGCCGATTTAAACTTTGTGCCCCTTATTTTTCCAATCATCCCCGAAGGTGGTATCGCCACCTTCAGTGGCGCCGACACCTCCGGTGGCGCCGACAGACCTATCTATATTGCCAAGGACCTTGTCTCCACCGAAGACTGGAACAAATTTTTACAGGAGAACCCCAGCTGGTCGCCCCAAGAACTTAAAAGCCTGGTTCAAAATAACCTTACAGATGGGCAATATCTGCAAAACTTCGAAGGCCTGCCCATTATTGGGAGCTCGCAGTTTAGTATCTCCTGGCATGCCGCTAAGGCCTATTGTGCCTGGCTGCAAAAACAGCTTCCAGCCAGCCTTGCCGCTTACACCGTCCGTCTGCCCTACGAAAAAGAGTGGGAGGCCTTTGCTCGCCAGGCTGGCGAACTTGGGCTCACCGGCCTTTTTGACGAACGCTTTCAGTGGTGCGAAGACCCCTGGGCCCATTTTCCCCAGCTTTTTGCCGATCCAAAATTGATACAAATGATAGACAGCCCACTAAAAGTCTTAAAAGGCAATGCTTGGAAACTTCGACATCAAAAAGAACAACATGATGGCCAAAAATACCTGGAAAGAGCCGCCCTATATCCGGAAACCTGCTCCCCCCTTGTGGGTTTTAGGCCAGTAATTGCCCCAAAAGATTTTAATGGCAATTTTTAAAGGCCAGAAATTAGGATATCAGTATGAGCGAAGCGAGAAAAATAATAGCAGTAAACCGAAAGGCCCGCCACGACTACAGCGTCGAGGAAAGCTTTGAGTGTGGCATTGTACTAATGGGCAGCGAGGTAAAGTCTATCCGCGCCGGCAAAATCTCCTTTCCCGATGCCTGGGCCGAAGTTCTCGAGAACGAAATATGGCTGCGCTCTTTTCATATCAGCGAAAACCCCTTCTCTTCGGTTTTTAACCACGACCCCGACCGCAAGAAAAAACTCTTGCTGCACCGCGAAGAAATTAAACGCATAAAGCGCAAGGTCGAGGAGCGCGGCTTTACCCTTATCCCCCTTTCCTTTTATTTTAAAAACGGGCGGGTCAAGGTGGAGCTGGGCCTTTGCAAGGGGAAAAAGGCCTTCGACAAGCGCAGCGATATCCGCGACCGCGATATACAGCGAGATATTGAGCGAGAATTTAGGAGTAAATAACTATGTCCAAAACAAAGCAAGAAAGGCTGCGTCGCTGGACACTTGCTGCTCTTTTTGCCGCCCTTATTGGAGCGGGTGCCAGCATGAGCATTCCCCTTCCCATATCTGTGGTGCCTATTAGTCTGCAAAACTTATTTGTCGTCCTTGCAGCCCTGCTTTTAGGCCCCCTCGCCGCAAGCCTGGCCACCCTAGTCTTCCTTGCCGTCGGGGCACTTGGCGCCCCCGTCTTTGCCGGCATGAAGGGCGGCCTAGTGGTAATTCTTGCCGGCCCCACCGGGGGCTTCTTAATTGGCTACCTCCTAGCCGCCATGGTTGCAGGCCTTATTGCCGGCAAACCAGGGCCAAAAGAACTCTCCCAGCGCCGCCTAAGGCGCTATTTGCGCTTGGCCCTAGCCTCGGGCCTAGGTTTTTTGCTCATCTACATCCCCGGCCTGCTGCGCCTGCACAGCATTTTAAATAGGGGAGCTTTTTTCCAGCTTATACAGGGCAACTGGTCCAAAACATTGTTGGTTGGCCTGCTTCCCTTCCTTCCTGGCGATGCCATTAAGTTTGCCATCAGTTTGCCCATCGCCATGCGCCTGCGCAATTTTTTAATTTTAACCGAAGATGATTGACAAGGCCCCCCTCTTCGAGCTCCTAGATATTGAAAAACGCTTTCCCAATGGGAATCTCGCTCTTAAAGGCATCAGCCTGAATATTTACGAGGGCGAAAGCCTTTTAATTGCCGGTTCCAATGGTTCGGGCAAGACGGTGCTTATGCACATCCTCGCCGGCCTTACCAAACCAAGTGCTGGCCAGCTGAGCTATCGCGGCAAAAAAATGTCGCGGGCAATGGGTCTTGTGCGCCAAGAAGTTGGCCTAGTCTTCCAGGAGGCCGATGCGCAAATTTTAGGCGAAACGGTAGAGGCCGATATTGCCTGGGGCCCCAAAGAGCGCGCCCTCTTTAATAAAAAACGCCTTAGCGCCATTCCGGCAACAGTGGCCCGCTGCATACAGAGCCTGGGCCTGCAGGGCAAGGAAAAACAGGCGACACAAAGCCTTTCGGGGGGCGAAAAACGCCGCCTTGCAGTAGCCGGCGTCTTGGCATTGGGGGCAAGCTGCATTATTTTCGATGAGCCCTTTGCAAACCTCGACTGGCCGGGCGTTCAGCAGGTTTTACGCATTATAACCGAGCTTCAAAAGGCCGGCCTTACCCTGATAATTTTAACCCACGAGCTGGAAAAGGTACTGGCCCATGTCCACCGCCTGGCTATTTTGGACGGCGGAAAACTCTGCGACTATGGCCCGCCCCAGGAAGTTTTAGACCGCGGCCTTGCAGCCTGGGGCATCCGCGATCCGCGCCAGAACTATACCCACATACAGGACTGCTCATGGCTGGTTTAGGTGCATTTAGCTATCAATATAGACAAAGTCCCCTGCACCGCCTGCCCGCCCTGGCAAAACTCGCCACTTTTTTTGTATTTTCGCTCTGCCTTCTCCTGCTTCCCCCCCCATTTTTAACGCTGGCCTTTTTCCTGTTGCTCGTCTTAAGCACCTTGGCCAAACTTTCGCCCCTTTCGCTTATTGCAGGAATATTCCCCCTTCTTTTTATATTGATGGCAACCGCCCTTGCCAGCATTGTTTCTTTTAACCCCTGGGCAATGGACCTGTCCGCAATTTCTGCAATCCTGCCCTACAGCGCCCGCCTTATTCTGGCTTTTATGGCAGCAAACCTCTATTTTGCCATTGCCGGCAGCCTAGAGACGATGAGCGCCTTAAACCACTTACAGCATCTTTGCCAGCGCCCCCTATATGCCCTGGCCAAAAGGAAAAATCTCCGGCGCCTACAGTTATTTTTGCACAACAGCAGGCCGGCCCTTCTCCTCTCCTTGGCCCTCTCTTTTTTGCCCCTTGTCTTTAAGGAATGGCATATGCGCTGCCTTGCCCACCGTGCCCGCCAGGGCAGGGCCCACACCAGATTTATCCTTATTCCCCTGCTTTTAGAGGCCCTTATTCTACAGGCCCGCAACCGACAGCGCGCCATCCTCGTTCGCGCAGCATATATCGACGAATAATCCCGCCATCCATTGAGAGACTGGCACATATTCGCTATAGTAAAGAAATGAAACAATTATGCCCTGCCATTTTTGCCCTTTTACTTTCGGCCTGTTCCATCAATAATATGGCCACAAAGGCGGTGGCAGATGCCCTGTCATCTTCCTCTTCCAACTCCTTTGCCCAGGACGACGACCTGGAACTAGTTGGCCAGGCCCTGCCCTTTGCCATCAAAATGTACGAAACAATTTTGGCATCGAATCCCGATCACATACCCCTTAATGCCACGGTCGGCAGCATCAGCATAATGTACGCAAACGCTTTTATCGAACATCCAGCCAACAAGCTTTTAGATAGCTCCCCCCAACAGGCGCGGGCCGGTCTTTTGCGCGCAAAAAAATTCTATCTGCGGGGCCTGGCCTATTTAGAGCGGGCCATGAATCTGCGCCTTCCCGGGTGGCAGGAAATAAAGGCCGATAAAAACGCCACCGACAGGGCCTTGGCAAAACTGAAGCCAAAGGACAGCGACCTCCTTTACTGGTACTCTGCCGGCCTGCTTTCGGCCTGGGCAATAGACCCCATGGATATATCCCTGGGCCTTCGTCTGCCCGAGGCAAAGGCGCTGCTCAAAAGGGCCGAAGTGCTGGTTCGGGAGGCTGGGCCCAAAGAGGATACCGCCATCGACGAGGCCTTTTTAAGCCTCTATGCCTCCTTGCCCGAAGAAATGGGCGGCAGCGAGGCAGAGGCCCACCGCTACTACCAGATTATTATGGAAAAAACGCAGGGGAAATCGGCATCCGCCCGGGTCAGCCTTGCCTCGAGCCTGGCTGTCCGGCATCAGGATTACCCTGAATTCAAACGCCTTTTAGAAGAGGTCTTGGCTATTGAAGCAGATAAGACAGACAAAGACCTCCTAATGCTTATATTGGCCAAGGAAAAGGCAGAGCTCCTACTCTCGCGAGCGGAGTTTTTATTTTGGGATTTAGGCGATAGCGAGTTCTGGAGCGATGAAGACGATGCCGAATTTTAAGGATTTAAACATTGACCCTTATTTTATTGAGCGCTTACAAGAGCGCAATATTCTAAAAGCCAGCGAGGTGCAGGCTTCGGTAATTCCCGCCATTCTCTCTGGCCAAAACCTAGTCTTTCGCTCGGCCACTGGCACCGGCAAGACCTTTGCCTACCTCCTGCCTCTTTTTACCACTATGTTAGCCAGCTTAAAAACCCAGGGTTCGGCAAGGCCCTCAGCTTGGCCCAAAATTCTCATTCTGGCCCCCAGCTTTGAACTGGCCGCTCAAATACGGGCCGAGGCCGACTTCTTGCTGCCACTCTCGGGCGAGGGAAAAAAACAGACCGTCTTGCTAACCGCCGAGGCAAATATTGCCCGCCAGATGGAGCGTTTAAAAAAGTTGCGCCCTCTGGTAGTCGTGGGGGCCGCTGGCCGATTGATTCAGCTAAACCGTATGGGCAAGCTCTCCTTTAAAAACCTACAGACCCTTGTTTTAGACGAGGCCGACAAGCTCTGCGAAAAAGAGCAGTTCGCCCTGAACAGAGATCTTATTGCCCTTCTGCCCCAAGCTCGGCAGAGCATCGCCTGTTCGGCCACCATGAACAATGAGTCGCGAAAAAAACTTGGCCAGCTTTTACAGGAAGATATTCCCTTTAAAGATTTAAAAGACGCCCATATTTTGCAACAAAACATTGAACACTGGGCCTTTTATGCCGAGGACCGCCAAAAAATTGGGCTTATCCGCTCTTTTTGGCATGCCCTAAAGCCAAAGCGCCTCCTTATTTTTACCAATTTAAATGCGCAGGTGGGCAATATTGTGGCACAGCTCAATTTTCATGGGCTAGCTTGCTCTGGCCTCTTTGGCAAAATGGATAAAACCGACAAACAGGCAGCCCGGGCCTCTTTTCGTTCGGGCAAAAGGCCCATCTTGGTTACCAGCGACCTGGCCGCCCGGGGCCTGGACATTCCCGAGCTCGATTATATTATTCAGCTCGATGTGCCCGAAACGGGCGAGGCCTATGCCCATCGGGCCGGCCGTACCGGCCGGGCGGGCAAAAAGGGAATTATTGCCACCTTTGGCGACGAGCGCAGCCTCCCCCTATTGGCGGCCATCGAAAAAGAGCTTGGCCTTACAATCTACCCCAAGGAATTGTACCAAGGGAAGGTGCAAGCTCCCATTATCGATGATATAGTGGAGTAAATATCCACAGATATTAATGCAATTGAATTGACAAGGAGAGAGAATGTCTTACAAATTTGAGCAATCCGATATTGCACTGGAAGAACGGCTGGACGATTTAATTGAACAACTTAACCTTGAAGAAAAAATTGGCCTTGTCCCCACAAGACAAATAGCCATTCCACGCCTAAACATTCCAGAATACCATATCGGTGGCGAAGGAGCTCATGGATTTGTCGACAGAAAAGGCCCCAGTACCACCTTTCCGCAAACGATTGGCTTGGCAGCTAGCTGGGACAAAAACCTTTTATACGACATTGGGACAGTAATTGGCCGAGAAGGCCGCGCTTATTACAACGAAGGGGGCAAGCTCTCCGGACTTTCGCTATGGTTTCCTACAATCGACATGGAAAGAGATCCTCGCTGGGGGCGAACAGAAGAAGCCTATGGCGAAGACCCAGTACTCTGTTCAAACCTAGCCTGTGCAATTATTAAAGGCACTCAGGGAGATCATCCCTTTTACATTAAGGTAAGCTGTGCACCCAAGCACTTCTTTGCCAATAACAACGAGTTAGACCGAGTTTCCTGCTCCTGTTCAATAGACCCAAGAAACCGCCAAGAATATTACCTTGAAGCATTCCGGGAGAGCTACACCGAAGCAGGGGCCTTCTCGATGATGACAGCCTATAATGAGGTCAATGGCATTCCAATGATGTGCCACCCCATTGTGCGAGATGTCGTAAAAAAGGAATGGGGCCTAGAAGGACGTGGACATATCGTTACCGATGGGGGAGATTTTATTCAGACGCTTACCCGCCACGCGTATACCCAAAGCCATGCTCAGAGCATTGCCCTCGCCTTTAAAAACGGTGTCGACACCATGACGGACAATCCGGAAATTATTATTAAGGCCACTAGACAGGCCTTGGAAGAAGGTCTTATTAGTGAAGACGATTTAAACAAGGCTGTCCGCAATACCCTTCGTGTTCGAATGCGCTATGGTCAGTTCGATCCTCCTGGTTCTACCCCCTGGGACGGTTATGGCAGAAAAGATATGATGACCGAAGCAGACAAGCAGTTGGCCCGGCTTGCAGTGTCTAAATCTGCCGTCCTGTTAAAGAATGATGCTCCTTCTACTGGTAAGCCAATCCTGCCCATTCAATGCGATAGCATAAAAAAGCTTGCAGTAATTGGTCCGCTTTCGGACGTAGTGTATACCGACTGGTATACGGGAAATCCAAGCTATACTATTACTCCTTTAGAGGGCCTAAAGAAAGCCTACCCAAATATGGACATTCAGCATTGTACTGGCGACGATATTGTTCACTTCGAAACATCGGAGGGCATGCCCCTAGTTTTTGCATCGGATGGTAGCCTTCGAACCGCTACTTCTCCATCAGAAAAACCCGCACAATTTTATAAAAACGACTGGGGCTTTGGTGCTCATACATTTTGGGCTCTTGATTTTCAAGCTTACTTGGCACCAGAAAGTGCAGTCGACACCCAGAGGCAACCTGGCGATGACGAATTAGCCAATCTTACCAAAGAAGAAAAAGAACTAGTATTGCGTGCACGCGAAAAAACGACCTTAAAATGGTTTGTCAGCCCTCTATTCAATGTCATCCCATACGACAAAGATTATGTCCTTTTAAAAAGCTGGGATTCAAAACCGATAGGCATTTCTGGCGATAAGCTCATCCTTGGCAGCGAACAAGGCGAAGCCTTCCCCCTAAAAATCGTCATCGAAGAAAATGGGCAGGAAGGTGCTAAAAAAATTGCAGCTACTGCCGATTTGGCCCTCGTCTTTTTAGGAAATAATCCGGTTATCAATGGCAAGGAAGAAATTGATCGGCCTAGCTTAAACCTCCCACAACAACAGTCTAGCCTATTACAGGAAGTCTGTTCAGTTCAGGAGAAAACTGCCTTAATTTTAATTTCCAGTTATCCCTATACCTGTGCCAAAGAACTTGCCTTGGTTCCCGCGGCCATTCATTTTGCCCACGGGATGCAAGAAATGGGCAGGGGACTAGCCGATATAATCAGTGGAAAAACACAGCCAGCTGGTCGCCTACCCATGACCTGGTATAAAAGCGAAGCCGACCTACCAGATATTATGCACTACGACATTATTGAACCCGGTACCACCTACCAATATTTCCCTAGAGAGGTTCTCTTC
>CAZBJJ010000033.1:15180-21675 GCA_964492245.1 uncultured Spirochaetales bacterium | reverse complement strand
TACCGCCTTGACCTAGCAGGGCCAAGGCAGTAGCTTATAGTATAATTGGAGGAATTTATGCGAAACGTCTCTCCCTCAAAGGTAAAAAATATTGTAAAACCCGTTACCATCGTTATTGTTATTGCGATAATTGGGATACTCATCCTTTTAGGTACATCTTTTTACATTGTCCAGCCCACCGAAGAGGCGGTGGTCAGTCGATTTGGCAAATACCTTGTTACCAATGGCCCGGGCCTTCACTACAAACTGCCCCTGGGAATAGACCAACACATTATTGTTCGCACCACCGAGGTACAGACCGAGGAATTTGGCTTTAGGACAGAGCGATCGGGCGTTGCCACAAGGTATTCAGATGCCAGCTTTTTTAATGAGTCGAATATGCTCACCGGCGATTTAAATATTGTGGATATAGAATGGATAATACAGTACCGTATTTCCGACCCCAAGGCCTGGGCCTTTAATGTACAGGATCGTATAAAAACAATTCGCGATATATCCCAAAGTGCCATGAACATGTATGTGGGCGATAAAACGATAATGCGTGTTATGGGCTCGGACAGGACAACGATCGAAACCGAGGTCTTAGATATGATGAACAATATACTTACCGACTACGGCCTGGGTATAACGGTTATAACCGTTCAGCTTCAAAACACCTTTGCCCCGGCAGGGGTTCAGGAGGCCTTCGACGATGTAAACAAGGCCAAACAGGATATGAACCGCTTTATTAACGAGGGCAAGGAGGCGTACAACCGCGAAATTCCCCGTGCCCGTGGCGAAGGGGACCGGCTGGAACAGGTTGCCCGTGGCTATGCTGCCGAACGCATAAATAAGGCAAAGGGCGATATTGCCCGCTTCGAATCCATATACGAAGAATATAAAAAGGCAAAAAATGTAACCCGCGAAAGGCTCTATTTTGAAATGATGGAAGAGATATTTAAAGCCTCCGAAGACACTATTTTAATTGATAAAGATATCGAAGGCCTGCTCCCCCTGATGAACCTGAACACAAAGGAAGGCAATAGATGAAAAAATTAATTGGAACCCTTGTTACCCTTGCAATTCTTACTGCCCTTTTTTTACTATCTGGCCCCTTTTACACCGTTAACGAGGGCGAGCAGGCCCTTGTTGTTCGCCTGGGACAAATTGTGGCCGTTCGTCAGGAAGCCGGCCTGCATATAAAGACCCCCTTTCTGGATATCGTGCACAAATATCCCCGGCGCATCCTATCTTGGGACGGCGAAAAACAGAGCATACTTACCCGTGAAAAAAATACCATTTGGGTGGATACCACGGCCCGTTGGCGAATCTCGGATCCGGTAAAATACTACGAATCGATAACAAGCTTAGAGGGAGGCTTTCGCCGATTAAACGATGTCATCGACTCGGCAGTACGGACCATTGTGGCCGATAACTGGCTGCGCGAAGTGGTCCGCAATTCAAATTACATTGTGGATGTAAAAGACTTGGACGAGCTAGATTTAGGCGATGGCATCGATGCCGAAAAACTAGGCCTCGACGAGCTGGAAGATAGCCACGAGCGTATCATAAAGGGCAGGCGCCACCTTTCGGAAGAAATACTGGAAAGGGCCAGAAAACTGGTGCCCGAGTACGGCATTGAATTAATCGATGTAGTCATTCGCCAAATAAACTACGACAATAAATTGACTCAAAGCGTATACGATCGCATGATTAAAGAGCGCAACCAAATTGCCCAGGCAATTCGCTCCGAGGGCGAAGGCAAAAGGGCCGAACTGATGGGGCGCCTAGAAAATGAGCAAAGAAGAATCCTTTCGACAGCCTATGCAAATAGCGAGACAATAAAAGGCAGTGCCGACGCCGAGGCCTCGGCGCTATATGCCAATGCATACACAAAGGACCCGGAGTTTTATACCTTTTGGCGCGCCATGGAATCCTATCGGCAAACTATTCCCGGTTTTAACAAAACCCTGAGCACCGATATGGATTATTTCCGCTATTTGTATTCGCCAAATGCAAAGAATAGAAGGTAATATGAATTTTCCCGTATTTGTTACAAAGCACCAGGACCGCGAGGTCCTGGCAATCGACACGGGCCTAAGCCCAACGGCCTTTGCCCAGTCTAAAATGGGCTCCCTGCTTAGCGAATATGGCGCCATTGTCTGGCCAAATGGCAATATCGAGGCCTGGGTACCAGAGGGCACCCTGGAAATCGATGGGCATATTGCCATTTATGGTCCCGTTTTTACGGGAAAAAGCCTTGTCGAAATGCTTGCCGGCGAAAAGCCCGACATCAGTTTGGCCTATCAATTCTCCCTTTCTTGGCTTAAGTGCCAAAACATACTTCAGAAGGCCGACCGTCCCTATCGCCTTTCCCCCTCGCCCTATGCGGCAATGTTGGCCGAGGATGCCAGCCTTTTACTATTGCCCGAGCAGAGCTTTCGTCGCGCCATTCAATCTCGGAATACAGAATTGGCCTACATTGATGCCTGGACGCATCCGGAACTAAAGGGCGAAGAGGCCCCTGTCTTTACCGCAGCCATTTTATTATATTCACTCCTCACTGGCCGGGCCCCTTGGTCGGCAGAAAATGCCGAGCAGATACGCAGCCGAATGCGGGAAACAGCTGCGATGCCCACAGTCTTGGCCCACCCGGGTATCCAGGAAGAACTTGGGAAAATTTTAGACCGCGCCCTTTTGCCCCCACAGGTGCCGGGCAAAGAGAAAAAAAACAGCCCTCTCCGTCCAAGTTTAAGCGAATTATCTGAGTTTTTTTTAACGCCCGCGCGAAGCGATATTTCATCGCTCTACACCGAAATATTGCCAGAAAATCTTAAAAAGATTCTTAAAACCCGCAAGAAATTTGAACGAGGCCTTATACGCAAAGAGAGACTTAAAAACTTTTTTAAACGCAACAGGGGCCGTGTAATTGCTCTTAGTATTGCAGCAATTGCACTAGCTCTAATATCGATAGATATTTTTAAAACCGCGAAATCTCGGCCTACAACCTTAAATCTTTCGCCACTGGCGGTCGTAGAGATGTATTATGATGGTTTTAATCCCCTTAACCACGAAGGTATGGAGGCCTGTCTGGCAAAAGAGGCCCCAAAGTGGGACATAACCACCGTTATGAATTATTTTGTAACCTCAAAAATGCGGATAAGTTATGAGATGCTCCATAGCCATTACGACCCCAACGACTTTTTAAATAAAAACGAGACCCCTCGGGGCTTTGTCTTTGGCATTAGCGATGTTTCGATGAAAGAAATCCAGAATTCAGATGAACATCCCATTTGGGAAGTCAATTATACCCTTTGGTATCCATCAGCCGGCACTGCCGACAATCCCAATGCTCCCGGCAATGCCGCCGAGTCCATCCCCGAGGCCAGTTTTGAACGGCGCCAAGATGTACTGCACCTTGTCTATCGCAAAGATCGCTGGCTCATTGCCGATATTGTCCGGACCATTCAGTGAATCTAAGAAGATTTTTTGAAACTGCGATAGAAAACACCCAGTTCGAAGCCCTGCCCATTGCCGAGGGTGAACTAGATTATTGCAATAAAAGTCTTATTATTTCCTCCCTTCTCTTGCAAAGGCTTGCCCAAGAGGCCTTTTTTAGGACCTCTCATTTTTTTACCAAATCTCATATTTCTCAATTGATAGCTCTACGCGATGCCAGCCACAATTCTTACGATACATTCGTGCTGGAGAGCTGTATAAAAAATGCACGTATTGCCAGCAAAGGCGTATTGCCCCTTTGCCAGGACACTGGCACCGCACAGATAATTGCCTGTAAGGACGAGGGGGTTTTAACCAGGGCAGACGATTATCTGGCCCTGTCTGCAGGTATAGAAAGGGCTTGGTCAGAGGGCTATCTGCGCTCTAGCCAGAATATTCCCCTCAATATGTATGACGAAATTGACAGCGGGAACAATCTACCTGCCTCTATACACATTCAAGCCAGCTCTCCCACCGATAGGCAAAACCCTGAATATCATTTTTTATTTGTAGCAAAGGGCGGGGGCTCTGCCAACCGAACCAGTTTTTTTACCATGACAAAGGCCCTCCTTAATGAAGAGAGCTTAAAGGCATTTTTATTGGAAAAAATGCGAGCACTTGGCAGCTCAGCCTGCCCACCATACCATCTTTGCTTTGTCGTCGGGGGCAGCAGCCCCGAGGAAAATTTAAGCATCTTAAAACTGGGTACAGCTGGTCTTTTCGATGCCTGGCCGGGCAAGGAGCTCCCCCTGCGCGATAGGGGACTAGAGGCCTGGCTCCTTGATAAAAGCAAGACGCACGAGGAACAGCGCCTTTTGGACAACACTGCCTTTTTGGCCTCCTGTACTATATTGCGTCTTTCTCGCCATGCGGCCAGTCTCTTTGTCTCGGTAGGGGTATCCTGTGTCGCCCATAGAAATGTGCTGGCTAAAATTTCTAAACAGGGGGTCTTGGTCGAAAAACTGGAGCAGGATCTCGCTGGCTATGAGCGACCAGAAATTTACCTAAACCTTAGCGCACCATCGATACAATTGTCGGAGGGCATGCATAGCCTCCTCGAAGAACTGGCCAAACACAAAGCAGGCAGCCTATTACGGCTTTCGGGCCCCCTACTTTTAGCCCGCGATGCCGCCCATGCCCGCTGGTTAGAATTATTAAAAAGCGGTCTTCCCCTACCGGACTATGTTTTCGAGCATCCTATTTACTATGCGGGGCCCGCGCGCAAACCGCCTGGCTATGCAAGCGGTAGCCTTGGCCCTACGACCTCCTCCCGCATGGACGAATACGCCGCCCCTCTTATGGCACAGGGAGCATCGCTGGTAAGCATTGGCAAGGGGGGGCGAACAGCTGTCTTTATAGAAAATTGCAAAAAATATGGCGGGTATTATTTAGGCGCTATCGGCGGTGTTGCCGCCCTCCCTGCCCAAGAAAATATAATTTCCAGCAGAATAATCGATTACGAGGACTTAGGCATGGAGGCCGTTCGCCTGGTCGAGGTAAAAGATCTGCCTGTTCGCATTCTTATAGACCGGCAGGGCAATGGGCCATAGCCCTGCCCAGTAGCCGATGCACGGCATAGGAGGCCAGAATATGGCCGGCCACCTGTGGCACAAAGGGGGCCGTGCCCAGCGCCCTGCGCGCTCGCCCTCCCTTGGTAGCCTCCAAGTCTCCGGGCGGACAGGCCAGCTCGCGGGAAAACAGGCAGGGAACCCTGGCCGATTCCAATATGCCAAAGCGCCGCAATCGCTGGCGAACACTGCGGGCAAGTGGGCAGGCAGAGGTGTTCCACAGCGAATCTATACTTAGAGCCAAAGGGTTTAAACGCCCAGCTGTACCCATGGATGTAATAAAAGGCAGGTCTTGGCGGATTAAATGTTCCAATAAATTTGCCTTCGAATTTAAGGTATCAATGCAATCAATATAAAAATCGGCCGGTACAAGGGCCCTTGCGGCTTCCTGTCCAGTAATCAGGCTATCATGTATTTCTATATACATATGCGGGTTCACTGCTCGAGCCTGTTCGATAAAGACATCAGTTTTTTTTCTGCCAATATTCTGTTCAAAGCCAAATATCAGTCTGTTTAAATTGCTGCGTTCAACTATGTCGAAATCGAAGACCAGTAGCCTGCCAATGCCACTGCGCACTAAATCCATTGCAGAGGCCGCGCCCACTCCCCCAAGGCCATACAGCGCCACGGTGGATTTGGAAAGTTTTATAAGATCTTCCCTGCCAAAAAGTATTTCGCTTCTCTCCAAAAAGCTATCTTTAAACACCTAGGGCCCTCCTAAAGTTTCCATCGATTATTTTTTCAAATTCGTCAATATTGAATTCTTCACCGGCAGATGGGCGAAGCTCATAAGCTCTTTGGTGTATTGTCTTAAGAATATTCCAATCGGTATACGCTCCCCTACCCATGCCCTGCCAAGGAGCATCGCTTTCTATTAAAATACGGTCTATGGGCAGGAATTCCAGGGCCTGCAGGGCAGATTTTTTCCCCTTTAAAACTGGACTGCCAAAGGAAAAAAAAGCATTAATTCCCCTATCCAAAAGCTGGCAGGATTCCCTGTAGTTTAAGGGGCTGCTGTGCACAATAAGGGCGGGTATGCGCGCTAAGTTTTTTGCAAAGGGATATAGTGCAGCCTGTCCCTTACGCAGATGCAGCACAAGGGGCAGGCGATATTCAATTGCCAAATCTAACTGCTGGGCAAAAAGTTCTTCCTGCTTTTTTAAACTCTCCTTATAGGCCCCCAAAGCATCTAGGCCAACCTCTCCAATTGCCTGTAGAAGGCCTTTTTCGAGGGCCCAAAGCAAGGTCCGCTGGCTCCTTTCAATTGTCTGTGGCCTATCTAGTATAAGCTGAGGATGAATTCCAAAGGCTATATACAGTGGGGCAGATTCCTCGGCCATAGCCCGCTTGCGCAACTGTAAATGATAATTAAGTTCTTCTGCTTGGCAAGAACTGGCGAGCACCGAAACATGTAAGCGTCGGCGCAATTCTTCCTGCCTGCTATCAATTT
>CAZBJJ010000033.1:0-15159 GCA_964492245.1 uncultured Spirochaetales bacterium | reverse complement strand
AGATTCCAAGGGTGTGCGTGGGCATCGCTGGCCATAGTGCCCTAGTCGTGGGAGGGGTTTTCCCGAATTTTTTTAATGGCAGCGCTCACAGCTGTGCGCAAAGAATTTGCATATGCATCTTCGTTCATCGCATGGGAGGTATACAGGCTTCCCAAAAGCGAAACGCGGTACAGCGGCTTGACAGAATTTAAGGCAAGGGTGGCCATATCCAATACGCAATCTTCGCAAAGACAGAGCCCCTCAAGGCCATTGTCAGTTTGAAACTCGGTGAGCTGTTTTTCCAGTTCTTTAATAACCAATTGCTCGGCCTCGTTAATGAGCTGTGAAAAATCGTATTCATGTTCAAATGCCATTCTTTCTCCCAATTGTGCATTGCCATTACAATATATACAATTCAATTGTATCAAATGTTTGGTATTTGTCAAAGTTGATTAAAATAATTGATGGCAGGATAGAGCGTCTAGCGTGAATCGCGGCTCTTATTTTCAAATTTTGCATATTGGGGCAAGAAGACAATTTCCACTGTTCCCACTGGCCCATTGCGCTGTTTGGATATTATCAATTCTGTGGGAATGGCACCCGATCGCTCTTCGGCGCTTTTTCTATCCTCTCCTCGCTCGCGATGCAGAAACATAACGACATCGGCATCCTGTTCAATTGAACCGGATTCACGAATATCCGAAAGCCCAGGCTTTTTGCCTTCTGCGTCGCGGCGCACCTGGGAGAGGGCCACAATGGGAATATCTAGCTCCCGAGCAAGTGCCTTTAAGGAGCGCGAAATCTCGGAAATCTGTTCATGCCGCGGAAGATTAATATTGTCTGAGCTGATGAGCGTAATATAGTCGATAAAAAGAATTTTTATATCGAGTAGTGCCTTCATTCGCCTGGCCTGAGCGCGGAGGTCCATAAGCTTCATACTTGGCATATCCACGATGTACAAAGGCGAATCGTATATCCTGCTGGCTGCTTCCATAAGCGACTGTAAGTCGGCCGGTTTTAACAAGCCTGTGCGCAGATTTTCGCTATTTATACGCGCTTCCATAGCAATAAAGCGATTCATAAGGGCAAGGTCCGACATTTCTAAGGTAAAAAATGCCGTGGTAATTTTATGCTTTATTGCTATATTGGCTGCCATTGTCAATGCTAGAGCTGTTTTGCCAATGGAAGGGCGGGCACCAATAATAATTAATTCCGAATTCTGAAAACCACTTGTCATTTCGTCCAAGCGGTCAATGCCACTGGCAATGCCAGTAAAAGGATCCTTTGTTTCGTAGAGCTCTTCTATTTTTTTTATGGTTATGGGAATGAGCTCTTGGGTGCTTTTATACGTAAGCGTCTGGCGTTTATTCCCCAAATTAAAAATATCTTTTTGGGCATCTTCTAAAAGTCGATTCCCCTCGGCTCCGGGGCCAAAGGCGTGGCGGGACAATTCACTGGAAATATTGATGAGCGCGCGTCGAATTGAAAGGTCTAAAACAAGGCTTGCATAATAATCGGTGTTGGCCGTGGTGGGAACAA
This sequence comes from uncultured Spirochaetales bacterium, assembly GCA_964492245.1. Taxonomy (GTDB): domain Bacteria; phylum Spirochaetota; class Spirochaetia; order Treponematales; family Breznakiellaceae; genus CAZBJJ01. Next base: position 13,641 of record CAZBJJ010000033.1, on the reverse strand, counting down.
TGTTGGTAAGCGAGGCAATGTAGGCCGGTCCCCCACAGCTCTCCAGTTCATTTTTTTGTTTAAGGTGATCTATTAAAGTTATTATATCGGGGCGAATTCCCTTTGCAGAAAGTTCTAAAACACCTTGGAAAATGCGAGAATTTGCGCGGGAATAAAAGTCTTCTGCTTTTATAATGTGGCTGGCAACATCTATGGCGTTCTCTTCCAAAAGCATCGCCCCTAAAACAGCCTGTTCTGCTTCCTCGTTATGGGGCGGTACCCTCGGTTCATATTCAGAAGCCATAGATGTCCCTGTGTATAATCCTCTTTTATTCTTCGTCAGCATCTACTGATGCGGCAGCATCTACTGATGCGGCAGCATCTACTGATGCGGCAGCATCTACTGATGCTGATGATGCTGCAGCTTCTAATGATGCTGCAGCTTCCTCGGCTGCTGCTTCTGCCTCTGCCTCTGCTGCGGCTGCCTCGACATCGGCATCGACAGAAACACGGGAATAAAAACGTCCCTCTTCGCGGTGACGCCTTTCGCGGGGAGCCCTTTCGGCAGACTTTGTTTCTTTAACCGGCTCGGCCTCGATAACTACATTTACCTCGGCACTTGCAGATTCATAAAGCTTTACATTGACCAATATCTTACCGACAGATTTAACCGAGTTCCCCGGAACCTCTACCCGTTTTCGCTCTATGTCAAAGCCATGTTTTGCCAGTTCGTCTACAATGCTTGCGCTGGTAACAGCACCGTACAATTTGCCATTGGGCCCGGCCGGCATAACAATTTTTAATTCAAGTTCTTCTAAACGGGCCTTAGTAGTGGCTGCTCCCGCGCGCTTAATTTCTTTTTTTGCCTCTATTTCTTGACTGCGGGCCTCGAACAATTTAACGGTCTTATCGTTATAGGGCACTGCTAAAGCGCGAGGGTACAGATAATTGCGTGCGTAACCACGGGCCACATCTTTTACATCCCCTTCCTCGCCGAGGTGGGGAACATCCTGGTTTAAAATAACCTTCATAATCCAAGCTCCTTAAAAAAAATAGGACACACATATAAAAGCATTAAAAAATGTTTTTATCCGACAGCGTGAGAAAAATGTTTTACAAACAGGGTAAAAACATTTTTATCCCTCCGGAGTAGGAGGAATTCCCTTATTTATAGCCGGCCTAAATGGCAGCCAAGTCTCCAAAACACCAAAAACAGCTAAGATTCCGAGAATAAAACCAGAAGATCTCGGATTTAGCAGAAACAAAAACCCTATAAAATTGAGCGCCAAAGACAAAAACCTTGGCAACCTGAATTTAATTTTAAAAAAGTGATAAACGCCCAAGCCGGCCCACACAAAGGCCACCGCAGACAAAAGAAATATATTCATGGCAAGGAGGCCAAGATAGTTGAACTTTAACACAACAGAAATCAAATAACAAGCTAAACTGCCAGAAAACAGCCATATAAAATAATTGGGGGGCTTAAAAAAAATTGAAAGCCCCCGAAGTCTGAACAGCGGATTCTCTGGCTTGGCTAGCTGGGAAGAAAGGCGGGTAACAAGGGATAAAAATAAAAAAGAAGCAATTAAAAGTCCACCATGTGAAAGCATATAAAGACCGGAATTCAGGATCTTCTCCCAAGACAGATCATTGCTCAGCAGGGAAAGTTTTACCGTTTCTGCTTCGAGTACTTCCAAAAGCTGGTTAATAAGGGAATTGCCCTGTTCGGTAATAAATTGACTAATTGGCTCAATGGTAAACAATGCCTTTCCAACAAACCAAGAAACAAGGCTTAAAAAAATTGCGATAATACACAAAACTTCTACCGTTCTTATTCGCCAATTTCTTATTCGCCAACTTCTAACCGATAGCACCAGTGCCAAGGCCCAAAGAGCAAAAAGCGAGGTCTCTAATACGGCAGCTCTTAATGTATAAGTACTGGCCACACCCGATGCTAAGTCTAAAAGAAAATGGAGGACAACAAAAATGCCAATAACGAGAATGGAAGTTCCAAGGCCTTTTTTAATACTTAGCATTCCCAGCGGAATAAAAGAAAATACAAGCAATAGAGGGCTTCTGGAAAAAAACTCGAGGGCAAAAATGGCCAGCAGGGGCAAGAACCAGGCCCGATTATAAAGCCCTTTAAAGGGATTGTTTTTTGAATGCTTATTAGGCATAACATTGCCGGAAGTATCCCTTCCGGCCGAATCAGAATTCAAATTAACGGGCAACGAAGGGCAAAAGAGCTAAGGTGCGCGAACGCTTTATAGCAAGGGCAAGGGCCCGTTGGTGTTTTGCACAGGTGCCGGTAATGCGACGGGGTAAAATTTTCCCTCTTTCGGTGATAAATCTGCGCAGGGTATCTGCATCCTTGTAATCAATCTTTAGCTTTTGAGTACAAAACCTACAAATTTTTTTCTTAAAAAACATCTTGCCTTTGCCACGGCCCCTGTCTTCGCCATCGCGACCTGAGAAAGCATCCTCTGCACGCCCTCTTTCCGCTGTTGTTCTTTCATCAGACATATAAATCTCCTAAAAATCGTTATTTGGTATTAAAAGGGGACATCGTCTACAAAGCCATCGTCTACAAAATCTGACGATTCATTTGTAGAGGCAGGCCTATTGCCAGCCTGAGACCCAGAGCTTGCTGGAGCCCCTCGTTGGGTATTTGGGCTCCAAGAAGCACCCGAAGAGCCCTGCCCCTGCCCTGCGCCACCGCCGAGCAGTTGGACATTGTTCGCTATTACTTCTACCTTGCTTCTATTCTGGCCATCCTGTTCCCACCGATCCTGCCGCAATTCCCCATTTATTGCGACCTGTTTCCCCTTTACAAGGTACTGAACAATGGCTTCGCCAGAACGCCCCCATAAGGTGATATCGAAAAAACTAGCCTCTTCGACCCAGGAATCGCCCTGCTTTCTATTGCGGTTGACAGCAATTGAAAACTTACAGACGGCCATACCCGAAGCAGTATATTTTAGTTCTGCATCGCGGGTCAGTCGCCCAATAAGGACTACGTGGTTAAGATCGGTAGCCATAATTTACTCCTCTACTTTGACAAAGAGAAATTTAACAAGGTTTTGGTTGAGCTTAAAAGCCCGATCTAAAACAAGGATTTTTGAAGGATCGGCCTTGATGAGGTATAAAATATACCGTCCTCGATTTCGCTTATTAATTGGATAGGCAAAATCGCGATCCACTGGATCGGCTGTTTTGACTATTTCAACACCGTTAGTAGTAAAATCGGCAAGCACTTGCTCGCGACCTGTCTGGAATTGTTCTTCTTCCAGGGGATAGATGATAGTCAGCTCGTACTGACGCATGTGTCCTCCTTATGGACATAAAATGATCCACTAAAAAAAGCGGATAAAGAGGATCCAAAATTGAACAATAATTAAATATATATACAAAATTGCCAAATTCGGAAGTTTAATCAATAATAATAAAGGGCGCAAAGCTTGTCAAGCGAAGTTTTATATCTACCGATAGTAAGAGTACGAGGTTACCATGGCAAAACAGACCCATTTCGAAGACAATATTTTCTTTGCAAACTTAATTATCCGTCTTGTTAAGGATGCCTGCCGTTTAGAATTAAATGCCAGCATATATTCTAACTGGATTTTTGAATCCATTGTTACCTGCAATAGCGCCTTGGAAAACATCAGTTCAAATCTTTTAGAAAACCAGACTATTTTAGAATTTAAAGAGCAACTGAGCAATTTAGTTGAAACATGGAATAGATTTGTCAAACTCCTCAGTAATTTTGAAAATCTCGACAGCCCCGTAGCTCAGGCCCTCAATCCAGGCCTGCCCCGCCTTGCCGTACTGCGGACAAACGCTAAAAACCGACTAATGGAACTGGCAATTCTGGAAGGCAAGGATAAAACCGACAGCGAAGACCCCTCGGTGGTTAGTTTACACGAATTAAATCAATTGCTCAGCAACGACCTTCTATAAAACACAATTCAAATATATGCTAATATGGAGTTATGCATAAACGCGATTTTATCATTATTGGCTCCGGGCCAGCTGGTCTTGGTGCCGCCTTTGAACTTGCCTCCCGCAATCCCTCGGCTTCAATTACTATAATTGATAAATCCCCAGTCTCCTCTGGTGGCCTTCGCAACGATTGTAAAATGAATTTTACCTGGCCAATTGGCTTTCCGCTGGAATACTGGCCACGAAAACTGGCAAAGACCTACTTAGAACGGGTGGGCAATTTTTTACAGCCCAACATCCTTAAGAAAAACAATCTTTCTATCTGGAGCGAGCGGGCTAAAAATGTAGGGGCAGAATTGATCGATGTGCAACAGACCCATCTAGGGACTGATGGGGGGCTAGCTCTTATTAAAGAGCTTATGGCCCGCTTGCAGGACTTAAATGTCGAAGTCGCCATAAATGAACAGGCCCTGGATTTTAATGCCCAAAACATGTGCCTAACGACAAATAAAAGAGAGCTAAGTTGTAACAGCATTTTAATTGCCCCCGGGCGCAAGGGTTTTGACTATCTGCGCCAACAAATGCGCCAGCTTGGCATAGATTTTAACGACAATGCCATTGATGTTGGTCTGAGGATAGAGACCCGGGTTGAGCGCTACCCCGTGGTCCACGATTATTACGATCCGAAATTTCTTTTTCCCGAACGAGTACGCACCTTTTGCACAAACTCTGGCGCAGCTCATGTGGTAAAAGAGCGCTATGTAACTTCCCGCGACGAGGAATATTTTAGCGTAAATGGTCATGCCTGGTCCAACGATAAAGAGCCAAACGGCCTGGTAAATTTCGCCCTTTTACGCAGTGTCATTTTTACCGAACCCTTGGCCTCTGGACAGGATTTTGCCGAAATTCTGGGGCGCCAAGCAATGCTGGTGGGTGGGGGAAAACCGCTTATGCAGCGAGTTGGCGATTTCCGCATGGGAAAGCGTTCTACCAGGGAGCGTTTTACCGGAGACCTCTACGATTTTGAGCCCAGCCTTAAAGACTGTACCCCCGGCGATATAAGCATGGCCATTCCCGCAAAGTTTTTGCGCTCCCTGTGGAAGGCACTTAAACAGCTGGATTCCATTGTACCGGGCATTCTCCATCCGGCGACCCTTATGTATTATCCAGAGATAAAACTCTATACAAACAAGCCCAAGTTTTTAGACGAGCGCTATTTTATGGCCCTACCCGGTGTTTTCTTAGCAGGAGATGGTGCGGGGACAAGCAGGGGCATTACCGCCGCATGGGCAAGCGGTATTCGGGCGGCAGATGGCATGACTCAATACTGGGAAGGGCAATGAGAATTACCGGTGGTATCTTGGCAGGTAGAAAAATAAATACCCCCCCAGGCCCTATACGTCCGGCCATGGACAAGATGCGCGAAAGTGTCTTTGCCATTATTGGAAATTTGGAGGGCTGTTCATTTTTAGATGTTTTTTCCGGTTCGGGGGGCATTGCCCTGGAAGCAGCTAGTCGGGGCGCAGAATATATAGAAGCTGTCGAAGCGGATCCAATAAAACGAAGCATCATGTTACAAAATGTCGCTATATCGCCCGTGCACATAGAATGTAAATTTATGGCAGCAGAGCTCTATGTAAAACGAGCGAAGCGCCCCTTCGATTGGATTTTTCTGGACCCCCCCTTTCCCTATGCCTATAAGCAAGACCTTCTCCAGCGCATTGAAAAATCAAAATTAGTACACGAGAAGACAAAGCTTCTTATTCACCACCCCCGCGAAGACAATCTTTTAGCGAGCATAGGAAAATTAAGACTTTACGACCAGCGAAAATATGGGCGCTCAATTGTCAACTTCTACCGTATCGGTAGCGAGGGCCTGTAACAACAGTCGATGGTATTCATCGTAGCGAGTATCATCGGTGGAGAAATGTTTTTTACCCTCAAGCAGGCCTAGCCCCTGTAAAAGCACTGTTTCGCTCTTGTAGGCAAAGCCCCGCCTGGCAACTTTTTTTTCGAGCATGTGCAATAAATCGAAGTCTTCAAAGCCGTCGCGCATTGCATGCAATCGCAAACTGGGAAAGGGCAGTGCTTTTTTATCTGGATCGGGGTAAAACATACTTCCATCGCCATTGGCCCAGGGATAGGTTTCGGCATTTGTCCAAGGATCTATGCGCCAATAATCCAGGCCCCAGTAGAGGTAGCCATCAATATTATTTTTAAAAAGCCACCAGCCAAGGGCACGGTGGGAAGCCCCATACCAGTCGATACGAAAATTATCCGGATATCCGCGATGGACATTTCCAATGCAGGTGTATATCCAATATTCATCCCCTGCCTCCTGTCGCTCCCGGGCAAAACGGGGATTATACTGATGTATGTTTGGCACCCAAATACCGGCAAGGCCCCTTAGTTTTTTTTCGCCAGAGCGGTTAGTTCCATAGGTGTAGAGCTGGCGAATATTCGGAGCCCATTCCTGTATTAAAAGCATCTGTTTTTTTAATGCATCAATCTCCCAGATTGCCGGTTCATCGAAAAAATAAAGATAAAAATAATCCTGCCAACCTCTTTCTAGCAAATGGGCATTTAACTTTGCCAAAGAAGGCAGGTGGCTTGTAAGCATCTCTTCCCGACTGGTGCGCATTCTAAATGGCACATAGACCTCGAAGGCAGTTAGGCCCCGCTCCCGCCATTTAAGAAATTCGCCATCGAAGGCCTGCCAGTCTTCCTGCTCTACCGCCTCCTGCCAGGGCAGATTCGGTCGTGAGCTAAATCGAAAGCTCAGAGCCAGCTGGTGCAAATTTTCCATGTTTTCTTGCACCCAGGCCTCGCCATAATAGCGCTCCTCTTTTAAATGTCTTAGTCTAAAATGAATAGATGTCTTTAGAAAACTGGTTACCGGCAGTTCTACTGGCCACACGGTCAGCGTTACCGGCACAGTTGCCAACAGCTCCTTTCTCCCTTCTTCCCCCTCCCATATTTTAATGCCCCCCGAATGAGTAGCTGTTTCGGCTGTTCGGGGTATATTGCAGGTAATATGAAGAATGCGGTTTTTTTTTGCCTCAATTGAAAATTCCTGTAAGGGTACAAGGGGATCGGGAAAACGACCCCGCCTGCCAAAACTCCTTAAACCAGGTTTTTTAACAATGGTATAGTCGACTAGGCGCAGTTCCATTGGTATGGGCAAAGAAGCATCTTCCCACTCAAATTCTATATTGATATTCTTCAATTCCCTTGTCCCCGCATACATAAGGACCTGGCGCGACTCCCCTTCCCCCTTTGCGGCATGAATATCCAATTCGGTATTAAAACTCGAATGGGGAAGTTCTGTTTCCAGGATTTTTACGCTACCTGGCAGGCAGAGAACTCGCATATCGGCATCATTTTTCCCCACCTGCGCAATTTTAAAACTCGCAGGTGGCTTACTAAGGCAGGTAGTTAGAAGAATCAATAAAAAAAAACCAAGCGGATAGACAAGTCTTTTCATATTTAAATTATACAATGTTTTTTTAAAAGGCCCAACCAAAACCGTTGACACAGAAGTATAAATATTGCTAGAGTTTAAGAGCAATGCAATGTGGCCCCGCCGCATCTGCGGCTGTCGTATAATGGCTATTACCCCAGCCTTCCAAGCTGGAGACGTGGGTTCGATTCCCATCAGCCGCTTATTTTAATTGATGTACATATTCTTCTAGGCAGAGCTTTTTTTCATATATTTTTTTAGCGACCTCCCCGCCGACATAGCGCAAATGCCAGGGCTCGTAGCTAAACTGGGTTATATCTTCCTTTAAACGCGGATAGCGTATTATAAAACCAAATGTATGCGCATTCTTTTCCAACCAAAGGGCGGCCGCAGTGTCGACAAAGGCAGAGAGGCCCAAGGCGTCTATGCTCGCCTCACTTACATCGAAGGCCAGGCCACTCTCGTGTTCGCTATGGCCCGGGCGGGCAGAAAAGCTATCTGCCATGTGCTCGCCCGATCGCTGGGCATAGCCCTGCCACAACTGCCGCTGGGTCTGCCTATCCCGATAGCCAGAGACAAAGACTAAGCTATGTCCCTCTTTTTGGGCCGCAGTAAAAAGGGCCTCCACTGATGCTACAATTCTTTTATCGATAACATGCACGCTCGAAGAAGTCCTTTTAGAAAATTCTACCGAAGGAGAAGCCAAAGGCATCGGCCCAAAGTTCTCTGGCAATCGATTTTGTTTATTGATTAGGACCAACAGCGAATGGGCGTCCTGCACCGTCTTTATGTCCGTGTAGGGAGCGCGCGGAATATAGGGTAAAAATTCCCCATCTACAACACTGGCGAGCCGGGAAACAAGCTCAGCCTGATGTGCATAATCTGAATATTTATGCAATTCGGCAAGGGGCAAGGTAATAATATCCTGCCGCGATAAAAGCTCTTTTTTTTGTAAATCGCCCCAGCGGTACCAAAGGTAAAAAGGATGCAGCAAAGGGCGATCTATGCGAAGCCTCCCCTGGTCCAGAGTTAAAAGCACATCAAAAACAGCCCCCAGCCTCTGTGCTTCGCTGAGCTGGGTATGTAAAAAATTTCCCAAAGAGTAGATGACAAGGGCATCATTTCCCTGGGAATTTTTAGTTAGCTCAATATTTTTAAGCACATGGCTATGGTGCATAAGCACAATTTCCACGCCGGCATCTAACATCTTTTGGGCTAAATCTCGGTCCGCAGGGGTAATTTCGGCAGAGTCTTCGATGCCCGTATGCAGCGAGACAATATTGATATCGCCCTGGGCACAGACAGCCTTTATAGCCCTATCAAACTCCGGCGAATCGATGCGCATTAAAGATTCTGCCTGGGAAAAATTTTCATTCCCATCGTAGGTAAAGGCGGCAAAGCTTATATCAATGCCATGTACACGAATGAGCTCAATCGAGGTAGCGGGGTTTTCTGCCCATTTCCCACTTACTGCCACCTCTGGCCAGTGTTTTGCCCAGTAGCTCGCTGTTGCCAAAAAGCCCTCTTCATAGCTGTCTAGGGCATGGTTATTTGCAATAGAGACAAGGTTAAAACCCGCACGGGCAATATCGTCGATTAGCTCCACCGGTGCATTAAAATTGGGGTAGCCGGCAATTGGCTGTTGGGGATTTACCATCGATTCCTGGTTGATAAACAAAAGATCGGCGCGGTCTAAAAGGGGCTGTAGGGGCGAAAACATGGAGGCATAGTCGTAGCCCTCGGGCCTTCCCTGTTCCATAGCCCGCTTTTTAGCCTCTTGGGTAAGGGCATCGTGGGCAATAAAATCTCCCACCGCCATAAAACGAATGCTCCTAGGCTGTGCATCGCCATCATCTTGCGCCGGTAAATTATTTTCCTGGCTACCGGAGAACGCCTGCTGTTTTGCCGTACAGGAAAAGCAGAGCAAAAAACTTAAAATTAGATAGAAACAAAGTTGCCCGTAGCGCATACTAAGGTTATATCAGTTTGTCCATAGATTAACCAGCATTTTTTGAATCAGTCTTGACGAGTAATATATTGGCTGTTAAAATCATCGAAACGCTTCGACAGAAGTGATTGCGAATAAAACGATGTTTTTAGGAGGAGCTATGCGTTTTGGAAATGGCGCTTGGCGCATGTTAGAGGATGTCAAACCGATCTGGCCCGCTCGAGTTGACGCGATTGAAGTAAAAGAGGACGAAATACTCTTTCATGTCTCGGATCGATTAGAGGAAGCTCGCTGGGCAACACTAGAGGGGCACATGTTTACCCTTGTAATTTCTAGCCCTTTGGAAGGAGTACTGCGAATTCGTGTAACTCACTACAAAGGTCGTGTTAAAAAAGGCCCCAATTTTGAAGTTTTCGATAAAAACATACCTCTTAAAGTTTCAGAAGATGACACCACAATTGAAGTTTCCACAGGGAATTTACGCCTTATTGTTCAACGAAAACCTTGGAGTATGCGTTTCCTAGACGCCAAAACGGGGAAACTTATAACAGAAAGTCCCTTTAAAGCCTTCGGACTAATGGAGAAGGAGGGTAAGGGACTCTTCTTACGAGAACAACTAGTGCTAAAACCAGGAGAAGAAATCTATGGCCTTGGTGAACGCTTTTCTGCTTTTACTAAGCTTGGGCAGAGCGTAGATATGTGGAATGCAGATTGTGGCACCTGTTCTGACAAGGGATATAAGGATGTACCGTTTTTCCTTTCCAATCGGGGATGGGGCGTCTTGGTCAATGATCCGGGGCTTGTCAGCTTTGAAATGGGAACTGAACAAGTCGAACGAGCACAATTTTCTGTGCCTGGCCAGGACTTTGATTGGTTTCTTATATGGGGCGAAGACCCCAAAGGAACACTTGAAAAACTAGGGGCAATAAGTGGCCGCCCTGCCCTGCCTCCTGCCTGGTCCTTTGGTCTTTGGCTCACCACGAGCTTTACCACCAATTACGACGAAGAGACGGTAAGCGGCTTTGTAGATGGCATGAAGGAACGCAATATTCCCCTACACGTTTTTCATTTCGACTGTTTCTGGATGAAGGGCCACCACTGGTCCAATTTTATCTGGGATAACGAGACCTTCCCGGACCCACAGGGTATGCTCAAGCGAATGAAGGAGCGTGGCCTAAAAATCTGTGTCTGGATAAATCCTTATATAGGTGAACGAAGTGAAATGTTCGCAGAAGGCATGAAAAACGGCTATCTATTAAAGCGCCCCAATGGCGATGTGTACCAGCGCCACATGTGGCAGGCAGGAATGGGCTATGTAGACTTTACTAATCCAGAAGCAGTCAAATGGTATACCGATAAGCTCGACGCCCTTATCGACATGGGCGTTGACAGCTTTAAGACAGATTTTGGCGAAGAAATTCCCACTGATGTAATCTGGCACGACGGCAGTGATCCAATTAAAATGCACAATTACTATACTTATATATATAATAAATGTGTCTTCGACTTATTGGTTAAGCGCCTTGGCGAACACGAAGCCTGTCTCTTTGCTCGCTCAGCCACAGCTACCTGCCAACAGTTCCCCGTCCACTGGGGGGGCGACTGCTATGGCACCTATGAGTCAATGGCAGAAAGCCTCCGTGGCGGTCTCTCGCTGGCTCTTTCCGGTTTTGGCTACTGGAGTCACGACATTGGCGGCTTTGAATCCCTGGCACGCCCGGAAGTATACAAGCGCTGGGTGGCCTTTGGACTTATGTCCAGCCACAGCCGTCTCCATGGCTCTACAAGCTACCGCGTCCCTTGGCTCTATGACGAAGAAGCTGTCGATGTAGTTCGATTTTTCACCCAGCTCAAATGCCGGCTCATGCCCTATCTTTTAAGAGTTAGTGCCGAAGCACATCAGCACAGCACCCCAATGATGCGCGCAATGCTTCTGGAATACCCAGAAAACCCCGGATGTCGTACGCTTGACCGCCAATACATGCTGGGCGACGCACTCTTGGTTGCCCCCGTTTTTGATGACCTGACCGTGGAATATTATCTACCAGAAGGCTCATGGATGCATCTGCTCGACGGCCGAGTATATGAGGGAAATAGCTGGTATACAGAAGACTACTCCTTTATGAGTCTACCCGTGTTTATACGGGAAAACAGCATATTACCACTGGGGCATAGCAATTCCGAGGTTGTCTATGACTGGAAGAAGGAACTTACCCTGGTCTGCGGTCTTCTCGACGGAAAGACAGAGATAAAAACAGAAGTCTGCGACAGCAAGGGCAAGAGCATTGCTTGCTTCCAGTTAACTCAAAACGGGAAGGAGATTCTCGTTAAAAGCTTGGAAGGGCTAAACGACTGGTCGTTACACCTCCCCTGGGCAGACGGCAAAAGACAGGGGGTCTTGTTAAAGGCTCAAGCAAAGGAAATTAGTTTTACCCTCAGCTAAGGGCAGAGATATGGGTTAAGTCTACTTAACCCATGCAGACATCTCGGTTTTTAGATTTTTTTTGGGGGGCCTCATGAATAAAATGTACGATTAAAAATTACAGTACATTTTATTCATGACCGGGCTTTCCGCTTAAGACCTTTTTGCCCTGGCATCCTTGCGCAAAAAGGGTCCCGCTTCAATCCCTGGCCCATAGGCTGGAGGTGAAATGCAACCACCTTTTTCTACTCAAGTGTAAAAGAAGCTAAGCTTGGGTTGCCTTCACCCTTGTATGTTAAAAATAGTGCGTTTACGCCATCTGGAATAGCTATTTCAGCAGCATACTCCTTCCAGATATTCGAGGACTCTATTGGTATCCATCCCAACGGTTCGCCGTCCCAATGTGTTTTAACCTCGAAATCTCCTTTTGCGTACCCCCGTGTTTTTATCTTTACTTTTTGGACTCCCCGGCAATCAAAATACTTGAATCCCGCTGTGGCCGAATCCTTCATATTTGCAATATAGCCGTTTTCCTCATCTCCATCCCTGCCATCCTGGGTTATTTTCGGAAATTGACTGTTCATCCATGATGCGGTCATATCTGTATATAAGGATTCCTCGTCGCAGAAGAGATTGCAGGCAAGATACGCAGGGTATTCACCTTGTCCCTTGAGAGGGCCCCCATTCGTTCCACATGATGTCATCTCTACCTGGGGAATTGTCCCGTCGTCCCGAATTATTATCGGCTCAAGGCAGGCCTGCCGGCTAAAACTAGTTCCATTGGTATGCCTGTGATAGAAGATGTACCATTTCCCGCTTATTTCAACAATGCTGCCATGATTGTTTCCGCCGTAAAACATTGGCTTCTCCGCTGGTTTGTAACTGTCGATATGAAAATCGTTGTTACTGACAATTACACCTCCGTATACAAATCCTTTTGTCGGATATTTGCTTGTCGCGTAACAAAGCTCATGAAACACAATGGAAGAATATACAAAATAGTATGTATCGCCTCTTTTTCTAATCGAAGGAGCCTCAAAAAATTCATGCCCCTCATACCCGCTGCCTTTACTGTAAGGCTCGCTGGGTGCGATAAAAACCGGCCCTTCCGAAATCGTGAGCATATCTTTTTTTAACACGGTGACCATCGGGCCCTTCCTCGTCTTGTCGCCCTTTCCGCAAAACCCGGTGTAAAGGTATGTTATGTCCCCCTCGGTCATTACGCCGGGGTCAAACTGGGGTTGATCCCCATCTTTTTCCCCCAGACGTGTGCCGTCTGCATAATGCACATATCCGTAAAACGTGTATTCGCCCGCCGGAGTATCGCAAACTGCCACAGATACTATTGAAACCTTGTCCAGGACATAGTAGAGATAATATCGGCCATCCGGTCCGACTGTGACATCCGGCGCATACAGACACATACTGCCGTCTGGGTTTAGCGGATCATCGGTCTTTTTATAAATAACGCCCTCATAGCTCCAATCGGTCAGGTCATTCACCGGCGCGGACCAACAGACATAATCATTCAGGCAGTAGACATAGCCGTTAAAACGATCGTGAGAACCGAAAATATATACCCTGCCATTAAAAACATAAGGTTCCGCATCGGGGATATATTCCCACGATGGCAGATAGGGGTTAAAGCCCTGTTTCTTTGTATTCACTATCACTACCTCCAAATAAAAGAATGGCTTTAGTAATTGCCAAACATTTCTGTCCTTCTGTTAGTTAACCATATTGTAGATTATACCATTTGTATATTTAATAAGGAAGGTCGGCGCCATTCCTCCCCACCGCGACGAGCAAAATTCTGATTGTTTTACACCGCGACGAGTAAAATTCCAACTTTTGGGCAATTATTTAGGCTAAAACTGAGTTTTCAGCGTAATT
>CAZBJJ010000032.1:0-21822 GCA_964492245.1 uncultured Spirochaetales bacterium | reverse complement strand
CCGAGAAGTCTAAATCCATGCCGGCCAGTGGGTGGTTGGCATCGATGGCGATCTCGGCATCGCCTACTTCTACAATGGTAACCAGGCGGTTGCCCTCTTGGGTTTCGGCCTCGAACTGCATGCCAATTTGAATATCATCTATACCTTGGAAGCGGTCGCGGGGCACCTTAATAACCAGCTGCTCATCGCGTGTGCCATAGGCTTCTTCGGCGGGAACAAGCACTTTTAGCTCTTCGCCTTCGCCTTTGCCTTCCAGCGCTTTTTCCAGGCCGGGTATGATATTCCCATGTCCATGTAAATAGGAAAGGGGGCCGGAATCCTTAGAGGAGTCTATTTCGCGCCCCTGGGGGTCGCAGAGAGTGTAGTCGATGCTGACTACGCGGTCTTTTGTTACTGTCATAGGTTTTTTCTACCATATATATATGCTTTGGTATACACTTTTAAGAAAAAATTCCTATACTTAAAGTATGATTTTCTCTAATAAGTCCAATTACTTAATTGGCAGGTTTATCATGGGCGGGACCCTTTGGGCTTCGGGTAGCTTTCGCAGGGCCCTTCTGGGCGGAATCTTGATGGTGGCAATGGCCAGCGGGAAGGATCTTGTGGCCCAGCAGACCATTCCCGAAACAAGGGGCTGGCCCTGGCAGGTTAAGGATGTAGATGCCTCATCGCCTATTTCGGCAGCTTTTTTAAACGACCATGTGGCCGGCAGCCGTGGCCGGGTGAGCGCCGGATCCGATGGGCATTTATATTTGGGCGGGCAGCGTATTCGCTTTTTTGGTATCAATATATCGAGTTTGCCCGAAAAAAAAGATGCTGGCGAATTGGCCCAGCGCTTTGCGGCCCTGGGAATTAATATAATTCGATTTCATCATATGGATGCCCCCTGGTCTGGGGCGCTTTTGGCAGATAGCTACAATCGAAGCACCAGGACGCTCGATGCAGGGGCCCTGGACAGGCTAGATTTTTTTGCCAATGAGCTTATAAAAAACGGTATTTATTTGAACATGAACCTATTGGTGGGGCGTGTATTTAATAGGCACGATGGCCTTCCTGCGGAGGTGGGCGAGGTAAAGGATTGGAAGGCGGTGCACGCCATTGGTTTTTGGGATGATGCCTTTTTCGCCCTTCAGCAGGAATATGCGCGGCAACTGCTCGAGCATGTAAATCCCTATACGGGGCGACGCTGGAAGGACGAGCCCGCCCTCGTTATGGTAGAGATAAACAACGAAAACTCGCTATTGCAGGCTTGGCTAAACCGCCAGCTCGACGAGCTACCTGAGGTCTTTCTTAAAGGGCTACAGGCAAGATGGCTGGGGCATCTTAGGGAAAAATATAAAACTGATGAGGCCTTTGCGAAGACCTTTAATGTATCGCAGCCCTTGGGAGAGGAGCTTATACAGGCGCTGCCAGCATTGGGGCGGGCACCCTGGAACTTGGAACGCCATGCGGGGGCCCAGGCAAATATGGGCCTGGACAAGGGGGTCTTGCGCATCGAGGTAACAAAGACGGGGACAGAGGGCTGGCATGTTCAGTTTAACCAAGGGGGCTTTATTACCGAGGATGCTTCGCTGTACACGCTCGAGTTTACAGCCCGTGCCCTTAAAGGCAGCGCCGGAAAGGATCAAGATATAAGCGTGGGTATTGGCATGGCACATGAGCCCTGGGAGGGCCTAGGCTTCGAGACATCGGTGAGCCTTGGCCCTAAATGGCAGCGCTATCACTTTGATATTGTACAGCTGCGGGCCGATTCCAATGCGCGTTTGAATTTTTCGGGCCTTGGAAGAGCCCTTGGCGCGGTGGTGGAAATTAAGGATATTTCTTTGCGCCCCGGGGGCAAGCTTTTAGCGGGACAGGGATCAATAGAAAAAGGGGATTTTAAGCTCTTTTACAGTAGCCAGAGGGCGGGCCTTTCGCAGCCCCTTTTAAAAGAATGGCTGTATTTTCTCTATCATATTGAGGGTGAATACTGGCAGAGGATGCAAGAGTTTTTAAAGCAGGATATTGGCGTGAAGGCCCTTTTAGTGGGAAGCATTGTCGGCTCTGCCACGGTGGAGCAGATGAATCGCTTTGACATAATTGATGCCCATAGCTATTGGAACCACCCGGTCTTCCCCGGTAAGGATTGGGATGGGAAGGACTATTATGTCAACAACCTAAGCATTTTAAAAGACCATATGCTCGGGGGCCTGGGCGCCCTTTCTTTTATGCGTGTTAAAGGAAAGCCCTTTTCGGTAACGGAGTACGACCATCCCTGGCCCAATCAGTACCGCTACGAAATGTATCCGGTGCTTGCCGCCTGGGCTGCCTGGCAGGACTGGGACATGATATACCCCTTTTCAGCCGATGCCGAGCTTTCGAATGCGGGGAATTTTATTACTGGCTATTTTGATCAGCTCCACGACCCGCTTAAAGTGGCGGCCCTTCCCTTTGCGGCCCGTATTTTTAGGCAGGCCCTTGTGGGGCCGGCAGCAGAGGAGGTGGCGTTTTTTTGGGATAAAGAGACCGAGCTTGCACGTCTGCCGAGTGCGCGGGCTTGGAGCCTATTCAATTATGATATATTGGGCGCGCCTGCCGGTTTGCCGCTGTATGCAAGGGTGGGGCTTTCCAGCTCGCCGCAGGCGCATCTACCGGCGCACCTAAACGCAGATAATAGCGAGGCGGGGGGGATGGATGCCGAGTTACAGGGCCTTATTGCCCGTTTAATTGTGGCAAAGCCGGCCTTTCCGGTAGATACTAAGGCTGGTAGCCTTGTTATCGATATGCCAAATTTATATATCAATGTGCGAACAGGTAGAACAGCGCCGGGGCCCACAGTATTTGGCCTTCAATTGCAAGAAGCCCTCCCCACACATGGCTGCTTAATTCTGCTTAAAGAGGGAAAAAACAGCTTAGTTTTAAACAGCTTTGCGGCGGGCAACACGGGCGAGGCCCTTGGCGAATATCGGGGCAGGCTTGGCAGGAAGGAGTCTAGACTGGTCAATCCACTGAACATCGAAAAAATTCGCTCCACTTATATGCGGGGGCGGCAAGAGGCCTGGGCCTTTAGTCCGCGCATAGAGTTAGAGCCTGGATTTTCGGGCAGGCTTTGGGCGGTGGCTGGCAATGGGGCCTTGGTCCCCGCGGAAGATTCAAGGGCCCTGGACCCGGCCGATAAAACCCTCTGGTGGTGTATTAAGGAGTAGCTCGGCGAGGGCAAGGTCGTGGGGGTGGGTAATTTTAAGATTGCTCGCCTCGCCAGGGACAATGGCAATGCGCTGTTCGGGCAGGTAGCGCAGTACAATACCGGCATCGTCGGTGGCCTGGCGCGCAGGGTCGGCCCAGAAAAGGCCAAAGGCCTTAAGTAAAAGGCTCTTGCTAAAGGCCTGGGGAGTCTGCATCTGGCGAAGGGCAGCGCGCTCCAGGCTTCCGGCAAGCAGCTCGGTACCCGCGGGACCCTGCACGACAGTAGCGATGGTGTCGCTACAGGCAATGGCCGGGCAGGCGGCAGAAAAAGTATTAAGGGCAAAAACACAGCGCTCAATTATGGCCTGCGACACCAGGGGCCTGGCAGCATCGTGAATTAAAACATGGGCCTCCTCGGCCTCGATTGCCTTAAGGCCGGCATAGGAGGAATCGTAGCGCTCCCTGCCACCGGCAATAAGGGCAACTGGCTTTTGTATATCCTCTGCGGCAATCAGATCTTTTGCCATTTCTAGGTATTGCCTTTGCACAACAACAAGGAGCTCATCAATTAAAGGAGATGCTTCAAAGGCTTTAAGGCTATGCAAGAGGATGGGCTTGCCCGCAAGGGGCAGGAACTGCTTTGGCAGGTCAGAATCGTCGGCCCGCCCAGGCTGTTTGCCAAAGCGCCTCCCACTGCCAGAAGCTAAAACAATGGCAATTCTCTTCATTGGCGGGCCTGTTTTTTTAGGCGAAGCTTATTTAATTGTGCCATAAAATCTAAAACGCGAATCTGCCTATGTGAAAATAAAAAATGGAAGAAGCGCAGTTTTAGGGAAAGCCATTTTTTGGCGTTGACAAACACAGAACTTTTTTGCACCTCGTGTATAATTTTAAGTTTTTCTAGCCTGGAAAAAGAGTTCGACGAAATTAAGCGCAGATAGGCCCCGACAATGGCATACATTGTATATGCATAGGATTTTGTAACATAAGCATTCTCGGCTTGGGCGGCAATTAAAAAACGTTCCATTTCAATTTCTACTCTTAAGGTGTCGTCAAAATTTTGCCGGCGAAAATTAAAACTGGTGCTAACGGGGTTTGTTCGGTAATGATAAAAAGCCCTGTCGATATAGATCGCCTTCTGGGCCTGCCAAATAAGGGGCAGGCTCTGCAAACGGTCCTCTGCCTGCATAAGCCGGCCGAAGCGCAAATAATCGCATTGGTCTTTTTGCATAAGCTTGCGATGGACCACCTTAAGGCAGAGGGGGTTTAGCTTATTGCCTTCTAAAAATGTATTTCGCAATAATGTTCTATGTATTGAATAGACCTCGTCGGTCTTTCCAAAGGGGTTTTTATTTTCATACATAAACTGCCCAGACATATTTACTTTTTTATAATTGAAGAGAATTAAATCGATATGTGCATGTTCTTGTATAATTGCATGGAGATAAGCTAAAAGATCGGTGGCAAGGAAGTCGTCCGAATCTAAAAATAAGAGGTACTCGCCCCTTGCCTGCTTTATGCCAGTGCGCCGAGCAGAAAGCAAGCCACGGTTTTCCTGATGTACAAGCTGTATGCGCGAGTCCTTATCTGCATATTGTTGGCAGATATGTGCCGAGCTATCGGTAGAGCCATCGTTAACCAAGACGAGTTCCCAATTGGCATAGCTCTGGTTTAAAACAGAATTAATACAGCTATCAAGATAAGCTTGTACATTATACACAGGTACCAAGATGGAAAATTGTGGAGAAAAAATTTCATCGCTTGTTTTTTTCATTCATCCTTTCCTATCCAAAACGAAACGACCCGGTGCGTCGATGTCCGTTGGTCGACCGGGGGCGGGGACATATAATTGCCATATAATTTAGTAAGTATTATATCGTATTTTTCGGGGATTGGGAATTCAGAAGATTCAAAACGACCCGGTATCGTAGTGCAATAATCTGTGTTTTTGTTGCTTGCTTTAAAATAACTGCCACCGACATAGCTAAGACTTGAATTTTTCAAGGACAGACGGTAATTGTATCGCGTCATAATATGGTGTAGAAAATATTTTAAGGTCCTTATTGGAAGAAGAAAAAAAGGTAGAAGAAGAAAATCTAAAATTGATTTTTTAATATTTCTATCTAAAATGTAGCCACACTTTAAAGAAATTATGCGCGATAAAAAAGCTATAATTGCATATTGAGTTATCTGTAAAACCTTATATTTGGGCAGACAGTCCAAGGGGAAAATATCGATATCAATATAAAAACTTTTTTTAACACGGCGAGCAGCTAGTCCAACCCAACGAGAATTTTTTTTGGTGAATTTGGCAAAGGGCAGGGCATAATATTTCTCTTTAAAAAACTCCTGAACGTAAAAACCTTCGGGTGTCTGTGTACTTGAAGTTTGTAAAAACTTTTGGTATTCGTCTCGACGCATTGCCACATCGATATCGTCGTCCCAGGGAATAAAGCCCGCATGGCGGACTGACCCGAGCAGGGTACCCGCATATAAAGTATATTTAAAATTATGGGTATTACAAAATGCATCGAAGCTTTGCAGAATGCCAAAAAGATATTTTTTTAAGGAATGTAATTCTTCGCTATTCAGTATCTTCATGTCATCCTTCTACAACAATTTATGTTTTTTTGAGGCAATATATCGATATATAAACATAGCCACCTCCGATGCGCCAAGGGCTAAGGCAAAGCTTGCTAAAGAGTACCAACCGGTAAGCCATATAAGGACATACAGTGCGCAGAGTACAAGAGTGGAAAAATAAACCGAGTTTGTATATGGCCGCGGATATCCAAAGGACACCAAAACAGGGGTGCCAGTAAAAGAGGAAAGATTTCCAATAAAAATAAAAAGCAATAAAAGGCGTAAAACTTCTGTCGCCTCGGGCAGAGTGCCCTTACCTAAAATAGCAACGCCCCAAGGGGCCAAGATGTATAAGCCAAGGCAGATAATAAAAGAAAACAAAATATTGAGTTTGAAAAGTTTTTTAATCATAGGCCTGTCTTTAGTTCTTGAAAGATGGGGGAAAAGCGCTCGATTGAGCATGCGCATGGGCAAAAGGCCCACTTGGGCAATTTTAAGAGCAAGCGAAAATGCCGCAACCGACTCCATCGATAAAAACAGGCCACTGATAATATTAGCAATGTTTACATTAAAGAGGCTGGCCACTCGCGATAAAAAAAATGCCCAAGAGTATTTTATTTGGGCAAAAATTCTTTTTCTCGACGGCATTATAAAGCGCACTTTTTCTTTAGTGAGCATAAGGATAAATGTGTATAGGCCAAAGACAAGGTAGGACAGCGATTGGAAAAGGGGAATAAAATAGACCTGTTCCGGTTTCTTAAAAAAAAGAAAAATCAGGATGGTGTATAAAATTAAGGAGCCCGATTGGGTAAGAGTTAAATACCCCATTTTCTCCACGGCCTGAAAATACCAAAGTGGCAATAGCAGATCGTAAATACAGACAGAAAAAGTTATATAAAACAAAAAAAGATTTTCCCTAGCTTGGGGCAAGAACAGGGGGATGCTTACATATATAAGAATTGATACGATAAATAAAAGAATTTTTACGACATAGACAGTCGATACAATTTCCGAGACCTGCCTTGGCTTATCTCGGGCCTCGGCAATATCTTTTACTGCCGAAATGTCGAATCCGTAGGAAATAAAAAACTGAAAATAACTTACAATTGACTGAAAAAAGATAACAAGCCCATAGTTGTGTCTGCCTGCCGTGGCCACAATATACGGAAGGGCCAAAAAGGGCATTGCCACCCGAATTATTTCCAGAATGGTCATATAGGCTGTGTTTTTTGCAATGGTTTGATATTTAAAAAACAGGTTCTTAGGACTGAGCATGTTCTTCCAAAAGCACATAGGGCCCAGAATAATCTTTATAGCCTAAAACATTTTTTACCTGCATCTGTGCGGTGGGGCCCTTGTGCCAATCATAATGTGGATCGGGCACCTGCCAACTCTTGCCATAAAGGCCTTCCAAGCAGGTTTCGTATTCAATGGGGATAAGAACATCGCCATCCAAAAAGCGAACAGGTTTAAAACCAGTCCAAAAACAGGGTATCTTGCAGAGGCGAAATATACCGGTGTTTAAGACTTCAAATTCGTCTCTATAAAATTCGTGGGTCCAAATTAAGTCGCCGTCTTTATAATGATAAAAAATATCAATATTGACGCCATTTTTAATAAAGGTCTGCTCAAAGGCCTGGTAGGGAGCTTCGCCTATAAACTGATGACTAAACCTAAAGCCCTTTGCCAAAATGGCATCGATAAGTTTGCTGTTATAGTCGTCTATCCAAATGCCTACATCGAAATCGTAGTCGTTAGCAATAGGGCCATTGTCGCGTACCTGCCCCAAAAGTGTTCCGAAGGTCAACCAGCAGTCGATGCCTGCCTCTTTACAGGCCTGTATAAAATCCTGAAACACAGCCTTGCCATGCCGGGAAAAATCTTTTTTTATATGGCGCATATACCAGCGATATTTAAGTTTTGAAAATTTCTTCCATATAAAGGCAAATAGTTTGGATCGTTCGGTTAAAAACTTTAAGTGCCGATCCACCCGCTGTCGTATTCCCATGTTTAAAGTTCTCCCTTTTGAATCGCCAACCGAGAGGCATCGGCCTTGGGCCCGCTTTTGCTGGTTTTTTGGCTAAGCAATGTGTTATAGATGTTTTCGTAGGCCTGCCACATATTTTGAGCAGAAAAACGTTCTACCCATCGTTGGCGAGCCTTTTTACCGGCTTGCTGCAATGCCTTTTTGTTGCCCAAAAGCGCTTGAATTGCTGCCACAAAGGGCCCTACTTCGTTTGGCAGGCAGGCACCGAGGCCCTCGTCTACAGCAGTGGATACTCCCCCCACATCCGAGGCAATAACGGGCCGCCCGGCAGACAGGGCCTCTAAAATGGACATGGGCAGACCTTCGTAGTTACTCGTTAAAAGAAATATATCGCAGAGGGGGGTAAAATTTCCTGCCTCGGGGATTTCGCCAAGAAAGAAAAAATTGGGGGGCAGAGCGCCAAAGGGACTAAGGTCAGTGTCGGGCGAATTGCCAATCCAGAAAAAATGTGCCTGGGGCATTGCTTTGGCAATATCTAAAAATAGATCGACTCGTTTTTGAGGAGCGACCCGGGCAATAGATAAAAGCACGGGAAATCCTTTTTCTCGGGAGGAATGCATCAATATAAGAGCCCTCTTGCCTGCAGGGCTGCTGGCGAGTTCGGCCTCGCTGGCCAGGGAGCGGTCGCTGACCCCATTTTCTACCAGGGGGAACCAGCCCTTAAATTTTTGGGCCTGCAGATTTGCGAGGTCGTAGGCCGAAACAGGCACTACAGCAGCACAGCGCGGGGCTAAAAACCTTTCGAGTGGCAAAAAAATAGGATGTGCCTTTAAAATTGTATCGAAGCCGTGGATGGTGTACAGGGTGCGCTGCCACAACGAGCGGTTCCCCGGCAAGCGGGCAGCAAGGCGGCCTAGGATGCCCATTTTTGAAGAGTGCAGATGGACAATGTCGGGTTTCCAGCTGCGATAAAGGCGGTATATTTCTAAAAGATTGGCGAAATCCCGTATGGGCGAAATGTTGCGCCGAATATGTTTTAGGGGTAGGGCCTGCACCCGGGTATCGAGATGGGCCCAAAGTGGCCCTTCTTTTGTCGAGGCAACGCCACAGCTGTGCCCAGCTTGCACCGCGGCATGGGCCAGTTCCATAACCACTCGAGGGGCGCCGCCGAGGTCGGCATTGGTCACAATATGCAGTATGCGCATCAGTTTTTTTCCTCCCCACCAGCTTCATTCTGGTCCCAATAAAGCTGGCTGTGATGGGGGCGGGGCCCCGGATCGCAAATGTGAATGCCCTTCAGATTGTGGGTCTTTTGCTGCTGTTCTGGCGGAAGTTTCTGCCAGTCGCCATAATAGATGCGCAGATATTCGGCCACATGTGCAGGGGCCTTAAATGTGCGCCCCTCAAAGCTTATGTTGCCAAGTGGATAGACTACGTCGCAGGGAAAAAACTGCCACCAAGGTAGCTCCGGTCTATAGCAATAACCAGCTTCACCCTTCGCAGTCCAGGTAAAAAAGGCTTTTTTTAAAAAGGGGAGTTTCATCAATAGTAAAAAACCATATTGGGCCAGGCCCCAAATTATATTGTAGACATTGTGTTTTACAGAATATCTGCGGCGCGGTTTAAGGGGGCGGTTAGAAAAAGGGGGGAGCATGGACACAAAATTGCGAAGGCGCACTTGGCGGCGACTTTGCACAATGGCGGGAAAAATATCGATGGGAATGCCTTCGCTATAGGGATAGGGACCACCGGGGGAGGCCATATAGGAAAAGCGATCGCGAATTTTAACCCAGGTAATGTTACTGGCCGGATCGCTCTGCGGGGTCTGGAAAAAAAGGTCGTAAGGCAGCTCGCCCTCTGCAATTTTGCAAAATGTATTGTAATCCGGTAAAGGCATCATGACATCGACATCGTCGTCCCAGGGAATAAAGCCGCCGTGGCGGGCCGCACCCAAAAGCGTGCCGGCGTCCAACCAATAGTCCAAACCATGTTTTTCGCAAATGCCCGCAAAGATACTAAGTATGCGCAACATAACCATTTGGGCCTGTCGCAGAGCACCATCGCCTTCGGGGCGCAGATCGGGAAATTTTTTGGACCATTCGTTCATACTTTCGCAGGGTATCACGCTAAGACCGCTAAAACAAGACTTTAAAATATCAAAAAAAATATAAAACAATTGAAATATATGCCCTAGAACAGTATCTTTTAGAACAATAGGACCGCACCTTCTGGCGGGCCCAACTTTTTAACCAGTCTTGGCGAAAAGCAGGACTGGATAAAGGAGATATAATGGCTTTAGTTGAAGTGCGCGATGCACATAAGGTATACCCCCTGGGCAAGGTAGAAGTGCCTGCCGTGCGGGGCGTAAGTTTTTCCATCGATCGGGGCGATTTTATCTCTATCGCCGGTCCCTCTGGCTCGGGTAAGTCGACCATTTTAAATATGATAGGCCTTATAGACAGCCCAAGCTCTGGCGAGGTATTTATAGATGGCAGGGCCATTTCGGGGCTCAAAGATAAAGAGCTTACCGATATTCGGCATCGCACCATGGGCTTTATTTTTCAGTCTTTTAACCTTGTGCCCGTGTTAAATGTGCGCGAAAACATCGAGTTTCCTCTCTTGCTGGGCAAGAGCGAGGCAAACCGCAAGGAGCGCAACGAGTGGCTGGACTGGCTAATAGAAGCAGTTGGGCTTACCGCCTGGAAGCACCACCGCTCTAACGAGCTCTCCGGTGGCCAGCGCCAACGCGTTGCCATAGCCCGGGCCCTGGTTTGCAAGCCGGCAATTGTGCTGGCCGACGAGCCCACCGCCAACCTCGACTCGGCAACGGGCGAGCAAATTCTCGAGCTTATGCGCAAAATAAATCAAGATATGGCGACCACCTTTATTTTTTCCACCCACGACGCCCGCATTGTAGACCGCGCCGACCATGTTATTCGCCTTAAAGACGGCCAAATAACCGAAAACTTTAAAAGGACCTAAAACATGCCGGTGCTTATACGAATAGCCTTCCGCAATATGTGGGAGCACAAGGCAAAAAGCCTTATTATAGGAAGCCTCGTGGCAATTGGCGTGCTGGTTATTGTGCTGGGCAATGCCATGATGGACAGTGCCGAAGAGGGCATGCGCCAGAGCTTTATCGAGGGCTTTACCGGCGACATAATGATTACCCCCAAAAGCGATACCGCCATCAGTATATTTGGCATAGAATCGGCCAGCACAATGGACGAGGAGGCAATGATTGTCCCCCGTTTACCGCATTATCACGAGGTCTTAGAGCATATAAAGGCCGATAGCCGGGTGGCAGGTGTTACCAGCATGGCCACCACCTTTGCCCTTATCACCAAGGAGGGCTCGGAAGACGCCTTCGAAGAAATACAGGAAGACCCCGAGGCGGCTATTTTTGCCGTTCTCTTTGGGGTGGATGTGCAAAGTTATTTTCAGACCTTTCCCGGCTTGGAAATTGAGCTGGGCAAGATGCTGACGCCGGGCCAGACAGGCATCATGCTCACTACATCCATGTTCGAGATCCTAGAAAAAAAATATAAAGATGATGACATCCTTCCCGGCTACGGGCTGCGCCTTACTGGCATGAGCGGCATGGGCATGCGCATTCGCGAACTGCCCCTTGTTGGCAGTTATTTTCGGGGCGAAGCAGATAAAGGTGCCCCCTATGCCATTGTCGATGCCGATACCGTCCGCGCCCTTGCCGGGCTAACCATGGCCGCCGATGCCCACTACGAGATTGGCGAAGAAGAGGCTGCGCTTTTAAGCGTGGACAATTTTGATAGCTTCTTCGACGACGAGCTTTTTGACACCGCCTTTTTTACCGATACCCTTTCGGCGAGCCAGGACCCGCCTGCCAGCGTGCAGGGCAATGTGCAGGTGAGCGACTTTATAGGCGACACCAGCGGGCAGGCAGGGCTGAACAAGGGCGACTCCGACGCCTGGCACTTTCTCCTTGTGCGCCTGCACAATTCTGCACAGGCTGGCCAGCTCATTGGCGAATGGCAGGCCTGGGCCGACAGCCAGGGCTACGATATCCGGGTCAACGACTGGAAAGAGGCAGGGGGCACCATCGCCAAAATGGCCGATATTTTACGCATTATCTTTAATATAGCAATTGTAATAATTGCCATCGTCGCAGTAATAATTATGATGAACACCCTGGTTATTTCGGTAATTGAACGCACCGCAGAAATTGGCACCATGCGGGCCCTGGGGGCCACAAAGTCCTTTGTGCGGCAGATGTTTTTAACCGAGACCCTCACCTTAACCGTCTTTTTTGGCATTATTGGCAGCGTTTTAGTAACCGTTTTAATTCTTGTTTTAAACGCTTTAAACATTCCGCTGGAAAACACCTTTGCCAAATTGCTTCTTGGGGGCGAAACGATTCACCTCGTCCCCAGCCTTGGTTCGTATATTGGCACCTTAATTGCTATTTTTGGTGTTGCCTGGTTTGCCCACCTTTACCCAGTATCGGTGGCCCTGCGCATTCAGCCAGTTAAGGCAATGCAGGCTGAATAGGAGAAAAATATGGCACATATACCCATTATTGCATTGCGCAATTTAAATAGACAGAAAAAACGCAGCTTCCTTCTAGGAGGCGCAATTGCCTTTGGCATTCTCATCGTTACTATTATCACCTCGATCGCCCTTGTCTTTCAAAGCAATTTGGCGGGCAATGTGGCCCAGCTCAATGCCGGCCATGTCTTTGTGCAGGGCGTAGAAAAACTGCCGTCGGGCAAGAGCGTAGAGCGTATTCGCGACGATGCTTTTTTAATGCGCATCCTAGAGGAATCGGGCATTCGCTACGAGGGAATTTCGCGCCGATCAATTGCCAAGGGGCAGCTCATTTTTAATGGTCGCCGGACAACACAGGCAATTTTTGGCATCAATCTGGAGCGAGAGGCTATTTTAAAAGACCGCCTCAAATTAAAAGAGGGCTCCATCGACCGCCTAAACGAAACAGGGGGGCTTATTCTAAGCGAGGGCGTCGTTAAAAAATTAAAACTAGAGCTCGACGACACATTAGAATTTACCTTGCGCACCATAAGCGGCCAGCACAATGTGGCTAGCCTGCGCCTAGTGGGCATTAGCTACGACATGGGGCTTATGAGCGAAATGCTTGCCTATACCGACCAGGGCTATTTAAATCAATTGCGCGATATGCAAGAGGACGAATACGAATGGTTTGCCATTATGCTGCCCCATCTCTCTGGCGCCGAACGGGCGGCAAGGCAATACAGCGCGGTATTAAAAGAGCAGGCCCCCCTTTTCGAATTGAGCCCCGCCGACCTCGTGCCCTCTGGCGCGGGCAATACCGGCATGGGCAGCATGGTAGACCGCTATGCCAAATTGATAAAATTGGCCAAGACCGAAGACTGGGAAGGCATAAAATACCGCGTCTTTACCATTAACGATACGCTTTCGAGCATCTTAGAAATAGCCCAGGCGGTGAGCTTTGTAAGCATTTCCATTCTGTTGGCCCTCTTTGCCATAATTATGGTGGGCATTCTAAATACCTTTCGCATGATAATGTACGAACGCATTAAGGAAATTGGCACAATGCGCGCCCTGGGCATGCAGAAAAAAGAGGTCCGAAAGCTCTTTCTTTGGGAGGCTAGCTTTCTGGCAATAGGGGGCGTGCTGGCAGGCTGGCTCCTGAGCAGCCTGGTTTTGTTTGTCCTGTCCCTGCCACAATTTGGCACCGAAAGCGTCATGGCCCTTTTCTTAAAAAACGGGCACCTCAATTTTATGCTCAACCCGGCCATGATGCTCGCCCATCTTGCCCTTGTACTTTCGCTCACCGTCTTGGCCGCATCCCTGCCCGCCAACAAGGCGGCAAAAATGCCCCCCGCAGTGGCCCTGCGCACCGCAAAATAGGAGTTTTACCATGAAGAAATATATCTACAGTCTTTTTATATTGATAGCTCTACCCCTGCTAAGTCTATCTGCTGCCGACAAACCAAATTTCGAAGAGCTCTTGCGAAAGGTCGATGCCTCGGGCCGTTTCGACGACAGCGATTTTTCCGGGGTCTTTACCATTGTAACCGAGCAGCCAGGCAAGGAGCAAAAACTTTCGCAAATTCGCATGTTTCGCCGCGATGTTAAAAAACAGTTCCTCATCTTGGTGCAAAAGCCCGAGGCCGACAAGGGCACCGGCTACCTTAAAGAAGATAGCCATCTTTGGATGTACGACCCAACCAGCCGGAAGTTCAGCCACACCAGCATGAAGGATGCACTTGCCGGTTCAAAGGCCCAGTCCTCCGACTTCGAGGAGAACACCACCATCGACGACTACGAAATCGAGAGCGGCGAGCCGGGAATGCTGGGCAAAATTCCCGTCTGGGTGCTCAGCCTAAAGGCCAAACACTCCGAGGTCGCCTACGACAGGCTGCGTCTTTTTATTCGACAGGACCAGCCCCTGGTGCTAAAACAGGAGGAGATGAGCCTGAACGGCCGGGTTATGCGCACCAGTTTTTTTCCCCGCTACACCGAGGTGGCGCCCTCTAAATATTTTCCAGCTCAAATTTTAATCGTAGACGAAATTAACAAGGGCGAAAAAAGCCAAATTAGTCTGACCGAGCTTTCCACCGCAAAACTGCCCGACCGTATTTTTACCAAGGCCTTTTTAGAGGATTCTAAATAATGCGACAGAATAGGCTTTTTGCATTAGCTTTTTTTTGCGCTGTACTGGGAATCGCCAATTTTGATGGCGCCAATCTCTATGCCGACGACCTCTTCGATCTCTCCGAGGACGAGCTCTTTGGCAGCTTCGACGAATTCGACTCGGGCCTAGACGCCAGTGGCGAAGTTGGCGCCGCTAACAAAGTTGGCGCCGCCAACTTCGTTGACGCCGCCAACTTCGTTGACGCAGGCACCCGAGATCCCCTTACCGTCTTTCTTGGCGGCGAAGACGGGCCAGGCCTTTCGGGCTCAATTACCTCCAAGCTCTCCCTCGGCTGGACCTGGGTGGACCCCTGGAACGAGGACTTCCAGCTTTGGCAGGCCGACAGCGCAGCCATAAGCCCCGACCTCTGGGCCCGCCTTATCGTAACCGCCCGCCCCAACACCTCCACGCGCTTTCATATCGCCACCGATCTTGCCGCCTATCCCCAGACCGATATCAACATCTTCGAACTTTTTGCCGACAACAACCTGGGCGACCACCTGCGCCTGCGCTATGGCAAGCACACTGTAAGCTGGGGCGTGGGTTACTTCTTTAGCCCCGCCGACGTTATTAACCTGGCCCGTATCGATGTCTTCGACCCCACCGCCCAGCGCGAGGGTCCAATAAATCTGCGCATAAACATACCCTTTGGCAATCGCCATCAAAATATATGGGCCTATGCTATTTTACCACCGGGAAAAACAGGCGGCAGCCTCGAGCAAGTGCTCGATCCGGCCGACATCGCCTATGCGGGCAAATTCGAAATGCTTACCGGCCCCTTCGAACTGGGCCTGGGCGCCTATTGGCAGCGAAATGCCGCCCCCCAGCTGGCCCTTACCGCCACAGGTGCCATTAAACGCATTAACCTTTTCGGCGAACTGGTTGGCTCTTGGGGCAGCGACAGCTACCGTCTGGACTCGCTGGCCGAATTAGCCAGCTATATAGACACAACTACTACGCCCCCATCAATTCGCGAAATTCCCCGCGAAAAAGAGGGCCTTAATATAAAGGCGAGCATTGGGGGCCTATATCTTGCAATGGAGAACAGCTTAAGTATTATTGGCCAGTATTATTTTAATGGGGCGGGCTATACCGGCGAAAAACGCAATAGTCTGGTAAAGGAGGCCCTTCAATTTCCCGTCTTTCCCACACAGGTCCTTGGGGGGCTGCTCTACGGTATGAGCCAACATTACGCCGCCTTCTCTGTGGCAAAAACCGAGCTCTTTACCGAAAAACTTTCGGCCTCTCTCTTTGTTATTGCCAACCTCAGTGACCTCTCGGGTATTATTCAGCCCAGTATTGGCTGGGAGCTCTTCGAAGGCTGCGAAATTAGCTGTATGCCCCGCTTTGTCTGGGCCACCGATGCCCTTTGGGGCCAGGGAAAAAACAGCGAATACGTACTACTGGCGGGGGGCCCGTCCCTCAGCCTTAGCTTTCAGGCAAGGCTCGGCGGCGGCCGCTTTTAGCTCCCTGCCCGCGCCTTAAAGCGCGCCCCTGGCGGCCCCAGACCCGAGCGACCTAGGGGCTCACATCGAAAAGGAAGCCCTCGTCGTCGAGCTCGCCGCCCCTGGACGCGCCCAAGGGCGCGCCTTCCAGGCTCTTAATCTCGGTGGCGATATACTCCTCCAAGGGCAAGGAACCCTCCGGAACATTCTCGGCAAACTGAATATCGCTATAGGCAGGGGCAAAAATAATCTCTATAAAATGCTTGCCCAAGGAGACAATAGCCCCCTGCAAAAATTCAAACTCCTCCATTTTTCGAAGTGAACTCTGATACTCCGCATTAAAATTTTCTGCCAGATCGTTGGCAATCTGCAAAGATTTTTTATCATTTTTTATATTCACCCGGTTGATATTCCCCTTGCTATCAAAATCGGTCCGCCGAATTTCTTTAATAACATGCTTCGTAATATTTTTAGGCGAACCAATATAGATGGGCCTGAGCCCCGAAACCAAAATGCCATCGCTGCCCGTTTTTTTAACCATAATTTTGGAAATATCAATGCCAAACTTTGCATCGATATCGTGATTAGAAATTATCAAAACATGATCGCCAAAGTAATCCGCCCGAAAACCCATACCCGACTGCAAATTGTCCATCAATTTATAATACACCTTCGTCTGTTGAATATTCGTTTGAATAAGGGCCAGCTCGGCAATTTTTTTAAACTGAAGCGCAGAAATTTGAGAAAACTTTAACAGCGCCACCTGGTTCTCTAGCGAGGCAAGGGCAATGTTTTTTTTTACAAGCTCGTTTTGCTTCTCTAAATTATCGCGCTCCAACTCCTTTTGGCGTACCTGCATATTCAGCACCTGCAACCTCTGGCCCTCGACATTGCGAATATACTGTTGGGCATTGAGCTGCAAAAACCAGGTGCTCAGCAGCACCAGCGGAATCATCAATACAAAGGTAATACTATTCGAAACAAGCACTGCAGGACCAGGTTTTTTTATCCGCCGCCACACCATAAACACCGAAAAAACAATGGCGCCAAGGCAGAGCAAAATAAAAATAAGGCTAACCACTAGGTTAAGCCCTTCCTTAACATCACTTAAAAAACTGATAAAACTTTGCGACAGCCACATAGCCTCGATTATAAGCCCAATCCCCCCGATTGCAAGTATTATTCTTTGCCCTTTTGGCAAAGTACTATATACTAAAAGAATGAATTATATAGAAGAAAAACTCGAAACTTTTTTACAATCCCTCGGTTACTCCGCCTCGCTTGCCCACCTCATTCGCCTTGCCACCCTGCTGGTATCGCTGGCTGTCCTAGCCATCCTGCTTTTTTGGCTCACCAAAAAATTCATCATCCCCATTTTCTACCGCATTTTTAAAAAAACCAGCTTTACCTGGGACGACATCCTCGTCGAGCGGGACGCCCTGCGGGGCCTTGCCCATTTAGCACCCGCAATAGCAATTAAGGCCGGCGCCCCCCTTGTCTTTGCGCAAGCTGCAAACTACATAGCCCTAATAAATAAACTCACCGACATCTACCTCCTCTTGGCCGCCGTCTCGGTCATTACCGCCATATTAAACGTCGTCGAACAACTGACCGCCCGCAGCCGCGCACTGCGCGAAAAACCCGTGGCCAGCTATTTTCAACTCCTGCGCATTCTACTGTACATCTTTAGTTTTATCCTGACCCTCTCAATCCTTATGGGAAAATCGCCCGTCTATTTCCTCAGCGTCTTTGGCGCCATGTCCGCCATCCTCCTGCTCATTTTTAAAGATACCATCCTCGGCCTCGTCTCCAGCCTGCAAATGTCCAGCAACGACACCGTGCGCGTAGGCGACTGGATAGAAATGCCAAAATTCAATGCCGATGGAGACGTCATCGCCATCAATTTGAACACCGTAAAAGTCCAAAACTGGGACAAAACAGTCACCACCATTCCCACTTATTATTTTACCTCCGAAAGCTTTAAAAACTGGCGCGGCATGCATGAAAGTGGCGGACGGCGCATAAAGCGATCCATAAACATAAACATAAAAAGTGTAAAATTCCTTAGCGACCGCGAACGCGAAGAGTATAAAAAATCCTCCCACCTAAAAAATTATATCGAAAGGCGCCAACAGGAAATTGAGCAATTCAATAGTGAACACAATTTTGACCGCGCCATTCCCGTGGATGGGCGAGCCATGACCAACCTGGGAACCTTCCGCCATTACGTCGAAGACTACCTGCGCAAACACCGAGGCATAAACCAAAACATGACCATAATGGTGCGCCAACTCCCCATCGAAGCCCGCGGCGTGCCCATCGAAATATACTGTTTTACCAACACCACCGCCTGGGTGCAGTACGAAGACATTCAAGCCGATATCTTCGACCACCTCCTAGCCGCCACCAGCTTCTTCGGCCTCGAAGTTTTCCAAGAACCCGCCGGCAGCGACCTCGCCCAATTGCACCTAAAATAAGAAAAAAGGTATATTTTAAAAGGAAGAGTACTTATTTTGGGGAATATGTTATGAGCAAAAATATTGGCATACTGGGTGGTGGAAATGTCGGCACTGCACTAAGTGTAGAATTGACGCACAAAGGATATAATGTATTCCTATATACGTCAAAGCCTGATAGATTCTGTAATCCACTTAGTTTGATTGATAACGATGTGGATGCAACAATTACCGAAAATATTACGTCGGTTACAGGTGATTTACAAAAAATATTTGATAACTGTACTGTCATAATTATCACAATGCCTTCAAATACATTTATGAGCCTGAGTAATAAGATACAGGCTTATGTTAGAAAAGGTACTAAAATAATTGTTTTGCCCGGTACTGGAGGGAGTGAATACGTCTTTAAAAATTTGATACATAAAGGAATCTGTCTTATTGGTCTGCAGAGAGTACCGGCCGTATACCGTCTAAAGGAATACGGAAAGATTGCAACGATCAGTGGCAGAAGAAAAAACGGTTTGCATGTTTCTTCAATTCCAGTAATTAACAAAACCGAATTGACCACATTAATAGAGGAATTATTCGGACTTGAAGTTCATATCTTAAAAAATTATTTGAATGTTACCCTTACACCGTCAAACCCCATTCTTCATACAAGCCGGCTATATACCTTATTTAGGAACAGCGATACTGTGGATTCACTATATTCAACTAATCCTTTTTTCTATGGTGAATGGGATATTGAATCATCAAAAAATTTAATTGCCTGTGACAATGAATTGCAGGAAATAAAAAAGGCATTATTCCCCCTCGATTTGCAAGAGGTGCAATCCTTGCTTGTTCACTATGATAGCCACGATGATATCAGTTTAACTAAAAAAATCTCATCCATCCCTTCATTGAACACTCTAAAATCTCCAATGACAGAAACGGACAAGGGCTATAAAGTCGATTATTCCAGCAGATATTTTACTGCCGATTTTCCCGATGGAATTGTTATCATTAAATCTATTGCGCTATTGTGTGGTGTACATACGCCAACGATGGACAAAATTATTTTCTGGTACCAGAAAATGACAAACAAGGTCTATTTCAAGGACTCTAAAACCTTCGGCAAGGATATCGTAGAATGTAATTGCCCTCAAAACTATGGTGTTTCTAACTTAATCGATTTTATTAATTACTATGTATAACACATTTACAAATACCCCAGAAAAAAAGGCTAACGCTTCAATCCCTGGCCCAGAAAGTGCAGGCTTGGGTGTAGCTAGTATCCCGAAGCTTGCACCTGTGCCAATTTCAGCCTCTCTAAGGCCTTTTTAGGCCGCCTAGAAGTCTCCAAAAGCGAGTAGGTGAAAGCTTTGGTATACTACATTTTGCCTTGAATTTTTGGCTTAAGCCTGCTATCTTCTTTATTGGTTTAACATACCTTAAAGTGGCGCTTGAGCATGTTGCGGCTGCCAAGATTCTGCGTTTTAAGGGTTTATTTTCTCCCCAATATTTTAGCTAAATTTTTTAAATGGCTTGGCTATAATGGCATAATTGTGTATTTGGGAGATAAATAAGGTTTTTTCAATGACCAAAAAAATATATCGATGAGTTTGGCAAGGCCTGTAATTTCAAGGGAGATAAGGGTTTAAGATATTTGGGGGCCTCATAAACAAAATGTACCGCTCTTAAATTAATCGTACATTTTGTTTATGATCGGGCTTTCCGCTTAAAGCTTTTTTGCCCCATTCCTTTTGGCAAAAAAGGCTACCGCTTCAATCCCTGGCCCAGGTAAAAAAAGCTATAAAGAGCTTCGAAATAATGGTGTTTTTAGCAATGCGAACTTAGAAAACTTAATTGGCCACTTTGACTCAATGTTTTCTAGCGAAGACAGAATAAAAGAAGGGCTCCTCGAAAAAGGGGCAAATTTGGGCAAAAAACATTCACCAAAAAAAATATTTTTTAATAATTTGTATTTTTGACTATCAGAGATAAATTCGTTTTAAAAATGCTGGTTTTTCGAGGTGCCCATAAGATAAAAAGTTTCAAATACTGCTTCAACGGATCCCAATAGGTAGATGTTCTATAGAATCGGCATAGCGAACAGAATATGCTTGGCCCATACTTAGTAGACGACAACTATATTGACACAGAGGGCACTTGTTTTGGTTTGCGAGATTTGCATTTTATTTCTTTAAAGTGTACACTCTAAAGTGTGCACTAGGGGGTTTTATGGAAGTTTCAACAAAAGAACTAAGAATTCAGCCTGGAAAAATTATAGATCATGTTGTAAATGGTCAAGAAGTTACGGTTACATTTAGAGGAAAAGCTCTGGCAAAGATTGTCCCTTTAAAAAAAAGAATGCAATCATCTGAAGATGCATCTGAAGATGCATCTGAAGATGCATCTGAAGATGCATCTGAAGATGATAAAATATCGATTTTTGGAATGTGGAAGGATTCTGAGCGAAGTCAAGATGTAGATGCCTATGTTAGAGATATAAGAAAAGGACGGCAATTTTGATTATTGATACAGATGTCCTTATTTGGTATTTAAGAGGAAATGAAAAAGCAAAAAAAGCTGTTGAGAATCTTATTCCATTTTCAATATCCGTCGTAACATACATGGAGATAATCCAAGGTATGAAAAATAAAGAGGAATTTAAATTATTCCAAAAGCAAATGCTAAACTGGAATACAAAAATCATACAAATTGAACAAGAAATTTCATCTAGGGCTATGTTTTATGTGCAAGAATATGCTTTAAGTCATACGATGATGTTAGCAGATGCTTTAATAGCTGCAACGGTAGTTCAAAATGGCGAAACCTTACTTACCGCAAATGATAAGCACTACAAATTTATTCCAACACTTGAATATAAAAAATTTAATCCAGGAAACACATACTAATTTTACCATCATGTTTACCTTTGCAACATGGACCTTAGAAATAACGTATGCGACATTGATGTCGTAGGAAGGGTGTTTCAGTCGCTTTTGTGAGATCTTAAAGAAATGTATTATACTAAAACTGAGGTTGATTAGAATCGAATGGAAAAAATTATAGTCACAATGGCTATTTTAAATCTTCTAAATGTAAATATGATTTAAACCAAAAGCTCAATTTTATTGAGTCTCAGTTTTAATGCTTTTCCTTATAAGGCCTTTGGCTGAGAGATTCTATATTTAATTGCAAATATAAAACAAGGACCTTTCCTTGGGGTTTTGAAGCAAGCTGATATAAGTTTGGATTGTTTTTTTTCCAAAAGCCTCAATTTGGGGGCTTTTTTCTATTTTTTCCCTTAATCTGTTTATATTGAATTTTTGGCTTGAGCCTGCTATCTTCTTTATTGGTTTAACATACCTTAAAGTGGCGCTTGAGCATGTTGCGGCTGCCAAGATAGTGCGTTTTAAGGGTTTATTTCCTCCCCAATATTTTACTAAGCTTTAGAAGTGGCTGGCTATAATGATATAAATATATACAAGGAAAAGAAATGAAGTCTTTTTATTTAAATAATAT
>CAZBJJ010000031.1:4194-21930 GCA_964492245.1 uncultured Spirochaetales bacterium | reverse complement strand
TTTGGAAAAATCAATATTGATTCAACATTTATCGCACTATTCAAAAAGCGTAAAATAGAGTAGATTATAGATTGATGTTGGATTTACAAAACATGCCAAGGGTAAATATTCGCCCCGGCGAGCAATTTGTGGCAAACAGGCCCACCCTTATCTCCACCATTTTAGGCTCCTGTGTGGCAGCCTGCCTCTGGGACCCCCTTACCAAAATTGCCGGAATGAACCACTTTATGCTCGTTAACAATCGCTATGCGCGCAATATGCCATTGAATATATCCGAGGCCGGCCGCTACGGCATACATGCCATGGAACTCTTAATAAATGAACTGATGCGCCGAGGGGCCGACAGAAAAAAACTGCGCGCAAAGGCCTTTGGCGGGGGCAAGGTATTCGACGATGTAAAAACAGACAATTTTTTTTGTGTCGGCGAAATCAATGTTCGCTTTATTCAGGAATTTTTAGATAGCGAAAACATCCCCCTCGATGCCGCCGATTTAGGTGGCGACACCGGAAAAATTATCCGTTTTCGCACCGACACCTTTCAAATTTATCGAAAAAACATAGTCCGCACGGCCAGCATCCAGATCGAATTTAAAGAATATTCCTACTGGCAACAAAAACTTGCAGAACCAGATCGGGGCGATGTGGTTTTTTTTAATGAAGGATTTACCTGATGAGCCTAGACATTGCCACCAAAGAAAAAGAGCGCAATCGCATTATAAAACTGGCCAGCCATATTGCACTTTGGGGCAATGCCGCCCTGGCCCTATTTAAAATTATAGCCGGCCTCTTAGCCGGCAGCCTCTCGGTCCTCGGCGATGGAATAGACTCCTCTACCGATGTGGCAATTGCGGCGATGAGCCTCTTTGTATCTGACATAATTTCCCGACCGGCCGACCACAAACATCCCTTTGGCCATGGAAGGGCCGAAACAATTGCCACAACCGTATTATCTTTTGTCCTGTTTTTTGCCGCCGCCCAGCTCATTCTCCAAACAATAGCCACTTTTATCCAGGGCAGGGTGCGCCCTGTACCCGGAAGCATAGCTCTTTTTGCCACCCTAGTATCAGTGTTGGGCAAATTCTTTTTGGCCATAAATCAATACCGCTTAGGCAAAAAAAGCAGTTCGCCCATGCTATTGGCAAATGCCAAAAACATGCGCAACGACATTGTACTTTCGATAAGCGTAACCCTGGGCCTCGTGCTTTCAAAAATTTTGAATGCCCCCATTATCGATCCCATCGTGGCATTCTTAGTCGGCCTATGGATTTTAAAAACCGCCTACGATATTTTTATGGAAACTAACTTGGAACTGATGGACGGCAGCGAAGACACCCAGCTGTACCAAGGTATTTTCGAAGCCGTTCACAATGTACCGGGGGCAGAGAACCCCCACCGGGTGCGTATGCGCTGTATTGCCGGGGCCTGGGACATCGATTTGGATATAGAAGTGGATGCCTGCCTCAGCGTAAAAGAGGCCCACGATATTTCCACCCAAGTAGAGCGTGAAATTCGTAAAAAGCTTGAACGCGTCTTCGATATTGTCGTACATATTGAACCCGCTGGCTGCGAAATTCACAATTCCAAAGAAGTTTGGGGCCTTACCGAGAAGGAACTGCAATAAAAATACTTTCCCTGTTTAGCTTTATGGGCTATTATAGACGGCATGGGTGATTCACTTAGTCTTTATAATATTTTGCATTCTTATGCCAAAAAGGTTAAAAACCCCTCCTTTCCCTTGGTAGAATTTGTCAATTTTTTGGCAAAATATGCCAATCGATACCAAAAGAAATACCCCAATCTCGTGCAGTGGATAGAAAACACCGAGCGCCGAGTGAGCGATGCCCTCCCCGCCCTTACCAGCGATGGCAGCATACACCTAGAGCACAATGAAAAAGGGCGAAATATCGTCATACCCCAATACTGTGTGGAAAGCATAAATAACGCTTGGAAGAAAAACGAGGAGAGCCCAGAACTGCCCTTTCCCGACGAAGGGAGCCTTGGCTATAAAATACCCCACAAACTGCTTAAGGTTTTGTCAATCGACTTAGACTTTCCCCATCTTCTTAAAAACCCTCAAACCACAGAACTTCCTATTATCAAATTAGTTTTCCCCGAAGGCTATGGCTCCCTTATTGTTTTGGCAGCGTCCATACCTCGCAAAATTTTAGAATTTTCCCTTTTAAAAGTTCGCCATTATCTGCGCTCCCACAATAACCGCGATTATTTACAGAGCAAGTTGACCCCAGCCTTTCCCACCAAGGAGACCCAGCTTAAATCGATGCTCACCATGCTCACTCACCGCCCCTTCGATGGGATCGACGAAATTGAACGCGCTGGCGAGTTTTCGTTTCTGGTCTGGTCCTATATGATTAGCATGATAAAATCGGATATCCGAAAAAAAAACGAGCTAAATGCCGAAGACTATGCGGTTATTCAGGCAATACATTTAACCGAAAACATAAACAATTGGTACAAAAGTACTGTACAAAAAAAGAAAGAAGTTGAGCTGGCAATTAAAAATTTGGGACTAGCCTTCGACAGACCCCCCTTTGCCTTTTCTTTAAAGGATATTCTGGGCTTTCGCGATTCCAAGGGCATTCCACTGTTGGGCCAGTATTCACAGGAAGATCTGGATGGCTGGCTGGCCAAGTACACACATACCGAAGATATTGACCACCTTCCGCAGATAATTACCTTGCACAATCAATTTAGCGAACTTGTCTATATTAAAAGTAACAAGCTCTTACCCCTGACTGCCCGCCTGATTAACGAGGCCCGTCCACGGATTAAAAATGCAATCAGCAAAAGCTGGTATGCCAGCATTAAAAAATACCAAAAAGAAGCAGCAATGGACAACGACGCTGCATTTAATCGAGCCCTGTCCAAGCAACTGGCCGCAGATCTGCCCCTTTTAAATATCATACTGGAAAACCGCCTGCTGTACCTGGCCTATATTGAACTAGAGGAAAAGCAGGGAATTCCTGAGTCCAGCAAGATTTTTAAAAATGGCAGCCTAATTCCTATGAACGAATTGCTATTATTACAGCGCAAAAAACTTCTTACCGATGTGCGCATGCTTCTGCCCTTTTGGTACAGTATGCCCATCATATCGGGAATTATTACTTTTATCTCCAGTTTGCGCCGGGGAAATAAAAAAAAGGCTGTAGCACGAAGCCCTAAAAAAAGACAAGAAGTAAAAGCAACAAAGATTGATATTCGCCAGGGCCTACAGGCGCAGGCAAAAAAGCTGGAGGGCCAGTTAGTACCTGCGGGCAGAACAATAGAAGAAACCATGGATGAATATTTGGAAATTTGGAATAGGTCACTAAACAAAACAGCCCGCGACAATTTAACAGAAGACGTGCAGACCTTGACGCGGGAATATCTGCGCAAATCCATTCGGCATATACGGGCGGAAAATTTTACCTTGGAGCGGGTTAAAGACCTGGCATTTACGCTCTGTCAGGGCCCGCATTTGCAAAAAATTGGCAACACCGATGCCCTTCAAGGCTATTTAGAGCTCTATATTCTCCAGACGATTCCGGTAATATAAAAAGGCCTAGAGCTCTTCCTGCAGTAGCTTTAGGGTGGATGATAAAAAACCCGCTTTTGCTATTTTTTGCCGTTCCGCTATGCCAATACTGCCAAGGTCTATCCCCGCCTTTTCCATAAACAGGCTGAGTTTTTGGCACTGTAGGCTATCAGTATATATTTCTTCTAAACTGTTTTGGGCTACATCTTCGGGAATACCCTTTGCACGCAGTCTGGCATATAGGCGGCGGGGCCCCAAAAGTTTCCGCGACAACAGAGATTCTAGATACATCTGGCTAAAACGTGCATCGTTTACTAGGCCAAGGCCTATAAGTAGTTCCAAAACAGGACTGACAAGATGGGGGGCATAGCCCCTGCTTAAAAGTTTTTGGCGCAATAAAAAGCTGCTGTGTTCGCTGCGAGCAATTAATCGATGGGCATGGCGTTCGACCAAAAGGCAGTCGCCGGCA
The DNA here is from genome assembly GCA_964492245.1 of uncultured Spirochaetales bacterium. Taxonomy (GTDB): domain Bacteria; phylum Spirochaetota; class Spirochaetia; order Treponematales; family Breznakiellaceae; genus CAZBJJ01. The sequence continues at coordinate 17,929 of CAZBJJ010000031.1, read as the reverse complement.
AATTTAAAGGCACTAAAGGCCTCGCCGTCTATCTGGCTACCTACATCGAGCCCTTCTAAAATATATTGATATTCGCCCAAATAGACGTCTCTAAAATTAAAGAGGGAGCCATTTGAAAAGCCCAATTTATAAAGGCCCTTCAATGCTCCCTGCTTAAAACTTGTTATTATAATGTTCACCTAGCTTTAAACCTGACTCGAAATCTCAGTTCTAAGCCACCAATGGCCCCCATTCGAGGAGGGCCAAAGGAAGATTAACGCTTAGAGAACTGGAAGCGACGGCGAGCACCAGGCTGGCCGTATTTCTTGCGCTCTATCATACGGGAATCGCGCGTGAGAAAGCCATTGCTGCGCAGTGCCGTGTAGTTTGTATGATCTACCTGGCAGAGTGCTCGGGCAAGACCATGCCGGCAGGCACCAGCCTGACCATTGACACCCCCGCCTTTCACATTTATAAGGACATCGTATTTGTTTTCGCAGGCTGTTACCATAAGGGGCTGGCGCACCATCATCGAGTGCTCCCCCTGATCAAAATACTGGGGAAGGTCTTTTCCATTTACGATTACTTTTCCAGAGCCCTCGCGCACAAAGACACGGGCTACTGCGGTTTTACGTCTACCGGTTCCAATACCAAGGTTTTTAATCACCCTATTACCTCTCGTTTACAATTCAATTGCAATGGGATTTTGCGCAGCATGGGGATGCTCGGCGCCCGCATAAATTTTGACATTTAAAAATAGCTTTCGCCCAAGGGGTCCCTTGGGAAGCATACCCTTGACCGCATTTTCCATTGGAGCGACGGGGCGTTTTTCTAAAAGCTCTTCGAAAGTGGACTCTTTTAAGCCACCGACAAAGCCGGTATGGCGAAAATACTTTTTATCGCCACGTTTTTTCCCGCTCACCGCGATTTTATCTGCATTTACAATAATGACATAATCGCCAACTTCTTGGTGGGGCGTATACACGGCCTTGGTCTTGCCACGCACAATTGAGGCAGCCTTTGCTGCAATGCGTCCAAGGATTTTATCGCTGGCATCGATAACGTACCATTTACGTTCGACTTCAGCTGGTTTTACAAAAACAGTCTTCATGATAATACCTTTTATGGTGTTGTCCAACCACGGATTCTTGTAAGCATCTTCCGGGCATCTGGAAGAAACTTGTATCAAACGGGGCAGGTTTGAATAATTACACAGTGCTCGAGAAAAGTCAATATAAGAGCTTAGCGCTCTTATTCTATGGTTTTTCTTTTTTTTCGGCTTCTTTTATTTCTTTTTTTGCATCCTGGCGATCCTTAATGTCGGCAATTCCTATAAAGGATATAATTAAGCCCAAAAAGGCGGCAATTACTGGTGCTGCCCCTCGCAAAAAAAGCAAGACATCTCCCAGCCATGCCAAACCATAGGGGGAGGGTAAAAGCGAAAAAAGTGCCAGGGCAATAAAGAGAATGCCAATAATAAGTGCCACCATAAAAAACTCCTTGAACATATTCGCATTATTTTCGATATTTTCTACTTATCATAACGGAAAAAGCCAAAATATAAAAGACTCCGGGCAAAATTGGCAAGAGAATGTCGAAGATGCCCCCCCATTTAAATGCCACACTGTTTATTCTTATGCCGAATACGTGCAATATTCCATATACAATGTCTGCATAAGAGGCAATAGTGCCAAAAACGATAAACATCCAAGCGATGTCGCGGGTACGCGCCCAGAGCAAAATTGCCAAAAAACAGGCCACCGCCCCAATTGCCAGGCGAGAGACTAAAATGATGAGTTGGCTCGAATCCATATTAGCTAGTATCTGTTCAATGCTTTATTTCTGCAAGGGCAGAGTTTGGTAAAGGCAGGGCTTGGTTCGTATTTTTAGGCATTTTTTCCCATTTTTACAAAGCTGTTTTTCTGCCGCAGGGGGTCAAAGCTTATTTTTGCCCCCGATTCGAACTGGGCTATAAGTCTTGTATCCTCTCCAATCTTTTCGCTGCCAATTATTACCCCATAGCCGTAGTCGTCGTGGTACAGCCGGCTGCCCTCCGGCCAATGCTCGCTGTCGGGCTTTTTGGCCGCCGTGGTAAAAGCAAAACCATAGGGTCGCCGACCTATCACCCTAATGCCATCGGCGGGCAATTCATACAAAAACATCGAGGGCATAGATAGCTGGGAGCGCCCATATATACGGCGAAAAGAGCAAGAGGTGTAATAGAGCTCGTCCTTTGCCCGGGTGGAACCCACATAGAACAGGCGTCGCTCCTCCTCTAGGTCGTCGTCGGTTTTGTCGTCGCGGGGAAATATGCCCTGCTCTACGCCCGTCATTATGACCCGCGGGAACTCTAGGCCCTTGGTATTGTGAATGGTTATAAGGGTTACCGATTGCGCCAGATCGTCTGCCTGCTCTGCGCGATCCAGCTCGATATGTTCTAAGAAAAGGGCAAGGCCATCGGGGTTAGACTCGTACAAACTGGCGGCATTTACCAGCTCTTGTAAGTTTGATAGGCGCTGGGTGCCAGCCACTTCGTCGTCGCTATGGTGATAGGCGGCAATGCCGGAATCGAGGGCCAGGCTGGCAATAAAGGCCGACAATCCATCACCATAGCGTAAAAGTACATCCTTTGCCTGGTCGGGCAGCTCGCAGGTACCCGCTAAAATATTTCGGCCCCGTTCAATTGTCTTTAAAAACTCGTCGGCACCGGCACGGGCCTTTGCGCTAAAACGTACCGCCGCATCGCCTATAGCTCTTTCTAAATTTCCCAAATCTTCGCCAGCATAGGAGAGGGCCCTAAGCACTATGTTGTCTTGGGCCTTGGGGCCAATGCCCCTTGTTGGCTTGTTTATTATTCGCCTAAATGCCACCTCGTCCCGCGGGTTCGAGACAAAGGCGGCCAAGGCCAGGGCATCTTTAATTTCTTCGCGCTCATAAAATTTTAAAGAGCCTACCACCTTGTAGGGAATTTTTCGGCGCACAAACTCGGCCTCGAAGGCCAAGGACTGGGCATTTGTGCGGTATAAAATTGCCCAATCACTTAGGGGGCGTTTGGACTGCAGCACCAGCTCGGCGCAATAGCGGGCCTCTTCGTCCTGGTCGCCGACAAAGGCCAAAACCGGTAAAACGCCCTTGCCGCGCACCGCCGTCATGTGTTTGCCCAGGCGCCCCTCGTTGCGCGACACCACCGATTCTGCCGCAGTTAATATGGGCTGCACCGAGCGGTAGTTCTCTTCCAGGCGAATTACCTTGGTGCCCTGTACAAGGTTGGGGAAGTCTAAAATATTGCGCACTTCGGCACCTCTAAACCGGTATATAGACTGATCGTCGTCGCCAACTACACAGAGCAGGGTCTGGCTGCCGGTTAATTCGCGCAGAAGTTCGAACTGGGCCACATTTGAATCCTGATACTCGTCTACTAAAATAAATTTAAAGCGCTGGCGATAGCGTGCACGCAGGGCCTGGTCTTCGCGCAATATTTCGACAGGTAGTTTTATAAGATCTCCGAAATCGGCATTGCCAATTTGGCGCAGACGCTGTTCATACTGCCGATATATTTCCCTAAATTCATCTGTTGGGTCGATTTCTTGCAATAGCGGGTCTTCGGGGCTGTAAAAATAATCCTTTGCCCGGGAAATGCGGTTATATACCTGCCGGGCTTTTTTGCGGGGAAGGTCTTCGCGAATTGTGCTTAAAAGGGCAGAGGCGTCTTCGTCGTCATAGATAACAAAGCGGCTGGAAAGGCTGTGCACTGGGTGTTCGCTATTGCGGCGTAAAAACCAGGCGCCAAATGAGTGAAAGGTGCGAATCATGGTGCGCGCGGCCAAGGGCTCAATGCCGCTGGCCCGCTCCGACATTTCTCGGGCTGCCTTGTTGGTAAAGGTGAGTGCTAAAATAGATTCTGGCGAAATATTTTTTTCGCGTATGAGCCAGGCAATTTTTGTGGTAATAACGCGGGTCTTTCCCGAACCTGCCCCCGCTAAAATAAGGAGGGGCCCAGAAGTGTGGCAGACAGCCTCGCGCTGCGCCGTATTTAACACATCTAGGTAGTTATCCACCGGCAGTCTCCCCCAAGTTTTCTTCAATATTCAAAGGCACGGCATCCAGGTCGTAGCCTGTACTGGCCCGTATGTAACAGGGCAGGATGCTGCCCAAAGTAAGCGGCTCGAAGGAGCTTATCACCGTAGCCCCATCTACCTCTGGGGCCTGGCAGATTGCGCGCCCAAGCCAAAGGCCCTCATCGCCCTGTATTTCTTCTTCTATTAAAATGTCCATGCGCTGGCCAACATAGCGCTCCATCTGTGCAAAGGTAATGGGCACCTGGGCCTCTTCGATTTTTTTTCTCCGCGCATCGGTCTGCCGCTTGGAGGGGCGACCGGCAAGCTTATAGGCAGCGGTGTCTTCTTCGCGCGAATAGGAAAAGGCGCCCAGCCAATCCAATGTGGCCCGCTGCTGAAAATCGGCCAGCAGTGCAAGGTCCCCATTGTTTTCGCCTGGAAAGCCCAGCAAAAAGGTACTGCGAACAGTGGCCTGAGGCAAGGCGCTACGAATATTTTTGATAAGTTTTAGATATTCCTCGGCACTTCCTTTGCGCCCCATCAGTTTTAAAATTTTGGCACTGGCGTGCTGAAAGGGAATATCAAAATAGGGCAGAAGCCGGGGACCGCTGTTTTTTTCGGCACTCATCTTGCAGAGGTCTATAATTTCGTAGGGGAAATGATCGGGGTGTATGTACAAAAGGCGTATCCATATATCTGCTTCCAGGGCCAAGAGCTCTTGCAGCAATGCCGGTAGCCCCCCAGCAATGCCGAGGTCGCTGCCCCAACTGCCTAGGTCCTGCCCAACAAGGCAGATTTCCTTAACTCCGCGTGCAATAAGGCTCTTTGCCTCTGCAAGAATTGATGTAGCGGGCCGGGAACGCAGGGGGCCACGAATAAGGGGGATGGCACAATAGGTGCAATTGTTGTTGCAGCCTTCGGAAATTTTAAGATAAGCGGAACCGGGCAAGGACAGTAGGGGCCGATTGCTGGAACAGAGGGCGCTATCGCTTTGGGCCTGCTCCTGCTCGCCATGCACAAAGGTAGGGCGCAACGAGCGGGCACTTCCATCCATAGTTTGCCGAACAGCCTGGCCAATTTTAGAAAGATCGGCATTGCCAAAGAGAAAATCTGCCTCGTGCAGATCCTGGGCCAATTCGTCGGTATAGCGCTGCGAAAGGCAGCCGGCCAATAGGATTTTTTTATTCGGATAGGCATTTCGCCAGGCCAACACGGCGTCTATCGATTCCTTTTTGGCCGATTCTATAAAGCCACAGGAGTTTACAATAACTAAGTCTGCTGGCTCTGCCTCTTCGCTTATCTGCCAGCCCTCTTTGGTAAGAATGGCCAGCATCTGTTCGGCATCGACCTGATTTTTTGCACAGCCGTGCGAATCCAAATATACCAGCACCGTTTAATCGAGCCGCTCGGTAATTAGGCGGTACTGTCCATCCTCGTCGCGCACCCATTTTAAGTCGACGACAACAACTTCGCCTGCCCTTCCTACATCCACCTCGACCGACCGACCGCCCCCAATGGCCACCAGCTTAACTGCCGAAGCATTGGATATCCACAGGCGCATTGCATTTTTTGCCTGAGCTGTTAGGGTTTCTGCCTTGTGAAAATACCGCTCCTCGCGATCTTTTCGGTCGATTTCCCAACGGAACATGCAGTAGCCACGAAAGGTGGCTTCCAAGGTAAAGGGCCAGGCGGTGCCAGGGGAGGTAAAAATGGTGTTGGAGCTATCGCCCGCCCGCGTTGCACTGGTGCTGGCAGGGCCCGAGGAGGCCTCTGCGGCAGTGCCTACCTCGGAAGAAGTAGTGGCTGTCAATTCTGTGGGCGGTGCGTTAATAGAGACTGATGGCAAGAGACTGTCGGCGGGAATTGGGCTGGCATCCCTGCTTACCAGTTCAAAACGGAGAGAGGCACCTTTTTCGGGATGATTTTTATAAATATCGGCCACAAAGACAAGCACATCCCCGTGTCCATCGCCATTTAAATCGATGGACTCCTCTTGGGCCAGCTCTATTTTTAAACTCCCCACGGGACTGTCCAGGTGGACCCGCTCGCCAAGGGCGGAAACCACAAAGGGAAAGTCCACCTCGGCAAAGGAAATAATTGCCTTATCATTTATAAAAAATCTTTTTTCTAAATAGCCAGAGGAAAGCCGATATTCCGCATGAGTTTGCTCGCTTTCCTGCGCAGGCTGTGGTAGGGCGATAGAGGCAATTATTTTAGGTACAAAGACAAAGCCAAGAATGCCAAGCAGGGAAAAACTGGCAATGATAATAAGAGCAAGGGCAAAGCCCTTAATGGGAAAGGTTTTTTTTAACAGGGCCTCTACCGGAATGGGCTGTTCCTGCAATTTCATATTTCTGTACTGGTCCATAATGCTGTTCACATCGAGGCCCAGGTATTCGGCATAATTGCGCAAAAAGCCCAAAAGATAGGTTTCGCCCGGAAAGATTGAAAACAATTCTTCCTCGAGCCCTTCTAAATAGCGTCGGGTAATATTCGTGTCTCGGGCAATCTGCTCGAGGGGGATTCCTTTTTTTTCTCTAGCTTCTTTTAATCGTAATCCAAGCGACTCCACAATTCCTCCAAGGCAAACAATTAATCGCTGCTGCGATATAAAAAATTATCATAAAAATTGGCCGATGGCTGCGACTCGTAGGTGAACTGCGCATCGGCGATACCAATGTTTTCTTTTATATTGTTGAATTCGAAGCGGATAGATTCGTTGGCAATGGTTAGCCCCTCTATGCGCCGGATAAAAAAGGTTTCGGGATCTATCGAAAGCTGCAATTCCCGAAAGCCTTCCGAAAGGCTGCGCCGGGTGAGCACAATTTTAACCACGAGGTCTTGTGAATGCTCGATGTCTTGAGCAGCACTGTCTTCGTCCAACGGGACGGGGGTGGGGCTGTATTTATAGGAGGCGGCATAGTTTCGGCGCAAAATAGCCAGGCCGGTAGAAGAGGCCAACACTGTACCGCCGGCGGTAGAATCGGTGCGCACTGTCTGGCTGAGCACCGCCCGGTATTCGGGCAGGTAAACGGTGAGCACATCGCCATTAAAAACGATTATCTGCCCTTCGGGATTGGAAAAATCGAGGCGCATTAGGGAGGGGGCCTTATACAGTGTCTGGGCCTGCATTGTTTGCCGCCCCGAAGTAATGCGTATTTGAGCGGTGTAGTCCTCTAAGCTCTGGTAGTGTTCGCCAACTTGGGCCAAATACTGCTCGGCAGTTAAAATATCTTGGGCAAACAAGCCAGTCGAAATTGATATAATACAAATTATAAGTAGATAAAGCTGTTTCACCATGCCACCTTACGGAAGAGCAATTGTCCGTTTTTCTGGAATTCTCGACTGACGATAAAAAATAGCCACATTTCCCACCAGGCGCACGAAATAACTTCCGGTGTTCTCTGCAAGCGTCTGTGCAATATGTTGCCGTTCTTCCTTACAGGCAACAAAGCGAATTTTTACTACCTCGTCGAGGTCTAACTGTGTGTCCAAGGCCCTACAGAGCGCGTCGGTTGGGCCGTCCTTTCCCAGCCAAATTCTGGGATCTATTGAATGCGCTTTTTTTTGTAGAAAGGCGCGCTGTTTACTTGTCAACATAAAATACCAATCTTTTATACGTTCTCGACAGTGCTCAAACACTGTTGTAAATATTCAAGTATATCGCTGTCCTTAAAGGGCCAGGATAGGGCAAATTCGCCATTTACGAAAAGGGCCGGTGCCGTCCGGTCGCCCAATTTTACTGCCCAGCGGGGAAAGTCTTCGATAACGCGCAGGGATGATAGGAGTTGGGGCCTTGTCGACTGGGAATGCAGGGCAAGTGTTGCCCGCCAAAGGGCTGCTGCTGCTTCGGGGGTATTGGCATCCATACGGCTAAGAGCTAGATCTAAATGAAAGGTGAGCGGCGCCTGAGTTAAACGCAGAATTCCGGCCACTAAGGGCAGGAGCTCGCTCTTGTACTCGCCGGCAATCCCCAAGGACACCAGCCCATCGAGGGTGGCAGGCAAGTTATGGCCTATGGGTATGCCGTAAATGCGAAGTTCGGGGCTCTCCTTGGCGGTGAGTACAATTGCAGGCAGTGAATCGACCCGGTAGCGGCGCATAAGATCGCCACTTTCCATGGACTCATGAATTTCCACCGAGACCCTGTTGCTCACCTCTGCAAGCTCCTCGGCTGCCTGACGGTTTTCCCGGCACACAGAATCCTCGTAGCCCAAGGTAAATACCTGGACGGTTACCTGCCTGCGCATTGCGGCCAAGCGAGCGGTTGCTGTCTTTCTTGAATATCGATTGAGCACCATAACAAGTTTTAGAATACGTCCTTTTAATGCCCCCGTCAACCGCCTGTTATATTAGAGCCTCTGTCTCCTGGCCCTCTAAAATGGCCTTGAACTCTTTTCCGCCGAGTGTCTCTTTTTCTAAAAGCAGGGCCGCTGTCCTGTCTAAAAGGCTCCTATTTGCTTTTAAAAGCTCCAATACCCGCTTATAGCGCTCGCCCACCAGCCGAGAAACCTCCTCGTCCACATACTGCTGCGTCGCCTCAGCATACTCGCGGTGAAGGGCAGGTTCGCGCGCCGCAGCCGGGTCGCCCCCTCGCTTGGTAAGGGCCACGTTTTTAAAGCGTTCGCTCATGCCATAGTCGGTTATCATACTGCGAATAATATCGGTGGCCTTGGTTAAATCGTTGGCCGCGCCGGTAGAGATTTCTTTAAACACAATTTCTTCGGCTGCCCGTCCAGCTAAAAGCACATCGACCCGGGAAAAAAGCTCCGACTGGGTCATTAAATAGCGGTCTTCGGTGGGCATTTGAAGGGTATAGCCTAAAGCCCCATAGCCCCGAGGCACAATTGATATTTTTTGAACCGGATCGCCACCGGGGGTAAGGCCGGCAACCAGGGCGTGGCCGGTCTCGTGAAAGGCCACAATTTGCCGCTCTTTTTCGGAAATTACCCGATTTTTCTTTTCAAGGCCGGCCACGCTTTTTTCGATAGCGTTTTCAAAATCTTTTTGCATCACTTTTTTTCGCCCCGAACGCACCGCTAATAGGGCTGCCTCGTTGGCAATATTGGCCAAATCGGCCCCCACAAAGCCAGGTGTTCCCCTTGCCACCTGTGCCAAGTCCACCTCTGGGTCGAGTTTTATGTCCTTTGTATGAATCTTTAAAATTGAGTTTCTTCCATTTAAGTCTGGTTTATCTACCAGCACTTGGCGATCGAAGCGCCCGGGGCGCAACAGGGCGGGGTCCAGGACATCGGGTCGGTTAGTTGCTGCTAAAATAATAAGCCCACTGGTTGCATCGAAGCCGTCCATTTCTACCAACAACTGGTTTAGAGTCTGCTCCCGCTCGTCGTTTCCGCCAATATTATTAAAGCGGCTCTTGCCAATGGCATCCAGTTCATCAATAAAAATAATACAGGGTGCCTTCTCCCTGGCCTGTTTAAACAGATCGCGCACCCGCGAGGCCCCGACCCCCACAAACATTTCGACAAAGTCGGCACCGCTCATGCGAAAAAATGGCACCTCTGCCTCGCCCGCCACCGCACGCGCCAAAAGCGTCTTGCCCGTACCGGGGGGACCCACCAGCAGAATGCCCTTGGGAATCTTTCCGCCAATGTCGGTATATTTTTTGGGAAATTTTAAAAAATCGATAACTTCCACCAGCTCTTCTTTCGCCTCGTCCACGCCAGCTACATCGCCAAAGCGCACAGGTATATCGCCCTCGGCCACAATAACGGCCTTGTTCTGGCCAAAAGAAAGGACATTGCCCCCCATGTTCCCCAGACGCTTCATCATAAATCGCCAGACAACAAAAAATAAAACAAAGGGGAAGATCCAGAGCAATATATCGAAAAGCGAAAAACCAGAGTTGGGAACTGCAAAATACGAAACGCCCTTTTCGTCTAAAAGCCGCACGAAATCCGGATCGTACAGCGGGACCGTCCTATAGACGTTTTGTCCCGGCCTGGCAACCCGAGACAAAAGCTCATTGGATTTTTCGCTACCCGTGGTATAGCCAATAAAATTTTCCTTTTGCAAACCCACCCGGCGAATTTCGCCAGAAACTATGCGGGCCTTAAAATCGGAGTAATCTATAAGCTCTTGGCTCTGTTTTCCCCCCATAAATTGGCTAACAAGATATAAAACGGCCACCAAGGCTGCCACCGAGCCAAGCGAAAGCCTGAATCTCCAAATTTTAAAGGGCCCCTTGCCCTCGCCATCGTCCGGCCCCTTGGGTAGATTCCCAAAAGGGCCCTTTGGTCCCGTTTCTCGGTTAGTATCGCTGTCTTTTTTCCATCGGCCATCATTCTGAGCCATATAATTCTCCAGTTGTTGACGCTATTAGTGCAAATAAAACATACTACAAATACGGCTCTTCGTCCAAACAGCCAAGATAAAATACCGAGGTTTTAGACTGATGGAAACAACTCGCCTCATTTCTTTAATTGAAGCTCAAAAAATTGACCCCATTCTAGTAAAGCTCTACGGCAAACAGGCATTGAACAGCGAACGCGCCCGCTGGCTGGCCCTAGCCAGGGAAACGCCCAAGCTCTTTGCCGAGGCAAAAAACGAGATGCGCATTTTTTCGGCAGCTGGGCGCACCGAATTGGCGGGAAACCATACCGACCACAACCACGGTAGGGTAATTGCAGCGTCTATACAGCTAGATGCCCTGGCCTTTGTCGCCCCCCGCAAGGACAACAGCGTACTATTTCGCTCTGCCGGCTACCCCGATGTGCATATCGACATTGGCGATACCGCCGTACTCGAGGCAGAAAGGGGCAAGACCGAAGCCCTTGTCCGCGGTATCGCTGGCTGTTTTAAAGAAAAGGGGCTGGCCACTGGGGGCTGGGTTGCCAATGTCCACAACAAGGTCCTTGCGGGTTCGGGGCTTTCGTCTTCGGCGGCTATTGAAGTTCTGGTGGCATCAATTTTTAATAGTCTTTACAACGACAATGCCCTTGGCCCCCTGGAACTGGCAATAATGGGCCAAAGGGCAGAAAACCACTGGTTTGGCAAGCCCTGTGGCCTGATGGATCAAATAGCCTGTGCCAGCGGCGGGGCTGTTGCCATCAATTTTGAAAACCCAGAAAAGCCCGAATTGGAAAAGCTCCCCTTTAATCCCCAGGACGCCGGCCTCTGTCTATGCGTACTGAATACCGGAGGCAGCCATGCCGACCTTACTGCCGACTATGCTGCCATACCCCAGGAGATGAAGGCCCTGGCCCAGAGCCTTGGGGCAGCGGTGCTGCGCGAAACGTCTAAAGAGGCGGTTTTGGCCCAGGCGGCAGAGCTGCGCAAACGTCATGGCGATAGAGCTGTGCTGCGGGCCCTGCACTATTTTGACGAAAACAAAAGAGTACAGGCAATGCGTCTGGCCCTAAAAGAAAATCGCTTGCCGGACTTTATTGCCGGAGTAAACGAATCGGGCAGGTCCTCTGTCCAGCTCTTACAAAATATTTATTCGCCGGCTGCCCCCCAGGAGCAGGGAATTGGCCTTGGTCTGGCCCTTACCGAAAACTTTTTAGCTCGCCACAGCGCCAAGGAGGGAGCCTGCCGAGTTCATGGGGGCGGTTTTGCCGGTACGGTGCAGGCCTATATTCCCCAGGCTCTTTTACAAAGCTATACAAGCGAGATGGAGGGGGTTTTTGGCAAAAATGCGGTAAGTGTTTTGCACATTCGCTCTTTTGGTGCTGGAGAAATTGAAATTTAACCAAAAGTACTTTAGTATGTTCAAAGACTAGCCGATTATACAGTCGATGGTCTTGGTTCGCTTTCGATACAATTTTTAAAAAGCAATCGAACCTACCATTCAAGGAGGGGACATATGGCATATACCGACGCTCTTTCCGCATACAAGGAAACCCGCATTAGAACAGCCGGCCAGGGACAACTTATTCTGATGATGTACGACGCGGCAATTAAACAGATGGATAAGGCCCTTGAACTTATCCAGGCCGCGTCCGGCGGAAAAAAAGCCCCGGGGTCGTTAGAGAAAATAAACGCCAGTCTGGTTAAAACCCAGGAGATAATTACCGAACTAATGGCCAGCTTAGATTTTGAAGCCGGTGGCGATATAGCACAGAACCTGTTCTCGCTGTACAATTGGTTTAACCGCGAGCTTTTGCAGGCAAATATCTCCAGCGACGCCCACCGCATTTCGAGGGTGCGCGAACAGATGGATGCTTTGCGCTCCGCTTGGCAGGAAATAGCTATTAAAACTCCCACCGAAGCAGGCAAAACCGGCTCCGGTATTAATATTGCCGGGTAAAGATGGCACAGACAGAAGGCTCCCCTAAAAATTTAAGCGAAGAGGAAGTTCAACAGAGAGTTGCCCTTTTAAAGCGTTTCCGCGAGCTCCTATCTGCTCAGCGCAAGCGCTTTAATGAGTATCTGGAAGTCTTAGACCGCCAAAAAGATGTTATCGAAAAAGGCGATGCCGATGCCCTCGTTGAGCATGTGGAGCTGGAAGAAAAACTGGTTGCCGATATTTTTTCGATTCAAAAAGTGGTCGAACCCCTGGACCTTATGTACCGCGAATTTGGCAAATCGGACAGCATGAAAGACCAGAGCACCGATATTCCCCTGCTTAAAAACTCTTTAGAAGATTTAAAGACCGAGGTTGCCAAGCGTGCACAGCGGAATAAGGGCCTTCTTAGCAGCCATTTAGAGCAGCTGCGCAAAGAAATTAAGGGCCTGCGTGCCAATCCTTTTAATCAAAAAAAATCGGTGTTTGCAGATACCGATTCCTCCTCTTATATTGATATACAAGGTTGATGAAGACAAGAAAAAGCCCCCTGTACATTATTGATGCCTACGCCCTTATTTTTCGCTCCTATTTTGCCTTTCTCTCGCGCCCCCTTAGGAATGCAAAAGGCGAAAATGTCTCTGCCCTCTTTGGTTTTTTTCGCTATCTTTTGAGTATTTTAAATGATGGCGCAAAGGACGGCTCGGGCCTGCCCGGGCACATGGCAATTGCCTTCGATTCAATTGGGCCCACCTTCCGCCATGTGGAATACCCGGAATACAAGGCAAAGCGCGCCAAGACACCGGAAGATCTGCACGCCCAGGTGCCGCTTATTCGCGAGGCCCTAACGGCCCTGGGAATTCAGCAGATTCGCTCCGATGGCTACGAGGCCGACGACATCATTGCCAGCTTGGTCCGCCTGTGCAAGGCCGAAGGGCGCCCCGCCTATATTTGTTCTTCAGATAAGGATTTACTTCAGTTAATTGATGAAAACACCTTTATGCTGCGCCCGGCAAGAGGGGCCGGCCAAACCGGCGGACAGGAGCGCATTGGCGTCGAGGAAGTAAAGGCCGAATGGGGCGTAAAACCCAGCCAAATTTTGGACATTCTCTCTTTGACCGGCGACAGCTCGGACAATGTGCCGGGGGTGCGGGGCATTGGCGATAAGGGAGCCATATCATTAATTACCCGCTTTGGAAACTTAGATGCCGTCTACGAAAATATTGCCGGCATCGAAGGGGCCATAGGCAAAAAGCTGGCCGAAGGCCGGGAAAGCGCTTTTTTTTCGCGCAAACTCATTCGCCTTGTCGACGACCTGGCCCTTCCCAGCGAAAACATCGAGGACTACTCCCTGGCCCAGCTGGACCGACAGGCCCTTGCCACTATTCTGCGCCGCGAAGGGGCACATCAATTGGCCAAAGACTTCGTAGCGCAGGCGCCGGACGCAAACTCG
>CAZBJJ010000031.1:0-4094 GCA_964492245.1 uncultured Spirochaetales bacterium | reverse complement strand
AGGGGCACATCAATTGGCCAAAGACTTCGTAGCGCAGGCGCCGGACGCAAACTCGCAGGCGCCAGAACCCGCCCCATCAGCACAAAAATATAGCAGCCTGCACAATCTTGCCGATCTGGAAAAGCTTTTACAAAGGGCCCAAGACCGGGGAAAAATGGCCCTGGACTTCGAATGTGCAGGCCTGAACCCCCACACAGCAAGGGTCCTTGGCATGTCAATTTCTATTCAGGCTGGAGAAGCCTTTTATGTTCCATTCTGCCAACACGCCAGCGAAGACGGCGAACTCTTTTCCAGCACTGGCCACATAGACCTAAAAGAGGCAGGCAGGCTTTTAAACAGGGTCCTGCAAAACCCCAACATACGCATAGCAGCCCACAATGCCCGCTTCGACTATATTTTAAGCCGCTACATGGGCCTTGACCCTTGGAAGGCAAAAATACTCGACAGTATGATTGCCGCCTGGATATTGGAGAGCGAGCGGGCATCAATTGGCCTAGACAATTTGAGCGCCGACCTCTTGGGCCTGCATGGACTGGCATTTAAGGATATTGTGCCAAAGGACAAGACCTTTGCCGACCTCCCCCTTTCGCTGGCGACCCAGTACGCCTGCGAAGATGCCGATTTTACCTTTCAGCTTATGCATGAATTGGAGGATCGCCTAAAAGCCCAAAACAAGACGAAGCTCTTTTACGATTTAGAGATGCCCCTCGTGCCCGTTCTCGCCGAAATGGAAATTGTCGGCATCAAAATAGATACCCATCAATTAAAAACCTATTCCCTAGAACTGGAAATAAAACTGGCGGCTGTAGAGCAGGAGGTCTTCCAGCTCGTCGGCCACGAATTCAATATTGCCAGCCCCAAACAATTACAGGAAGTTCTTTTTACCGAGCGCAAACTAAAGCCAGGCAAAAAAACAAAGACCGGCTACTCTACCAATGTGGCCGTCCTGGAAGAGCTGGCCCGCGAAGACCCCGTACCCGAGCTCATCCTGCGCCACCGAAGTCTGGCCAAATTAAAAAACACCTATGTCGATAGCCTGCCCCAGCTAGTGGATGCGAACAGTCGAATTCATACCACCTTGGTCCAGACGGGCACCGCCACCGGCAGGCTCTCGTCGCGCGACCCCAATTTACAGAATATACCCATACGCCAAGAGGAGGGCCGGCGAATTCGGGGCGCCTTTATTGCCGAACAGGGAAAACTCCTTCTTTCTGCCGACTACAGCCAGATAGAGCTCGTGGTACTGGCCCATTTTTCCGGCGATCCCGCCCTATTGGAGGCCTTTGCCAGTGGGCAGGATGTCCACCGCCACACTGCCCGCCTTATCTTTGGGGGCAGGGACGAAGAGGTAAGCGCAGAACAGCGACGCATTGCAAAAACCATCAATTTTGGTGTTATGTACGGCATGAGCGCCTTTAGGCTGGCCAATGAGCTGGGCATTGGCCGCAGCGAGGCCCAGGATTTTATAGACCGATATTTTGCCACCTATAGTAGCGTACGCTCATTTATGGAAGAGCTGGTCGAGCATAGCCTGGAAGATGGCTATATAGAAACACTTTTCGGCCACCGGCGCGCCATACCATCAATTTATTCCTCCAACAAAACCGAACAGGCCCAGGCAAAGCGCATTGCCATAAACACGCCCATCCAGGGCAGTGCCGCCGACATTGTAAAAAAGGCAATGCTCGATATTGATGCCGCCTTAAAAGACCGCCCCGACCTGGCGGGCACAAAAATGCTTTTGCAAGTGCACGACGAGCTTATTTTTGAAACGCCCGAAGAGCGGGTTGGCGAACTGGCTGCCCTAGTACAAGAGAAAATGGAGGGGGCTGTTGAGCTATCGGTCCCCCTGCGCACCTCGATTGAATGGGGCAGCAGTTGGGGCAGCATCCACTGAGTATGATAATCGGTCTAACGGGCCTTTCGGGGGCTGGCAAAAACCATGTGGCAAAAATCTTAGCGCAATGGGGCCTAGACATTTTAGATGTCGACACATTGGGCCATCGGGCCACCGAACTGGAAAAAGAAAAGATAATTGATAGCTTTGGCCGCGATATTCTGGATGGCCAGGGCAATATTGACCGGCGCATATTGGGGAGCATTGTGGCCAATAGTCCGGAAAAACTTAACAGGCTCGAAGAAATTATCCACCCCCGGGCCCGCGCCCTGGTGCAGGACTGGATTAAAAGCCAATCAAACAAAAACCTAGTTATAAATGCAGCCCTTTTGCACGAAAGTGGCCTCGAAGACCAATTAAGTTTTATTTTATTGATACAGGCCCCCCTCATTCTGCGCGCATTACGAATTCGTCGGCGCGATAAACTGCCTTTTAAACTGATTTTTAGCCGATTTTATGCCCAACGCAATTTCTTTGCTCAATACTTTTCGCTACATACCGATATTTATAGAGTGAAGAACTGGGCATTTCCGGGTTTTAGCAGAAAGGCCCAGGAAAAAAGGCTAAAAAAACGCCTTAAAACTATCCTACAAGCGGAGGGGATGGCAGAATAATTATGGAAGAGAAAAAAGCGTTAAAAATTATATTCATTGTCTCTGGCATTTGTTTAATTGCCATTGTTTTAGGGCTGGTGTTTTTTTCGCCAAGGAATGGGGACTTTGCCTCTTTTAAATCGAGCAGGAGCCCAGCTACGAGCCAAAACATCATTACAAACGAGTGGACAAGGCCGGTGGAAATGCCCCAAAGCCAAGAGGCAGAGGCAAAAGACGATGCTGTTACTGCCAAACAGGCCGAAGCCGGCGAATCGGGGCAGGCCTCGGTCTCTGCCACCAGTAGCTCGGGAAACGTTATTTTTATCTATGGCGACCGTGGCCAGGACGAGGCAAGGGGCACCGAAATTACCAGCTCCGAAGATGGGCAGACTATTATCGATTTGACCGGCGCACCGCGACCTAAGCGCCCGACCTTAAGCGAGGGGGCTTCTGCCACAGATATCGAAAAGGATGGCGAAGGCCCTGCTGTAAAAAGCTCGCCCCCCCAGCCGGCGACAACAGCTTCCCGCCCAAGGGCAGCAGCTCCTGCAAGGCCAGTGGCAAAGCCGGCAGCCGTTAAGCCGGCAGCCAAACCTGCGCCCGCAAAGCCCCCAGTGGCAAAACCTGCCCCCCTGGTAAGCCAATACTGGATACAGACAGGGGCATATTCCACTAAGGCCCGGGCCGATGCAGTTAAAATTCAGTTGGCAGAAAAGAGCATTACCTCTATTGTGGCCATTACCGAAAACAAGGGCAAAAACCTGTTTCGGGTGCGCGTGGGCCCATACAGCACAAAAAGCGAGGCCGATTATTGGCTTTCGTTAATAAAAACCTACGAAGGCTTTGACGACAGCTACGTAAGTATGACACAGACCAGAAAATAAAAAGACTTATATATAAAAAGGGCTGTCCACATGGACAGCCCTCTGTTTTTGCACCAAGGCGGTACAGCTTACTGAACAACTACCTCTAGTGTATTTAAGGTAAGAGTTGGCGCGCTTTTTGCATCGCTGAACTCGATATAAAACGAAATGTTATTTCCCGAAGCACCAGAGGCCGTGGCCTTCATGCTGTGGGTAAATTCAAACTCTTCGCCAACCTTAAGAGGGCTGGTGGAAAAATCGGCATAGCCAGAGAGCACGTCCCAGCCACTGCCGGTGGAAACTAAAAAGCATTTTAAAAGTGCAACATCCACATCGGTGGTACCCTTTATGGTAATGGTAACGCTGTCGCCCTTTTCCACCACCCAGCCGGGGACATTGAACAGGCCCTGGTAGTTATAGGGTTTGTTCTCGGCAATGGTAAGATTGGCTTCGCCATCGAGAGAAAACACCGTTACCGGCTCGGCGGGGGCCTTTGCAGCAGTCTTAGCTGCGGGGGCCGACCCACAGGACATAACAAGGGCTGTGGCACTTGCCGCCAAAATAAATAAAAACTTCTTCATAGACATCCTCCTTGTATTGGGAAAGACAAATTGGTTTCAATTTTAGTTTGATGTACGAAACCTAAGCTATATTAGCACGGATTTTCTTTTCCTGTATACCGTAAGTAGTGCCCCAAAGCCTGCACCTGAATAAATAATCAAACTTTTTCGCCCTTTCTAC
>CAZBJJ010000030.1:7138-22881 GCA_964492245.1 uncultured Spirochaetales bacterium | reverse complement strand
TATTACCCGAGCTTCCCAAGCTCGTGACGGGGGTTCGACTCCCCTCATCCGCTAAAAGCCCGGGCAATAGCCATCAATTTTATTTATTTTGTCTTCGCTTGGCAGAGCTGCTAGGCGAAGCAGCTGCCAGGCGCAGCGAATTGCTTACCACCGACACCGACGAAAGCGACATGGCCAGTGCGGCCAACATGGGCGAAAGCAAGGGCCCGCCAAACAGGTGCAGAAGGCCTGCGGCAATGGGAATGCCAAGTACATTATAGCCAAAGGCCCAGAATAGGTTTTGGCGTATCACCTTGAGCGTTTTTTGCGAGAGCCCTATTGCCTCTGCTGCCCCTAAAGGTGAACTGCGCAAAAGGACAATGTCGGCCGTCTCGATTGCCACCCCCGTGCCAGAGCCAATTGCAATGCCCACATCGGCCGAGGCCAGGGCTGGTGCATCGTTTATGCCGTCGCCCACCATTATAACGCTTCCAGAGCCCTGTTTTTTTAACTCTACAATAACCTGCGCCTTGTCTTGGGGCAGAATTTCCGATATTACTCGGTCTATTCCCAACTCTTTAGCAATATAGGTGGCGGTAACTTCCTTATCGCCGGTCAGCAGTATCGTCTGTATGCCATTTTTGTGGAGCTGGGCCACCGCTTCGCGGCTTTCGGCGCGCAATTGATCGCGCACAAAGAAAATGGCGGCGAGCCTGCCATTTATGGCCATACTGATATAGCTGGCCCCATCGCCGAGCTCTTTTTTTAGGCCGGTATGTAAGTCCACCCCCTCCAACTCCAGAAAGCGGTCGCTGCCAATTACAATGGCATTTCCCTCTATTGTTGAGCGAATTCCCCGGCCGGGAACAGCTTCGAATTCCTCGGTGGGCAGGAGTTCGATGTTTTTTTCTTTGGCGGCCTGTAAAATGGCGGCAGCGAGGGGGTGCTCTGAATAGCGCTCGGCACTGGCGGCATAGCGCAAGAGCTCTTCTTCGCCATAGGATGCCTCGCTTTCGATGCGCACCAGGCGGGGCCTGCCTTCGGTAAGGGTGCCAGTTTTGTCAAAAACAACGGACCGAGCCCTGCCGGCGAGTTCTAGGGCCTCGGGGCTTTTAATCAATATGCCCCGCTTGGAGGCGTTGCCGCTGGCCACCATAATGGCGGTGGGGGTTGCAAGGCCAAGGGCGCAGGGGCAGGCAATAACCAAGACCGCGGTAAAGGTGGTTAGGGCGAAGGCCAGGCCCTGGCCGGCGAGTAGCCAGAGTGCCAAGCTGATAAAGGCCAGGCCAATGACTGTGGGAACAAACCAGGCGGAGACCTTGTCGGCAAGGCGGGCAATGGGAGCCTTACCTGCCTGAGCCTCTTCTACCAGTTTTGCAATATGATGTAAGAGGCTGTCGGCACCGCGGGCTGTGCATTTAAACAAAAGGCTGCCATTGCCGTTTATAGAGCCCGCATAGACCGCAGAGCCGACCTCCTTGGTTACCGGAATACTTTCGCCGCTTAAAAGAGATTCGTCTACAGCAGAGAGCCCAGAGACGACTTCCCCATCGACGGGAATCGCTTGGCCGGGTAGGACGCGGATAAGGTCATCAATTACAATGTCCTGTACCGATACCTCCTGGCCTTCGATATCGCCCTCGTTGCGAACCCGAAGGGCTGTCTTGGGGCTCAAATCTAAAAGGGCGCGCATTTCTTTGCGGGCCCGCTGTTTGGCTCGGGCCTCTAAAAACTTGCCCATAAGTACTAAGCTTATAATAACGCCAGCACTCTCGAAGTAAAGGGCATGCACTGCTTGGGCATCACCCTTAAAAATGCGTATTAAAGAGAAGCTGCTGTAGCCAAGGGCTGCCAGGGTGCCGATGGCTACAAGACTGTCCATGCTCGCCTGTCCGGTAAAAAGGGCCGGAAAACCGCGCAAATAAAAATGCCGGCCAAACCAAATTATAGGCAGGGTAAGCAGGAGCTGAATAAGGGCGTAAATAAGAGGGGCGCTTTCTGGCCCTATAGACTTTGGCAGGGGTAGGCCCAGCATAGGGCCCATGGCAAGTACTAACAGGGGAAGGGCTGCAATTGCCGAATATACAAAGCGAGTTCCCGCTTTTTCTAGGTCCAGGTTTGCATCAGCCTCCTGCTGTTCGCTATCGCTTTTTGAAAGCTGGTAGCCGGCCTTCGACAGGGCCTTTGCCAGTGTCGCATAGGTCTTTTCGCCAATTGGCTTGTCGCTTTGAATGCTCAAGGTCTCTGCGGCAAGGTTCACCTCGACACCCGCAATTCCCTTAACATTTTTTGCACTTTTTTCTACGGCGCGTACGCACGAGGCGCAGTGCATTCCCTTTACAGCCAATGTCTGTGTTTCCATAATCGGCCTCCATAATCATTACTACAATAATAAGGTAATCTTAAATAGTCAATAAAGAGCAAAAAATACAGACCGAATGGGGGAAAAACTACAAATATTGCGAATTTTTAATAAATTTTTGTCAATAACCAAATTTTTAGAACATTTTTGCCATATCTATATGTGTAAGCTCCTTGAGATTACGCATTCCACGTAAAGGGGGACCTATGACATATAGAATAAACGTTTTTTTATTGCTGGTAGTTCTGGGATTTTGTATCAGTTTTTGTGCCTGTGCTGATCGCAAAAAGCAGGACAGAGACGCCGAGGCTTCGCTAGTCCAGGCTCTGGAGGAATTTTCTGCAGGAAATATCGATACTGCCCGGGAACTGCTTATGCCATTTTCGGGCTATTCGGCCTCGAGCATTAAGGTGTGGCGGTTTTTATCCAAAATTGCAAAGCAACAGGAAAATTACAGCGAGGCCCTGTCCTGGCTGGATCTGGCACAGACAGAGCGGCTGGAACTGGCCTTAGTGCATTTAGACCGGGCGCACCTTGTCTGGGAGCTCGGCGGGGGGCAGGATGCCGTAGAGGAGGTAAATATCAGCCTTTTACTCCTTGCCAATATCGTACATATAAAGCCTGAATACGCAGAAAAATTATCGCCCATAATCGAGATTGCTATGAATGTGCGCAATAACTATTTAGAGGGACTCAGTGAATAGGCCGATTTTTGTGCTGGCTCTCTGCCTCCTTGGTTTTTATAGATTGATGGCTATGGAGGAGCAGGCGCAGAGCCTATCGGGGGATGGGAGCGAAGAAGGGCGAGGACGGGCGGCAGAGGTCATTAGGGCGCTTTGCTTAGAGGTAAAAAATTCCTCCCGCGACCTCGCCAGTGCGCAGTGGCAGTGGCAGGCACAGCGACGGGCGCAAAAGCTCATCCTTACCAGTCTTCTGCCAGAGCTCGCATTCAATTTAAACCAAAATGAACAGATAGACATGGGCGCCAATTCCAATTGGCTTTGGGAGGCGGGCGGAAGCATTCGCCAACTTTTATGGGATGGGGGAATAATTATGCGTCAAATCGCCTTGGCAGGGGCCCAGGTAGAGCGGGCAAGGGTACATATAGATTGGCAGCAGGATTTAATAGAGCAGATCTGCATAGCCCAAATAATCGAATTCATTAAAAGTAAATCCTTCTCCAGCATTCAGGCCCAGCGTTTGGATTATTTAAGGGGAGAAATTGAACGTCTGCGCATTTCCTTAGAGCGGGGCAGCATAACCCAGTTCGAATTCGACGAGGCGGTCTTGGTCACCGAGTCGGCGGCAATTGAATATATGGAAGGTGAAAAAAACGAGCTGTATGCTCGGGAGCGGCTGGGCCTTCTGCTGGGGCGCCCCTTAAAGGACGAGTTAGATGCTATCAGTTTAGACAGCTCGGTCCTGGGGAAGATATCCGGCCAAATGGAACAGATAATAGGTCGGGACCCTCAGGTATTGGATGCCCAGCTTGCCCTGCGAGAGGCAGAAATGCAACTAAGGGCCTATAGTCCCTGGTATATCCCAAGTATTTATATTGATGCCTCGGTACAGTTTCTCGGCGATCGTTTTCCCATTACTAAGTGTAGATGGTCTGCCGGCCTCGGTCTGCAGTTTTCGGGTCTGGGTCATAGCCTGGGGACCCAGCTTTTTAGAACTGCTGCAAATTCGGGGGGCTTTAGTTTGGATAAAAACAGCAGCTTTATAGTCAATCAAAATTATCAGCGTGTTGCTTCAAAAAAAGATGCCGCCTTTTTGGTACAGGACTCTAAGCACAGACTCGCGCAGACCCTAGAGGCCCTAAATATCAGGGTGCAAGAGACAGGGCAGGCACAGGAAATTTGGCAGAAAAAACTCTTACTGGCCAAAAAACAGGCCAGCCTAGAGATGCAAAAATATACTCAGCGAAAATTGTTGTATGAGACGGGCAAATATTCAATTTCTCAATGGCTGGAGGCAGGTTTGGAATTGCAGCAGGCAGCAATTCGGTTTTTATATATTCAAGGCGAATATCAACTGGCCCGCATGGAGAACTGCCTGCTATTTGGTCGACCATTGGAAAGTCTTTTTACGGTAAAGGAGGAAGGTAATGATAAGTTGTTTACATTTTAGTTTTGGCGTTTTTATGCTTCTTGTTATGATGGCATGTACGGCGGTTTCAGAGTCCAGCGACCTGGAAGAAGAAGAGCAAAAGGTGCATCTCATACAGGCCCAAGAGCGGGAGCACCGGGAAATGCTCGAAGTGGGGGGGACCCTCCTGCCCAAGCAGGAACTGCACATACTCGCTATTTCCGGAGGTAAGGTCGCTAACCTTCCTTTTAAAGAAGGGGAGGATTTTTTTCGCAATGATGTCGTGGCGTGTATCGACAACCCGCTTTTGGAGCTTGAACTGGGGCGTGCGCAAAAACTTATGGAGCGGTCGGCACTTGCCCTAACCCTTAGTGAGCAGGGCCTAAAAGATCTGCGCGCTCAATTGGAGCGGCGGTTTTTAGACTGGGTCTGTCAGGCTGCCGAAAAAGATTTAGCCTATATGCGTGTGGCAGAGGGCAAACGGCGCCTGAACGAGAGCATCGTCCTTTGGCAGGCCGGGGCGTTGAGCGATGAGCAATTGCGGATTCTGCGTTACGAACAGGCCTGCCTGGACGAAGAGCTGGACATATTGCACATGGCCCTGAGCAAGGCGGCTATTGGCCTGCGCCGTACCGATTTAGAACGAGCTGGTCTTTTGACAGATTTTGTATTTGATATACCCTGCAATGATTATTTAATTCCACAGGACTGCCTGCATTCGGACCTCGAGCAGGAGGATGTCTTTGAGCTTTTTTTTCTCCTCCATGCGCAGTCCCTTATTAGCGAGCGCGATATGGCGATAGCTAATTTTCAGATGGCCGAAATAGCCCTTAAAGAGGCCGAATTCAATATGCAGTCTCTAGTAATAAGGGCCCCTTTTAATGGACGAGTTATTTCGCGCGATTGCAATGTTGGCAGTCTTGTGGCCGCTGGTAGCCCTATCATGCATATTATTTCTCTGGATGGCCTGGATGTCCATGTGCGCATAAGCGAAAAAGATGCTGTCTATCTTAAAAAGGGCCTAGAGGTGGAGCTTTCAGTGCCGGCCACAAACTTTACTGGTAGCGGTTGCGTAGATCTTGTATTTGGCATGGCAGATATTGCAAGTGCCTCGGTTTCGGCTCGTATTAGCATCGATGCCCCCGAAGAGGCCCTGCGACCAGGCCATTTTGCCAAGGTCTTTTTGCCCCTGCACCCGGATAAAAAGGTAGTTGCGGTCCCTAGAAGTAGTTTGCGCATGCTGGGCGATGGTCGGGCCCAATGCTTCCTATTTGTAGCAGGCAGGGCATTGGAGCGGGAGGTGGAATTGGGCGAGGAGCTCGGGGATGGCCTGGTTATAGTTTCGGGCATAAGTGAGGAGGATCTGTTAATAGACTGTGTTCCACGTCTTTTAAAAGGAGGCGACCCCGTTGAGATTATCAGTCTCTAGCTGGTTTCTATATATGAAAAGAAAAATTGTACACTCCCATTTATGTGTCCTGTTTTTATTGAGTTCCTGTTCATATTTTTCGCTGGAAAATATAGACATGCAGGTCGAGCTCATTGATGGGCACTGGGAACAGGAGGCAGATGGGCGGTATCGAGCCCCTGATTGCGGCGAATTCGTCTTTAGTTTTAATGCGCCTCTAAGAAAACAGGCCTTTAGTAGCATTGCCAAAATATATTGCAATGGTGAGATCGTAGATTGCCTTGCATATTGGGAGGATGATTTTTTTCATATTGCCCCAATAGAAAGTTGGGAAGCGGGAAAGAATTATCTTTTATATGTGCGTGGCTTTTTACAGGCAGAGGACGGGCGGGAAGAGTATGTCGAATATGGGCTGAGCTTTTACTATCGGCGGCAGGAGGCCTTCAGGCTCTTGCAGGCCAGTCCGGCCCATGGCCAGCTGGTCGAAGATGGACAGGAGGCCTGCCTGTGGCTAAGGTTTTCACATCCGGTACACGAAGGAGACCTAAAAGAAGCGCTTAGTATAGCCCGCTTTGGGGAGTACCGCCTTGAATCCCAGACAGATGGGCAGGACTTTTTCATATATCCAGAACCCGGTAAGTCTTTGATGCCAGGCAGCTATGTGCATTGGTCCCTGCAAAAAAGCCTGACAGACAAAGAGGGGGCCGCCCTGGCTTGCCCGGTCGAAAAGTTTTTTATTCTTTGGAATGGACAGGAGCTTCCACAGTTACATCGCAAATTTATACTGGAAAAAAATGATTCAGAATATGTAGAAGTCACTGAATTTAATAAGGACTTATACCCCTGGCAGGTTTTGGGATTGGAATTCTCCCGGGCAATGGACAAAAAAAGCCTTAGCGAAAATATACAGCTTAGCCCGGGTAGCGGTCTTGAAATTATTTTTTTAGATGAATCGCGTATTGCTATTTTGCCTAAGCTGGCACTAAATTTTTCGGAAAATTATTTATTAACTGTTGGGCAGGGGGTTCGGGATATTGATGGCCTGCACCTTCCAGCAGATATTCACATTGATATAAATATTCTTGCCCCCTATTTGGAAATTACCGAGTTGGAATTAAATGGGAAGGCGGGGCAGCGGCAGAATATTTCCCAGTGGTCCTTTGTTAGTACTGATGATGGGCCCTCACTTTGGCATATACATTTTTCCCACGAAATAGATAGGGCTGCGCTTACACAGCTGTACCGACTTTTGCGCTGTAAGACCATCTATCCGCAGGGGCTAGCTGCCCCGCGCATTGTGTCGATGCGTCCCCTGTCCCAGGCCTGGGTGGAGGTTGAACTTGAACTGCCTGCCTTAACCGCAGAGCCCTACTGGTATTCATTAAACATAGGCTCAAAGAATGGGGCCCTGCAGTCGGGTGGCTATACAACACAAAGCGATTACACGGGCCTTGTAGAGGTGCGACCGTGAATAAGCCTTTTATGTTTTTGTTTACCTGTGCAATTATCAATCTTTGCTCCTGCGATATTTTTAGAGAGGCCCCATTTTATGTCGTCTCTTGTCTGCCAGAGCAGGGTCTGCTTGAACAGATGCCCGAAGAAATTGTCATCGAGCTCAGCCAGCCAACGAGCCTTGAGTCGGCCATGTATTCTTTTCAGCTTAGCAACACTAGTGGGCCGGTCTCCGGGTCGATGAGTGTCGAAGAAAACATTGTTATTTTTAAGCCCTGGCAGGCCTTAGAAGCTAGTCAGACATATACTATATATGTCGGCGAATATTTAAAGGCAAGAGATGGCCAGGTTTTAGAGCGGCCCTTTGTACAGAAGTTTTATACCCAATTGCCCCAAAGGGATTACTTAAAGCTTATCAGCCTTACCCCGCCTCAAAACGAGGAGGATTCGCTAGACCTCTGTTTTTCGCATGCCCTTAGCCCTGAATGCCTTTTACAGTCTCTGCGCTTTGTGCCCGAAACGAGTTTTACTGTCCTATCGACAGAGGTTAAAGAAAGAGAAGAGGGCGAAAAGGGCGAAAATGGCGAAGCGGGCGAAAAGGGCGAAAATGGCCGTTTTAGCTATAGTCTTCGGCCTCGGTATAACTGGACAGTGGCATGGGAATATCAAATGAATATCCAGCAAGAGCTCTGCTCGAAAGAAGGCCATAGGCTTGAAGCTTCTATCGAAAAAAACTTCAGCATTGAGGAAAAAGAAAAGCGACTTTCCCGTTTGCAAATATATTCTGCAGACGGAGATATTTTACTTAGTCTGCTTCCAGAAGATTTGCAAAAAGAGGGCGAGATTGCCAGTATTTCGCAGTTGCCGGTAGATATTATACTAGCTCTTTTTTGGGAAGAGGATGTTGTCCTTGCCAGGGTCGATTCCGCCCTCCTTATTGATGGCCAAAAGTTTAAAAGAACATCGGCCCGCCTGGCCCTTGAGCCTGGCGGCCCCCTTGTAGATTTTCCGGGCAAACTTGCCGTCAAGTCGGCCCATGCACTTTGGGCCCTCCCTGTAAAACCCGCCTGGGGGAGCTCAATGATATTAGAGCTAGCTCCGGCCATTCTTGGGCAGAGCGAAGATGCCTTGAGCCTTGCCCTTGTTTTTGATGACCCCCTTGGCAGGCCGCCGGAAGTCTTGGCCCTGAGGTACCATCTTTTTGATGGCAACAGTCCTGTTCAAAGTTATCTGTGTAGGGAGGCAGATTCCTTTGACTTGTTTTATATCGATAGCGAGCTCTACCCCCTAAATGTACCAAGACCCTTTTCCTTCGAGCTCTTTATCTCCTGTGTTCCGGATGCGCTACCAGATTTATTTTGGCTTTTAGAAAATACCAGTGTGCAGGTGGACAGTGCCGCCCTGGGTCTGTCGTATATCAGTTTTAAAGATGAAGGTTTTTCTGTAGCCGACGTACCCCAGGGGCTTGAAAACTGTTGGCGCGGGGAGTTTTTGCTTCAGATTGTCAATCGAGATGGGCAAGGGCTCATTCGCTTCCAGCTTCCTAAGGGCCTGGCAGATAGCAAGGGCGCCGTGAGTGAAAAAGAATTTACGCTCATTTTGCAAAAATAGGGGAGTATATGAAAAAATTACTCTTTGTTATTTCAAAACGGCCCCTTGGGGTAGGTCTTGGACTTATTTCGGTTCTCTTGGCGGCTCTAATAACTGGCCAGTATATTCCCTTGGAAAGTCTGCCCCCCATACCTGCCCGCTCAATATTAGTCGAGGCGGTGGCCGAAGATTTTTCCTTAGAAGAAATGCGCATTCAAATAGCCCTGCCCCTAGAAGACGCCCTTGCCTCGCTCAAGGGTCTGGAAAGTATTGAATGTATTATTCGGGATACCTC
This sequence comes from uncultured Spirochaetales bacterium, assembly GCA_964492245.1. Taxonomy (GTDB): domain Bacteria; phylum Spirochaetota; class Spirochaetia; order Treponematales; family Breznakiellaceae; genus CAZBJJ01. The sequence goes on along the minus strand of CAZBJJ010000030.1, from coordinate 13,707 downwards.
TGTTATTTTGCGTCTGTATTTAAAATGGGGGCAAAATATACATCGCACAATTGCATTGGCTGGGACCTATTGCGATCGCGTCTTTGCCAATCTGCCCGATTCGGTTCAGCGCCCAAGGATTGTTCCGGAAGAGGCCTCGAAGGCTCCCTTTATGCTCGTTGCATTGCGCTGTCCGTTTTCGGACCAACTCATGGCCAGCCGCCTAGCGGAGATTGAGGTTCTGCCACGGCTGCGGAGCATAAAAGGCCTGTCGAATATCGAACAATATGGCCGTATACAGGGAGAATATAGGCTGGCCCTGGACCCAGAGCAACTGGCTGCAATGGGCTTGGATGTTGTGGCTGCCACCGATCTTCTGAGTAACTTTTATCAGGACCTGCCGGCCGGGCAGGTGAGCCTTGGCGACCGCGACCTGCCCCTTGTCTTTGCCGGAAGGCCAAGGTCCAGGGGGGCCTTGGCAGATATTCTTCTGCCGTCGATTCAGGGAGATTATCTGCGTGTAGGGGCTCTGGCGGATATCAGCTGGGAAAAAGCACCCATGCAAGATATTTTTATAGATGCACAGGGAAATTCTGCTGCTCTGGGCATTTATCGCTCGCCAGGAGCCGATCCTAGCAGGCTGTCCAAAGAAATTAGCCATGTCTTTGGGCAGTTGGAGCGGGAGCATCGGGGCGAATTGGAAATAGAAATATTAGAAAATCAGGCTATAGCCCTAATAGCGAGGAATAAAGAGCTATTGTTTTCGGCGGGCATTGGTATGCTCTCGGTTGTTATTGTGCTCTTTTTGTTTTTGTTCAAAAAAAATGAGCAGAGTCCACATGGTAAGGGCGGGACCTTTATCAATTTATTTGGGGCGCTGTCGGTGGCCCTTGCCATTCCCTTTGCAGTGGCCTGCGCCGTTATAGTGCTTTTTCTTGGAAATAAAAGTTTTAACGCAATGAGTTTGGGAGGGGCGGCCCTAGGCATTGGCATGCTTGCCGATACCGCAATTTTAGTATATGACGCACTGTGGACAGAAAATGGGCGGATTGAGGCGGTGTATTCGGTGTATTCAGGGAGCCTCAGTGGCCTTTTGACAAACATCGTCGTCTTTTTGCCTCTTTTTCTTATTTCCGGTCCAATGGGGCTTATCTATTCCGAGCTGGCCCTCTCGTTAATTGCCGCCCTTGTCGGCGGCTGGGTCTATGCTTTTTTTGTTTTACCCGCAATGATGGGGCCCTGGCTTAAAAAAAATTGCTTTTCAACGGAAAATTCGGCTAGTCCGCTTCCCCAGCTATTGTATAATACATTGCTGCGCATTATTTCGCGAAGGCCACGAGATTGGTTTATAGCCCTTGTTCTGGCAACGGGAATGTGTTTGCTACTATACGCCGCAAAAGGTCTTGAGTTTTTGCCGGAAGAAAAAGCAGATAATATCTCCTTGACAATCGATTTTCCCGCGGGTCAGAGTTTGGAGAGCATTGCAAAGCTTTCCACCGATATCTGTATCAATGTGCAGGAACTGCCAGGTATTGATAAGGTCTATGCCCGGGCAGGCTCCACCCCCGGCGAGATTGACCGCCGTTGCGATGCAGAGTATCGCAGGGAGCGCCTTTGGCTCGTCTGTAAAACCTTGAACAGGATATCGGAAGTCGGGCTTCGCCAAGATATTTCCACTTGTCTAGGCGGACTGGGCCTGGGCGAACAAATACAGTTTTTAGCGCGACGGGAAGTTTTAGACGAGGTGCTTCATGGCGCCGATACAGCCTTCGCCTATATCCTGGCCCACAATCGCCAAGAGCTCGATGAAAAACAGCAGCTTATCCAATCTTTCCTATCTAAAGAGGCCCGTGTCGCCCCCACTATAAGCAGGACTTTGTTGACCCTCCACCCGGTAAGGGGGCATTTGCCTTTTTTAAACCGCAGCGATATTTCTACCGCCTATCGCATTTGGACAGAGGGTTTACAGACATTTACCTTGGAAGAGCGGGGACAGCTTGTGCCGGTCAGGCTCATATCTAAATGGCAGTACGACAAAGACGACCTCTTGCCAAATATTCCGATTGTCCGTAGCAATACGAGCTCGTTAAATATGTCGGCTATAATGGAAATGGAGGAGCGCGCAGAACAGGAAGTTTTTTTCCGAAAAAATAGAAAAGATGCGCTAAAAATTACTGGCAATCTTTTGCCTGACGAGCTAGATTGCATAAAAAATGGGCTGGGGGAAAAATCAATTTTAACGAGCCAGCAAGAGGCAATGGGGAAATATGCACGCGAACTACTGTTTTTAGGCAGCTTAGCCCTTGCCCTTTTATGGCTACTTTTGGCAATATGGTTTGAATCTTTAAAAATACCCTGTCTGCTTATGTCGATACTGCCAATGGAGCTCAGCTTTTGCGCTCCCTTTTTAGCTTTTGCGGGCCTGGGTCTAAACTCCGGAAGTATTCTCGGTCTTTTGGTACTGATGGGAACCTCCGTTAATGCTGCTATTATTTTAAAAGAAAAAATTGATGCCACATCCCTGGTACCTTCGACCGAGCAGGTCTTCGAGGCAGCCTCTCTGCGCCTGCGCCCTGTTCTAATGGCGGCCCTTACCACCATTGTAGCCCTTATACCCCTAGTTATTGCTGGGGGCAGTAAACTACAGCAGTCGATGTCCTTGGCCCTTTTAGGGGGTACTTTTGCAAGTTTAATTCCTGGGTATGTTATCTTGCCCTTTTTATTTGATTGGGTGTTAAAAAATAAAAAAGGGCAGAGCCGATGACAAAAAAGCAGTTTAGGATTATTGCAACAACGGCCTTTTTCCTTTTGGTCCTGGCAATTCCCGCTATTAAAGGCCTGTCCTGGAATACTGGGCGAGCGGGAAGGGAGCAGTGGACAATAATTTTTCAGTGGCCTGGCCAAGATGCGGTATCTATTGAACGAGATTTAGGCAAGGAACTAGAAAATCAACTTGAGCGCCTGTATGGCCTGGTCGATTTAAACATGCTCTGCGAGTATGGACAGTTAAAGGTCTATCTAGAGTGCCGGGACAATACCCAAAGCGATAATCTTCGCGAAATAATAGACCTTGTTCACAGTCGCTTGCCAAAAAATGTTCCACGCCCTCAACTGCTCAATTACCGGGATGACGAGGGTCCCGTTTGGGTTGTGGCAGTTACCGGCGAGAGCGAAGAACTGCATGCCGGTGCTCTAGCTTTAAAAAACCGCCTGTCGACAATAGAAGAGGCTGGCGAATGTGAACTGCTGGGTTTGGAAGAGGTCGAATATGTATTTAATTTCGAAGATACATTGATAGAGCACAGTGGGCTATCTCTTCAGGAAATTATTGGAGCTATTAAATTGGGGATATCGGCCAGCAGAGCTGGCCAGACAAATAAAGGCAGGGCCCATGGCCTTTATATACAACCAGGCCTGCCTTTAAAAGACAGCACCTGGGGGGGAAGGCCATATTATCTTGAGTCTGGCAATGGACTTCGCCTAAACGATTATGGCTACGGTCAGTGGGAGGCAAGGAATAGGGGAGATAGGGCCTTTTTAAATGGACAGGATTTAGTTCTTTTAACCTTGCGAAGTGGTAAGGCGGGGAATCTTCCAAATCTTTCGGAAAAAATAAACTGCCTTGCCAACGAAGTCTTAAAAGATTTTCCCCTTCTCTCGCTTACTGTTTTAAAAGATAGCGGAGGCGAGATAAAAAAGGCCAGATATGAATTGATAAAGGCTTCAAGTTTTTCGGTCTTGCTGGTCTTTATAGCCTGCCTTTTTTTATGCCTTTGGCGAATGCCCTCGGGCAAGGGTCTGGTTTTAAGTTTATTCACCCTGTTCTCTCTGGCCCTTACGCTCATTTTTAGTGGCATTGTGTTAATGCTTTTGGGTCTTTCGCAAACTGAGACCTTTTTATTGGCACTAGCAATTTCTGCTGGTTTTTTAGCAGATTCATTTCTTATTACACTGGATACTGTTTTACAGGGGCGCGAACTTGGTCTGGAAAGAGGGTGTAAACAAAAGATAAACCGACTCCTGTTGCCATCGATTGGCACAAGCCTAATTGCCTTACTTCCCATTCTGTCGGTCGAAGGGACAGAGATAAAAATAATTGCCCAGGTACTTCTGGTGAGCATATTTATATCGTTTGTTTGTGCTCGATATTTTTATTTGCCTTTTATTTTAGAGGACCCAAGTGTTTCTGGACATATTATGGGTAAAAATAGGCGAGTTTTTAATGTAAGGCCGGTGAAGCGTGTTGTCTTTATATTTTCAAAATACATTATGCAACAAAATAAAAAATTTCTTGCTATTATTTTTATTGCAAGCCTTCTATCCTTTGTCGGAATGTGTAGCCTTTCCAACCCAGGAAAAAAGCCGTTAGCAAATGAATTTTATGCGCAAATAAGTTTTGAAACAGGGACAAAAAATTCAATTGTCGAAGAGGAGGTAAAAGAACTACAAGGCGCACTTGTAAAAAAATTTCGGGGAATCGATGTTTGGAGCAGTATTTCTCAGCAGGTGGCAAAATTACATGTTGTCTTTAAAGATAGCAAAGTAAGTCATTTGGAACTATCAGATTACCTAAAAAAAATATCCATCAATTATGGCTTTCTCCATATTCCCGAAGACGAATCTGGAGGTGCATGGTGGCAGATAGAAGTGCTTGGAGAATCCTATGAACAGGCCCGCCGTTGGGCCATAGAGTTGGCTCAAAAATATAGGGAGCAAGAGGAGGTGCAAGAGGTCGTGTTATATTTTGCGCCACTAAAGCCATCAATTTATATTGTTCCAGATGCTATGGCATTAATTTCCAGTGGGATATATGTTCAGGATCTCTACCTTAACCTGCGAAGAAAAACCGATGGCCTTGTCGTGGGTAAATATTTAAAAGAAAATATAGAAAGGGATGTCAGAATTGGCAGTGCAATATCGGCTAAGGACCAGGCTCCCTCTTTACAAAAACTAATGTCAGTGCCCATTGCGCTTGGGAAGGGTAAAATGCTCGCTTTAAAAGACCTGGCACATATTGAGCAAATTGGGCAACCGACTTCAATTCTCAAATCGAATAGGCTGGCAAGTGCAAGTTTTTCTTTTAAGACGGGACATAGCAATGTGCAAGGGGCTAAAAGGCTGTATGAAAAAATTAAAGAGGCAAGTCCCCTGCCCCTACTTTACCGCAGCGAGTTTGATAAACAGGCTTTAAACATTGAACGGGAAAGTAAACATTTAAAAGCACTGGTTTTTTTATCTCTGATAAGCTGCATCATCTATTTAATACTGCTACAGGAATCGTTAAAAGGACCCCTTGTCTGTCTATTGGTGCTATTGCCAAGCATAGGCTTGGTTTTTCCCATCATGTTCATATTTCGTGTTGAGCTGGACAGAGAGGCACTGTGCGCCTTTATGGTCTTATGTGGTTTTGCAATAAATGCCGCCATCGTCGTTTTTGAAACAATAAAGACCTCTTCTAAAAAACTTCTAAACCCAAGAGCAGCTGGTGATAAAAATAAAAATATTAGAAGAGCTCTGTATATAAGCTTAATTGAATGTGGGCCCATTGTCTTTGCCAATAGCGCCACGGGTTTTTTAGCCTGTCTTCCTTTTATCTTTGTAAAAAACAATCACAATATATTGGCACAAAAATTATCGATAATTTGCGCAACGGGAAGTGTACTTTCGGCTGTGTTTGCGCTGCTCTTACTCCCTGTTTTATATGTCTACGCAGGAAAATACACATTGTTGGATGTGCCAGCCAATAATGCATAAGGTTGTCGACCTTATTACAACATCCTAAGGAATTTGCATGAAAACCTTTGTTTGTAAATTCAATTCAATTGTATTATTTATGGCAATTTTTTGGCAGTCCTTCTCTCTGCCATTAATTGCCCAACAGCAATTTACTAAGGAGCTTTTGCCGAACAAGCCGCAGATCGATTTTACCAATCTCCTTGAGTATAGGAGCAATGTACCGGATAAAGAATATGCAATCTTATATTATGATAATTTCGATATTAATAATTCGAAGGTATATTTTGATAAAAAGACATTTACCAAATGGCAGGCAGAGTCCTGTCTAAGTTCAGTTGAACGGGAACTATCTGTCTTTATTCAAAATGCACTGGGGGAAATTGATAAAAAATATGGTAAAAATGAATATAATTTTAGTGTTTGGGAAGGGGAGGTTGAAAAATTAATACACAGTGAACTGGCGAATATAATTGATAAACATGGTATTAAAGACGCTATAAATATTGAATATTTAGAAAAAGAAATTGATAAAATAGTATATCGAGAGACAAGAAGTAGAAAGCTTAGTTACAGCAAACAAAGGTCTAAAAGCGAGGAGTTTTTGCCTAAGGCCGATATCAATTTAATTGAAAATACCGAAGACTTAATAGAAAAACTACACATAGCCCAAGATGCCTTGGTCGAACTTTTAGAAGAGGGCAAGGACATGGGCAATGGCGATGTATATATCCCCGATGTCGCAGGGGCGAGCTGGCTGGCCCAATAAAATCAAAATTTTAAACAAAATCTTAACTCTTAAAAAATCACCAAAAATAATTCAATTTGAAAACAAAGTATTAAAGAAAAAAAATATT
>CAZBJJ010000030.1:0-7128 GCA_964492245.1 uncultured Spirochaetales bacterium | reverse complement strand
TTGAACAGAGTCTTAACTCTTGGGAAATCGCCGAGGGTGGTTTTTTAACAAGGCGCTTAGACTGGGAAGAAGAAGTTTGGCATATGTTTAATACCATAGATGTGCAGGTCGAGCAGGGTAAATATGCGCTTGCCGAATTGGCCAATATATATATCGATAAGGTCAATGAGTACCAGATTATGGCCGCAGAAAAATATACCGCAGATATTAAGAATATCGCCAACATCTATGCAAGTCGAAGTTCGGAGCTTTTCAAAAATTATGAGCAAGCTCTTGATGCTACCCATTGTGAATTGAATTCATATTATGGCGCATACGCCAATTTGCTGGATCAAAAAAAACATATAGAGATCGCTCTGTACAATGTGTTTTTAGATGTCGATGGAAAAATACCCCAAATAATAAATATTGCAGAGATAGATAAGCTACGCCTTTCAAATACAAAGACAGATAAAATAAGTTTGGATTTATTCGAGAGCTTAAAAAAAGGCCTAAAGGAAGTGGATTCGGAGCTTACTTGCATCCAAGGCGCAATTCAAAAATTACTTGAACCGATAGCTTTTAATAAAAACATTTTACAAGATATTGGCTCTTGCATCGAGCTCTACCGCCAAGAAACAGAGCGAGATTTTAAAGAAGCACAGGCGCTATTTAATTATGCGACAAAGGTGCAGGCTGGAAAAATAGAGCGAGGGAATGCACTGCCTTCCGAGGGGGAGAGTGGCTTTGAATTAATACAGTACTATGTGTTTAATCCTTCTTTGGACATTTCCTTTGTACAAAAATTATATGATGTGGCTATTGAAAATAAAAACAAGGTAGAAAGTATTCAGAAAAAACTTCAAAAAATTGACATCAATTATACTACAAATTCCTTTAACGACCTTCTGCTTCAAACAAAGGGCCAACTTGAGGATTATAAAACAATTGCAGCAATACAGGAGAAAAGCGAGATTTACGAAATGAATTTAATTAAAGATCGCGACGAACTAAAAATTGCCTGGGATGCTATCTGTAAACACTACGATGTTAAAGGTTTAAAGCAAAAAGAAGTTTTTTCTGGCGAAGACGCCCTCTTGTTTCAGAGCTTAGAACGCCTGTTTTCGAGCGATATCGATACCTCAATTTTAGCAATGGCCCAAGTACATATTGTGAACAATCTGAAAAACTATGATTTTAGTGAATTTATCATAGGGGAATCCGATTTTTTATCTCGAGTAATTGGAAACCAAAAAATTGATGATGAAAGCATATCTTCTATTATGGACAGCTATAGAGGTTCCGCCCGGAATGTGATTGCCGAGAATTTATATGGTGTTTTGACTAAAGAGCAAAAAGAGGATCTTCTGCTCTTTACTCTTATGCAGAATAATTCGAATCAATTAATAAGAGATATGCAGGAGCGTCTTCGCTATTGTGTGGAAGAATTTGAATATTCTACTTTAATGGCAAGCTTGAATGAGGAAATCGAGGATCTGGATAAAAGAATTGGCAACACGACTGCGGGAGGGGTTATAGCAATGAGCGTGGGATTATGCTTGGCATGGAACCCGTTTGGCTGGATTATATTAGGTGGTGGTGTAGGAGCGGAAGTTGCCACTGGCGTAATGTATAGTACTCTAAGCGAATTAGAAGGCATAAGGAGCCAGGTAGAGGAAAACTGGGAAAACAGAAAGAGTATTAAGAGCGAGGCACGCAGTCTGTTGAGCCAAGATCTTGTTAGGGCATGTTTGGCCAGCGAGCAATACATTGCCGCCGAAGAAAGCCTTAGCGAATTTAAAGAGTCTAAGGCAGAAACCGCCTTAAAAATAATGGGCAATACGGAAATGCCGACAGAATTTTTAGGAAAAAATATACCTTTAACTGAAGCAATAAATATTGCTAGGAATGGTCTTGTTGAATCGATTGAGAATAATTTTTCCGCGTTTATGGGAATGTTCGATAAAGAAATGCTGCTTAGAAAAAACATACAGGACAATATTATGTATGAGCTGTCGGCCTGCCTTTTAAATTCAGAGGACAGTATGTTAATAAATAATAGCAGAGAACTCAGCTTTAATTTGCAGCTCAATTCTAATCTTTTTGCCGAATGGGAAAGGCTAAGTGGTGAATGGGCTTTTCTTCTGTGGAATGATCCTCCTAAAGTAAATAATTTTTCGGTTCTCAACTGGGCAGTTTTACCCAACAATGAGTTTTATTTAAGCAGCAGTCAGAAAAATAATTTGCTTAATATAAGCTCTTCAGTCTTATTGGAATTAAGCAAAAAAACCAAACAGCAATTGTTTGAAAATATTTTGTTGCAAACCAATGAGGCGATTAATCAGTCTGTTTTAGCCTTAGAAACCGTTAAGGGAAATTGGGAGGAGTGCTTTGTCGATGCTTATAATGTGGCATATTCAGAGTGGGAAGCGGCCTGGGAAGCGTCGCAAGATCTAAAGGGACAGTGGCTGGAAAACTGTGTCGAAGCTTTTAATCAGACCTGTTCTACTCAGACTATGGCCATACTCGAAAACGAGGCAAATATATTTTCTCGGCGACTAGACTCGGTGGTCATACCTAGAAAAATAATATCCTTTGAGCCAGTAGGCAATAATATAAAGCAAATTCTATCTGGGGCCGAACAGCAATTGTACAATGGCTCTAATAAGCTTTCCAGTCTTCTGGGTTTACAAAGCCTGCCTGTTTCTACTGATAACCTTGTCTTGTTTGCCGATTATCCCATTAGAGAGCGTCAGGGAAATTCCTCAATTGTACAGTCGATAAACAAGGAAATTGCAAAGCGGGAATTAAATATTGCCAATTTATTTATCAAAAGTACGGCCCTAAAAAGCTTGCAAGAACTTGAGCAGGGCTTTTTAAATGCCCTCCTTTTAAGCAATGAGGCCTACGATCGAGAAGTAGACAGCATTTATATGGGCGATTATAACTGGGCAAAAATAGACCGCATGTACAACAAGCGTATTACTGTGCATTCAACAGTAATTGACAGCGTAATAACCGAACGCTTTTACGAAACGGCCTATCATTATCTAATCGCCGAGGATGTCGGGTTTAGATATATCCCGGAATCAGTTATTGAAGACGACAATGTCTTAAAAATTATGGAAGATTTATCTGAAGATTATAACCTTCTTTACGAAAGTGTTTTTGGGAGTGAAACCAGAATTGGTTGTTTATATGAGCATATTGGTGAAAGTCCAGAGTATGGTGAAGATGGCGAGATGACTAATCCGGGAACGGGCGAATTAGGGCGATTAATGAAGACCCTAATGGAGGTAATTCAGAAAGAGGCTATAGGCTGGCAAAAAGTTAATATTGCGCTATATGACAAGCCAATTTGGGACGATCGATATGGAGCGATGAGTTGGTTAAAATCACCAAGTATTAGGGATGTGGCCGATGTTGCCACTGGTATTGTAGCAACAGTGGCAACGGCAGGCATGGGTTTTACTGCCTCGTTGGCATTAAACACTCTTATAACACTTTCTGATGACATTGTGTTTGGTCTTGCAGACATGAATTTGGGGATTGATCCCGGGGAGGTGCTTTTAAGTTTGGGCCAAAAAACCTTAACCTCTTTGGCCTGTCCGGCAATTGGCCAGGGTTTTTCCCAGGCATCTAACAGCCTGTTTGGGAACCTATCTGGTGTACTGGGGTGGACGGCCAGGACGGGTATGGATTTAGCCTCGGTCACAACTACGGCAGCATTTAGTAGTGCAGTACAGGCCTTCGAATGGAATGGCTCGTCAATAGACTGGTCGGCAGATAATTTTTATTCGGGCTTTACCACCGGGCTGCCTGCGTCATATGCATTTTCTTTGAGCCAAAACTTACTCAATATTGGGGTGGAGGGTTTTACTGGTCAATTAAAAAAGGATGCTGAAGCCCTCACCTCCTTGGGCGCCGGTCTTATTGCCGAAGGAGTACGCTATGGCACAGAGGGAAATCTTTCGCTTAATTTTTTAAATATTGGCGATTTTACTCAAGGCAAATATAACACTGGTCTATTGTCCCTAGACGTAGTCGATGAAAATGTTTCGGTAAGCTTAAGTCGCGATGGGACACAGGTTAACGCAAATACTCTAATGAAAGCGGGCAGGGGCTTGGAATCGGTTAAGGTGAATGTCGATATCCTGGGGGCAGAAAAAGGAGCCCTTATTCAGCATGCCAGTGCACTGCGCACCCTGTATACCAGCGGCAATGTAACAGGCAATGAATATGAAAACATATTAAAGGGTAAAACAATAATTGCCAAAAATGGCTCAGGCGATTATGTCGCCAAGAGTATTTACGACGAAGAGACAGATACGAAGTATGTTTTAATTGGTAATGAGGGCCTAAACGACACATCTCGATTCGGAAAAAACATTCTTTTGTCCCACGAGGCCTATAGAGATGGTCTGGTGGAAACGGAGTTAGAGCAAAACCTGGAAACTGCAAGGGCAGTCGCAGGCCACAGCAAGGTGGCTATGAATATACATGCGGCCTATGGCAGTGGTAGCTTAACTGCTTCCCAAGCTGGGGAGGCACAGGCTTTTGAAAGAGCTCTTAAGGGAGATGCCGATACCTTTAATAGAATATTGGCAAGCTATGATACAAGTGAAGACTTTTGGCGCTTAAATGATGATGGCAGTATTGGCTGGGATGGCAACCGGGCCCTATACGATAAAGATGGAAGGTTTTTACGCCTAGCTGTCGATGAAGAGGGCCTTCCTCTTGGCTTTGGTGAATCCCTTGTAGAGTTTGTGGGCTTAGAGGAGGCAAAAGAGTTTTTAGGAGAAAGGGGAATCTCAACTGAAAATAAAACAAACAAAGAAATTGGCAGCTTGTTGTTGGGCTTTTACGGGGATGGGAAAAACGAAGATGTCCCTGACTATTCAATGAATGAATTGATGTGTAATTCCGATCTTAGCTATAGTCAAAAACGCAACGAGTGGCTACAAGCTGGTTCGCGTTTTGAAGGTTTAGAGATAGATGAAACAGGTAGTATAGAAAACAAAATAATTGCAGGTGCAGATGTGCGATTCCAAAAAAATTCACGGGACATGATTCTCTTTTTAGAAGATTATTTTACAGAGGATGCATCTAGTAAGGGACCGGCTGTCCTGGAGCAGCAAGAAATACTTAATGAACTAAAGGGAAGGTATGATGCTCAGTATGTTACTTCTGGAATGGCATTTACACCGGAAAACTTTATTAGCCAGACCTTTATGAATGAATTAGTTGATTACAATATAGGGAAGTCCAATTACTTAAGCTATGTGCATTCGGGTCTTGACCTCGTAGGAGATAGCCAGGTAATTAGCCCCGGCTTTATGATAAGTTCAGATGTTCCCAGTGGCTATTCACATGGCCTAGTTTTAGAACTGCCTGGCAGCGATATCCATTTTAGGCTCTTGCACTTGGAATCGATGGCGGGTAATACGAGCTATAATCCTGGCGATGTAATTGGGAAGTTTGGCAATGTCGGCGATTCAAGTGGACCTCATCTGCATTTAGAATGCACCGATCTAAATACAAAGGGTCAGCGAGGCTTTGTAGATCCCTTAAAGATGGGGGGCGATTGGCATAGCCCTCAAGAGTTTCCCTACTTAAAAATTCATAAAAACAAAGATGGAACGGAAGAAGTTTTAGAAAAATATCGGTCGGTAATTCCCCGGTAAAAATATAAGTGTAAGAATTGGTGGGGGCAGGGCCCCCACCAATTTGATTAAGCGAAAAGTCTTTTTATCAATATTTCTTCCAATTCCTTAGCGCCATTGCCCCGAGGAGCTAATTCGTAACCCACATTTACTATTGGTTTATTGCTTTTTACAATTCGACCAAGGTCTATGGGAGTGCCACTGAGTACGAGATCGGCCTCGATAGCATTTATTGTGTTCTCTAAATCTTTTTTCTGTTCATCGCTATAGCCCATTGCCGGCAAAACTCCCTTGCCAATATTGGGGTATTTTTTATATGTGGCATTAATTTTCCCCACTGCATAGGGACGGGGGTCGACAATCTCTTTAACGCCAAAGCGTGCAGCAGCCACACTGGCAGCCCCAATTTTCATTTCGCCATGGGTAAGGGTGGGCCCATCCTCTACCACAAGGACCTTTTTATCTTTAATGTCGCCACTCAGCGAAAGGGCACTATCGGCCTCGATAATAAGGGCATTTGGATTAAGGCGCTTGCAGTTTGCCTTGACCGTTTCCACATCCTCTGGTTTTGCACTGTCCATTTTGTTAATTACAATAATGTCGGCCATACAGACATTTACTTCGCCAGGGTAGTAGGCAACCTCGTGGCCAGGACGCAGGGGATCGACAACCACAATTTTAAGATTGGCATCGTAGAAGGGGAAGTCGTTATTGCCCCCATCCCAAAGAATAACATCGGGGGCACCGGCCTCGTCGTTTTCGGCTGCTCTTAAAATTGCCTCGTAATCGACACCGGAATAAATAATATTTCCCGCTACAATATGGGGCTCGTACTCTTCCATCTCTTCGATGGTGCATCTGTGTTTTTCTAGGTCGCTAAGCTCGGCAAAGCGTTGGACCTTCTGTGCCACAAGATCGCCATAGGGCATGGGATGGCGGACAGCAATAACTTTTTTGCCCATTTTTTTAAAAATATCGTATATAAAGCGAGTTGTCTGGCTCTTGCCACAGCCCGTGCGGGTGGCACAGATGGAAATAACTGGCTTTGTAGATTTAATTTTTGTCTTGTCGTAGCCCATCAAAATAAAATCGGCCCCGAGTGCATTTACCAAGGCCGAGCGGTTCATAACATACTGATACGGCACATCGCTGTAGGCAAAGACAACCTCTTGCACACCGCACTCCTTAATTAAGCGAGGCAATTCGGCCTCGTCGTAAATAGGAATTCCGTTGGGGTAGCTCTCTTTCCCCGCTAGTTCTGCTGGGTATTTCCTGCCATCGATATCTGGAATCTGGGTGGCAGTAAATGCCACCACCTCGTAGTCATTATTGTTGCGGTAGTAGGTATTAAAATTGTGAAAATCCCTGCCGGCCGCTCCCATTATAAGAACCTTTTTCTTAAGCATAGTAGCCTCCTAAGGCTTAAATAATGCAACCAAAGCTATCTCTTGGTCAATTGTTTTAGGCCAGCCGACAGATATTTTTA
>CAZBJJ010000029.1:0-22967 GCA_964492245.1 uncultured Spirochaetales bacterium | reverse complement strand
GCAAATGAATTTGCCAGTTTAGCAAATGAATTTGCCAGTTTCAACATTGTTGGCAAAAATTGATACAGAGAGGATTACATGATTCGAGGCGGAGATATTTCTAAAGGTACCTGTCTGCTCGTTAAGGGGCAGCCGTTTTTAGTGGTGGAGCGTGAGTTTTATAGCCCTGGCAAGGGTTCGGCCTATACAAAGGTTAAAATGAAAAGTTTGCGCGATGGCTCGGTTTTAACCCAGACAATTATGACCCAAACCGAGGTCGAAGATGCCATTGTCGAAAACCTTTCCTGTCAGTTTCAATACTCAGATACCGAATCCTTCCATTTCATGGATAACAATACCTACGACCAATACGAGGTACCCATTTCCTCGATGGAAGAAAAAAAATACTACCTTAAAGAGGGGGAATCCTACGACCTGGTTATGTGGGAAGAAGAGGTAATTGATATCAAGGTGCCTTTAAAAATGGTATTTACGGTGGCCGAGAGCGAAAATTACATCCGCGGCGACACCGTCTCTGGGGCCACAAAGCCCATTGTTACCGATACGGGGCTCACCATTCGGGTTCCCCTCTTTATTAAGCAGGACGAAAAAATCCTTATCAACACCGAAACAAACGAATACGTAGAGCGCGTCAATAATTAACCCTATAGGCCGGCAGAGGACGGCCGACATATTACAGCCGGCCCTTTTTTTTGGTTGACAAGTTTTTAATCAAAACATACACTAGTAGCCATAAACTAACCCACAAGGGAGGCTTTTATGGCCAAAGTAGAACTTAAGGGTATTGGAAAGGTCTACGACGGTGGCGTACGCGCTGTCGACAATGCCAATATCACGGTAAACGACAAAGAGTTTGTCGTTTTAGTCGGTCCGTCTGGTTGCGGAAAATCCACCACACTGCGCATGGTTGCCGGTCTGGAAGACATCACCGAAGGTGAACTGTACATCGATGGCGAATTGATGAACGACGTCCCCCCAAAAGATCGCAATATTGCCATGGTTTTCCAAAACTACGCCCTGTATCCCCACATGTCCGTATACGACAACATGGCCTTCGGCCTGCGTATTAAAAAAGTGGACAAGGCAGAAATTGATCGCCGAGTAAACGAGGCGGCCCGCATTCTGGATATCGAAAAACTTCTGGACCGCAAGCCCAAGGCTCTCTCCGGTGGTCAGCGCCAGCGTGTTGCCGTAGGTCGCGCAATTGTTCGAAACCCCAAGGTCTTCCTTTTCGACGAGCCGCTATCCAACCTGGATGCCAAGCTCCGTGTTCAAATGCGCGCCGAGCTTTCCGACCTCCATATTCGCCTGAACGCCACCATGATCTACGTAACCCACGACCAGGTCGAAGCTATGACCATGGCCGATAAAATCGTCGTTATGAAGGATGGCAAAATCCAACAGATTGGCTCCCCGCTGTATCTGTATAATCACCCGATAAATAAATTTGTCGCTGGCTTCATCGGCTCCCCGCCCATGAACTTTATGTCGGCAAAGGTCTTGGAAAAAGGTGGCAAGCTTGTGCTGGACGAGGGCACCTTCGAGGTTACTCCTGTCGAAGCCCATGCAAAATACCTTAAAGCCTATGTGGGCAAAGAAGTATTCTTTGGCATTAGGCCCGAAGACCTAATATACCAGGAAAAACCTGCCAGCGAAAACAACATGCCCTTAAAGGTAACCGTTGTCGAGCCCCTGGGTGCCGATATCCACCTCTGGCTCAGTACAAAGACCCAAAACCTTGTTGCCCGCACCGAGCCCCACTACACATACCGCATTGGGGATCAGGCCAACTTTGTGCCAAAAATGGAAAAGGCCCGCTATTTCGATAAAGAGACCGAACTCTCCATCTTGGCAGAACTCGACTCCTCTGCTCAGTAATAGAATCATGTAGCATATAGGCCCTGGCCCTTGGCCAGGGCCTTTTTTATTGCTTGTAGTTTATCTTAAGCTTCCGTATATTTAAGCAATGTTATCTGCAGTTTTTAGCGAGGGCTTAGATCTTAGGCTTGAATTAAAGCCCTTTACCCTAGTAGTCTATGGTGCCAGTGGCGATTTATCGGCCAGAAAACTTTTTCCGGCCCTGTACACCCTTTTTAACGAAGCTTATTTTGAGCATTTTCAAATAATAGGTTTTGCACGTCGACCATGGAGCAATGCCGAGTTTAAAGACATTGTTAAAACAGCTGTGCTAGGACCACAAGCCCAGGCCGATAAAAAACTCGATAGCTTTTTAAAGAGCTTTTCCTATGTCCAGGCCCCCTTCGACAGCGACGAGGGCTATATCGCCTTAAAAAATCTTATACCCCAGGAACATCAGCTTATACACTATCTGGCAACAGCCCCCGAATTCTTTCCCCTAGTGGCAGACAAACTGCTTAGCCACGGGCTTTCCTCTAAATCCCGCCCACATTCATCCCAGGTCCAAACCCGCATAGTGGTAGAAAAACCCTTTGGACACAATGGGCATGAAGCAGAAAAATTGAACAAGGTCTTTCAGGCATCATTTTACGAAAAGGATATTTACCGGATAGACCATTATTTGGGCAAGGAGAGCTCTCAAAATTTACAGGTGTTTCGCTTTGGCAACCGAATATTTGAACCCCTGTGGAACAATCAGCATATTCAGCATGTAGAAATAACGGTGGCAGAAACGGTGGGCGTAGAAGGCAGGGGGCCCTACTACGATAATTCTGGTGCCCTTTTAGATATGGTACAGAACCATCTCTTACAGCTATTGGCCCTGGTGGCCATGGAGTGCCCGGTAAGGCTGAATGCCGATGCTATTCACGACGAAAAGGTAAAGGTCCTGCGAAGTCTGCGGCCCATTGCCGCAAAGGACATGCCCACCCATACGCTGCGCGCGCAATATCGGGCTGGCATTGTCGATTCCGAAAAAGTAAGGGCCTATCGCCAAGAGGACAGGGTTCCCCCCGAATCCCAAACCGAGACCTATGCCGCCCTAGTGGCCTATATCGACAATTGGCGCTGGTCGGGGGTTCCCTTTCTTTTGCGCACCGGTAAGCGGCTGTCCCGCAGACTTTCTGAAATTGTCATTCATTTTAAGGCCCCACCAGTGTCTTTTTTTAAAACGGGCCTGAACACGGGCAATCAGCTCGTTTTTAGAATTCAGAGCGAAGAGGGCATCACCTTATTTTTAGATACCAAAATTCCCGGCCTCGACCGCCAAACAAGGACGGTCTCGATGGACTTTCTCTACGGCACCGGCTCCTTAAAAGCCCAGGCAGAGGCCTATGAGCGTTTAATTTTAGACGCCATTGTCGGCGACAACACTCTTTTTACCCGAATAGACGAGGTTTTAGCCTCTTGGGACTATATTGATGCCATTAAAAAGGGCTGGCAGGAAAACCTCAGTCCCCTTAGCTTTTACTCATCGGGAAGCTCGGGCCCCGAAGCGGCTGTCGAGCTAGCCAAGGCCCATGGCGCCAGCTGGAGACGCATATGAAAAAGCTCTTGGCCCCCCAAAAAGTCGAAGCCGAGCTGCGCCAACTTTTAAACGAGGCCAGTTCTGGCCGCCCACGGGCAATTAGTGCCACCATTATACAGATAGACGGGGGCCAGGCCTTCGAAAGTGGCCATACATTGCCCGCCCTTTTAAACGGTCTGCGGCCCGTGCGCCTTATTACCGCCATTCCCCATAGCCCCGAAGAGGGAATTACCGCCGACACCCGCTGCTCAATCGACCGCCAGAGCCGTGGCGTCTGCATAGAGGATATAATTATAAGGACAAAAGATATTGAAGCCGTCGATCCCGCCCTCTGGGGCCCCTTTGTTATACGCGATCTACCGGCAATCCTCTTTTGGAAACGCAGCTTTGCCGAACTTATGACCTACAGAACCGATATACTGCATAGGGTGGATATTATTTTAATTGATGGCGATATCTTACTAAATACTGCTGCCAGCTATACCGGCCTGGCACATCAATTGATCCAAGCGGGCTCTGCCAACAATCTGCCCCTGCGCGACCTAGCCTGGGAACGAATACAGGGAATGCGCCTGAGTCTCTGCCAAGCTATAAAAGAAATTGAACAAGGGGAGACAGAAAGTCCCGGGCAGGCTGCCCGCCCGGACCTAGTCATCAATTATAATATTCCAAGCCCCTGGGCCAGTACCCTCTTTGCCGCCTGGCTCAAAGAGCGACTTGCCAAGGCCGCTCAGCCCCATACTATAAGACAGGAGCAGGAACTGCCCCTCTGGTCTCTGAGCATCGAGTATCTAGGCCAGAGCAGAGAACTAATCGCTCAAATGCCAAACGAAAAGAGCATTTTTACCAAGCTTATTGACCGAGCGGAAATCGATAATTTTTGGTCGCAAGCCCTTGAACATATCCGACTATTTTAGTAATCTTTAAGGAGCAAGGTAAAACAGCCATTCCGGCAAAGGAGCTCCTATGAAAAGAATAAAGATCGCTTTTTTCGACACCAAACCCTACGACCGCACCTGGTTTGAGCACAGCAACCAGGATTTTGGTTTTAATATAAAATTTCTTCCCATGCGTCTGAATGCAGATACCGCAGAACTGGCCAAGGGCTACGATGCTGTCTGTGCATTTGTAAATGACGAGATAGACCAAAAGGTTGCCGACATCCTCTGGGAGAATGGCGTAAAACTTATTGCCCTCCGCTGCGCCGGCTATAACAATGTAGATCTGCAGGCGGTATGGAAAAGGCTCCACGTAGTGCGCGTCCCCGCCTACTCCCCCCACGCCGTTGCCGAACACGCCCTGGCCCTCTTACTCACCCTTAACCGCAAAACCCACAAGGCCTATTCGCGCACCCGCGATGGCAACTTTGCCCTCTCTGGCCTAGTGGGCTTCGACCTCTATGGCAAGACCGCTGGCATTATCGGTACTGGCAAAATTGGGCGCATTACCGCAGAGATTTTACACGGTTTTGGCATGAATATTATAGTGAGCGATCCCTACAAGGACGAGGAATGGGCCAGCAGTATTCGGGCCAAGTATGTCGAAAACGCTGAAATTTTTGCACAGAGCGACGTTATCAGTCTGCACTGCCCTCTTACCCCCGAGAATTATCATCTAGTAGACGAAAGGGCCATAGCCTCCATGAAACAAAATGCCATTTTAATTAATACCGGCCGAGGGGCCTTAATTGATACAAAGGCCCTTGTCGATGCCCTTAAACACAATAAAATTGGCGGGGCCGGCTTGGACGTCTACGAAGAGGAGGATGAATATTTTTTTGAAGACCACTCGGGTTCGGCAATTACCGACGACACCCTTGCCCGTCTTTTAACCTTTCCCAATGTTTTAATTACCGGGCACCAGGCCTTTTTAACCACCGAGGCATTGAACGCCATTGCAAAAACCACGCTGGGCAATGTGCAGGATTTCTTCGAAAAAAACGAATTGCCCAACGAAATTTGTTATCGCTGTACCACTACAAAGGACTGCCCGCGCAAGGAGACGGGCAAGTGCTTTTAAGTATCAGTAACAGAGCTTGAGCATAATCGAGGCATAATTGCCGGTGCCATTGTTATTGGCAACCGGCAGGCCTTGAATCATTTTATTCCAGCCATATTCAAATACATAGTCGCCGCTAAGATTAAGACGGGCTTCGCGCCGGTAGAGCTGGAATAGGCCAATTTCCCAATCGGCCCCAAGCCCCACGAGAATGCGGGTTTCTATGGTCTTTTGCGTTAAAAAGCGCCAGGTATTTGCAAGATTTATTTCGGAATTGCGATATTCGTCGATGTAGGCATTGTCGTTGTAATCGCCCAGATGCTCAAGCCCATTGGCATCTTTTCCGGGATAGTCCTCGGAGGCATTGCCATGGCGAATAAGGTTTAACGACGGGCGCAATGTTACCGCATACGGCAGTTCGAGGCTGGCACGCAGCGAATAGCGCTCCGAGTTAGGCAGCAGGTCGGTGCCCAGGCAGTGCCCCAATTGGGTATAATTTGAATAATGGCCCGTGTTTTTTAAAGCTGCCGCCAATGCCGGATCTGCTTCCTCTGAGTTTCGATCAAAATCCTCTACATGTAAATGAAATTTATTTGAATGGGAATACATATAGGGCAAAATGGCGGTGTAATCGGCTTTTAAAAGATTGAGGGGCCCCTGTGCCGGTGCCCAGGCCAGGCCCAATTCGGCGGCCAATTTATAGCGGGCGTTAAAGTCAAAGCGGATAAAACTATTAAAGGGAAAATCGTCCACAAAAAGCTCGCCCATAACAGCCAATCCAGAGATAGGGCGCCAGATTCCATGAACTCCAATAAAGCTATTGTCGGTAGAAGTTCCGTAGCCCGTAATGCCCTGCATATTGAATAAAAAGGAAAAGGGAACCAGATACATCAGCTCGAGCCGGTTCCCATAGATGACCGATTCAAAAAGCCCAAATTCTAATTTGGAGCCAATGGCCACATCGTAACTGCGGTAGTCCAAATGTTTGTTGGTAAAAAAGCCCCCACCCAAAGCATTGCGCCCAATAAGAGCCAGATGCAGGGCGGTAAAGCTAAAGTTTTTTTCGCGGAGAAAAAAAGCAAAATGGCCAGCAGTTGGGGCTGTGCTGGCAAAGACGATGCCATTGTCCATAAAGGGTCCGGCGGCGGTGCGGTTGTAGCCGGCCTGGAACCAGAGCCGCGGGGATCCAAAGGCCGCAAAGGATTCCCAATCTTGGATAATATTAAAACCGAGGGCATCGGCAGCATCGTCTACCATGCCATCGTAGCGGTGGTACAGCCCGGGCACCCGCAAGGCGGTCTTGGTGCTCTCGCTGCTAAAGAGCTCGGTAAGCTCGCCACTGGCGCTTATATGCTCATCAATATAAAAATTAAAACGCAGACCGGGAATGAGCTCGTTCATAGTTTTCTCGTCATTGAGCACAGAGCGGGCACCCAAAAAGGCCTGGACCTTTTTAGAGCCAATGGCCGGCAGCTCTTGCAATTGCCTTTGAGCGCGCAGAGATTCCATGGCATACTGTTGGATATCGCTACTATTTTCGACCACCTCCTGTAAAAAACTGCGTATTACCTGCAGGGGCCAGGGCCGAACCGTGGGCAAGGGTCCATCAATAAGACCGAGCATTTTATAGCGCTCGAGGCTGGCATAAATGGGGTCATCGGGCTCAAATACATTCTGAGCAAAACTTAAGGCAGAACATAAAAAAATACAGGCCAAACTGATAGCTAATTTGCGCATAAACCTTCCTTTTACTTTAACACAAGGTATGATATATATAGCGAAACCTTCCCCTCTAAGCAAGGCGAATATTCGTCTATGGATGAAAAAACAAGGCCCATTGCCGCAGTACCGCCGGCCGACAGCTTGCTGAACAAACGCCAGTTTAGGCCAACTGAACAGGAGAGCTCCTGCTCTACCGCTCCCGAGGGGGTAGCTGCATTGGCGGCCGCCACCGATTTAACATAGTCGTAGACAAGGTCTGCATGTTCGCCCCGCAGCTTCCAAGCCAGGTTTGCGGAATAGGCCCGGCTCTCGTCTTCCAGCTTGCCCATAAGGTAAAATGCCAGGCAGTCGCGGGCATCGCGGTGGCCCAGCCAGGCCACATGTTGGTCGCGCTTACCGCCGGGGGCGAGCTCGGAGCGGCGGTTCATCCAAATAAAGCTGGAAAAGGGAGAGCTCAGTAAATAGTAATAGGGGCTGCCCCAGAGAAACTCAAAGGCCAGGCTCGCCGGTCTGGTGCCCACAAAGCCGGCCCACTCTAGGCCTGCTAAAAAGCCAATGCTATCGGGGGTACTGTCGTTGTGGTACAGTTCCCGCTCGGTTTTAGTGGTAAACTCGTTCATAGTGAACTGACCATATAGGCCCAGGCCCAAAGGCAGGGCTACATCAATATCCAGGGTCATTAGAGAGCCAACTAAATCGCCGGCTTTGCGGGGGTAATTGTTCCAGGCCCATTGGCTGTGGTGGATAATTGCGGGATTCAAATAGCGCAGTTCCAAGGGAGAATCTCCCACCAGGGCCCCCTGGCCCATCGAAAGCCCTATTTTTTTAAACAGGCGCATATCTAGGCGCGTATAATAGAGGTAACGGTGAATGTTAAATTCATTTCCGATTAAAGGTGCTGTATCCCCCTGTCGAAGATAGCTGGAAGCAGTATCGAGTATGCTCAAATCCAGGGGCAGCTGGCTAATAAGGCTGGTAAGGCGCAAAGAGGGCGAAAAAAGGCTAAGGCGGGCAAAGTCGTAATAGTCGGGGTTTGCACTAATGGCCAGGTTCCCGCTGTGGCCCAGCCCATAGCTTATCTGGTCGCGCCCCAGCCGAAAGCTCCACCAGGGCCCGCCACTGGCAATAAAGGCGCGATAGGGAATGCTTAAGTCCACATCGGTGGGGGCAAGAATAAGGTTCGAAGCCAGCGGGCCCGGGGCCTGGTCGTAGGCGGCGGGGCTGTTGCGGATATCTGCGTCGAGGACCAGCTGTAAGTTGCCGGCGAAGTCCACCTCCATGGGAAGGCCCAAAAGGGGCGCTTCGTTGCGAAAATCGCCCCAGCCATTTGTTTGGCTTTCGCCCCAGTTTGCAGTTTGGCTGGCGCGAAAGCGGCCCTGCAGCGAAAAAACTGGGTCGGCCGCAAAGGAAAGGGGGCCTTCCCTAAAGAGCCAGGGGCCCGTCCGACTTCGCCGGCCAGCGGTATCGCTTGGAGCATCCCCTCCCTGGCCCCGCAAACGCCCAGCAATGCGGTCATACAGCGCCAGGGAGGCATCATCCAAATTTTCTTCGGGTATAGCCATCAATATATTTAAAATCTCGTTGGCATCGAAGGGCAGGGCCCAGGAATACAGGGGCTGGCCATTGGCCCGCAGCAATTGGCGCAACTCTGCATAGACAGCATGCCCCAGCGGAAAGCTGCCCGAAGGCAATTCCTCGGCAGACAGGGCAAGGCTTAAAAAGCAAAAAAGGGCAAATAAAACTTTTTTAGCAGGCGATTGGGTCATATAGGTTTAAAATAGCACGAATAGGGGCAGGTCTCAAGGGCGAGCAATTTTATTTATACGGATAATTCTACCGGTTCGGGTACCTGCATACAGATTTTCGCCCAGCAGAATGGGGCGCACACTCACCGCTTCGCCAATATCAATGCTGCGAATGACGGCGAGTGTTTTAGGGTTTAATGCAATTATTTTTCCATCGTCGGTGCCATAGTACAGAACCCCCGAGGCCAATAGTGGGGGCGAGTCCACCTTGCTCAGGGGCCGCACTGCATCGGCACCGCTGTCTATATCGATAATGTACAACAGCGAATCCTGGGTCTGAAGATAAATATTCCCCTCGCCCACCTCGATATCGCCATTTAACATTTTTTTTAGGGAGCGCTCCCAGTTTATAAGCCTATTTTCCAAATCGACCGAAATTACCGTTCCCGCGCGCGAGGCCAAAAGCAAAACGGGATCTGCCCAGCGGGGCAAAAGGCAGGGCCCAGAGAGCGGAGTGGGCATTTTTTCCTTTACTTGCCCGCCCTCGACATCAATAATAAGAAGCTCCCCACTGGCCGACATAACAACCAGCTCCCGCCCTGCCAAGACCGGTGCCGAACTAAAGCCGCCGGGAATTATTATTTCGCGAATTAATGCGGCGTTTTCTGCCCGCACAACCGCAATGCCCCGCGGCGTGAGCATGGCAAGGCCCTCGGGCACCGGTACCGGTTTGCTGGTAGAAGTAACATTGGAAGAATCGTTGGAAGTGCCCGTCTCGCTGGACCAGCCCCCCCTTTCCCTGCCCGTTTTGGGGTCTAAAATACGAATATTCCCCGCACTCACCAGGGCTACCGCATCGGGCAGGGCGGTAACTGCCTCGCTCTTTCCCCTATCCTGCCAGAGTATACTGCCCGCCTCGTCGACAGCGTGCACGCTGCCATCCTGGGTGCGCGCAATAATTACATTGCCCACCCGAGTAAGGGGGTCGGCAATGGGATAGGCAGAGAGCTTTGTAGTCCAGGCTAGAGCCGAATCGACTGCCGGTTTTTTCTCGACTTTAGGTGGATATATCCGCTCCATGGGCAGGGCCGCAGGGATAAGCCAATCTTCTTGGCCGGGTTCCCTAAGATGGGGCAGAAGTTCCAGTATTTTTTTGTTTTCTTCGCTCAGGGGCTTAGAACTCTCCCAGGCCAAAAGCTTTTTAAAACTCTCGCGTTCCTGTGCGCCTATACTTTCTTCCAATTGAATATCTGCATCGGATACATGGCTCCAATCTACACGCAATTCTTCGGCATGGATAAGCAGCTCCCCAAGGGCCATATCGATATCTGCTTCCACTACCGCTGCCGCCTGCTCAAGCTCTTGCCCAGCCTCCACCCTTGAAGCTAAATTCAGCGCAGTAGTAAGCACCGCCCGAGACTTAGCACTGGCCACCGAGCCATCCACAATCCCTTTTACTAAAGGGCTCGCTGGCAACATGGCCACCGCCCCCTCTTGAACCGCCAAAATGGTCCTGCCTGTTTTATCGGCCTGAACCATAAAGCTCGTTCCCCGCACCCCCATCACTGAACTTGGCGTAGAAAGGCTTATCTGTTCAATATCTTTTAGTTTGCGCAGTTTAATAAGGGCTATTCCCTCTTTTAACAAAGACATATTTGCCCCGACAGAGCCGTCTAAGCGCCACTGGGTTTCGGGCAAAAGCCGAATACTGCCAGCTGTTCCCAGGCTAAACTCGGCCGACGCATAGGGAGCTGTACGCACTATATCGCCAGGTTCTAAAACCTGCCCAAGCTCTAAGGGGCTCTCTTGCCGGTCTTTTATTAAAAAAACATCGCCCTGTAAAAAAACAGCCTCTGCCGCCAAGTCTGCTATAGTGGGTTCTAGGACCTCTTCATCTTCCACCCTTTCTTCGGCAACGGGGAGCTTTGCCCGTTTACAGGAATAAAGGTTAAGAACAAGCCCCCCTATTAGCAGAAAAAGGAGAGGAAATTTTAAACGCTTCATAACCTGATTATATCACAGTCAATATATTTCCCCTAGAGTGACTTCGGGTCTTTACCTGATGCCAAATGACTATTATAGTTAAGTTATTATGAAACTATATAGCAAGGGTCAGGTAATTCTTATTACACTGGCGAGCGCCAGTGTAGCCTTTTTACTGGCTATTGGCTTGAGCCTTTTGCCTTCTAAAAGCCACAGTACTGCGGCGGCTAAACACTCGCTGGCAGAGAACAATGCGCTTAAAAAGACCGAAGACTTTGTACTGCAGGAATCCAGCCCCATACTCCGGCCCATAGCCAATGGCGATTTTAATCGCTTTAGCCCGGACGAGCAGGAAAACATTCGCATATACAACGAGCTCAACTCTGCTGTGGTCAATATTACAACCGAAACCGTCGCCATCAACTGGTTTTTAGAACCGGTTCCCCAGGATGGGGGCTCGGGCTCCGGCAGTATAATCGATACCCGCGGCTACGTACTTACCAACTACCATGTCGTAGAAAAGGCCTATAAAATACTTATCACCCTTGCCGATGGCAGCCAGTACGAGGGCACATTAATTGGCAGCGACAGCGAAAACGACCTGGCAGTGCTTAAATTTAATCCCCCAAAAGACATAGAACTACACACCATCCCCTTTGGCGAATCCAGCAAGCTGAATGTGGGGCAAAAAGTATTGGCCATTGGCAACCCCTTTGCCCTAGAGCGCACCCTCACTGTGGGCATCGTCTCGGGCCTAGGCCGCCCTGTTCAGACATCGCGCAACAACGTCATTCGCGACATGATTCAGACCGATGCCTCAATTAATCCCGGCAATTCAGGGGGGCCCCTTATCGATTCTTCGGGCAAGATGATTGGCGTAAACACCATGATTTACTCCACCTCTGGCGGCTCGGTGGGCATAGGCTTTGCCGTACCGGTAAACACGGCCAAACGCGTTGTCTCCGAACTTATACAGTATGGGCGCGTGCGGCGGGGCTGGATAGATGCGAACATGGTCCAGCTCTTCCCCTCCCTAGTAAATTATGCCCGCCTGCCCGTGAACAATGGCCTATTAATTTCCCAATTAAAGCAGGGGGGCCTTGCCGAGGCAGCTGGCCTAAAAGCGGGTACCGAGGCCGTGCGCTACGGTTCCAGTATTATATACCTCGGTGGCGATATTATAACAAAGGTAGATGGCGTGGAAATTACAAAGCTGGCAGATCTCTATGCCGCCCTAGAGGACAATAAACCGGGCGAAATAGTGGATATCGAATATATTCGAG
This sequence comes from uncultured Spirochaetales bacterium, assembly GCA_964492245.1. Lineage (GTDB taxonomy): Bacteria > Spirochaetota > Spirochaetia > Treponematales > Breznakiellaceae > CAZBJJ01. Next base: position 10,791 of record CAZBJJ010000029.1, on the reverse strand, counting down.
ACAATGTACGCAAGGCAACAAAAATTAAATTGTCAGACCGCGCCTCCTCTCTTAACCGTAAATAATTTATTTTATTAAAGGATAGAAAACATGAATAAAAACGTCGTATTGAACTTTGAAACCGACTCTCAATTTGACGACTTTAGCGCGACCTTTAGTTTGGAAGAAATTGACGATTGGAAAACGAGCGCCTCCTTGGCCGAAATTGCAATAGCTAAAATAAATGAATATATAAAAGGCTGGTCCGCGCGCCTTTTCGCCTACGTCAACGAAAACAGAGAATATAGGGAGCTGGACCAGGAAGGGATTAGCTCTATCCCCGAAGAATCGCTTTTTATTGCCTGCCTGGCCATGAAAGATTCCGGCAGCTCCCTGATAGACTTTTTCAATGAATACCAAATAAACGAGCCATTATTAGAGCAATTGCTCACCGAAATATACCAGGCCCGCTGGATACTGCCCATTGTGCATCGCTTTCGCCTTTTGGGCTTTATCTTGCTTTCCCATCCCGACAGCGAGGCCCAGCTTAAACAGGGCGACCATGAATTTTTAAGCCAATTGAGTGTGCGCCTAAAGACAAACCTCTATGCCGCCATGGTCGCCGATGAGCGCCAGCGCAACCTTTTAGAGCTGGCCGAATTTCCCCAAAGACTTCGCACAAAAAACAATTCCGAAGAGCTGCTCCAGAGCATCCTAGATGAACTGGGCCGAGAAATCCCCTTCGATATAGCGGTATACTATGCCTACGACGAATACCGAAAACTGCTTGTACCCTACTCTTGGCGCGGCCTAGAAACCGCACCGCCCCAACTCCCCTTGGGCAAGGGAATCTCGGGCATAACCCTAGACCGCAAACGGGCCATTGCCGTTTCCGATAGAAATCGCCATCCCTCCTTTGCCGTTTTAGAAGAAGAAGATTTTATACAGGGTTCCTTTGTATCGGCCCCCTTACTTACCGACCGCAAAACCTTCGGTGTTATTACCATTTGTCGAAAGGCAGAAAATGGCAATGAATACGGCGTCGAACAGCGCTACACCCTAGAAATTGCCGCCTCTTTTCTTGCCTCCGAAATCGATTCCCGCCTGGTATACGACGAGCTGGAACGCAGTTATTTTTCCACAATTACCGCCTTAACTAAGGCCTTAGAGGCCAAGGATGAATATACCCAGGGGCATTCATACCGGGTAATGCAATATTCAGAGGGAATTGGCCAAAACCTCGGTCTTTCCAGCGACAGTATTCGCCGTATCCGCTATGCGGCAATGCTGCACGACATCGGTAAAATTGGCATCAGCGACAGCATCATCAATAAACCCGAAAAACTTACCGAAGACGAATTTATCGAAATTAAGCGCCACACCGAAATTGGCTACGAAATTGTAGATGACTCGGACTTCCTCGCCGGTATCCGCGATCTTATTCGCTATCACCATGAAAAAATCGATGGCACCGGCTACTACGGCAAGGCAGCCGGGGACTACCCCTGGGAGGCGATGATTATAAGTATTGCCGATATTTACGATGCCCTCACCTCCGACCGCCCCTACAGAACAGCCTTGGACAAGGTTCAGGCCCTTAAATCCCTTTCGCGCTTGGTGGGGGTGCATTTTGATGAGGCAATTTTTATCGCTTTTTCCACGTATTTAGAGGTCGACCCAGAGCAAATACATTAATTTTATGTTCCTAGTACACCGAAGCCTGCACCTGGTTTTGGGGGCCCCATGAATAAAATGTCCTATTTAAAAAATAACAGTACATTTTATTCATGTCGGGCTTTCCGCTTGTAGCTTTTTTGGCCAAAGGCCAAAAAAGGCTACCGCTGCAATCCCTGGCCCGGGGTTAACACCAGCCCCAAGGCATGAGCTATTTGTTTTTATCATCCTTGTTTTTTCTCTTACTTCGCGGTTTTAGCTCGGGGCTATCCACATAGCCCTGCAGATCTGTTTCGACCTTTTCTTCCCTTTTATCGGTATCATCCTGATGGGAACTTTTAATTGCACAGCTCACGTCGACGGCCGCCAAGAGCTGGGCGCGATACTCCTGCTCATCGCAATTGCCCTCTAAATATTCAGTTACCACTTGGCGCACCACTGCCGGAAAGGCCTCCCAGTAAGTCTGGGGCCAGGCACCAAATTGCTCGCGGAGGGCTGCATCCTCTTCCTCGCTCATAAGGCCATGCGAAAAGCCCACAAACTGTTCTACCATAGCAAGTACCGCCTCTCGGGGAAGGGCCTTCTCCTGTTCCTTAGGGCCCGGTAGCCAAGAGGACAAGAGCGTTTGAATATTCTCCTCGCTCAATTCGGGAGCCTCTTTATGAAGCAATTCGCCGACCATATTGTGTACCAAATTGCGAATGGAATCCAGGCCAAAACCACTGGAATTGGTACCCAGGGTCTCGGCTGTCTGGGCTGCCCAACGATTGGGATCGCTCATACCGCTCTGCGCAAAGAGCTCTAAGTCGCGTTTTCTTCGCACCACTGCGGCCGATACAATATCAATCTCCGCAAGGTCGCAACGATTTAAAATAAAATCTAAAAGCTTTACCAGTTCAGCATTGGCCATAGTGTATAGGATAAATATATTTCTATTGGGAATCAACCGGCAGAGGCGGTAAAAAGACATAAAAAAGCACTGCCCTAAAGACAGCGCTTAATCTGCGGCGAAGAAGACTTGAACTTCCATACCCTTGCGAGTACCAGCACCTCAAGCTGGCGTGTCTACCAATTCCACCACCGCCGCAATTTATACATAGCAATATATCCAAACCCAAAATAAAAGTCAATTGGCCAACATAGCCATGCTCAGCATAGCTCAGCATGGCTATGCTGAGCATGGCTGTGAATACTCTGAATTATTTTTAGAATATACCGACAATATAATTACTATGAAATTCAAATTTTCTTTATTTTTCTGGCCTGGTTTTCTGTTTTTTTTAACTCTCAATTTTTTTACCGCCTGCATAAGCTTGCCTCCAAAAAAAGTTGCCACCGAAGAAGAAAGCTTCTGGAGTCTTTTGGAGAAAGGCGATACCGAAGGTGCAAAAAATCTTTTTTTAGGAAAGGAAAACATAGATACCGTGGACAAGGATGGGCGCACGCCCTTACACGCTGCCTGCGACATGGAAGATTCTGGTTTGGCCTTATTTCTTGTAAGTCTTGGGGCCGACACCGGCAAAAAAGACCGTTCGGGTCGCTACCCCTTGGATATAGCCATGCTTATGGGCAACCAAGAAATGGTTGCTGTGTTAGCGCAGGCCGGTGCCAATATTCTGGCCAAGGGCTCTTTATCCCTTAGTCCCTTCGAATTTGCCCTCGATGGGCGTCAACATCTTTTGGCTGCTCTTTTGAACAATAATAATATTGATAGCATTGACGACGGTCAGCGCAGCCTCCTGCAAATTGCGGTAATTAAGGGCAATTTGGATGCGGTAAACCTCTTGTTGGAAAAGGGGGCAAGGCTTGACCACAGAGATCTGGCCGAAAAAACAGCCTTAGACAATGCCTTCCAATATTCAGACAGCCAAAAACACGCCGAAATTGCAGAGCGCCTTATTTTAGCGGGTGCAACATCCAAGGATAAAAATTTTAGCTGGTTCATTCCAGCGGTAAGAAGTGCCAATTACAATGTGCGCTTAGACGATAGCCTTACGCCGATACACTTTGCTGCTAGGTATGGCTACACAGGCTATATTCGTTTCCTTATCTCTGGCGGGGCCGATATAAAAGCGAAAACAGCATCGGGTTCTACTGCCTTGCACGAGGCCCTTAGAGCGGGAAAAATTCCAGCAGCACAGATTTTAATCGATGCGGGCAGCGAAATAAATGCGCGAGATGCAAAGGGCAACACCGCCCTGCATATTGTAATGCCCCAGGGGACCCGAGAAGATGGTATGCGCCTTCTTTTAAACAGCGGAGCCGATCCCGATATTAAAGATGGTTTTGGCGATTCCCCCCTGCATATTGCCATTCGCCTGAATATGCATGCGAGCATTGTACGCCTATTATTGGAAAAAGGGGCCGATTTAAATGTGCGCAATAGCGCCGGGCAGAGCCCTTTGCATATGGCAATAGAGCAGGAAAGAGAACAGATTGTCGATATTCTGGTAAGTCGCGGTGCCGATATTTTTGTTACCGATATTCAAGGCGTTACCCCCTTCGATATTGCCATTTTTAAAAGCGCAAAGCTTACCGAAAAACTTTTGGGAGCAACAAATATAAATGCCAGCGATAATAAAGGCAATACGCTCTTACACATTGCCCTGGCCGCCCATGCCCCCACCGATATTATTCGCCTTTTAATAGACAGGGGCATTACTATTTCTGCTCGGAACAAAGAAGGCGAAACCGCCCTGCATATTGCTGTTCGCGACAATTTAAAAGACAGTGGCGAACTGCTTTTAGTAAGGGGGGCCGACCTTTTTGCCAACAATGCCGAGGGAATAAGTCCGCTTTACCTCGCAGCTTATGCTCAGGCCGGCTTTCCCGAATGGTTTCTTAATACTGTTAGCATGGAGGCCCGCGATGGGCAGGGCAATAGCATCCTGCACTACATTGCCAATTATCGTCGCAACAACCTCATCCCCCTGATAATACAAAAGGGTATCAATGTGGAAATTAAAAATGCCACGGGCGAGACTCCTCTTTTTTCGGCAGTAAAAGGGGATTCCCCCTCGACTGTCCAAACCCTTATAGATAATGGGGCCGACCCCCTAGCCCGCGATGCCCTGGGCAATACGGCCCTACATGCCGCCGTTCGTTGGAATGTAAAAGGAGCAATAGACAGCCTGCTTCAGGCAAAAATAGATATAAATGCCCGAAACATGAGCGGTAAAACCGCCCTGCACGAAGCAGTCCGCCTGGGAATCGCCGATATTGAAATTGTTTTAGAAAATTTTGGAGCCGATGTCGATGCCCGCGACAGCCAGGGCAACAGCCCCTTGCACGAAGCAATACAGGCCGGGCAGATAGCATCAATAGAAAGACTGCTAAACCAGGGCAGCAATCCGTCAATGCGAAACTCTCGGGGCGATACCCCCTTGCATATTGCAGTTGGCATGGGCAGACAGGATATCTGCACCCTGCTTCTGGCAAAGGCGGCCTCAATTCATTCTAAAAATGCAAATGGAGTTTCTCCATTCACCTTGGCCATCATTGCAAACCAAGGGCTGGCGACGGTACTTTTAACCAAGGACCGAATATTTCAGAGCGACGACAATGGGAATTCTCCCTTGCACCTGCTCATTTTAGAAAAGGCCAGTGTGGATCTTATTAAAAAAGTTGCAAAACTTGGTATTCGAGTATCGGACCAAGATGCCCAGGGCAAGACGGCAATTCGTTTAGCGGTAGAAAAGAACCTCCTTGAGCAGACCCAGGCCCTTAGCGCTATTGGAAGCAATTTTTTCACCCTCGCAGAGGATGGACAATCGGCCTTAAGCCTGGTCCTTAAAAAAGATTTAAACTGGCTAAAGGCACTTTTTTTAGAGGGAAAGATTAAGGCCAAGGACGAATTGGGCAATACAGCCCTGCACTATGCCGCCTACCTTGGCAACGAGGCCCAAATTAGCTATTTACTAGATGCAGGGGCAGAAAAAAATGCCCGCAATGTGTCTGGCGAAACACCGGCAGACTTAGCTCGGCGCTGGAAAAAAACAGCGAACGAGGCAGTTTTGCTCAAAAAATAAAAAAGGCCCCTTAGGGGGCTTTTTTTATAAAGGGATAGCTATTTTTTATCTTCGTCCCGCTTTTTTTGATCGGCCTCTAGCTTTGTCTGCCAGATCTCTGCCTTTTTCTTAGTTTGCTCAGCCTCTTCCCTTTCTCCGATTAAAACTAAAATTCTTCGAAGGGCCTGAAGATAAGCAATAGCCGTCTTAAAATCGTCATAGGCATTAGTGGAGACCTCGTATTTTTCACGGTACCTATCCGCTGCCTGGGAAAGTAGGCGTTTAATTGTTCTAAGATGGTACACATAGGTCTCGTAAAATTCTGCTCTGGGTTCAAGTTCCTGAGCTGCCTTTTTTAAATCGAATAGGTTTTTTGCACAGGCGGCAAAACGTCCCTCAATTTCCACAAAAGACCACTTCCACTTGGTGTTCTCCCCATAGGCCTCGATTAAAAGATTTATGGTCAGCCCCATTTTTTTTACTAAATTATATCTTTGTACAGCATCGAAGGTGGATATTTCTAGGAGCTTTTCCTCGTAGTCGGAAAAAGGCACATCAATATAGGGAGAAATAACTTCCTCTAAATAAATAATTGCCCGGTAAATAGTTTTTCGGGCATCATTTAAGGACTCTTCGTTTTTAATACCCAACATGGCATTGGAAATACCGTGCACAATAATATAATTCGAGGCCAGATTGAGCATTTCCTCGACAAGGTTTAAACGCATATAGGCTGCGCCCTCTTCACCTTTAGAAACGACTGCTAAAATATTTTTTTCTCGCATTAAAATAGCGTTGGCCACTTCTTTATAAAGCTTGGCCTTTTCTAAATATAAACGTCGGTCTTCTGCACTTATCTTTGCCATCCTACTTTCCTTTTATTGTCTTAGAATAATCCTTTTCCAAAAGCTCCTCGGCATGGGCGAGCGCCGCCTCATCATGCATATTCCCCGACAGCATTCGGGCAATTTCGGTTTTGCGCGCCCCCCTGTCTAGGGAATGTACAGATGTCAGGGTCCTGCCCCCATCAGCTTGTTTTTCCACCTTTAAATGGTTATCGGCTCGAACGGCAATGGTGGCCAAATGGGTAATACAAAAGACCTGCTTTAGAGCACCCAAATTATGTAAGTGTTCTGCCACCGACAGGGCAACCTCGCCGCCAATGCCGGTATCAATCTCGTCAAACACCATTGCCTGCACGCTATCATTAAAAGCGGTAATCGTCTTTATTGCAAGCATCACCCTCGATAACTCGCCCCCCGAGGCGATTTTCTTTAATGGCCTCTGTGCCTCCCCGATATTGGGAGAAATAAAGAACTCAACCACATCGGCCCCCCAAGGGCCAAAGGTCTTTTGGGCGGTCGATGAGTTTCTATCGCTTACCACAATGACAAAAGAGGCCTTGGCCATGCCTAGGGTTTTTAAAATAGCGGTAATCTTTTGGGAAAGTTCTTCTCCGGCGCGCTTCCTTTTTTCGGATAATTGATAGGCTCGCTGAACTAATTCTTTTTCTTTAATCGAAATAGTTTTTTGCTTTGTCTCTACATTGGCTTCTAAATTCTGCAATTCTTCGAATTCGCCAAGGGCCTGCTCTTTCCAATTTAAAATTTCCTTTTCGCTGTTACCATATTTTTTTTTCAATTTAAATATGTGGGCGAGCCTTTGCTCAATAGTTTCAAGGCGCAGGGGATCAAATATCAATGTATCGCGATAGGCGCGTAAAAGGTCGCAGCTATCTTCTAAATCGTAAAAGATATCCGAAAATCTTTTAGCAATGCTTGCAAGGGAGGGATCGAGTATCTGGGCCTGCTCCATAAAGGATTTTATTTTTCGTATAAGCTCCAAACTCGCAGCCTCTCCCTCCCAGGCCATTTGATTTGTCCCCTCTAATAAACTGGAAAGCTTTTCAAAGCTGGAAAGCTTGTCGGACTCCGCTTCCAACTCTTCGCTTTCCCCTATTTTAAGTTCTGCAAGCTCAATTTCCTCTATGGAATATTGTAAATATTCAAGGCGCTCCTGACGATTTTTTTCGCTTTCGCGGATATTAGAGATTTCCTTTCTTAAAATACTGATATCATTATATAGTTCATTAAATTCGCCGACCTCAGCATTGAGCCCTGCAAAAGAATCTAAATATTCGCGATGTGCTTCCAATTGAAAAAGTGCCTGATGCTCGTGCTGCCCATGGATATCAAAAATACTTGTGGTAAGGCTTTCTAAATCGGCACGGGCAATGGGAGATCCCTGCACATAGCTGGTGCTCCGTCCATTTGTTTTTAAAATGCGCCTTAAATGCAGACGCTCATCCTCTAAAAGAATATCCCTTTCCCTGCACCAGGCCCTTGCCTTTGTATTTTTGGGATCGATATAGATGATGCTACTTACCACGGCCTCTTCGCTACCAGCGCGAATAACCTGAGTATCGGCCTTGCTCCCCAACAAAAATGCAAGGGCACCGACAATTATAGATTTTCCCGCACCCGTTTCGCCAGTTAGGACATTAAACCCCTTAGAAAACTCTACGCTAAGGGAGTCGATTAAGGCGTAATTTTGAATATGTAGTTCCTCAAGCATCTGGTCCTCCCGACCAATTGAGCTTATTTCTAAGGGCTGTATAAAAAGCAAAACGATTGTTTTCGATTATCCTTACCGTAAAACCAGAACGGGAAACTATTATCAAATCGTCCTCTTCTAGTTCTTGCACCTCTTGTCCATCTAAGGTAAATAATATATCACTGCGCTGGTTTTTTTCCAGCAGTATTTTTAATCTCTCCGTGGCCGGTAACACAAGGGGGCGATTCGAGAGGGTAAAGGGACAGATGGGGTTAATTATCAAGGCCTGCATTTCGGGATCTACAATTGGACCCCCAGCGGCCACCGAATAGCCGGTTGAGCCCGTTGGGCTGGCTACAATAAGGCCATCGGCCCTAAAGCTTCCAAAATCTACCGTCTCGGTTCCCACCTTAAGGCGAATAATTTTAGATATGCCTGCAGAGCTTATTACAACATCGTTTAAAGCAATCCATGGGCCTAGGCTTTTATTGCCTCTATTTATTTTTACTTCCAGCATCATGCGATCGGAACTGGGGCAGCTCCCCTCTTTCCAGCGCGTAAACACTTCCAGCCATTCTTCGGGCCTTACATTTGCCAAAAAACCAAGGCTTCCTAAGTTTACCGGTATAATAGGTATGTGTCTGGGTGCCAATACCCTTGCCGTGTACAAAACGGTACCATCTCCGCCCAAAGAAAAAGCTACATCGAAGTGTCCAAGCGGGGGCAGTCGATCGGGTTTTCCAGAAAAACTGTGTACCGATACCTGTTCAGAATTTTTTTCCAGATAGCTCTGTATTTCCTTTAAAAGCTTCAATGCTAATTTTTTTTGGCTGTTGACCATTATCAATACTGATAATTTTTTTTTCATGTATATTGCCTTAGGGCAGGGTGGCCAGGACCTTGGATATTTTAACAATTTCGTTCTGCTTTAGAAGGGGATACAGGGGAAAACGCAGACAGCGTAAAAGCAGAGAACTTGCCACCGGGCAGGGACAGGCCTCTAGGGCTTGAACCGCAATAACTGTGTCGGCAAAGGCCAACTCTGTGACAACATCTTTTTTTTGGGCATAGCTGCTGGCATCCTTTAAGCCTGTCTCCAAAACGATAGTAAAGGAATACCAATTAAATTGAATATCTTCGCTGACATTAAAAAGCCGATGGCGGGAGCGTAGAAGTGACTGTTCAAAGATATGGGCAATCTCCTGTCGGCGCGCCCTGTTTTTGTCCTCTTCTTTTACCTGTACAAAGGCCAAGGCCGCATTAATGTCGGGCAAGAGATATTCGGCCGGTAAATGAGAAAATTTCCGCAAAACGGCTGCCTCTCTTTTGTTCATGGCACAGAGAAGGGCCCCGCCGCCAGCGGTTAAAATATCTTTTTCCTCAAGGCCCAAAATAGTTAGATGCGCACTGGGTTTTATATATTCTGTATTCTCTAAGCTGCCATAGCTCTGCGATATATCTTCAATTATGGGAAGGCCAAGTTCCTGAAAACTTTCTGTCATAAGCCAATTGCCCAGGCTCGGATACAGAACAATAGCCGCTGTCTTAGGCGAAATAAGGCCCTGTACAGTATCGACCTCTATTTGCCCGGTCAATTCATTGACATCTGCATAGATGGGCACAAAGCCCGCCTTAACTATCACATTATAATAATAGGAAGGCGAGAAGGCAGAAATAATAATTTCGCTTCCTTTGGGAAAATCAAAGGCTTCCAAGGCCAATTCAAGGGCCATAACGGGGCTACGCAGGGCAATTGAATGCTCAAAGTTATACTTTTCTTTAATGAGCGAGATAAGTTTTTTATGCTGTTCCCCGGGGCCAATTTGCTCGGCCACCATGGTTGTTAAAACAGCATCCATCTCTCTCCTTCTGATTGTTGGCGAATATAAATCAATTTTCATATTTTCCTTAAAACCCGCAAGGCAATTATTTTTTATTTAAATTGCTAATTTTTTGGAGTTCAGTGGGATTAAAAAGCCGGCGAATATCTAAAATAATAAGATAGCCCGATTCCTGGCGCACAACGCCTTGAATATATTCTGAACCAATACCTGTTATCATCTGGGGGGGCGGCTGGATTGAGTCTGGCTCAATGGCCACCACGCGGGAGACCCTGTCGATAATAACGCCCAATTTCATGCCAGCGATATCGATAATTATGAATCCGGATAATAACTCTTCGTCCTCGCCGACTAGCATACGTTTAATATGAAAGCGTCGGTGTAAATTGATAATTGGAATAATTTCTCCCCTTAAATTGAAAATGCCTTCTACATATTGGGGAGCATTGGGAATTTGTCGGACATCCTGAAGTCGTACAATCTCCTTTACATCCATTATATCCACCCCATAGAGTTCTTCGCCCAATTGAAAGGTGACAAGCTGATATTGATTAGTTGTATCGGACATCTGTATTCCCCTGTTAGTCGGTAATAAAATATAGGCCCTATTGAAGAGCCTTTTCTACAATTTTACTATTGTTTGGGCTTTTCTTCAAGCTCGAATGCAGGTTAATTTGAAGTGAATAAAAAAAGCCTGGCAACTACCTACTTTCCCACCCCTTCGAGAGGCAGTATCA
>CAZBJJ010000028.1:7306-28293 GCA_964492245.1 uncultured Spirochaetales bacterium | reverse complement strand
AAAAATAGCGGCAATAGGGCTTGAACCTATGACCGAACGGATATGAGCCGTTTGCTCTGCCAACTGAGCTATGCCGCCAAACTATGTCTATGTTTTTATCAAAAACTACCGCGAGTGTCAATACTTAAGGTCAGCTTTGTCTAAACCAGGTTGGCTTCTCGGGCATATTGCATAAGCACCGCATTCCACCTGCCCTGATTCATAAATGAGCGTTTGACATCGATATTGTCAATTCGGCTGCTCCGACGCTGAAAACGGTTAAAAGCCAGGCTCAAGGCGGTCCCATAGTCTAAGCTTCCAGCCCCAGATAAAAACAGGCATTGGCTATACACCCAGGTGGCAAATCCGTCGTAGACATTGAGCTCCGACAGATGTTCTTCTTTTACCAATTTTCGTATTTTTTCCAGAGAATTTTTACTATCGCCTATTTTGGCCAGGGCAAAAGATTCGAAAACCGTTAACAAAAACTTTCTGGCACCGCCAAAGGCCAAAAACCTATTTTCTATCCAATCGAAACCGCTATCCCAGACAGGCTTATCAAAAATAACATAGTTTGCGTTTATTTCATGTTCATGCGCAATTGCTGCCAGCTCTAAGGCCCGGTGATAATTTTTCTCCATAAAGGCGGCCTCCACGGCAAAGAGCCTGGCATCGCCGTCTAGCTCGAATAACTGAGCATATTTGCTTTTGGAAACTCCCATATGCGCTAGGGTCCTAAGGCGCCAGATATTCGATAATTTTGCCCTATCGATATGCCCACTCTTTTCACTTTTGCCTACCAGTTCTTCGAAATAATCCAGGGCCCTGCGATACCTCCCCGTTTCAAACATCACCCGCCCAACAAAGAAGCTGGTCCAGTCGACCCAGTCGTAGAGCCAAGATTTTTCGGCACAGGTCTGAGCTCTTATAAGAAGCTGTTCCGCCTCTGCCAAATTCCCCCATAGATACTGCCCCATAGCTGCTAGACAGAGCGATCGCACCAGTTCTTCGGGAAGCGTATTGCCTTCTGCAGCCTCAACGGCAAAGCGTAAATATTCCGTACCATCGCCAAGCCGCTCCCGAGCTATTTCGGTTAAAGCCAATTGGCAATATATTCTGGGCATGCAGATATTGTTCGTAGAATTTTGCATGGCAATTAAGGAATTTTTTATGGCAACCGAAGACTCCTGCACCTTTCCCTGCAAATAAAACCATGTGGCCCGGTGCAAGTCCAATATCGAATTAAAAAAAGAACTTGCAATAGGCATGGTCCTTATTTTTTTAAAATAGATATCTGCTTCGGCGCCTATTTCCTGTTTTTCATAATTTAATAAAAGGAATCTACTTTTTATTATATCATCTACAAAGCTTTTAACCGGTTCATCAAACAATTCTTTAAAACTTGCCAGGCTATCGGCATCAATTGCCCCCTGGGTATTCCATTTGGTAAATTCGTTTTCCAGAGCTTCCAGTATCATTGCCTCATCGATATTCGCATTCAGTTTTAATAAAAGCTTAAGGATTAAGTAATTTACTTGTAGCTCCTTTGTTTCAATTTCCCTATATAATTTAAGTAGAACTGATGGCCCAAGTTCATTGGCAATGGCCAAGTGTTCGCTGCCATCGACGCTTTTTAAATTTGATACATCTTCGAGAAATACCGGAAAATCCTTACTTACCACCAGAGCAAGGGCAGAAAGAAAATCCAGGCCCTTTGAAATTGCCTCTGTGTTGCCTTTCCATTTTACCAGCTCATCAAAAAGGAGGGAGGGATGGGTAAATTCTGAATATTCAGTTAAGACATAATAGAGCTCGAGAAGGTCCTTGGGCAAAACAATTTTTTTTTGCCTAAGCTCGCAGCCCATTTTATCGCCAATATTGTGGCTAATATCTCGATACAGGGTACCAAAAGATTCCAGCAAGAGCGGGCTATCAATTGGAATATCCTTATTAAAATTTTCCTTTATGGCATACACGAGGCTTTCTGGAGAGGGCCTTTGCAGGGTATATTTTTGGCAGCCCAAAATGCTGGGAGAACTGTCTACAAGTTTATTTTCATGACTGAGTATGAGCAGTATTTTTTTTTCTTCGATAAGCTGTTTGCTGTTTTCAAGGAGCTGTTCCAGGAATTCTTTTTCTACATACTCCAGCCCCGACAAAAGAACATAGGGAATCTGGCCCTCATAATGGCAGCTTTGGGCGTAAGCGCCTAAAAAAGCAGCAAAATTTACAAAAAGGTCTTTCTTGGCTCGTAAAGAGGACAGACCACTTAGGCGCCTTTTAGTGAGCTGCTCAAAATCCTGCTGCAGAATGCCTATATTTTTATTGTTTTTATAATTGATTTTTTTGCTTTCCTGTAACAGGCCAATAGCTATGCAATAAAATGGGTCTAAAAATTCATTAAAATAAAACATCAATGGCGGGCCGTTTGGACACAGAGTAAGAACGGCCTCTTTTATTATCCAATGCACCCCAATTCCCATTTCTGCGACAAAGAGCGATGTGGCACCAGTATTTTTAGGCAGAGCCTCCAGAACCTCGACAATTTTTGACTGTGCATTGCATATATTCCAAAAAGGGACTGGGTGTATATCATCCCAATTTTTCACCTGCAGGGCCATCCAGTCCTTGTCGATAATCGATAACCTGCACCAGGGATCAAGCCGTTCGGCCATCGACTTATCTACCCAAACACTCGTTGCAGGCTTTTTACGAGAAATATTTCGTATTTTTGTTTTTAATGCCATGGCCGAATTAGACTCTTTATGGCTATATATCAATACATGTACCGCAAACAAGTCTTTTTCGTATTTTTGAATAATCCCCTGCAGTTTTTCGATACAGAGCATCAGCTCTAATCCCAACAGAGCTTTTTTCTCATCTATTTCAAAACTCGAAACCGCCGATCTTAAGGGTCTATTTTCTGATACATCTTCCAAACTCTGCGATAATTCCCTCCAAAAACTTTCCATCTGCTGGGGGCGAATTCTTTGTATTTGGGAAAAATATTGAATATATATACTTATATAGGCCATACCTTATGTATCGACATTCAAAATGAATTCGGCAGTTATTTCCACTACTTGCCCTTCATTTATTTGCTATTTATACTAATTACAGTTTTCGCAAAAAGGAGTGCACATGGCGCGTGCAAATATAAAGGGGAAATCCCTGCTTTCGTGGATGGATTATACCGCAGAAGAAATATATTATCTTTTAGATATTGCCTTAAAAGTAAAAGAAGAACGCAGGAAGGGGCAGGCACATAGCCGGCTTAAAGGTAAATCGATAGCCCTGCTTTTCGAAAAAAGATCTACGCGCACACGCTGTGCATTTGAAACAGCAATTGGCGAAGAGGCGGGCCATCCCGTCTTTTTGTCCACCGACGACATTCAATTGGGCGCAAAGGAGACGATAAAGGATACTGCACGGGTTCTAGGGCGCATGTTCGATGCCATTCAGTTTCGCGGTTACCAACAGAAGACGGTCGAAGTTCTCGCTGCCCATTCCGGCGTTCCCGTCTACAATGGCCTGACCGACATGTATCACCCCACCCAGGTGCTGGCCGATATAATGACTCTTATAGAAATTTTTTCACAGGTAAAGGGCCTTAAACTCTGCTATCTTGGCGATGGCAGAAACAATGTGGCAAACTCCCTCCTGCTTATCTGTGCGAAGCTCGGCCTGCATATCAGCATTATAAGCCCAGCAACACTGCAGCCACAGGCTCAACACGTACAAATCTGTAGCGACATTGCCAAAGCTTCTGGTTCCCGCATTGTCATTACCGACAAACTGGAAGAAGTGCAGGGGGCAAATGCCATTTATACCGATGTCTGGGTGTCGATGGGCGAGGAAAACAAAAAAAATGAACGTCTGGCCTGCTTAAAAAATTATCAGGTCGATGCCAATTTAATGGCAAAAACCCAAAACAGGGACAGTGTTTTTTTGCACTGCCTTCCAGCGGTCTGTGGCCAGGAGGTAAGCGAAGAGGTTTTCGAAAGCCCCGCAAGCAGGGTCTGGGACCAGGCCGAAAACAGAAAACACAGCATAAAGGCAATACTTTTATCCAGTTTGGGCTTGGAATAATGGGGACCTTTACTAATTTAGGGCAAAAATAAAAACAAACTTGCAAGTATAAAGCCATGGCTTTATAATGATTGAAGATGTTCGTTGCCAACGGGGACAGGGATGTCCATGGTTTTCCGCTATACAGGAAAATCAGCTAAATCTGGAGGGAAAAATGAGAGACTTCTTTAGAAGGAAGCTAGTGCTTGCGTTTGTTTTATTGCTTACAACAGGCCTTGCCAGCTTTGCCCAAGAAAGTGCGGGGGGGGCCTATGGAAAATTTAAATCCGAATCGGAGTTTTACTATATTGATATTCCGCTGGAAAAAGTGTACCCCCATTCCTTGGGCTATATGGTTGCCTACCGTTCGGGTATGAGCCTAAAACGGGCCTATCTGCCTGCCACCTGGTTCGAAAAAGCTGCCGGCAAGGCCCAATTGGTTAAAATTCGCTCCGGTGCAGAATGGCCACATTTAGTTGTATATTATAAATCTGGGCAATTCAGCCATGCTATTCTCTATGTCCGCGAAAGTATCGGGCACGAGTCCTGGGGCTATATTCCCAGCAGCGTAAATCTTAAAGAAGAATTTAATGTAGAAGAATTAAAGGTACCGTAACAAGAGGATGCAACAGATATCAGTCCCCTCTGCGCTTCTCAATTTTATACAGGCCGGTGATTCATTTTGTATTGCAGGGCATATGGAGCCAGATGGCGACTGTATCGGCAGCCAGCTGGCCCTTAGCGCTTTTCTACGGAGGCTGGGAAAAAAAACCTTTCTTTTTTCCAATGGCCCCTTTAAAAGAACCGAAATTAAAGAATACGAGAATTTATTTACCAGCCACCTGCCTGTAGGCGATTACTCTAAGACGCGCCTCATTGTTTTAGATTGCTCGAATTTTGACCGCATCGGCGAAGTTCCCCCAGCATTTAACAGCATGCCCACAGCAAGTATAGACCATCACGCACGGGGCCTGCCCTTTGGCGAGGTTCAGTTTATTGAACCCCAAAGCCCCTCTACCAGCCTTTTAATTTTAGCACTTATCGAAGCCATGGATCGTAAACCTACCAAAGAAGAGGCAGATGCCCTATTCCTTGGCTTTTGTAGCGATACCGGTTTTTTTCGCCATTTACACGAAAATTCTGCCATCTGGGTGGAAATGGCCTCCCGCCTTATTTCTGCAGGAGCTAGCCCTAAAAGGACCTTTCAGCACATACATGGTGGCAAAAGTTTAGATTCTCGGCGCCTATTGGGCATTTTATTACAGCGCTGCGAAAGCTATTATGATGGCCAGCTCCTAGTGAGCTGGGAAACCATGGAAGACACCCAGGCCTATGGCCTAGAGGGCAGAGATTCCGATATGCTGTACCAGCTCTTGCAGTCTGTAGAAAATGTTCAGGCTATTGCGGTAATTCGCCAGGAAAGGGAAGATTTTTGCACAGTGGGCCTGCGATCCAAGGATAAGATTGATGTCTCGAAAATCGCCGCAGACTTTGGGGGCGGCGGACATCAACAGGCCTCGGGCATAGGTATACATGCAAAAATTGCGGAGCTGAAACCTAAAATTATACATGCTTTTAAGGAACAATTTACCGTAAGCTCCGACAAATGTAACAATATGTAACAGATTTTTTTTTCATGTTTCTAAAAAAAACTTTATTTTACTGCTAGGTAATGATATAACTATTTTCAAATTGGCTTGGCACGCTTCTTGCATCCTTATCCATTAAGGAGGAAGCATGCGAAACACATCCAACGAATTACATTTAAACTGGGTAGAATATAAGAATGGTAGCATAGACAAAAAGGACTTAATTGAAAAAATCTATCTATATATTCTAAAATACCCCGAAAGATTTAAATTTTCTCGCTTACAGAAAGAGGAAATACACGAATTATTTGTACGACTGTACGATAGAATAATAAAGGCTATTTGTAGCTATGAGTCCAAAGATTCTTGCTTCGACGCTTACATTCACTCAGTTGTTAAATGGGGAAGGTTCGAGTTAATAAGGCGAGATAACCAGATAGAATTTTATGAAAAAATTGCCATTAAGCAATATTACCAGGAAGAGGTAATGGAAAAATCCCGACATTATCCGGGAAACTATCGATATGTTACAGAACTTCAACCAAAATTTGGAAGTCAGCGACAAAATCTTATTTTGGTATTAAAATTATCCCCATTTTTAAGCGATGAAATAATTGAAAGTTTGGCCAAAGGTTTAAAAATGCCCTTAAATATCGTCATAGCACTTATTGAACAGTTGGAAACCTGTTGCAAAAACAAAATTGCACGCATTAAATATCTGGAAAGAAAACAAAATTATATGGCAAAAATATATGTATTAAAAGCGCGTTTAGAATGTGAAAATATTGATGATTTTAATAAAAAAAAATTAAGGGCAGATTTGGCTAAAGTTATCCAGAATAAAGACAATTATATTGCCGCTAGGGAACAACAGGTATACAGAGTGTTGAATATTGATATCGCCCGCCTTTTAAATATTTCACCGAGCACCGTCTGTTGTTCGCTGGATATTTTAAAGAAAAAAATGATGAGAAAACAGCTTGCTTCGCAACCTTTGGCTATAGAGGGGGTCGAAAACAAATAAGAAAAGGGAGAGATATGACACAAAAAAAACTGAGCAAGGACCAACCCTTACCATTTCAGACACCTGGCGAGGAAATCGCCAATTCTATTTTGCATGGAATTGGAGCCCTTTTAGCAATTACCGGCATTGTGCTGCTTACGCTAAAAGGGAATGGCTTTTTTGGCAATACTAAAAATGTTTGGCTCATTGTCTCTGGGGCAATCTATGGAGCCACTATGTTTATTATGTTTATGGCTTCGACAATTTATCATGCCCTATCCGCAGAGTCGGGAAAACGAGTTTTTCGGATACTGGATCACAGTGCCATTTATCTGCTCATTGCCGGCACCTATACCCCCTTTTGTCTAGTCGCCCTGCGGGGCCCTTGGGGCTGGACCCTTTTTGGTATTGAGTGGGGTCTGGCAATTTTGGGTATTAGCCTACATGCTGTAGGAATAAAAGCGCTTAAAAAAGTGGAAGTTTTCGTCTATATTTTGATGGGCTGGGCCATTATCATGGGCTGGAAGGTATCGGTACAAGCCATACCTTCCATAAGCCTGTTTTTTTTAATTGTCGGTGGACTCTTTTATACCGCGGGTACCATCTGGTATCAATTAAAAGCTCGGCGGGGTACCCATGTAACCTGGCATGTCTTTGTCCTCGGTGCTGCTATTTGCCACTGGTTTGCCATTTTTTATCTGGTATAGCAAACTCGAGTTTCGACCTGTACTTTTGCTTGACGGCTAATCTCTTCGATGCTAGAATATAAAAGAATTTTACAATATTTAGCTAAACAGGATTTTTTGATATTTTTTCATTAGACCTGTTATGTGCACTAGTATGCACATCAGATCCTAGTATAGGTTGGACTATTACATGATTTCTTCTATAATGGAGCTTACCTTCTTCCAGTTTCCATTGGTTAGCCAGTTGGCTTTAATTGGGGTAGCTTTATGTTCACTATTGGGAATTAAAAAAACTGATCCCCTCAGAATTTCCCTTTTTATTATGCCTCTTTTAATATTCTTAGCTCTTAAGGATATTTTTTATCTTTTTTTCCCCAGCTCACTTTTTCTAATTATGGCGGGTGCCATCCCCTGTCTTTTCATTGTCCTTATATTTTTTCTCAATATAAAAAATACCTTCTCCGTATTTTTAACTGCTCTTGTTGGGGCCCTTTTAATAGGCATTCCAATTGTATATTTTACTCTTCCGGCCCTCCCCTTTATCCCTAAAATTATTGCTCTTTTAACTCCCTGTATACTATTCTTGCTTGTTTTTTCAAAGGACAGCATTCACAAAGACCGCGTCCTCTCGCTTTTTGGCCTTGCTTCTTTGGGAGTCTTTCTTTTCCTTCCCCCAATATTCGTTTTTTTCAGTGAATCGGCATTGTTTTATTCTTTTATTGTCGTACCCATTTCCTATATTGCCCTAAACCTAGGCCTAACAAGCTATTGGCGGGGCTTACAGGACAATCTAATTAAAGACCGCGATTATCAGGTGGAGACAATCGACAGCCTTTATGGCTTTGTATCGCGCGCCACCGATACTATTTCCAGCGGAGCGGATATTCAATCCTTAATGGACTATGTCGCATTGACACTTTCTGCAGAGACCAACGCCGACGGTGCGGCAATTTTTATTCTGGACGATTTTGAAGACGAGTTGCGTTGTCATGCAATTTACGGCGAGCCAGATCCATTATTCAACCTTCCCGAAGATATTCCCAGAGATCGGGAATCGGTCAATCGCTGGCTTTCTAAGCTTATGCTTCCCCTTTCCGCCCCCTTAGTATCCGAAATTTTACAAAAAGGCGCACCTTTTTTTATTCCCAACTGTGCGGAAAACCCCATCTTAATACTCGACACAGAGATAACTGCTGGCAGCGCAATTATTTCACCCTTTGTTATTAAAGACCGCGTTATCGGTATGTCTATTTTAACTAGACACAATACCAGCAAGCCCTTCCAAGATGAAAATTTCGACAAGGCCGCACTTCTGGCAGATTTTGCCTCCTTGGTTATTAACAATGTATTTTCTTTCCAAGATGTAACCGAAAAGACAGATATCAATACATCTACTGGTATTGCTGCCGACATTCAACAAAAGCTTAGCCCTAAAAAAATTATAGATTCCAAAAATGCCAGTTTTGGTTTCTTTTCTAAACCTGCCCGAGGCGTCTATGGAGATTATTTCGATGTCATCAAGGCACGAAAGGACAAAATTTATTTGGTCATGTGCGATGTTGCCGGCAAGGGCATACAGGCAAGCATGGTCATGGTTATGATACGTGCAATTTTATATTTGGTTACCAACACGAATCAAAATGCCAGTACCATTTTAAACTGGGTTAACCGTGGAATAACGGGCAAGGTAGATATAGATCACTTTGCCACCTTGCAAGTTTTAATATATAATCCTTTGACAGGTGAATGCGAATATGCAAATGCCGGACATCGTCCTCCCTTGCTTTGGAAGGACAGAGATGGGATTGTAGATGCCATAGAGCTTAGTAGTGTTCCCATTGGAGTAGAAAGACTATATGATTATAAGTCTACTAATTTTACTCTTGAAAATAACGACATTTTATTATTGTATACTGATGGAGTTGTAGAGACTATGAATGGTGCGGGTAGGCAATATGGCATACGGGCCTTGACCACAATGTTGCATAAAAACCACGATCTGCCTGTCAATGAATTAGTATCTAAAATTAGCAGGGAAATTAAGGATTTTGCCGGTTCTATACGGCAACACGACGATCAAACACTATTAGCGATGAAAATTAATCGTTAATATCAACAGGAGACGATATGGAACTGAAGATCCGAAAGAATGGAGAGATCTACATTATCGATGTCAGTGGAGAAATGGATCTCTACAACTCATACAAGCTCAAAGAACTTGTTATGAAGATGCTCGAAAAAAAAGTCGAGCGCTATATTATAAACTTACAAGGGGTTGACTATATCGATTCCAGTGGCATTGGCGCACTTATATATATCTGCTCTACCATAAAAAAGATGAATTTAAAGCTGACCATTACCAACATTCACGG
Organism: uncultured Spirochaetales bacterium; assembly: GCA_964492245.1. Taxonomy (GTDB): domain Bacteria; phylum Spirochaetota; class Spirochaetia; order Treponematales; family Breznakiellaceae; genus CAZBJJ01. The sequence continues at coordinate 18,596 of CAZBJJ010000028.1, read as the reverse complement.
CTCGGTAAAAAAGGTTATTGAATTGACAAAATTAATGGGATACTTCCCAATAAGTGCTTCTATAGAGGAAGCAGTAAAACAAATGGAAGAATAAAGTAGGATCGGAGGAATTATATGATTAATGGAAAAGAAATTAAAATTGATGGCTCTTCGCCGCTTTTTGATAAAACAAATCTTTTATACAAAGAATTTCCATCGGATTTTAGGCAAATTAGATATTTCACTCTTTTAATTGTGCAATCTGCACCCCCCGAAATAAAAGAGTTAAATTTATTAGAACAGCAAATTTCTGAAATTATTAAGAACGCGGTAAAACATGGAAACCGAAGTGATCCCTCTAAACTGGTGCGCGTTTGGTATCAATTTTCTTCCGACGAAGCCCATATTATTGTGGAGGACGAGGGGGAAGGTTTTAAGGAATTAGAAAAATGGAACGAGTTTAATCGCAAAAGATTGCAATGTCTACACGAACAAAACTTTGAGGAACTTGGCAATTTTGTTTCCTTTCGAACTCCTAAATCCGACGACTACGATGGGGGCAATGCCCTGTTTGCAGCCCTTGAATACTGGGATGCGGGCTTTGTGTATAACGACAAAAAAAATGGTGTAGCTGCTAAAAAGACCTTTGCTAAAAAAAGACATGGTGTTGCTTTAGAAGATTAATTCTCCATTTTAAGCATAGTTTTTGGCCCGGGTAATGCTTGTCTTGCCCGGGCCAAACTTTTAGATTTTAGTTACCTTTAATACTTAAACTCGCTGCCTCCGATAAATTCGCGAAGAATAGACTGATTAGGCACATAGTGCGAGGGAAGTGGGGAGAAGTTTTCTAAAAAAGATAATATTCTGGAAGCTTCGGTATACTCTTTCATAGTGGGCTTAACCGAACGCAAAAGAGGTTCTGCAAAGACTTTTAAAATAGCCAGCTCGTAGTCCAGGGCAGAATTAAAGGCCACATCGGCGCAGTCTTGAAATGGAAAAATATGTTTTCTCTCTCCTCGCTGCACCTTGGGCCACATGTTAATAGTTTGAGCAGCAGTGTGGTTCCTAAAATTTGAATCTCTGACCATCCGCCGAATTAAGCGGTTATCGCTGGTGGGTATGCGATTGTGATCATCCAAATTCAGCTGGGTAAGAGCGGAGACATAGAGTTTAAACTTGTTATCTGCAGGAACTTGAAGGCTTAAGGCATCGTTAAGGCCATGTATCCCCTCGATTACAAGAATTGTTCTTTCGGTAAGGCGAATGCGACGATTAGCGGCCTCTTTTTCGCTGGCAGGCTCTCGGCGCGCACCTGCTTTAAAATCGAAGATGGGAATTTCCACCTCTTTTCCATTTAAAAGTTCTACTAATTGCTGATTAAAATAGGCCACATCGAGGGCATCGAGGCCCTCGAAATCGTAGTCTCCATTTTCATCCTTGGGCGCAAATTCGGTACCGAGAAAATAATCGTCTAGGCCAATGGCCACTGGCTCTAGGCCCATGACCTTTAAAAAAATGGATAGCCTTTTTGCCGTTGTTGTCTTACCCGAGCTCGAAGGTCCGGCAATTAGAACAATTTTTTTTTGAGAGGAATTTTTATAAATGGTATCGGCAATTTCGGCAAGTTTTTTATTTTGAAAGGCCTCTGCCACTTGGATAAAATCTTTAATTTCGCCTTTCGTAGAAATTTTATTTAACTGCCCCACCGATTTAATACCGGCCATCTTCCCCCATCGCTTATATTCTTTATAAACGGAAAATATTTTTGGACTGTCTATAAAGGGCTCAAGTTGCCCCTTACTTTTAGTGGATGGAAAGCGTAAAAGAAAGCCATTTTCGTACTGCATAAGCTCAAAGCTGGTTAAAACAGAGGTATTGCTAACAAGGGGCGAAACGGCTAAATCTAAAAAACCACGGCATTCATATATGGGTATTCTATCGCTGTTGGAATGTTCTAAAAGTAAAATAGTGTCCTCTTGACCACTCTGTAAAAAGTAATCATAGGAATCGGCATAGGATTTGTAGTAATAAATAATAGCTTCGTCATTTTTTACAATATCGCGCATTCGCCGATCGAGAGTTTTTATTTCTTCTTCGGTGGGAATTTCCTCGCTTAAAAAGGTATAATAATAGCCATAACCAAGGGAGTGGCCAATTTGTAGCTGGTATTCAGGAAGCACCTCCTTTGCAGCCATGGCCAAAAGAAAGGCCAGGGACCTGCGATAAATTGCAGAGCCCTCTTGGGAAAAGAGCTGTACAGGATATAGACAGGTATTTACTTCTAGGCGCATACCGAGGGAAACGATTTGATTATTGGCAAAGGCCGCGATAATGGGCGATTCGCACGGAGTAAAGTATTGAAGTAGTTTATCAATTCTTGTCCCATAAGGACATTCAACTTTTTTACCATTTGGAAAACTAATTACTAAATCTCGCATTGCTGCCTCCAGAAGTTGTATTCGCTTAGTATGCTATATCGGGAAGAAATTTTCCATGGTTATATTAAAAGAATGGCAAATAAAAGCTTTGCGCGACACGAGGGACTCGAACCCCCCACCTACTGCTTAGAAGGCAGTTGCTCTATCCGGATGAGCTAGTGTCGCAAATTTTCGGGATGGAGGGATTTGAACCCCCGGTCTCCTGGTCCCAAACCAGGCGCCTTAGCCCCTAGGCTACATCCCGTGAATATAGTAAAAGTCTATACTAAAAGCGCAATTAAGGTCAATTGGGGTCCTTTTATGAATCAATGTTTTCGTCGTAAGCCTCGGGGAATAAATAAATATCGGCCAATTTTAAAGAGCGTTGCATGGAATAAGAAGTACTTGCCCGCTCCTCGCTGGTAATTTTCATATCAAAAAAATGATTTACCGATTCATACCCCTCAGAAGAAGCTTTAATTGAACAGGCGAAATCCCTCTCCTCCCCCTGCTCCCTAGCTTTTACTGGTTCTGGCCAAAAGCTATAGGTTCCCCCAGAATTTGAAACAAGGGTGTAGGGATTCTGCCAACTTGGATTTATCATTGGGGCAATCTCATTGCCATTAAAAAAGGTCAGTTCTACCTTGGCAAGGGGCTCAAAATTAAGGCCATTAAAAACGCGGCCAACAATTGCCGGAAAATTAAACACAGGGCCCTTGGGTAGGTTTTCAACTGTTTCGGCTGAGGAGTTGTGTTTAAAATGTGGCCTTCTGGCATGTGCAATTTTTTGAATACCCTCGAAAACTAAGCGGGCAATATCTGCCTCGACCTGCTGTCTTTCTAAATTGATATCCTCGGCCCGCTCTACCCCTCGGCTGGAGACAATATATTGCGGATTTACCCTGTTTAAAACATAGGCGGCGGTATCTAGACGACACTGAGCACAGGCACAGGGAAGATTGGGACCTCCTTTTTTAAGTAACTCGTTGTACGACTGGTCTACGGTGTCTAAGACAATGTCTTCGACGATGTTATGAATTTCCATATCTCCTCCAGTTTTGTCTTCGACGGAATTAATTGCATCCTTGTCTCTTAAATTGTACATTATTTTACTCCTATAACAAGAAATTACGAAGAATTTCGACAATATCCGGCATTTGCTGCGATAATTTGTCCATATATTCTTCTATAATGAAAATTCTAAGAATTCTTAATGAATCGGTAAAGCCAGAGACAGTGTTTTTAGAAAAAACAGAGTTTGCACTGCTAAAGGCAGAGTTCTCATCCGCTATAGATAAATCGCTTTCGAAGTTTATTGGCTCGGGCAAATCCAAAATTATCTCTTCGGGGCCTAGGGTTTTGCCTGTTCGAGCAATTATTTTTTCTCTGACCTCATCCAAAAAAAGCTTTCTTGTATCTAAGTTTTCCAATCTTCTATGCAATTCAATTGAAGAATTAAAAGGTAGTTCAAAAATCATTTTAAATAAATTTCCATTCCGAACTCTTGGGGCAAAAAGGGCAATATCTGAACTACAGGATTCTAAGAGTTTAAAAAGACCATTGTCGTCTAAATCGTATAAACTTTCTGCAGATATTTCTTTGCGTTCCAAGGCAATAAATAATGCATGTTTAATCATTGCCGTTGCACTGCGTACATCTCTATGCCAATAGACCGATTTATACATTAAATATTTAGAAAATAAGACTGCTTCGACGCTGGATATCCCCTTTGAATCGATTGTCAGACCTTTTTGTGAATCGATGGACAGGCGAGAAAAAATAAAGTCTATATCTTGGGCCCCATAGGGTACCCCACAGTATCGCGCATCTCGATTTAAATAATCCAATTTGTCGGGGTCCAAAACTCCGGATAAAAGGTTGCGATATAAAAGAAGCTCCCGGTTCTCGCTTTTAATTGAGTTGTCAATTATTGCAGAAACAATTTGTGGACATGCCCCTGCCCTGCCTATCAATTCCTTAAGGGGTTTTAGCAAAACCAAGCGGCCACTTAAAATTTCGTGGTCGGTAAGCGGTAAGTCCTTTAGGGCATGGGTAAAAGGAAAGTGTCCGATATCGTGCAAGAGGGCCGCCACAAGGAAGGAACGCAGCCCCTCCTTCGACATCAATTCTCTTGCCCCCCGGTAATAGAGCGAGCGAATAAGGCGGAGGCTCAGATGATAGACGCCCAGGGAATGGGCCGCCCTAGAATGCGTGGCCCCGGGATAGACAAGGTGGGTGGGGCCTAACTGCATAATCCAACGAAGTTTTTGAAAGGGGCCCACCGAAATAAGGGGCTGAAACCCATCGACCAAATAAATATGGCCCCAAAGAGAATCGCGGACAGGATCCCGGAGAGAAAGCCCCATTGAGGAGTCAAAATGAGCTTCTTCCAGGATGTCCATCGCCGTTAAACTCCACCTGCCTTTGCGTAGGGCATTAGGCCCCCTGCGCGCAGAACACGTCGCGACCTTTCGTCCACATCAATAATTACTGAATATATTTTATTTTTAGTATTATTTTTAATACTTAAGCGAACTTTCTCCTCGCCGGGTTTTTCCAGGGCCTGATAAATATTTTGAAAGTCCAACACATCATCGGCTTCTATAGTGTCGTAATCGCTTTCGCTTTCGAATACCAGGGGCAGGATGCCGTAGTTTACCAGGTTTGCCTTATGGATGCGTGCAAAAGATTTGACCAATACCGCCTTTACGCCCAAATACATAGGGGCTAAGGCCGCATGTTCACGAGAAGACCCCTGGCCATAGTTGTTGCCACCTATCACAATACCCCTGCCCTTTTCCTGGGCCCGCATCCAAAAATCCTTGTCGATTGCTGTGAATACAAACTTAGAAATTTCGGGAATATTGGAGCGCAAAGGCAGCACCTTGCTCCCAGCGGGCATTATGTCGTCGGTACTGATATTATCGCCTGTTTTTAAAAGCACAGGGAGGTCCACCGCATTGGCAATTGCCTGGGGAGCTGGGCAGGGTTTTATATTTGGCCCCCGCTCAATCTCTACCTGCTTGGCTGCCTCTAAAGGAATGGGCGGAATAAGCATATTGTCGCCGGCAGCCTCTTGCCCATAGGCTGCTGCCTCGCTCAGATCCTGTTTTTGAATGGGAAACTCATTGGGGTCGGTAATACGCCCAGTTAGAGCTGCTGCCGCAGCTGTCTCTGGCGAGACCAAATAGACCTGCGCATCCTGCGTTCCCGAACGGCCCTTAAAATTTCTATTAAAAGATCGCAGGCTCACCCCTCCCGATTTTGGAGCAAAGCCCATTCCAATACAGGGTCCACAGGCGCTCTCTAAAATTCTAAATCCGCTGCGAATTAAATCTGCTAAAATACCGGCCTTCTCGGCGGCCAAAAGAGTTGCCCTACTTCCCGGCGCAATTCCCGCAGAAACCCCCGGATGCACAAGTTTATCTTTCATTATGGCAGCCACTGCTGCTAAATCCTCCAGCGAAGAGTTGGTGCAGCTCCCTATTACGACCTGGTCTACATCTATATTTGCAATATCTCGCACTTTTTTAATATTATCCGGCGAATGTGGACAGGCAGCAAGGGGTTCTAAAGTATCTAGACAAATATCTATTACCTTATCGTATTTGGCCCCCTCGTCGGCCTCTAGGGCCAGCCAGTCCTTTTCGCGCCCTCTAAGGGCCATGAATTTTTTAGTAACAGAATCGGAGGGAAAAATTGAGCAGGTGGCGCCGAGTTCTGCCCCCATATTGGTAATTGTTGCACGCATGGGCACCGTTAAACTGGCAACCCCGGGGCCAGTGTACTCGTAAATTGCCCCGACACCTCCTTTTACCGTCTCTTGGCGCAAAACCTCTAAGATAATATCCTTTGCCGCAGTATTCCCCTGTAAATTCCCCGTTAGTTTAACACCAATAATCTTTGGCATAACCAAATTAAAGGCGCCCCCGCCCATTGCCACCGCCACATCTAAACCGCCCGATCCAATGGCAATCATAGCCAGGCCCCCACAGGTTGGGGTGTGGGAATCCGAGCCCAAAAGAGTCTTACCCGGTATGCCAAAGCGCTCTAAATGCACTTGATGACAAATGCCATTTCCCGCCCGGGAATACCACACCCCGTACCGAGCAGCCACCGATTGAAGATAGCGGTGGTCATCCATATTTTTCCAGTCGACCTGCATGGTATTGTGGTCCACATACGAGACAGAGAGTTCTGTTTTAACACGGTCTAAACCCATGCCTTCGAACTGCAAATAGGCCATGGTTCCAGTGGCATCTTGGGTTAATGTCTGATCTATGCGAATAGCTATTTCTTGGCCAGCTTTTGGGACTATTTTAGAGGATTCAGACCCATCCTCTGTAGAAACCAAATGGGCCATTAAAATTTTAGTAGCTAGATTCATGCGCATATAGATTCTCCTATTTAAAGAACATTATAATTAAATAGTATAGAGCAATAAAGCCAATGTCCAGAGCAAAATAGCATTGACCTTTGACTATATACACTTATTCGCTATACAATAGGCGTATGAAGCCTTGGTTGCCTATTGGCCTGTGTGTAATTTTTGCCAGCCTAATTTTTTCCTGCTCTAAAGACGAGCTTGTTCAGCAGGCGGCAGATACCGAAAAAGAAATTCCCGTTCGCGGCGAAGACATACCTCCACCTCCTATTAGCACACGCACTATAACCAAAGAAGCTGCACAGCCGGCTCCGGCCGACTTAGATGCCGATTTAAACATACCACTTTATTTGCCCGCACCAGAGGATGGCAGTTTCTTATTGCCAAGAGATTTTTACATTGATGAATTGGAAATGCCCCCCACTGCCGATGGCAGTCCTTCAAATATTGTGGCAGTTTGGCTAAAAGGATTTCTCAATAATAATATTAACTCTCCATTGCAAGTTGCCACTGTAGCTTCCTTGCTTTTAGATATACAAAAAGACTTTGAATCCTATAATTTTACCAGCTTTAGGATTTCAAAGCCCTACGCATTTTCCCCTGAACGAAAATCCTTTTTAGTTCACATGCGAGGCGCCGAAAAGAGTTTAACGGCAGAAATTCTCTTAAATTTATACGAAGACAAATGGCTTATTAGCGATTTTATCGTAGACAAGATAATTGACCTCTCTAGCGAAGAGGCCTTTTTTGATCCTCTTAACTATAAAAAGTTTTTTACCTATTAAGGAGTAAGTCGATGGCCACCCCAATTAAACGCATTGAAAAAGATTTTTTACTAAAAGTTCTCTACGACGAAGAGACCCCCCTTATGTTAAAATTTTTACGTCGAGAATATGTACTTTTTGTCACTGAAATTCAAAAATTTATATTAAAATGTCGGTCAAATGAGATAATTGAAGGTTTAAAAATAGGCAGCCGCTTAGAATTGCTCTTTGACTACCGCGGGCAAACAGTTACCTTTGCCACAAGAATTAAAGAATTTAATGGAACAAACTTGGATTTAGAAGTGCCAGAGTTTCTCTATAAAAACTTAGATCGCCAATACTCCCGCGTCCCCGCCCCTTCCGACCTACTGGTAAGCTTTGCCTTTCATGGCGACCGTTACCGGCTTTCCTTTCCAAAGACCGAGGAGTACTTCCCTTTAAACGACATCGATTATAGTAGCAATTTTAATATGAATAATATAAAAGAGCTCCTGGGCCAACTTTCCTCTTGGGCAACGACAGAGGCAGGAAATCATAAATTGGTCATGTTTAAAGACAAGCCCATTGAGAGCGTCGAAGAAAAACTTATAAGCCAGAGTGCCAGGGCTTTTTACATTCCCTATACAACGGGAGATTTCCCAACTGGCGATGAATACGCCGATATGCCAATAATAACAGAGGGCTATTTTCGCCATTACCTAGAAAAACAGGGGACCGACCCAGTTTTTGTCGACGATTCCATTGCCCGCTTTTTAGAGAAAAAGCGCAAAACGGGTATTTATTCCGAGCTTTGGATTCCCATCCCCTTCCATGAATATATTATTGGTTACATTCACCTCTGGACAAGCGATAGCGATAGAATTGGCATTACTAGAGAGACCATTGATACTGGCTTTCAATTTGCAAAGGTTATAGCTGCTTCCTTACAATTAAATGGCTATTTTAAAGGGCAGGAAGTAGAAAAAAAGTTTTATCAGGGCCAGTGTATCGATTTAAGTGCCTCGGGTATGCTTTTTTCCTATCCAATTGGTATAATGACCTCTTCGCTATTACAGGATTCCCTTATTGATGTCCAACTTCATACCGGCAAGCGCTTAGTAAAAACTGCGGCAAAAATCGTGCGCCGCTATACCGATGCAAAACATATGTATTTTGGCTGTCGTTTTACCGACATTGCCCCAGAGGATTTGCGTTTTCTTTTTGAATTTATCTATGGAAAACAGTTTACCGATTCCCAGACTCCAGATGATTTAAATAGCGGCTATTAAAGGCATCGCCTATAGCCTCTTCCTCTTGTTTTATGGACTCTTTGCGGTGCTCTTCTTGTTTTTTCTCTTTTAAACGGTTAAGCGCTTGGCTCTCGGCCCTAGCCTGTATCCAATCTTGTTTTCTTTGCTCCAATTCAAGCTCGATGTCCACTTTTTTTTTGAAAAGAGCTTCCTTCTCTTTTTCTAAACGCACAAGTATATTGTGAGTGCGCATTATTTCGGTTGCTGTTCCCCGATATCGCTGCGCTCTTTCGTGCAGCTCTTTTTCAGCCAATGCCGCCAGCTCCATATCTAGGTCTACAAGGCGTTTAGTAACCTCCGCAAGGGCCAGTTTTGCCTCTTCTTCGGCGTGTTTTCGCAAAGACAGTAATTTTTCTAAAGAAAAAGAAAAACGCAACATATCTAGCGTCCATACCACGAATATTCTGTTTCGGGTATGTCGATGCCGGCCAATTCAGATAATTTATCCAGGGTTATATTCATGCTCGAAGACTCTTCGACACTTTGAATAAGAAAGTCCTCAATTGCAGGACGCAATTCAATGGCCTCGTCAATAGCAGGATTGCTGCCATTTCGATAGGCACCTACCTCAATTAAATCTTTTGCCTCTTCGTACACGGCCATGGCCCGGCGAATTCTATTTACCGCTTTTTTGGTAACCGGCCCACTTACTACCGAAGCCAGACGAGAAATGCTCTGCAATACATCAATTGATGGATAATGGGCCCGCTGTGCCAGGGCGCGCGAGAGCACAAAGTGCCCATCTAAAATACCCCGCACAGTGTCGGCAATGGGTTCGTCCATGTCATCGCCATCTACTAACACCGTGTAAAAACCCGTAATGCTCCCCTTTTCGCTGGTTCCACATCGCTCTAAAATTTTTGGCATACTGTCGAAGACGCTTGGCGTATAGCCCCGGCTTGCCGGTGGCTCGCCAGTGGCAAGGCCTATCTCTCGCTGTGCCCGAGCAAAGCGGGTTACCGAGTCGAACAGAAGCATGACATCCAAGCCCTGGTCCCTAAAATATTCAGCAACTGCTGTAGCCACGTAGGCGGCTCGAAGCCTTGCCAGGGGGGGGGCACTAGAGGGAGAGACCACAATAACCGAACGGGCAAGGCCCTCGGGCCCTAAGTCGTTTTCGATAAAATCGTTTACCTCCCGACCGCGCTCGCCAATTAAAGCGACAACATTTACCTGGGCATTGGTATTGCGGGCAATCATCCCTAAAAGGGTGGATTTTCCAACGCCAGAACCGGCAAAAATTCCAAGGCGCTGTCCCTTGCCCACGGTAAGCATACCATCAATTGCCCTAATCCCCGTGCTAATGCGCTCCTTAATTCGACGCCTTTTAAGAGGATCTGGAGGATCTGCAATTGCAGGATAATATGTCTGGGATTCAATATCGCCCTTGCCATCAATTGGCCTGCCCATGGCATCTAAGGTCCTGCCCAATAATTTATTCGAAACGGGGACCTGCAGTCTTTCGCCAGTAGCTACAACCCTTGCGCCAGCCTCAATCCCCCCTGTGTCGTCGATAGCCATGAGCTGCACCGAATTTTCTCGCAGACCCACTACCTCCGCCCGAATTATCCCCGCCCCTTTAGGTGCATCTATGCGACAAATTTCGCCAATAACCGCCTGGGGGCCCAGGCTTTCGATTAGCAGGCCCTGCACCTTTGTAATTCGCCCCGCACATTTAATGGGATCGTTTAAATTCGTGGATTCGATATATTTTTCTAAAATATTAGTCATACTATCTCTCGTCTACCGGAATAGTGCGAGGCTTTGTTTTGATAGGAGACATTTCCAAGATTTTTTGTTCGAGCTCGCTCATTTGGCTAGAAATACGGGCATCAATTTCGCCAAAATCTGTCTCTATAATACAGCCACCACGGTCTACCGACGAATCTTCCATCACGCTAATATTTTTAGCTCCCTCGATTAATTTTAAAAAATCTTTTGTGTGTTCGGAAGTAAGTTTTAAGTCGGCAATATTTACGCGAATTGTTATATCGCCTCGCCCCTTTACCTTGCGCAAAGCCTGGACGACATTCGATACAACGACCGTTCTTTGGTTTTCGCTCAATACCTTAATAACCTTGCGGGAAATTAAAAGCACGAGGTCGACCAATTGTTGTTCGGTCTCTGCCAAAATTTCCTCTCGTTTTTTCTGGGCCCGCTCCAGAACAGTATGAAGCCTTTCAATAAGACGCTCCACCTCACCTTTGCCACTGGCATAGCCCTCTTCGTGGCCTGTTGTAAAGCCTTCCTTTTGTGCAGCATCGGCCTCGCTTTGAAAGGCTGCCCTGGCATCTTTTTCTATAAGCGCTGCCTCTTCCTGGGCCTTTTGAATTATTTCTGCGGCCTCGTCCTCTGCCTTTTGTCTTTCTATCTGCGCCTGATCGCTTTTTCGTTTTACCTCTTGAAAAGCTGTCGCCTCGGCATTTTTAATAATTGCTTCAGCTTCTGCCCTTGCCG
>CAZBJJ010000028.1:0-7296 GCA_964492245.1 uncultured Spirochaetales bacterium | reverse complement strand
ATCATTGCCTCTTTTTCTTTGCCCCAGTTTTTTTTAAATATTTCGGCCTCTCGACGTAAATCGTCTGCCGTTGGGCCTTCGTAAGTCTCTTCTACATCTGCTTCATCTGTTTGCAAAAGCTCTTGGGCCTGTTGGGCCATAAAGTTTTGGGGGGCTTCTAAAATAACTACTTTATCGCTTACCTTTAATTCGTTGGCTCTGAAAATATGTTTTGCCATTCTATACCACCATTTCGTCTTCGCCAGAGCGAGCGATAACAATATCGCCATTGTCTTCCAGATGGCGAATTATTGCCACAATTTTTTGTTGGGCCTCTTCGACATCTTTAAGGCGAATAAGGCCCATAAACTCCATGTCCTCTTTAAGCATATTGGCAGCCCGCTTAGACATATTCTTAAATATTTTATCTTGGACCTCGGTATCAACTGCCTTAAGTGCCTTTGCCAATTCCTGTTGATCAACCTCTCGCAGAACCTTCTGAATTGCCCTATCATCCAGCAAGACAATGTCCTCGAACACGAACATGCGCTTTTTAATATCTTCGGCCAATTCTGGATCCTCGTCTTCTAAGGCCTCGATAATCATTTTTTCGCTGGAACGGTCTACCAGGTTGAGAATCTCGACAATACTTTGCACGCCTCCTGCTGCGGTATAGTCTTCGCTGGAGAGGGTTGAAAGTTTTTTCTCGAGTACCCGCTCCACTTCGCGCAGAACCTCTGGCGATGTTCTATCCATGGTGGCAATGCGGCGGGCCACATCACTTTGAATCTCGTGGGGAAGGCCCTTTAAAATAATCGATGCCTTTATGGGCTCTAAGTAGGCCAAAATAAGCGCAATTGTCTGAGGGTGCTCCTGCTGAATAAAGTTTAAAAGATGCGTCGGGTCGGTCCGGCGAATAAAGTCGAAGGGGCGCACCTGCAAACTCGAGGTAAGGCGATTGATAATATCAATTGCCTTTTGTGAGCCCAGAGATTTTTCCAGAAGTTCTCGGGCGTAATCGATACCCCCCGTAGAAATAAAATCGCTGGCCATCATGAGCTCTTGGAACTCCATTAAAATGGCATCCTTTTGTTCGGAATCGATGGTGTCCAGGCGGGCTATTTCGAAGGTGAGCGTTTCAATTTCGTCTTCTCGCAGATGTTTAAAAATTTCTGCAGATATTTCGGAGCCCAGGGTAACAAGAAAGACCGCGGCCTTCTGTCGGCCGGTAAATTCTTTTATGCTCTTTTTCTTTTTACTACTAGCTGTATCGCTACCAGCGCTTTGTGTCTTAGCCATCTTTTATTCCTCCAAAAGCCAGGTTCGAATGAGCTGTGCAACATCCTCGGGATGCTCCTTTGCCATGGTAATTGCATGTTCCTGCAGCTCCATGCGCTTTCGCTCCTCCACCGACATCGAAACTTCGATGCCCTCTTCTTCTGCCTGCCGCAGCGCACTTTCGCGCATCATCTGATGCTGGCGAGAGAGTTCTTCCTCCCGCAGGCGACGCCGTCGTTCGAGCTCCCGCGAAATTATGCGGAAGATGATAAAGCTTATAAGAAGGACGGCAAGCCCACCTAAAGAAATTAAAATGGTAAGCTGTATTTGCTGCTTGCGCGCATAGGCAGCATCCTCGTCGTTAAACTGTTTACTTCTATCGAATTGCACATTGCGAACAGTAACCGAGTCGCCCCTGTTTTGATTAAAGCCAATTGCATCCTGAATGAGGGCCTGAATATCTTTAAGCTCATTGGGCTCGATGGGCACATACTCCCGTTTAATTGAGCCATCAATATTGTGTTCCACCTTGCCCTTGTCGTCGTAAATCCAGCGCCATCTGCCATCAATATTTACCGAGACCGTAATTCTATCAATACTGGGACTTTTTTCTTCCTGAACCTGTCGCCGGTTGACCTCTTCGTTTTGCGTAAGGGTCTCCTGCTCCACCTTGCCAAAGAGATTTGACATATCTTTAAATGCTGGGGGGGTCTGGCCTTCGACCCCAGAGGGCCCTTCGGGATTAAAACCTGTGCCCTCCCATTTAGTAGAGGAAGTAGATTTTGAGCGGGTTATTGAATGAGCAAATTCTGAATCGTCGTAGGGGGTTGCCGGATTGTCGGGGCGAATGGTGATGGGGAAAAATTCTTCGGTTTGGATTTCCTTTTTGGACATATCCATATCGATTTTGACATTTAAATCGCGGACGCGGTCTTCGGTATAGGTTGTCTGCAGGGCCTTGAGTACCAGCGCCCGTATGCGTATTTCTTCGGCAGCAATTAGCCTTTGTTGTTTGCGCGTAAGCTCTAGGCGGTCATGGTCGCGCAGGCCTTCGAAGTCGTTGAGCACAATGCCGTTTGCATCGCTAATGACAATGTTCTCGTCGACTAGGCCCTCGACCGCAAATTTAAGTATCTTCTGTATTCCCTCAATTTTTTTCCTGTCTTGGGTAATATTGCTTCCCGGGCGGGGAGTAATAATGACACTTGCACTAACCGGATTCTGATCGCTTTTAAAAAGCTCTTTCTCGGGCATTACCAAACTTACATTTGCCCGATCTACCTCGTCCAGGGCCTCGATATGTTCGCGCACCATTGCCGTAATTGAGCGTTGTAAATTGACGCTCCGTTCAAAATCGGTAAGAGTCCAGCGCTCGCGATCGAAAATGGCCCAGGGGTCGGTGCCCTTGGGTATAAGATCCTCTCTAATAAGAATCGAGCGCATTTTTCGGGCGGTGGCATCGGTATCGACCATAATAACACCACTTGGTGTAACATTTGTCTTTACGCCCTCGATATTTAGGCGGGCCACAATGGCATAGCGGGCATCTTCGTCGCGAATGGGTGCATCAATGAGGGCCACCATGGATGGGCTTGAAGAGACAGCAAAAAGCGAAAATATGCCAACTAATACAAGGACGATGACCCCGATTAAAATGCCCTTTTGCACAAGGGTCCATTTAGACCAGAGCGTCTTTATTTTTTCTATTAAACCTTTAAACCATTCGTTCATGTTCCCCTCCCCAGAAGAACGAGGATTTTAGACTTGCGCGTAACTCAATGGCGGTTATCGCGTATCTCTTTCGATCCTCCTCCTATTTTTACCCCTTTACCGCATATTGACAAGCTCTTTCCAGCCTTTGACGATTCTATCTAAAATAGTTCTGCTTATATTCAGTGATAAATATGCCTTTGCCATGGCAGTTGTCACATCGTGTGCATCTACCGAATCGGGATCGGTAATCATATCCTGCATAAGACCGGTGCTGAACATCTGTTCCTGCGAGACGGCATCCAGGGCATTGAGCATTGTCTGCTGAAAGGTCCCTGCACCGGACACAGCATTGGCCCCCGTTTTTTCGCCCAGCTCCTGTAGGGCCGAGCCCGATATATTAAAGGGATTATCGCTGTGCAAAAGATGCCTGGCATTGGTTATGTTCATTGGCACCTTGTGGCCGCTGACTAATTCCGGTTTATACAGGGTCATTTATCTACCTCCCGCCAATTTCCAGGGCTTTTAAAAACATTGCCTTAGAACCATTTATAATTGCCGAATTGGCCTCGTAGGCCCGGTTTGCAGCAATTAAATCGACCATTTCGCTTACTGTGTTTACATTGGGCATTTCCACATAGCCTGCGCGCTCGCCACTTTTTATGGCATCGGGATGGGTTGGATCGTAGACCAGGCGGGGCGGGCTATTGTCCTTTTCGACCCCCACCACCTGCACTCCCTTTGCCATTCCCCCATCCATTTGCTGGGGCAAAAAGGGACTGCGCCAAAATGGCTGTTTTGCCTTTGGCCGCATTATAACGCGGGAACGCCTAAAGGGCCCGCCTTCGCTGGTGCGCGTAGTGCTGGCATTTGCCAAATTATCTGCAATGACATCTGAACGCAGCCTTTCGGCGCTCAGGCCAGTGGCTGCAATATTTATTGAACTAAACAATCCCATTTATATCCTCCCCTACCTATGACCGCAGGACCAAATTGAGCTGGCCAAACTGAAAGGTCTGCGCCTGAGCCAAAAGAGTGTACATGAGCTGGTTCTGCATCGAAAGCATGGACTCTTCTTCTATATCTACATTGTTCCCATTTGCGTTTGTGCTTGAGGTATAATCCAAGACCCTTCTGGGCTCGACCTTTTGGTAATCTTTTTCTTGCCAATTTGGGATATGCTTTTCGTTTGTCATGGTCAGGGCCAGGGCTGGCCTTTGTTTTTCGCTGTCCAGAGCGCGCTTTAATTCACTTTCGAAGTTTACACTTGTGCGCTTGTAATTGGGTACTCCGGCATTGGCAATGTTGTTGGCAATGACCTCCCGGCGAATGGTACTTGCGTCCATAGCTCGGTGGAGAATATCTATGCTCTTAGAAAAATCGTTGTTCAACCTCATCAAAAAACACTCCTATACTCCCAATTATCGGACAAAGATGCCCAGTCGTTTAGCTATAACATGTAGCGGCCCAGATCTTGGTCGACCCTAAGGTCGGCAAGGCGCTCGTGGACGTAGGCCGCAGTAATAGGGATGCGCGCTGGCGCTATATCGCTGGCCTCGAAGGAAAGATCTTCCAGCAATGCCTCCATAATTGTGTGTAGCCGGCGAGCTCCAATGTTTTCGAGCTTGGAATTTACCTCGGCAGCCATTGCCGCAAGGGCCTCGATGGCATCCTGCTCAAAAATTATCTCCACCTGTTCGGTGCCTAAAAGATCGCGGTACTGGCGGGTAAGGGAGTTCTCTGGCTCAATTAAAATACGTAAAAAATCTTCCTTGCCCAGCGACTCCAATTCCACCCGCAGGGGAAAGCGGCCCTGAAGTTCGGGGATTAAGTCTGATGGTTTGGCCAGATTGAATGCGCCAGCGGCAATAAACAGAATATGGGTGGTATCTACCGGCCCCCATTTTGTATTGACCACCGACCCTTCCACAATTGGCAGAATATCGCGTTGAACGCCTTCGCGAGAGACCTCTCCAGAGCCAGAGCGGTCTGCCTTGCTGGCAATTTTATCTATTTCGTCGATAAAAATAATGCCCCGCTCCTGCACCAGGCGGCGGGCCTCGTCGGCAACCCTCTCCCTATCTATAAGCCTTTCGTTCTCCTCTTGTATAAGGAGCTCCATTGCCCTGGGCACCTTTACCGATCGCTTTTTGCCACGGCCTGTGCCCATCATGCCCATAAGACCGGTTATACTTGCTTCCATGTCCTCGAAGGAGGGACCAGCAAAGACCTCCATTAAAGGCATGGTGGGCTTTCCAGTATTTTGCAATTCTACGCTACGATCGTCCAATTTGCCCTCTTTGAGCATTTGGCGCAGTTTTTCTCGGGAAGTCTCTTCCTCTTTTGCGCTGCCAGGTAAGAGCAGGTCCAACAGCGCCTCTTCTGCGCGCCGTTCTGCCTCTTTTTGCACAGCACTTTCCAACTGCGTTTTAACCATCTGAATACCAAAGGCCATAAGATCGCGCACCATCGATTCCACGTCGCGCCCCACATAGCCTACCTCGGTGTACTTTGTCGCCTCGACCTTAATAAAGGGCGAATTTGATAGCTTTGCCAGACGTCGGGCAATTTCGGTCTTACCCACACCAGTGGGGCCAATCATCAATATATTTTTTGGCGTAATATCCTCTTGAATTTTAGCAGGCAGCCGCAGGCGCCGAATGCGATTTCTTAACGCAATTGCCACTGCCCGTTTTGCCTTTTTTTGCCCCACTATGTAGCGGTCGAGTTCCTCGACAATCTGGCGTGGGCTTAAATCGTCTAAATTTATCGGGTCCATTGTATTAAAGCTCCTCTAGGCTGATATTATCGTTGGTGTAAATGCAAATTTCTCCGGCAATTTCCAGACTTTTGCGGGCAATGTCGGCAGCAGTCATTTTTAAGTCGCCAGTTTTGCAGGCGTCTAAATAGGCCAGGGCGGCCGAATAGGCAAAATTGCCCCCGGAACCTATTGCCAGGGCATTTGCCGCCGGTTCGATAACATCCCCCGTGCCAGATATTAAAAGGGTTCGCTCGACATCGGCAACTAAAAGCATTGCCTCTAAACGCCGCAGGGCTCTATCGGTGCGCCAATCCTTTGCCAGCTCTACGGCCGCCCTTGCTAAATCGCCGGAGTACTCTTTTAGCTTGCCCTCGAAGCGCTCAAAAAGAGTAAAGGCATCTGCTGTAGCCCCGGCAAAGCCCGAAAGCACCTTGCCATCGAACATGCGCCGAACCTTTCGAGCATTGTTTTTCATAATACTCTGTCCAGCGGTAACCTGACCGTCCCCGGCCATTGCCACCTGGCCCTCGTGCCGTACGGCGATAATTGTAGTACTGCGTATCTTCATGCTATTTCTTCCTTCTCCCCCCATGGGGATGGGCCCTGCTATATTGCTCTCGCAGCCGCTCCATATCGATATGGGTGTATCGCTGGGTGGTGGAAAGGCTTGAGTGCCCAAGTAGTTCCTGTACAATACGTATGTCGCAAGAGGCATTTATTAAATGGCTGGCAAAGCTGTGGCGCAGGGAATGGGGCGAAATTGAAGTCGAAATGCCAAGGGCCCCTGCGTAGCGATCGAGAATCCATCGAAAACCCCGGGGACTAAGGGCCCCCCCTCTTTGGTTTATAAATACAAAGCCGTGGTCCGACTTTTCATTTATGCTATCCTTGCGCACTTTTAACCATTTTTTTAAGGCCTCGATGGCCTCGGGCGACAAAAAGACAATGCGCTCTTTTTTTCCCTTTCCCAGCACGCGCGCACGCCGGAAATCTTTTTCGAAAGAATTTAGTTTTAAGGACATTGCCTCGCTCACGCGCAGGCCCGCCGAATAGACTGTTAAAATAAGGGCTTGGTCTCGCGCTGGCCAGGGGCCTTTTTCGCCTGCTTCCCTGGCCAAATTGGCCATATCGCTTTCCCATAAGAACGAGGGCACTTCCTGTTCCTCTTTTACATTTTTAATGCCCTCGCTGGGGTTATCCTTGCGAAAATCAAATCTAACCAAATACCGATAATAGCTGCGTATTGCGGCTAAGCTTCGGTTAATGCTCTTGCTCGCGGCTTTTTTTTCCGAGAGATGGGCTAGATATATGCGCAGGTCCGCCCTTTCGGCCAGTTCAATTTTTTTCCCCTGGGCCTCTAGGTAGTCTTTAAATTCCTGCACATCGCCAGAATAGGCGCGCAGTGTGGCCGGCGAAAGGGTCCGCACTGCCGACAAAAACTCTAGCCAGCTATCAATCTTCATTGGCCTCGTCCTCGGCAGCTGTCTGTTCCTCCTCGGCAGCCGTTTGTTCCTCCTCGGCAGCCGTTTGTTCCTCCTCGGTGTTATTCCAGGAACATTCAGTGTTTA
>CAZBJJ010000027.1:0-28740 GCA_964492245.1 uncultured Spirochaetales bacterium | reverse complement strand
TATGAGTTTTCAGGAGGCCCGCACCGCCCTCTGGCCCACTTTTATTTTTACCACCCATACACCGGTACCCGCAGGTAACGAGCGCTTTTCCGAGGAGCTTATAAAAAAATATTTTCAGAAGACCGCGGCCAATTTAGGCCTGTCCTGGAACGATTTTATGGCCATGGGCCGCATTGACCCCAAAGATTCCCAAGAGGAATTTTGCATGACTGTCCTGGCCCTTAAAATGTCTGCCTGGGCAAATGGTGTTTCGCGCCTGCATGGACAGGTTTCCCGCGATATGTGGCAGGCTATCTGGCCAAAGCTCCCCATTGCCGAGGTGCCCATTGGACATGTGACCAATGGGGTGCACCCGCGCACCTGGGTCTCGAACAATATGGTTGAACTTTTAGACCGCTATTTTGGGCCCCACTTTCGCGATGAACCCACCGACCTTTCCATTTGGCAGAGAATGGACCGAATTTCCGACGAGGAGCTTTGGCGCACCCACGAAAGGCGCAGGGAGCGGCTGGTTGGCTTTGCCCGCGATCGCATTCGCAAACAGCTCCAGCGCAATGGGGCAATAGAGAGCCGCATTCAACAGGCAGAAGACGCCCTGTCGCCGTATACACTCACCATCGCCTTTGCCCGTCGTTTTGCCACCTATAAGCGGGCCCGCCTGCTGTTGCGCGACAAGGAACGATTACTGCGCCTTTTGCACGACAGTGAGCATCCAATTCAATTAATTTTTGCCGGCAAGGCCCACCCCCACGACCTGCCGGGCAAGGAGCTTATTCGGGCCCTTATCCACTTTGCCGAGGAACATGATGTCGTCAACAAGCTGGTCTTTCTGGAGGACTACGATATGACCATGGCCCGCTATTTGACCAGCGGGGCCGATCTTTGGCTCAACAATCCCCGCAGACCGCAGGAGGCCTCGGGCACCAGTGGTATGAAGGCGGCAATAAATGGAGTGCTCAACTGTTCGGTGCTCGATGGCTGGTGGGACGAGGCCTACCAGAGCGAGGTGGGTTGGGCAATTGGCCGGGGCGAATATTATGCCGACACCGAGCTCCAAGACGAGGTGGAAAGCAAGGCCCTTTACGACCTGCTGGAGCGGGAGATAATTCCCCTTTTCTACAACCGTGGTCGGGACAACCTGCCCCGCGGTTGGATTAAGCGCATGAAGGCCTCTATGTGCCATATTGGGCAGTCCATGTCCAGCCACCGCATGCTTATGGACTATTCGAATAATTATTATTACCCCGCCCTAAAACAGTGGAAAGAATTGGAAAAAGAGGCCTTTGCCCCATCCAAAGAACTGGCCCAATATCTTGGCCGCCTGTACCGGGCCTGGCCGACAGTGCAGGTAAAAGAGCTCAATTCCAATAGCAAGCCCATTATGCAAAGGGGCGATAGCCTTGTTGTAAGGGCCCTTGTCGACCTTGGGGGCCTGAATGCGCAGGATGTCTGTGTGGAACTCTGGCATGGGGCGGTAGATGGGCAGGGAAATATTAAAGAGCCCCAGCGCCTTATAATGAAGCCCCTGGCAGATGAAGGAGGCCTAACTAGGTATCAAATTAAAATTACCTGCGATGAAAGTGGGCGCCAGGGCCACAGTGTACGCATTATTCCCTGTCATCCCCACTTGGTGCATCCCTATATTCCGGGGCTTATAAAATGGCCATCGCCTTGACGCAGTGGCCTAAAAATTAGAGAATACTTTTATATTTATCGAGAAGGAGTGTCTTATGAGCATTATTGAATATGTTGAAGCACGCGAAATTATCGACTCCCGCGGAAACCCCACGGTAGAGGTCGATGTCGTTTTAGAAGATGGGAGCATGGGCCGAGCGGCCGTTCCCTCGGGGGCCTCTACTGGCGAACACGAAGCCGTTGAGCTGCGCGATGGCGATAAGGCCCGCTATCTGGGCAAGGGTGTCCTAAAGGCAGTGGAAAACGTGAACAATATAATTTCTGCCGAAATTCAGGGCCTAGATGCCCTGGACCAAGTGGAAATTGACCGCGCCATGATCGATTTAGATGGTACCCCAAACAAGGGCAAATTGGGTGCAAACGCTATTTTAGGTGTTTCTATGGCCACAGCCCGCGCGGCAGCCAATTATTTAGAGCAACCCCTGTACAAATATCTGGGTAGCTTTCATTCAAACCTGCTGCCGGTACCCATGGCCAACATTATCAACGGTGGCCAGCACGCAGACAATAAAATTGACTTCCAGGAATTTATGGTTATGCCCGTTGGTGCCGCCACCATGCGGGAATCGGTGCGCTGGACTGCCGAAATTTTCCACAGCCTTAAAAAACTGCTCCAAGGCGCTGGCAAAAACACAGCCGTAGGCGACGAGGGTGGCTTTGCCCCCGACATTTCCAACGACGAGGCCCTGGAATTTATTATGCGCGCCATCGAGGCAGCTGGGTATCGTCCCGGCGAGCAGATTGCCATTGCCCTTGACTGCGCAAGCTCCGAGCTCTTCGACGAGGGGGGCAAAAAGGGCTATAAGTTCTGGAAATCCAACCCTGGCAAGCTCTTTAGCGCCGAGGAAATGATAGAAATCTACACCAACTGGGTGGCGAAATATCCCATCATCTCGATCGAAGATCCCCTTGATCAAAACGACTGGGACGGCTATGTGGCCCTTACCAAGGCCCTGGGTTCGAAGGTGCAGATTGTCGGCGACGACTTTTTTGTTACCAATACCGAGCGCCTAGAGAAGGGTATTAAAATGGCCGCCTGTAACTCGATTTTAATTAAGGTGAATCAGATTGGCACGGTAACCGAAACCTACGAGGCAGTGGAAATGGCAAAACGGGCGGGCTATACCGCGGTTATTTCGCACCGCTCTGGCGAGACCGAGGACAGCTTTATTGCCGACTTGGCCGTGGCCCTGGAAGCTGGACAGATTAAAACGGGTTCAATGAGCCGGACCGACCGTGTCTGTAAATACAATCAGCTTATGCGCATCGAAGACCAGCTCGGCGATGTTGCCGAATATGCTGGCCGACGCGCTTTTTACAATTTAAAGGGTATGTAGTATCCCGAAGCTTTCACCTGCAAAAGGGGGCCTAGACCTGCTTTAGGCCCCCTATATTCAAATTTGCAGCTTCGTGCCTGCAAAACCCAAAATTTAAGGGAGTTTTTGCGCAATTTTGAACATTACGCAAGAACTCCCTCTTTATATTTCTTTAACTGATAACAATTTACCTAGGTGAAAGCTTCGGTAAACTGCCTATTTGACCTTTCTAGCATTAACTAGGTGAAAGAGCTTTCGCAAAAGCCCAATTCGCCCAAAGAGCAGGAACCACAGAAGTAAAAGCAGGGCCAAGATGGGAATACCAAAAACCACAAGGCCAATAAGAACAATTAATAGCCCAGCTAAAAAGCCCCCAAATGCGTTAAAAAGGTTTATCAGTTTATCGCCCAGGCCCAGCCTGTTCTCGGTCTTTACACTGGGGGGCAACCTAAGGCGTAGCTGTATGCTGGCAAAGTCGACTAGGTTTGCCAGCCGTCGAAATTGCCCACCAGTGGCATCAATTTCATTCTGAAGCTCGTTCAGGCGGGACTCCACCGAGAGAATGTCCTCCATGGTCTTTGCCGTCTTTAAATAGCCCCTAAAAGTTTCCCGCAATTCTTCTTTAGAGGCCAGCCTGCCCTCTAGGTCGTAATAGCGCATGGTAACATCTTCGGTGGAAAGGCTGCGCGAGATGGTCTTTCCCAGACCTGCCAGCCCCGAGAGTGCGGTATCGAATGCCTCGTGGGGAATGCGAATAGAAAGGCTCATTTCCTCGCTATAGGCATCGGTAGAGGCCACATAGCCCCCAAGGTTTTCGACTAGCGAGAGCACCCTGCTTTCTGCCCCTTCCAAGTCCGGTACGCGCAGCTCAAGGGAGGCGCGCTTTACCAGTTTTCGCTCTGTCGACAGAGCCTCTTCGCCGGCTCCGGCAACAGCAGGACTGGCCGTTCGGGACACCGATTTGGCAGCAAAGCTATCTGGCGCTCCTGCTTCTGCAAAGAGCATGGGGGCCGGCTGGGCAGCTTCTTTTGCCGCGGAAAAGTTAGGCCCTTTAGAACAGGACAGGCCGACAATTGAGACCGCCAGAACCAGAAAAAATCTTTTAAGAACCTTCATTGCATCCTCCCTATAATTAGGTTTTAACCCTTGCAAGGGCATCTCGGGCCTCCCGGTAGGAGGGCCATAGCGAAAGAGCCTTGGAAAAGGCCATAGCAGCACCTTCGTTATCTTTTAAAATTTCCCGGGCCAGACCCAGGCGATACCACCACAGGGGCATACTGGGCTCTAGGCGCACCGAGGTGGTATAGGCAATTTCGGCATGATTGAGCTTGTTTAAAATTCGGTAGGTCTCGCCCATAAAAAAATAGGCCACCGACACCCGTTCGCCCTGGGGCATACCATCGACATACTTTTGCATCAATCTAAGAGATTCCTTGTAATCGGCCAAATAAAACCAGGCCTCGCCCATTGTCTCTATAACACGGTAGTCGTTGGGGTCCCGCTTAAGGGCCCGCTTGCCATAGTCCACCACAAGGCGGTATTTTTTCTGTCGCTGATAACACCAGGTAATAACGGCGTAAGTGTCTTTATTGATAGCATTCTTCTCTATCTCTTCTAAGGTAAGGGCAATTGCCGCATCATATCGCACATTTGCCTCGTTCCAGCGACCCTGGGCCTCTAAATCGCGGCCCACTCGGTACTCTTTAAGCGCGTTTGGCGCATCCTGCGCAAAGAGGGCCACCGAAAAAAACTGAAGCATAATTAAAAAGAAATATAATCGCTTACTCATGCTTTAATAATGCCTATACAGGAGGGTATTTTCAAGGCCTATAGGAAGCTTCCCCGATTTTATTCTGGCGCAAACAGGCTCATACTGTAGGTGGAGGGCAATATGAATATTTCTTTATCCAGCTTTTGGACTGATGGCGCAGTCGTACAGCGAGAGCGCCCCTTTACAATAACGGGCAAGATCTTGGGAACAGATACGGGAACTGAAAGCTTTTCAATATCGTTTGCGGGACATAGGGCTGTGGCCAAGGTTCAGGATGATGGCAATATCGCCGCCACCTTCCCGGCAATGCCTGCTGGCGGGCCCTTTGAATTATCAATTGATGATACTATTTACGCGCGCAATATTATGATTGGCGAACTTTGGTTTGCCGCGGGCCAGTCCAATATGGAACTTCCGCTGGTGCGCACCGAACGCTGGCCCGGCGACGGGCGGCATTTAAAACGCTCGAACCTAGTCCGGGTTTTTCGCGGGGCGGTAAGCCCGAACTTCGAAGAAAATGCTCACTCACTGCCGGATGGGCACTGGATTTGCGCCGATTCGCCCGAGAGCGAAAACAGCCCGGCCCTCACCTATCATTTTGCCCACATTTTGCAAGAAAAACTTGGCCTAGCGGTGGGACTAGTCAATGTGGGGGTGGGCGGTTCGCCAATTCGGGCCTGGCTTTCGCCGGAAAGCTGTAAAAAAACAGAGCGATATTTGCAAGAGCTCGCCGAAACGCCCAATGCCCAAGAGCGTAAAAATATTTCAGCTCAGGATCAGGAGCAATCAAACGCCTGGCATGCCAAGTTGGACAGCATAGACAGGGTGCTTCTGCAGGGCGAGGAAGCAGTCAATTGGAAAAGCTGTACCCTCCCCGCTTCTTGGGAGGAATGCGAGCTTGGCAGCGAGGCTGGCTCGGTCTGGTATCGCAAAATTATTCATATTGATGGCGAATACCAGGGCGAAGCGGCCCGCCTTTACCTTGGGGCCCTAGTGGACAGCGACGTCTGCTGGGTAAATGGCGTGCAGGTGGGCAGTACTGGCTACCAGTATCCGCCACGGCGCTACAATATTGAACCGGGCATTTTAAAAGCTGGCGAAAACAAGATACTTATACGGGTAATTGCCCCCCAGGGGCATGGAGCTGTTTTGCGGGGCCGGCACATGCGCCTAGAGTTATCGGATAAGGTAATTGATTTACTGGGAAGCTGGCAGCTTGCCCGCGGGGCAAGCTGCCAGGAGCTGCCCTTTTGGCGCTTTTTCCAGTACCGCGCCAGTGGCCTTTTTAGAGGGCACAGCGCCCCCTTTGCCGGCCTCAATTTTAGGGGCATGCTCTGGTACCAGGGCGAAAGCGACGGCGATCGGCCCGACCAATATAAAAGCGATTTAGAGGAGATGGTCGCCGGCCACCGCCAACTGTTTAACCAGCCAGAACTTCCAGTCCTTGCGGTACAGCTGCCAGAATTTGGTCCCCTCTCGCCCATCTGCACCCATTCCTCTTGGGCAGAAATTCGCGACCAGCAACGCCGGGCCCTATCCAGTATTTCCAACTACCACCTCGCCGTTGGGCTCGGCGGCGGACAATGGCAGGAACTGCATCCGCCTCAAAAGGCCCTTTTAGCTGGGCGCTTGGCGCTTTTGGCCCGCCACTACGTCTATGGCGAAACAGAGCTACCGGCAAATTCGCCCCTGCCCCTTAAGGCCATTGTCGATGGCCAGGATATTCTTGTCTCTTTCTCCCATGCGCCGGGGGGCCTTGTCTGTAGCGATGGCCTTCCGCCTGCCTTTTTCTCGGTAAGCGATGGTGGCCCACGCTGGTGGCCCGTGCCAGCCCAGATTGAGGGTAGCAACATCAGGCTGATAGCTGTAGCCCAAAGAAAACCAAAAAAACTGCGCTATGCCTGGGCAGCCAGCCCCGAAGGGGCCAATATTGCAAATCGGGCCGGCCTACCTGCCTCGCCCTTCGAGCTGGCAATACAAGAGCAGTTCTAAATACTAGCGGAGTTTTTATCGACAAATAGGCCTTTGTCGAATATACTCGGTAAATATGAAAGAAGATGTCCCCTTTGTTGCCATTGTCGATGATATCCTCGACAATGTGCGGGTTTTACACCACTGCCTACAGGCCGATGGCTATAATTTTGGCATTGCCCACAGCGGCGAAGAACTCTTTCTTCTTCTGGCCTCCCGCATTCCCACCGTAATATTATTGGACATTATGTTGCCCGATATCGATGGCTTTCATATTCTACAAAAATTGCACAAGGACCCTGCCTATAAAGAAATACCCATTATTTTTGTCTCGGCCCGCACCGACAGCGTAGATATTATTAAGGGCCTAGAACTTGGGGGTGTAGACTATATTACCAAGCCCTTTAACGAGGCCGAGGTGCGCGCACGGGTAAAAACCCATATTCGGCTTAAACAGGCCCTGGACAACGAAAAAGCCCTGAATAAGCGCCTAAAAGAGGCCTTAAACCGCGTTAAAACCCTCGAGGGTATTATACCCATTTGCGCACACTGTAAGTCTATTCGCAACGACGAGGGCTTTTGGACACAGGTGGAAAGCTATCTGTCCAAGCATACCGGTGCTCTTTTTTCGCACAGCCTCTGCCCCAGCTGTGCTAAAAACCTTTATCCCGAGGCAAGCGAAGAATGCCTCTTGAATTTAAACAACGAGACTAGCCAGCCCGATGTCTAAAACTCCCCTACGCCGTTTTTTAAGCCTGCTCTTTTTCGTTGTTTGCTCCAACTTCCTGTATGCCCAGGCCTACCACTTTGCCCGCCTTGGGCAAAAAGAGGGCCTGCCCAACGAGGCAGTCTCCAGCCTTGCCCAGGACAACAATGCCCCCTTGAGCAGGGAGGGCTTTAAAACACCCAAAACCGTGCACCCACTTTTTTTTGCAAATGTACCAACTTTTATAGCCTACGGGCTTATCGCCTTCCTGCTTTGGCTCACTCTTGTTTATTGGACCCGCCATAAATTTTGTCTTAAGGCAAGTGAAAAAGAGCTGGAGCGCAGAAGACTGCTAGAAGGAGAACTTACCCGCGCAAGGGACGATGCCGAACGGGCGAAGATGGCAAAGACCGAGTTTCTAGCCAATATCAGCCATGAAATGCGCACTCCTTTAAATGCCATAATTGGCTACACGGCTATGCTTTTAAAAATGCAGCAGACTTCTCAAAACATTGAGCTTCTTTCTATTATTGATCGCTCTAGTCGCAACCTTTTAGGACTTATTAACGACTCCCTCGACCTATCCCGACTGGAAAGTGGAAAAATAGATATTCATCTGGAACAGTTTTCGGTGCACATTCTGGTTACCGAGCTGACAGAGCTCTTCCAGTTCAGGCTTCGCGAAAAACCAATTATATTAAAAGCGGATGTAAGCCAGGAGGTACCGCCCTCTATTCTTCACGACAAAATGCGGCTTCGCCAAATTCTGATAAACCTGCTTGGAAACGCCATTAAGTTTACAAAGATTGGCAGGGTCGCATTGACGGTGTCGTATGAGATAGGCAAAGACGATAGGGAGTTTATCTACTTCGAGGTGCAAGACAGCGGATCGGGCATTAAAAAAGAGCATTTAGAGCGGGTGTTTACCCCCTTTTACCAGGACCCAGAACATGGAACGCCCTTTGGGGGCACCGGCTTAGGGCTGAGCATTGTGGAAAAACTTTGCAGGGACCTCGGGGGCGAAATAAAGGTAACCAGCGAATATGGCAAGGGCAGCTGTTTTACGGTTAAGTTGCCGGTCTTTGATGGAGGCCTGGAAGATATTGAACAGAGTTCTAAGCTTTTGGGAGCAGAAAACATCCATTGGGATTTTGACGAGATCGACAAGGAGCCACCTGTTATCCCGCTTCTTGCTTTAAACAAAGAAGACCTGGCCCTTGATCTGGGCTCAAAGAAAACTCAAGAACTCCTGGATGCCGGGCGCCGGCAACTTTTGCCTAAAATTAAAGGCCTGTCTAAAATAATTTTAACCGACGAGTGGGAGGCACTGTTCGAAGAAGCCGAGCTGCTTTACCACAAATGGCCAAGCAGGGCCCTTGCCAATTGGATACAGGAGAGCCAAGAGGCCCTTGGGCGCTTCGATTCAAATGCCTTAAACGAACTAAAAAGGAATATCGAACATTTTCTTGAACAACACGAGGAAAAAACCTGATATGCAAAAATCTACCAGGTGCAAGCTTTGGGGTACCACCTTTTTCTTAATCTTATTTTTTTTGCCATCGCTTTTACCGGCAGAAAAACCTGAAACCAAGACTTTAAGACATCAGTTTTCCATAAGCCCATTTTGGGGCCTTGAACTTGGCGACACCCGGGAGCTCGTCTATTCAAGCAATTTAGTTTTAAGCGAATTGCTCTGGCCAATTCTACCGGCCATTCAATGGGGCCTGGAAGGGGAATACAGATACCGCGATTCTTTTTACTTCTCGGCCTCCTTAAACTCGGCCCTGCCCGGCCAAACCGGGAGCATGATCGACCGGGACTGGATGAATATCCTTAGCCATCCAGGAAACAGAGATTTGCACTACTTAACTCATTTTTCTGCCCACGAGGCCTGGCTCGAGCAGGGCCTTGTTTTTACGGCACGCACGGGCGGGAAATTCCCCAAAAATTCCGATCTTCAGTTCTATACTGGCCTAGCCTTCTCCTATCGCCTGTACAATTGGACAGCGACCAATGGCTATACTCAATATGCCCAGAAAAACGGAGACATCTATGAAGAATGGCAAGCTGACCTTCCTAAAACCCCCATGTATGGCCCGGGCATTAATTACCGCCAACAGTGGCTGCTATTTGGCTTTGAATTGGGCGGGCGCTTTCCCATAGGCGAGAAGACAGACATAGGCCTTGCCCTGCTTTTGTACCCCCTTGCACAGTACCAGGGCTTTGACCATCATATTAAAAGAGATAATTATTTTGTTGATTCCACCGAAAACACCTTAATGTTTCAAGGACGCATTGCGCTACATTTTGAATTAAGCGCAAAAAAAATGTTTTTTACCGAATTTGCCTATTCACTTGTCCCAAAAAGCCGGGGAGATACCATTGTGTTCGATACCAATTCAGGTTCCTATGCTTTTGATTCGTATAAAAACGGTGGGGGAAGTGGGGTGCGCTTAAGCATCTTGGGCATCGCCTGTGGGCTGCGCATTGGGCTATAGGCGCACTAAAACTGCCCCGTTTTTAGCATCACCAGGGTGCAGGCTTCGAGGACCTCGATGCCCTGGTCGGCAAGTTGGCGCGTCGCCGAGGCGTTTTCGGTACCCGGGTTCATTATAACCCGCCGTGGGCGCAGATTTAATATATCGCTTATCGATTCCAGCACGGTTGCGCCATTGACATAGAGGGTAAGGGTGTCGACAGGGCTGTCTTTGGGGATGTCGGCAAGGCGGGGAAAGACGGGAAGGCCATCAATTTTTTTAATGCGGGGGTGCACTGGCAGCACCTTGTACCCGTTTTCTTGCAATAATTTTAAGGCCCTATAGGCATAGCGCTCTTCTTTATCGCTGGCACCTAAAATGGCAACGGCCACAGCCCTTGCTGTTTTTTGCTCCATCTTTTTCTCCTTTATTAGTGAATATAGGAAGAACCGCGACTATTGGCAAGTTGTTTTCTTCCTGTCTATTATTGACAGATAGCTATCAATTATTATACTTAAACAACCAATTGTAATGTGAATACTTATTTTAACGTATTTAAGGGGAGAAATATGAAAGCACTAAAACCCATCCTGGCAAGTATCGTTCTTATGTTGATAAGCTTGCAGGTCTTTGCTCAGAACGAAGTAAAGGTTAGCGAAAAAAAAGATGTTGCCGTCTTTGCCTTGGGCTATTATGGCTATAGAATTCCATCTAAGGTGCTTGGCACCGTCGATGCCAGTATTCAAAGCGTCTTTGTCAATTTAGGGCGTTTTAACGTATTGGGGCAGACGACCCGCTTTAGCACGGCGGATATCAATCAATTTATAGAAATTCTGCGAAAGCACAAAGAGGAGAACACCCCCCTACCAGAGGAGGTAAAGTTTGGCGAAGTTCAAATGACCGAGGCCCTGCTTAACCAGCTGTATAGCTCTTTTATTGTGGTTATACCCACCATAACTGCCTACACCTCCGAGTACAACAGCAAGGCGGGCGAATATCAGACTAATATAAAAACCTCGGTTGCTTTTATCAATGTGGCAGAGGGGACCACCTTTGGCTGGGCTCAAATTGATACCAGTGGCAGTTCGGCCGAGACCGAGACAAAGGCTATCGAGGGGGCGCTTTCCGGTATCGCCAGCCAACTGGAATACGAGGTGCGCTCAATTCCGGCCTTTACTATTACCACGAGGGTGCTTTCGGCAAATTTTGCGGAGGTGCGTATGCAACTTGGCCAGGATATGGGTATTCGCCGGGGTGATGAGTTTGCCGTTATCGAAAAAATCGATATACAGGGCTTCCAAGATCAACGGGAAACGGGCCTGATAATGGTTAAAAGCGTGGGGCCCACTGCCTCTACGGCCACAGTTCTCTATGGTGCACCCAAGGAAGGTGGCGAGCTCTTAGAAATTCCCCGCATGGGTGTGGATATATTCCTGTCTCTTGGCTATTTGCGGTATTTTGATACCCGCTATGGCTGGGGTGACGATTCATCCGATGGGGCTGTTACTTTAAACCTAAAGGGAACTGGCACTCGAGGCTTTTACAGTTTTCGCCCGGCCGTTGGCATGACGGTCCTTTTCGATGGCGTCCTCTGGTATCCTCTTATTGCCAGCCTTGGCTTCGACTACAACATCTATTTTCGCCGTCTTGCTATAACAGCTAATGC
This sequence comes from uncultured Spirochaetales bacterium, assembly GCA_964492245.1. Lineage (GTDB taxonomy): Bacteria > Spirochaetota > Spirochaetia > Treponematales > Breznakiellaceae > CAZBJJ01. The sequence continues at coordinate 17,138 of CAZBJJ010000027.1, read as the reverse complement.
GGGATTGGGCGTTGGCACCAGTGTTGTCCTGCGGATAATCGAAACCATTGTCGAAGATATGACCGACACTCAAGATGACGATGAGTGGATTTCGCATATTGGGCTCACCGCCTCTTTGGGGGCCAGCTATCTTATGACAAGGGATGTCAAGCTATTTGGCGAGATCAACTTTACCTATATGCTTGGCTTTGCCACTGGCCCCTTCTCCTCTTACGGTGGAATCGGGGGATCAGCGGGTATTTGTTTTAAACTGTAAAAACTAAAGAGAGGAGCTAAGATTTGAAAGGTATTATTGTAGCAGCAGGGTATGGCAGCAGGTTTTTGCCCATTACCAAGACCATCCCCAAGGAGATGCTCCCTCTTATCGACCGTCCTGCCATCGATTTTATTGTTGAAGAGTTTAAAGAGGCCGGTATACGCGATATCGTCGTTATTAGCTCGCGTCGCAAAAAGGCGCTGGAGGACTGGTTCGACCGCGAAGTAGAGTTGGAGGGGCTCTTCGAAAAAGAGGGCAAGCGGGCCGAGCTGGAAAAAATTAACCCCGATGCTGAGCTTTCCGTAGCCTTTGTTAGGCAACAGCGCATGCTCGGCACCGGGCATGCCCTCCTGCAGGTAAGGCCCTTTATTGGGGATGGGCCCTGCGTGGTTGCCTACCCCGACGACATTGTACTGGGCCCCTCACTCTCTAAAAAGCTTATACAGGCTTGGCAAGAAACTGGCTGCTCGGTTATGGCAAGCGAGCACATCGCAGGGGATGTAAGTCGCTATGGGGTTTTAAATATTGGCGAAGACAATCTGCATGTGCGGGGCATTGTGGAAAAACCAGCCCCGGGTCTTGAGCCCAGCCACGAAATTAGCCTTGGGCGCTATCTCTTTACCCCAGAGTTTTTTAAGCTTTTAGAATTCTACTGGCAGGAACACCTTCAGGGACCGGACGCGCAAAAAGAATATTACCATATTAAGGCTTTAAACCAGCTTATGGCCGAGGGCAAGGTTGTGCATTCGCCACTGGAGGGCCAGCGCTTGGACACCGGCGAACCAGCTGGCTATTTAGAGGCAATTCTTTGCTACGCCATGCAGCGCGAAGATTTACAGGGCGTATTAAAAAAATACCATATCAAGTAGCCGGGCCGGGGGCCTTGCCCTTCTAGGCCTCTTGGATCTGGCTAAAAATACGCTCTAAATCGGATATTAAATGTTTTGGGCTAATTAGGGCCACCACGTCTCCGCCAAACAGGAGGCTGTTCCCTGTGGGTACCCTAAAACCATTTTTGCCGTAGACAAAGGCCACTAAAACGCCCTTTGGCAGGGCTATTTCGCGCAGGGCCCGACCCTGAACTGCCGCATTTTTCTCGATTTTTAACTCCACAATTTCTACACTGTCCTCGTAAAACGAATAAATCGTCTTAATATGGGCCCGCCGAATTTCGGCAAGCACCGTCGATACCACCTCGTCGACGGTACAGACCCATGAATCGATATCCAAATGGGGGCCGAGCACCTGGTAGCGGTGATTTTGCGTAAAGGCCATTGTTTTCTTGCAACCCAAAAGCTTAGCAAGCTGGGCGCTAATGATATTTTTGCTCTGCGAGTTGCTGGCCCCAACAAAGAGGTCCGCGTTTTTAATGCCAATGCTCTCTAAAAAGCCCTCCTCGCCACTATCGCCACAGACAACATCAATTTGAGGAAAGAGCTTAGCCATATTTCTACAGGCCCCATCGTCTTCGTCTATCAATAAAATATCTAACTTTCTCTTAAATAAATGGGAAAAATGATATTTACCTTTTTGGCCCTGTTTTGGGCCCTCGACAAGATAACTGAGCAATTGTTCACCTAGGCGCGTTGCCCCAAGGACAATTATTTTTCTGTTTTCTGTCTGCAGCCCTTCGATGGGGCCGAAAAAAGTATTTAGCGTCTCCCGCTCGCCAAGGGCGTAAAAACGCTCTCCGCGCTGAATGCTGGTATCGCCATGGGGCACAAGGATTTCGCCATTTCGGACTATAGCTGCTATTAAAAATAGGGCACTGTCCTGTTGGCGGACCTCTGCCATACTCTGGCCAATAATCGAGCAGGAATCGTCGGCCACCATCATGCGCAACTGTAGCGAGCCATCGTGTAAGGGGACAGCATGTTCGGCAAAGCCCTCGGCAATAATACGCATAAGCCCCCTGGCAGCCTCCACTGCGGGATTTATTAAGAGGTCTAGCCCAAAGGTACGCCGCTGTTGCTGCGAAAGCGCACTGTAAAAAGGAGTCTCCATACGCGCAATGGTCTTGGTGTGGCTGGCCTCGGCAGCCACAAGGCCACAGGCCACCATATTTACCGCGTCGCTGCCAGTGAGCGCAATAAACCAGTCGGCACTTGCGGTGCCCGCTTTGCGTAAAGTCTCGGGCCGGCTGCCATCCTCATTTAACACTAGGCAATCCAATTCGTTATCTACAATTTGAGCCAACTCGGCCTTTTTCTCTATAACGACCACATCGTGTTTTTCCGCTATCAATTCTTTTGCAATGTGCAGCCCAAGCCGCCCAGCACCTAAAATAACCAGTCGCATATGCCAACTATATGCTCTTTAAGGGGCCTACTCAAGTTATTGGCTATACACGACAAAGCCTTTCCCGCTATTCTAGGGCTATGAAATTTAAGATTTTTATTGATGGTCAAGAGGGCACAACTGGCCTTGAAATTTATGAGCGCTTGGCCGGGCGTAGCGAATTGGAAATTATCCAAATTGATAGCGCCCTGCGCAAGGATGTCCAAGAGCGCAAACGTTTAATAAATAGCTCGGATATAACTTTTTTATGCCTGCCCGATGTGGCAGCCCGGGAATCTGCCAGCCTCGTAGAAAATTCACATAGCTGTTTAATTGATGCCTCTACCGCCCACCGCACCGACCCAGACTGGGTCTATGGTATTCCCGAACTGCATGCTGGTCAGCGAGAGGCCATTAAAAACAGCCGCCGTATTTCGGTGCCTGGCTGCCATGCCAGTGGTTTTGTCTGTGCAATTGCCCCCCTAGTTAAAGCAGGCATTGTACCGGCCAGCTATCCCCTCAGCTTTTTTTCCCTTACCGGCTATTCCGGGGGCGGGAAAAAGCTTATTTCTTGGTACGAGCAAGAAGAAAAGGAGAATCCCAGCCTCAATTCGCCGCGAATGTACGCCCTGGGCCTGAATCACAAACACCTACCCGAGGTGCGCTACCACTGTGGCCTGGACCGCGAGCCGGTATTTACGCCAATTCTGGCAAATATTTATAAGGGCATGCTTGTGGGCATGCCACTACAACTGCATGAACTGCACAAGGTGGGCCATGCCCAGGATATTCAGGCCTTTTTGGCAAGGCACTATGCGGGCCAGGAATTTGTCTCGGTCCAGGATTTTGGGGGCGAGGCGGGCTTGGAAAATGACTACCTCCAGGCAATGGCCTGCAACAATACCAATAAACTGGAAATTTTTGTCTTTGGGCACGCACAGCAGGCCCTTTTAGTTTCCCGCTTGGACAATTTGGGCAAGGGGGCATCAGGGGCTGCAGTACAATGTATGAACATTAAACTGGGCCTTGCCGAAGATAGGGGCCTAAACATTGTCTAAGAGCTATCGAGAGAACTGCCGAATATTAATATAGAAGATCACGAAAAGAGTTTATAGCAAACTCATTAAGGAGGGTGTATGTCTCAAGATTTTAAACCAGCAGAATCGGGTAAATGCTATGCCTGCATTCAATGGGAGGGCGTTCGCAGCTATTATCCAGAAAAAAAGATTTTTAAAGTGGATGTAAAGCGGGAGGGCCGGTGCCTGGTCCTTCAAAAAAACGTAAAGGGTGAGTTTACCTGCGATCATTATTTCCCCCTGCGATAGACCAGGGAAACCGTTTTCCTTTTTTTCTTGACTTTTCATTATTGAGTGTTAAAATAGGGGAAACTACTCTATGGAGGAAAGGATGAAAAAGATACTTGTTTTTGCTTTAGCGCTTGCTTTAGCAATGGGCATTGCGGGCTGTACCAGCTCTCCCGAAACAAAATCGGCAGCTGGTGCAGAGGTTGCGGCCTCGTGGACAGTTCCCGATGGCGAGGTAATTCTGCTGGACAACTTCGAAGATGGCAACTTTTGGTCTGCCGTTGGCGACAGTTGGGATCAGTGGGGAGCCCACAACTGGTCCTTGGATGCCGACATTACCGAAGAATGGAAGAGCGAAGGCAGTAGTGCTGCAGTCTGGGAGTGGGATGTAAACTTGGGTCCCCCTTCCAACCAGGCGACTTTTTTTAGCGATCAATTGCTGGAAACCGATTGGACTGGCGTAAAGGCTGTTGTTGTCGATATCAACAACATAGGCGATGCCTCCTTCGACGTGCAGTTCTGCGCACAGACCACCGATGGCTGGCTTTGGAGCCAAACTGCCAACGAAACAATTCCCCCTGGTGTCTACACGGTTGTTTTCGATCTTACCAAGGATCTGCTCGATGGGTCCAATATGGAAATCGATGCTATTCCCGGTATGGATGAAATGAAGCGGGCTATGTTTACGGTTACCCTGTCGGAGGGTCCGACTAAAATGCTGGCCGACAATATCCGCCTTATCAAATAATTCCTAGTACACCAAAGCTTGCACTTTTAGCTTTTTTAGGGCTAGGTGCAGGCTTCGGTAAACTAGGTTCTCCTTAAATGCGCAAGGCGTATTTTTTCGCCTAAATCAACGAGGATTCTCTGTATTATTGGCAATAATGTAGCTGTTTCATTCGCCATAACATCGATTGAACATCAAGTAAATTATGAAGTGTCAACACCGGTTTAGTAGTTCCGCTTTTCACCGGTAGCCAAGTTCCGCTTTTTAGGTAATTAGTCGGGGTCAACGACCCCGGTTTTCAGGCGATCCTTCATGCGATAGGAGTCGCCCTTCAAACTCAAGATGTGGGCGTGGTGAAGCAAGCGGTCGAGGGTGGCGGTGGCTATCGCCTCATCGGCCATCATCTCAGACCAGGATCCGAACGACTTGTTGGTCGTTATCAGAATGGGTCCATTCTCGTAGCGGGCATTTACCACCTGGAAAAAGAGGTTCGCCTGCTCGCGGTTGAGGCTCTCATACCCCACTTCGTCGATCACCAGGACGTGGGGCTTCCGCAGCCACACGAGCTTGCGTTTAAGGCGGCCGGCCTCGCGGGCGCGGGAGAGGTTCTCCATGAGGTCGGAACAGCTTGTGTACCAGGCCGTGTAGCCGGTGAGGCAGGCCTTGTGGGCCAAGGCGACCATGAGGCGGCTCTTGGCGGCCCGCTCCCTGCGGGGACTCAACTCCAAGTCCAGAAGGTCGTTCAAGGTCTGAACCAAGGACTGTTCAGACCGGGCTTGGGATTCTAGGAAGCTTTCCAAGCCGGCGGCCATGAAGCCCAGGCCCAAGTCATCCATGCGTGCATGCAGGCCAAGCAGTTGGGTATTCATGCGCCCTCCAGCAGTCGGTCGAAGCATGCAGGGTGGCGCGTTTCAACCGCGGCACTTTCGGGCTTGGTCTCCCCGGCACGCTCCGGCTTTACACCATCTTGAGAGAGCGATCGCCGGTTCTCCCGTTCCCAGCGATCCCTCAAGCTCTTGGCGTCTTGCGGCCGAATCAGCCGCCCGCGGCTTCCGGAAGGAAGAAGGGTGAGGGGGTATAACCCCTTGCTGTCATGGTAAATGGTCGCAGTTCTTGCAAGCGGGTCTTGGCGAAGGCAGACCATCTTGCCGATCAAGTCGGCCGGGACGCTATAGCGATTGGTCTCGAAGCTGATAGTCCCTTCCCGCGAGACCGACAGGTCATGGCTGGACCGGATATCGGGCGCCGCCTCTTCGATCCAGGGTTTGAGAGCGGCACGCTCTGCCTCAAAGCGCTCGCTTCTCGTCTGGCAGAACTCGCGTAACTCTTCGTGATCAACCGTGGCCAGCCATTCCAACACGGCCGTATTGAGTTCATCGATACTTGCAAGCCCCGCCTCGCGCGCCTTGGGCAGGAAGTGGTTACCCAAGTACCCAATAAAGCGCTCGACCTTCCCCTTGGTCTGGGGTCGCCGCACCTGACAGCGTAGTGGCTTGAACCCAATCTGCCCCGCATACTCAAGGAGCTTCTGATTGACCTTCCAGCCCCCGGTCTCGGCGACCCACGCGGTCTTCATGTTGTCATAGAGTATCTCTGCGGGAACGCCCTGGAAGTGCGCGAAGGCCTTGCTGTGGGCCGCCAGCAGTACCGGCGAGGTCATGGCGGTAGTGAACAGGACAAAGGGCCGGCGACTGTATCCCAACAACATGACAAAAGCGTATACCTTCCGCTCTGTGTCATCGATGGGCCACAGTCCGCACTCTTTCCAGTCGACCTGCGCTTGTCTTCCCGGCTCACTCTCGAAGCGGTACACGGCCTTGGTAATACAGGCAGATCGAACTGAAGCAGCATAATCGCGCAGGATGCTCATCCCGCCCTGGTACCCCTGCTTTTGTAGTCGCTCTGCCAGTACCACAATGTTGTAATGGGGGTTCTCTTCGAGTATGCTGTCAATAATCGGTTTGAACCGATCCAGCTTGCCGGGGCGGGCCCTGCGGGCCTTGAGTTGGTAGTCCGGCTTGAGATACTTGCGGACCATTCGATCGCTGACTCCCAGTCGCTGGGCGATCTCGATCTGTTTGTGGCCATCTTGGGCCAGGATGCGTGCAAGGTGCATCCGACACTCCTTTTGACACATGGCGGGCGGCTCCTTTCTTCGGGTGATTTCTTACAAAACCAACCTTAGAGGGACCGCCCGTCTTATGTCAAAAGCGGAACCTGGAAACCGGTGTTTTCCGGAACTTTATCACCGGTGCTGACAAGGAGGGCGACATGCACAGTGTATTCATTTTTGAAGGCCGCGGGGCACACGCGCCGGTCGCCTGACCGTTCCCGACTGTCGAACACAGCCCCGTCTGCCAAATATCAGCCATACCATTCTCTTTTCATAAGGAACGGTCACACAGGAGTTGACCGTGAATACCATTCTCATACAGGACGCCGCCGGCATTGCACAGGCGGCAGATATTGCTTTTTCGACCCATGCGCGTTTGCGCGAAGCGTACCCCTGGCTTCCGGCTCACCGGAAGGAGGACTTTATCGGCCGCATTGGCTGGATGGCCGAACAGGGGCGCGTATACGGCCTCGTTCAAGAGGCTGATGGCCCGCTTGAAGCCTTCCTGGCCTGGTTCCCCCTCGACGAGTACCGCAACCTGGGGCGCGCCGCCCTGAGCCCCGACTGGAGTTGGGGGCTGCGTTCGGTAGGCAATGGGCAGGGCGGCAAAGCTGCAGCCGGCCCCGGTATTGCCAGCCAAGCCAATAATCGCAGGGAAGCACGGCGTGTCTCGCGCTTGCTAAGCCCCCTGGTGCGCCGCCTCTTGGCTGACCTTCGCGAAGAGGGCCTGTCCATCCACGCCATCGGCATCCCCGCACGTGAACCGGCCCTCCTTGAGGAGTTCTCGCTCCTTTCCTGGGGCCGCACCGTCCTTGACGCCGCCCGACCGGCGCATGAGCTCCTCGCGTCGCTCCCCGTCTGGCAAGAGGACTCTGCTGATAGTGATGCTCCGAGCCTCGTTGTCCGGCGTGCCCGCCCTGCCGATGCCGAAGCCCTTGCCCGCCTTGACCAGTCTCTTGCTGCCCACATTGCTGCTCCCCCGGTACTAATGCCGGACACCCGCCCGTCGACCGTCGTCGAGTGGCGCGAGTGGCTCGAGTCGCCGGAAAACCTTGCCGTCGTCGCGGAGTGCGACGGGCGGGCAGTGGGTTTCATGAAGGCCGCCCCGCCGCAGATGGATGTAAGCTGGTTTGTTCACAGCCCGAACACCCTGGCCATCTGCGGCCTCTGGGTCGACCCCTCCTGCCGCGGCCGTCACCTGGGCGAACGGCTTCTGCGCTTCCTCGTAACGAGCGGCCTCGCTCATCACCGGGATAACCCGGAGTCCGGTAGCGGGGATGATATGGAGCTCCTTGTCTCGGTGGACTGCGAAACCCACAACCCCGAGGCCCGTGCCTTCTGGCTTTCGCACTTTGAACCGGTCACCTGGTCCTTCGAGCGGCGGTTTTAAGGAAGAAGGGTTCCGGGAAAGGGGGCTGGCTCTGCGTGGCGGCTCCCTTTTTTCGGGGGGAGAGATTGAATATTTACATTGTATATAATGCTTGACAAGCAATGACCCTGGACTTAACATATTTTCAATACTTTTAATTATCAGGAGATGTATATGTTGGATTTTGAACAGGCACAGAACAGGCACAGAACAGGTGATTCGTTTATTGGTTCAAGATTAATTGCAGGACTTGTTTCTTGCATTATGTTGGGAAATATAGTTTCATGTAATGCCAATTTCTTAAGTGTCAACAACGAAACAATTGAAGGTTTTGCCGGAGCTGTTCGAGTGTGGAATGATGCAGGATTGATTTCTGATTATCCTGTTGATTCCGGTTTTTCATCGTCGCGTTCAATAAGCGCTGTTGAGAATAACGAATCCGACCAAGTATTTGTATCTTCTGATGTTTTGATTGCATATCAGAATATTGTTTCTGATCCGGAAACATCTCTGGCTTTATACTCCAAGGAAAAAGATGGTTATTTATATTTGGCCATTTTTGACGCGATCGCCAATGGAGAGACTGTTGGCGAAGTTCTTGACAAGATGGAGCAGGTATCTCCTGAAATGGCTGCAAGTTTTGAATCGTCAGTCAATAGCGTTGTTGCTGATGATAATGATTCTGCAGGAGCTGTGAGGAGCCTAAATCAAGATAATATTCGAAATATCAGATTGAGTATGCCCTTGACCGGGGAATCTGTTTCCCGTGCAATTGGGGATTTTGATTGGGGAAATATTGGTGCTTACGTATGTTTGTCAGTTGCAGCTATAGCTGGACTTACTGCCTATAAATTCGCTCCATGGTTTGCCCCATGGGTGAAAGCCGCCGGTTTGATCGCCGCAGGAGTCGCTGTTGCCGGAATGAGTGTCTATTTGGGGTATTGGGCTGCCACCAACTCCACATTTATGAGTACTGTTGTGAAAATATTCAATAATGGAAATTTTATCATTACCGGAGATTTCGCGCTTCAGTTTTCTACAGTAATGGCTTCTACTGCTGCTGTTGGTGTTTATGCATATGCTGTTACACCTGAACTTGTGAGCTTTGTTTATGCGGGGACAGTCAATTTATGGAATGCTTTAATAGCACATATATGTGCCTATGTTCCTGCTGGTGTTACCGTTTATATTAATGGTGTGAAGCTTGCTCCATTAGACAAATAGGAGAAGAATGAAATGAACAGAAAAGCGTTGATACCCTTCCTCTTTTTGCTGGTATCTGTGAGTGTTCTTGAGGCGGGAGAAAAACCGGAAAACAAGATAGTGGTTAATGTACTTACACCTGTTTTGCAGTATTTCCAAAGTGAGGAAGAGGTATTTATTGATTTTTCCTATGAAAAAAAAATCTTCGAAATGTTTTCCGTAATGTTACCATTCAGAATTCATGTTGCCGAGCGTTTTGATATCGGTATGGGTTGTGGTATTGCATGGTATCCGCGAGTGTTCCCACAGGGGCCATTTATTCGATATATGCCATTGTCGGATGCCCGTATCTTGAGGTTTGTCGATGAGGGAAATTTTTCCTGGAATATGGCACTCGATGTTGGATCTCGTTTTAACCTCTTATCATATTTGTGTTTTGAAGTTGCTTTGGGTGGTGAAGTTTTGGATATAACCGGTTCTGAATTTGTTTTACGTCCATACCTTGATATTTCTGTTGGGCTCCAGTGGTAGCTTTTGTTGTATCATTACTTTAATGATTTTACAGGCTATATGAACATTTCTATAACAGGGTATCCCATAAGATGCCCTGTTATAGAGAATCCTGTGTAAATGGATTGATCAGGCGTGCGTCCTGTCCATAAGGACAAAGCAGTCTTCAAGCCATTTCCGTTGCTAACGATTTACAGCCCGATTAAAAAAGGGACCCATTCGGGTCCCCCAATGATTCAAAGCCTCTTGAGCTGCAGGCTTCCGGTTACTGTACAAACCTGGTGTAGACTCGCAAATTAAACTACATCAACCCTCGCACGAACAGACAGACAAATTATCAAAATAAAACCTGGGTATGCAGTTGACTAAGGCGGCTCTATGGAGGGGTATAATAAAAGTTCAGTACCAAAACGTCTGAAAATACATATAACGAGGTATTACGATGAAAAGGTACGACAAAGAATTTAAAGAACGAGCGATAGAGCTCTCAGGTGAAGTCGGTCTAAAAAAGGCTTCTGAGCAACTTGGTATCCCATATGCAACTCTTGCCGAGTGGCGAAAAAAGCGAGTAAAGAATGATAAAAATAAAACGGTGGTTTCGACCAATCCTGATGATGAAATAGCACGGCTAAAAAGGGAAAATTACGAGTTACATAAAGCGAACTCGATCCTGAAGGACGCACTCGGTTTTTTTGTAGAAGACCGGAAGAGATAAAGACAGGCGAACGGTTTGTATATATTTTTATACGAGCACAGGAGAAAATCTATTCCGTTCGCCAGATGTGCTGTTCCCTTTCGGTCAGTGAAAGTGGCTACTACAAATGGAAACGAAACCGGAGCAGACCGAAAGCGTGGCAAATTCTGCTTGCTGAAATACACAAGATACTTGCCGAACATACGGATAATGAGAACTATGGGGTTGAACGAATGATGATAGCACTAAAGCAAAGAGGGATAAACCGATCGTATTCAACCGTAAAACGAGCAATGAAAAATGGCAATTTACTCCACGAGAGCCGCAGGAGTCCAGAAGGACTTACAAAAGCAGACAAAAAAGCAGAGCGTCCGGAGAATATTATTAATAAAGATTTTAGAGCAACAGAGCCGAACAAGAAATGGCTAATAGATATCACAGAGATTCGGGGAGTCAGTACACAAGCATCAGATCCAAAGGCTGTTGCTTAAATATTTGGGGTATTTGGGGACTGCACTTATATTGACTATTCCATTTTTTTTTTATTTATTGTGTTATACTATTAGTAACGACCAGAAATATACTTAGTCGGTCTTTTATTTTTACTTGCAGTTCATGTTATGAATCGTGTGAAAAAAACTATGTGAAAAGGATGAATAAAATGAAAATATCTAAAAAAAATCTTGTTAGCTGTTTTATGCTATTTGTTTCAGTAGTATGTTTTGCAATGACAATGGATGAGGTGCTCGATCTTAAGTTTGAATTGTATCAGGCGGAATCTACTGAAAAAGCTTTGGAAACTATCAATGAGTTTATGGCAACGATTGATGAAAAAGACTTTAAAAATTATGAAGAATATTTAGCTGCGAAAAATATTATTGGTTTGGAAGCGTTGAATTTTTCTGATCCTGAAGCAAATGCTCAGGAAAATTTTGCACTATTGGACAGTCTGCATTCAACAAGCGATGCATATATTGCAGATAAAAATGTAAAACGAGTGAATAAATATTTATTAGTTTCGCTTGCAGATGTAAAGTCCAGAATTCTTGAGTTCTTATCGACCAAGGATATGTATAAGCAATCAATGGTTGCAAAGGACTTATATACAGCTGCCTTACGACAAGATAAAAAATTTGCATATGCGTTAAATGGATATGGCACATGGTTGTTCTTTGCACCGGAAATTGCAGGTGGAGGGAATGACGCTGCACTAAAAACATATTCCAAAGCGTTAAAATATACTGATAAAGATTTTGAAAAGTTTTTTCTTTATATAAACAGGTCTCAAGTGTATTTTAAGTTAAAAAGAATGAAAGACTGTAAAGCAGATTTGGAATTAGCGAGAAGTCTTGTTACTAATGATGCTATAATTTCTGAAATAGAGGAAAAGAACAAAAATGGAAAAACGTTTTTTGATTAGTTTTTTTCTGCTTTTTTCCCTTACTAATGTGTTCGCAATTAATATTAAGGAAATTAATATTGAAGAACAGTTACATGAGTATTATGCTACAGGGACAGAGAATGCTGATGTGGTACAGGCATGGAAAACATATACTCAGAAAGGCGGGCTGGAAATTGATGACGTAAAGGATTTTTTTGAACTATCATACGTCTGTTCCTTTTATGCTCTTGCAAGTGACGAGATTCAAAAAGAGTTTCAGACGATGAATGCACACATAAAAAAACTTGAAAAAGCAATATTGAAAGATAGCGAGTTATCAATTTTATATTTTGATTATTTGTGGAATCAATTTTCATGGTCTCCCGATGGTTTTTCTATAGTCAGTTGTTTGCCCAAAATTTGTAAAGCTGTCTTACGAAAAGAACATACGAATTCTGATGCAAAAGTGAGAATGGCGATGTGGTATAGTTCTGCATGCGGAGAAACTACATATTTGTGGAATTCATACATCCGCCAAAATGAAGAATTAATCGACAGTCTGGACAATAAAACAAAATTTAATGCATGTTTGCAATATGCTATTTTTTATATGCACATTAAAGATGTAAAAAAAAGTTTTTATTATCTGGACAAAGCAGAGGATATTTTCCCGGATGCGTTGCAACCGTTAATGCTAAAAGAAAATTTCAAAAAGGGAAGGTTTGGCTGGTAAAATGTTACGGGTAGATAGTATATCAAAACAGTATTTTATTAATGACACTGTAGTTAAAGCCAACGATAATATATCTTTAGATGTTGAAAAAGGTACGTTAATTTGGATTTATGGGAAATCCGGTGCGGGAAAGTCTTCGTTCCTGAATTCGATTGTCGGCTTGAATAAAGTTGATGAGGGGCGGATTTTCTGGGACGACTATGAAGTTACGCAAGCTACGACTTCTAAAAATTCGGATTTTAGAAAAAACAATTGTGGATTGATATTTCAATTTTTTGAGCTGTTACATTCTCAGACAGCGTATCAAAATGTGGCTTTACCGTTAAAATTATTGAAAAGGAAAAAAGAAGAAATTCAAAAAAAAGTCTTTGAGCTTTTTGAACATTTTGACATGGTTAAGTTGATGAACAACAAAATAAACTTTCTTAGTGGTGGAGAAAAACAACGTGTTGCAATTATGAGGGCATTGGTTACGAATCCAAGTTTTATAATCGCAGATGAGATAACCGCCTGTCTTGATGAAAAAACATCACATTTTGTGTATGCATATTTAAAAAAATATATAAAAGAAAAAAATGGAATCGGGGTTTTTGTTTCACATGATCCTTTGATAAAGGACTATGTTGATGATTGTTACTATATGGAATCCGGAGTGTTAAAAAATGTTTCTCTTTAAAATTGGTTGGGATAATTTATGGTACAACAAAAAACGTACCCTTTTGATAATTTTACTTATTATCGTTACAACGATGGCAATGATTTTATACAACGGCTATATTCAGTATACAAAAGAAGGAATGGCGTTGGGTTTTATTGAAAGTTCCGGAAATTTTCAAATAAGCAAAGCGTTTTTAGGAATAACAGAGCCCGAAGGAGCATTGATAAATGAAGATGAAATAGAAGAAATAAAAAAAATTTTGTCTTCAATAAATACTGTAAAGTCGGTTGAGTGTGTTTTAGAGTTCTCGGGCATTATTGGAAATGAATATACGTCTGAGATTTTTTGGGGTGAAGCTGTCGATAATCCTGAAAAAAAATCTAAGGTAATTGAAGGAATGCCTGTATTTAACGGTGAAAATAAAATTGTTATTGGAAATTTGTTAGCAGAAAAGTTGAATATAGACGAAGTAGACGAGCAGTATTTAAATATACTGTCTTCATCAGCGGAAAATGGCATTTCTCTTTCCTCTTTTGAGCTAGCCGGAATTACCACAACAGGTATCCCCCAGAATGATAAAGGACTATTAATTGCAGCTCGTGATGTAATAATTGATTTTTTAGGCATTGAAAATTCTGCATCTGTAATAAAGGTCTTTTTAAATGATGATGCTGAAAAACACACTATAATGAATATGCTAAAAAACGATTTGCAAGATTCAACGGGGTTTGTGCTAAGAGATTGGGTGGAGCTAAACCCAAACTATGCACAAATAAATACCATGAATGCGACTCAATATTTAATAATTAGCGGTATTTTGTCTGTGTTAGTTTTTATTGCATTGATGCAAGCATTAATTTCTGTGTTTAATGAACGGCTGCGCGAATTTGGAACAATGGAAGCAATTGGGTTCAAAAAAAAGGATGTCATTGTGTTAATGCTATCTGAAGCGTTTTGGTTGGCATTAATTGGAATTGTCATTGGTGTTATTTCCAGTTACGGTTTTGCCTCAATTGTACGTTCTTCAAATATTGAGATTATTCCTCCCGGATATTCTGAAGGGTACAAATTGATATTTTATCTTACGGTGAAAGATATTGTTAAAAATAGTCTCTTTATATTTTTTACATGTATTTGTGCAACGATATATCCTATAATTTCTGTTATGAAAAAAGATGTGACGAGGTTGTTGAAAAATGATTAAAAGAAATAGTTTACTGGTTGCAATTGTTTTATTTGTCGCCCAATGTATATGTGCATCGGGAATTTACACAGAGTTTTTATCAATAAATAACGGACTTTTTGAAGACGGTACTATTTATTTTGCAAGACAAAAATTGCTGGAATATGATGGTGATAAAAAAACGGATGAAATACCTGTTGTTTCAATAATGTCGACGGAGAATCAGTTTTCAATAATTAAAGAAAAAAAAGAAGAGCTGTTTTTTTTAAGCATGAAAAAAGGGTATTGGATTGCCAATAATAAATTGCGAATGCCAATGAAAATTTCTGGTAGTTATAAAATCTCTGAAATTGATGTGCAAGATATTTTGCGAATTGATTTTGAAAATGATTTTAAACTTGTTGATCAAACAGAAGAGATTGTTACACTGGAAAGAAAAAACAAACGAATTTCATATTATTATGCGGAGTTGCAAAAAAAAGGAGATGCGTTTGAGCTAATTTTACAAGATAGGAATAAGCAAAACATAAAAAAAATGGTCTATGAAGTTGGATTTTTAAATAAGAAAAAATGTTTTGACAAGATCTCTGTGTATGATTTGGTCTTTGAAACCCAGAAAAAAAGTGTGTATGTAACAGAGGAATATGTTGAAATTAAAAATTTTCCACAGTCCTTATTTAATCAAAACAATTTTAAAGAGTTGAGCGTTTATGCAAAAAAATATTAAAATATTTTTTTTATGTTTCTTTTTTGTTTTTATTACTAAAAGTGCTTCGTATGCAATTTCTGTGACACCTCGCTTTTTTTTAGATCAAGATGTTATTTTCTTTGGAAATGAAAATCCATATTTAAAAATAGATAATACTCGAAGCGGCTCTTTTGCCATAAATATCAATTCATTTTTTAAAAACGTTATGATAGATGTTTCGCCAAGTATAGCATTTGAACAGAATGAGAATATAAATTTTCTTTTTAAAGATTTTTTATTTGGTGTTTATTTTGGAACATCTGCCTTAAAAGTGCAAAAAGACAAAGTAAGTACAGGCTTGGGAAACAGTATCCATTTTTTTGTTCCGAACATTAACAATTTTAATCCGGTAAAAGAGTATTGGAAATTAAATTATAGCTATGGTTATGATAGTATAAATGTGAAGTTGGAATACATAGCAGATACAAAGCGTATTGAGTCATATGAATTTCCCAAATGGCATAGTTTTGGTGCGCAGTGTTTTTATGAAAACATGGATTTCATTGTTGGATTGTTATGTGACTACAGATTTGATGAGACAAATGTGTTTCATACGGCTTTAGAATCGAAGTTTGTTTTTAATAACCTGAGTTTATATCTTGTTCCGGAGTACCTCTTTAGTACTGACCATTCTTTTAATGTGTTGTGTGGAGCTGAAATATATTTTTTGTTAAAAAATATAAGTCCTTCCTTTGTTTTTGAGTATTATTTTTTTGATAAAAAAAATCATCTTGCGTTTTTTATGAATACTGAATTGTTTCAGTTTTTAACTTTACTTGTAGGTCTGGATTGTAATTTGACTGAAGAATATCAATTGCAGTTTCAAAGTGAAGTTGCAATTGATGTGTTTCAGTTTAAAGGATTTGCAAAGTACATAATTGAAGACGTGAAACATTTTAAAAGTAACAATCGTTATTTTTCATTAGGGTTAAGGTATGAAATTAAATAAAAAAGCACTTGTAATAATTCTTATGCTTTTCTGTTCTCTTGCTGTTTTTTCGGAAACGTTTGTTTTAAATAAAGTAGAGATGAAATATAATTATTACAATATGCCATATTATTTCAAGTTCGGCTATTTGTTTCAAAAAAACTCGTTTTCAGTTTTTCCAAATATTGGTCTTAGCTTTACATATGATGGAGGTGCTAAGTTAAAGTCGCTTGCCGGCGTGAATATTTCGAGTCGGCACGTAAAGTGGGGAGTGTTGTTTGATTATGACTTAATTAATTCTTCTGAAAAAATTATTTTTAATAATACTAAAATTTATTCATTTCAAAATGATTTTTCCATTCCTTTTACGTATGGTATTTTTTCTTTTCTTTCCACTTTTGGAAATGACGGATTTTATATTTCCGAAAAAACAAAAAACATTGAAAAATTTTTTAAACAGACAATGCTTATTAATGCACTCTTGTATGAAAATGGTTTTATAAAAAATACAATGATTGCAAAAATAAATTATTATAATATTTATGAAAATGTTTTTTCATTTTGCGATGCTGATTTTTCTATAATAAATACATTGTATCTGAGCTATTTTGATATTGCGATTGCAGGAAATTTCTTTACGTCTTTTAAAACCGATGAAACGAAGAATGATTATTTAATAGGAAAAAAGTATTCGTATCTTACAAAAAGAATGACGAAAGAAGAAGATAATTTTTATAATACAATGATGAATGTTGAGACTGAAGTCCGTTATTATTTTCTTCGACATATAGACGTATTTTCAAACTTTTTTCTGTCGGCGTTTGGGAATATTGGCTCATGCTTTGAAACCGATGACATAAAACTAAAATATCAATATGGAATTGGAGTTGGATATGCATTGCTAGATACAATACCTTTTACATTTCAAATAGGTCTGAATGAAAAGAACGAAATGTGTATGTACATTAGTGTTGTTTCTACTTTATCTCATATGCCATAAGTTAGTGTACAATTCTTTCTGTAAATTGGTTGAAAAAAGCAGGCCGATCGCCCT